>NZ_LRRH01000075.1 GCF_001646785.1 Rhodococcus phenolicus
GCGCCAACCGCACCAGATCCCCGTGCAACGCCGCCGGCACCACCACATCCACCCGCGCACCCGCAGTCGACTGCACCGCCGGACGCGGACGATCCGCCGGCAACTCCAACTGATCCGGCAGACCCGCCAGCGCGGCGGACCAGTGACGGATCTGCTGGGAGATCAGCGATTCCGGGTCGTCCTCGGACCCGAGCACCGACCGCTGCCACAGCGCATAGTCCGCGTACTGCACCGCCAACGGTTCCCACGGCGGCACCCCGCCGCCGACCCGGGCCGTGTACGCGGTGATGAGGTCGCGCACGAACGGTCCGCCCGACGAGCCGTCGGCGGAGATGTGGTGGACGACCGTGACGACGACAAAATCGTCGGCACCGATTTCGAATACCTGTGCACGGAGCGGAATCTCGGTGGTCACGTCGAACGGCTGCCCCACGAAACGAGCAATCGCGTCGGCGACCCGGTCCTCGTCGGCCGTGACGACGTCCATCGTGACGGCAGCCCGTCCGGCGGGCAGGATCACCTGCACCGGCCCGTCGCCGGTCTCCGGGTAGACGGTGCGCAGCGACTCGTGCCGTGCCACCACATCCGCGACCGCCGCGCGCAGCGCCTCGACCTCCAGTGCGCCACGGATCCGCAGTGCGGTCGGCAGGTTGTAGGCGGTCGAATCCGGGTCGAAACGGTTCAGGAACCACATCCGGGACTGCGCCAGCGACAACGGAATCCGCTCCGGCCGCGCCTGCGCGGTGAGCGCCGCCCGGCCACCGGCACCGACGTGCGATTCGAGCCGGGCGGCCAGAGCCTCGACGGAGGACGATTCGAACAGTTCCCGGACCGGAACGCGGGCTTCGAGGGCGGCGCCGAGCCGCGCGGCGACCTGGGTCGCGATCAGGGAGTTGCCGCCGAGCGCGAAGAAGTCGTCGTCGAGACCGACACGCTCGACACCGAGCACGTCGCCGAACACGGCGGCGACGATCTCCTCCACCGGCGTGGTGGGGGCACGGAACTCGCGGGTCTCGAACACCGGCTCGGGCAGCGCCTTGCGGTCGAGCTTGCCGGACGCGTTGAGCGGGAACTCGTCGAGCACGACGGTGGCCGCCGGCACCATGTACGACGGCAGGCTCTTGCCTAGTCCGGCGAGCAACGCCTCCTCGTCGATGTCGGCGCCGGCCTCGGCGACGAGGTAGGCGACGAGCTGATCGCCGGTCGGGGTGGCGACGACCTGCACCGATGCGGACATGACGGTGGGGTCGGCGAGGACCGCCGTCTCGATCTCGCCGAGTTCGATGCGCTGGCCGCGGAACTTGACCTGGAAGTCGGTGCGGCCGATGTACACCAGCTCCGGCGCACCGGTCGAGGTCCGGACCCATCGGACGAGGTCGCCGGTGCGGTACATGCGATCGCCGGCGGCACCGAACGGATCGGCGACGAAACGGTCGCTGGTCAGGTCGACCCGGCCGTGGTATCCGCGTGCCAGCTGCACGCCCGACAGATACAGCTCACCCGCGACACCCAGCGGAACGGGCCGCAGCCGGCCGTCGAGCACGTACACCTTCGAATTCCACTGCGGCACACCGATCGGGACCGAGCCGGCGTCGTCGAGTGCGGCCTGCCGGTAGGTGATCGACACCGCGGCCTCGGTCGGTCCGTAGAGATTGTGCAGTCCGGCCTGCGAGACGGACGCGAACGCGTGCGCGGTCTGCGCGGGCAGCGCCTCACCGATGACGAACACGTCGCGCAGTGTCACCAGGTCGGCCGGGTCGGCGTAGGACACGAACACCGCCAGCATCGACGGCACGAAATCGGTGACGGTGACCGACAGTTCGCGGATCGTGCGGGCGACGTACTCCGCGTCGCGGTGGCCGTCCGGGGTCGCGACGACGAGGGTCGCACCGACCCGCAGCGGCAGGAAGAAGCCCCACAGCGACACGTCGAAGGTGGTGGCGGTCTTCTGCAGATAGACGTCGGCCCCGGTGAGCTCGTATTCACCCTGCATCCAGGCCATCTGGTTCGCGATCGCGCCGTGTGGGACCGCGACACCCTTCGGGCGGCCGGTGGATCCGGAGGTGAAGATGACGTAGGCGGTGTTCGTGGGGCGCAGCGCCGCGGTCCGCTCGGCCGGCGTGACCGGGGTCGCCGGCAGGTGCGCGAGATCGAGGGTGTCGAGGTGCAGGACCGGAATGTGTGCGGGCAGCGTGACACCGTCGCGTTCGGTGCTGAGCACGCACACGGGTTCGGCGGCGTCGAGGATGTACTCGGTGCGCGAGGCAGGGTGGTCCGGGTCCACGGGCACATAGGCGCCACCCGCACGGACGACCGCGTACATGCCGACGACGAGTTCGACGGATCGGCGCATGGCCAGCGCGACCCGGGACTCCGGCCCGACGCCGAGGGAGATCAGCTGCCGCGCAAGCCGGTTGACTTCGGCATCGAACTCGGCGTAGGTGAGTTCACGGCCCTCGTACACGAGCGCGGTCGCGTCCGGTGTGCGGGCGACCTGCGCGTCGAAGCCGTCGAGCAGGAGACGGTCCTCGACCGGGAACCCGGTGTCGTTGCACGTGTCGAGCAGGACGCTGCGCTCGTCGGCGCCGAGGATCTCGAGGTCGCCGACGGTCACCGCGGGATCGGTGGAGACCGCGTCGAGGATGCGGAGCAGTCGCTCCGAGATCGCCACGACCGACGATTCGTCGAACAGCGCGGTGGCATAGGTGAGCATGCCGACCATGCCGCCGTCGGTGTCGGTGGCGATGGTCAGCTGCAGGTCGAAGCGTGCGGTGGTCGCACCGGCGTCGAGTCCCTCGACTCGCAGGCCCGGGAGGTCGAGGTGCGCCTCCTCGAGGTTCTGGAAGAACAGCGCCACCTGGAACAGCGGGTGCCGGGACTGCGACCGGCCCGGGTTGAGCACCTCGACGAGTCGTTCGAACGGCAGGTCGGCGTGCCCGAACGCACCGAGGTCGGTCTCGCGGGCCTGTGCGACGAGCTCGGCGAAGGTGGCCGTGGACGCCACCTGCGTCCGGAGTACGAGGGTGTTGACGAACATGCCGACCAGGTCGTCGAGCGCTTGTTCGCCGCGGCCGGCGACGGGGGTGCCGATCGCGATGTCCTCGGTCCCGGACAGCCGGGCCAGCAGCACGGCGAGTGCGCTGTGGACCACCATGAACAGTGTTCCGTGCTCGGCGGCGGCCACCGTCTCGAGACGTGCGACGAGATCCGTGTCGATCGGGAAGCGGTACATCGCACCGGCGTTCGACGCGGTCTGCGGACGGGGTCGGTCGGTCGGCAGGAGGAGTTCGTCGGGCAGGCCGGCGAGCGTGGTCTTCCAGTAGTCGAGCTGCCCGGCGATGAGCGAGGACGGATCGTCCTCGGCGCCGAGCACCCGGCGCTGCCACAGCGCGAAGTCCGCGTACTGGATCGCCAGCGGTTCCCATGCCGGCTCCGACCCGGCGCTCCGGGCCGCGTACGCCGTGACGACGTCGCGGGTCAGGGGAGCCATCGACGAGCCGTCGGCGCTGATGTGGTGCACGACGAGAACGAGCACGTGCTCGTCGCCGCCGAGGGTGAACAGGCGGATCCGCATCGGGACACCGGAGGTGACGTCGAATCCGTCGTCGACGAAATCGATGACGTCCGAGAGGATCTCGTCGCTCGCCGACTGGACGGGGGTGAGCTCGTCGACCACCTCCGCGGTGGGGAGGATCACCTGGTGCCCGGTGCCGTCGAGTTCGGGGTAGATCGTCCGCAGGATCTCGTGCCGCTCGACGACGTCCGCGATCGCCGCGCGCAGTGCCGCGACGTCGAGGTCGCCGGTGAGCCGGATCGCCAGCGGGATGTTGTTGACCGTCGATGTCGTGTCGAAACGGTTGAGGAACCACATCCGCTGCTGCGCGAGCGACAGCGGGACGACGGTGCCGCGCTCCTGCGGTTCGAGCGGGAGACGCCCGGTGTCGCCGGTGTGGGAGTCGAGGAGGGCGGCGAACGCTTCGACGGTGGAGGACTCGAACAGGTCCCGCACCGGTATCCGTGTGTCGACCACGGCCCCGAGACGGGCGACCGCCTGCGTGGCGATCAGGGAGTTGCCGCCGAGCTCGAAGAAGTCGTCGTCGACGCCGACACGTTCGACGCCGAGCAGGTCGGCGAAGACCGCCGCGACCGCCTCTTCCGTGGGGGTCGACGGGGCTCGGAACTCCTTGGCTTCGAACACCGGTTCCGGCAACGCCTTCCGGTTCAGCTTGCCGCTGCCGGTCAGGGGGATCTCGTCGAGGATCATCACCGCGGCGGGCACCATGTGGGACGGGAGCGTCCGGCCCACGAATTCCTTGAGGGCGTCCTGGTCGATCGCCGATCCGGCCGCGGGAAGCACGTACGAGACCAGCGTGGTCACACCGGTCGCGGTCGAGTGTCCGACGGTCGCGGCGAACTCGACGGAGTCGTGGGCGGCGAGAGCCGCGTCGATCTCGCCGAGTTCGATGCGGAAACCGCGGACCTTGACCTGGAAGTCGCTGCGGCCGACGTACTCGATGACCGGCCCGGTGGGACCCTCGACCCAGCGCACGACATCGCCGGTCCGGTACATGCGTGCACCGGGTTCGCCGGCGCCCGGCTCACCCGTGAACGGGTTCGCGACGAAACGTTCGGCGGTGAGTCCGTGGCGCCGGTGGTAGCCGCGTGCGACGCCGGGTCCGGACAGGTAGAGCTCACCCGCGACACCCATCGGCGCCGGGTTGAGGCGACCGTCGAGGACGTGCGCCGAGACGCCGCGCAGTGCGACACCAATGGGCATCGGCCCGCCCGCCGCGAGCGGATCACTGCTGGTGGCGAGGACCGTCGTCTCGGTCGGCCCGTACACGTTGAAGAAGTCGCGGTCGCCGGCCCACTTGGCCATCAGCTCGGTGGGATAGGCCTCACCACCGACCATGACCGCGCGCAGTCCGTCCAGCCCGGCCGGGTCCATCGACGCGAGCGCGGCGGGGGTGATGAAGGCGTGGGTGACCCCCTCCCGCCGCAGCAGGTCGGCGAGTTCGTCGCCGCCGTAGATCGTCGGCGGCACGATCACCATCGTCGCTCCGGCACCGATCGCGAGCAACAGTTCGAGGATCGACGCGTCGAAGCTCGGCGACGCGAAATGCATCGTGCGGGAAGATGAATCGATCTTGAATCGGTCGCGTTGCTCGGCCGACAGATTCGACAGGCCGCCGTGGGTGACGGCGACGCCCTTCGGCAGTCCGGTGGAACCGGAGGTGTAGATGACGTACGCGGTGTTGTCGACGGACAGCGATCCGATCCGGTCCGCATAGGTGACCGGCGCGCCGGATACCGCGGCGCACTCGGCGGCGAGTTCCGCACCGTCGAGTACGAGCCAGTCGACCGAGTCGGGCAGGCGGTCGAGGTGGGCGGAGACCGTCAGGCCGAAACGCGAACCGGAGTCGGTGACCATGTGTTCGATGCGGTCGGCCGGGTAGGTCGGGTCCACCGGCACGAACGCGGCGCCGGTCTTGGCGACGGCCCACCAGGCGAGCACGGACTCGATCGAACGGGTCAGGCCGAGCGCGACGAAGGTCTCGGGCCGCACGCCGCGCGCGACGAGCACGCGCGCCAGGCGCGAGGACTGCTCGTCGAGCTCGCCGTAGGTCAGACGACGGTCGCCGAGAACGACAGCGGTGGCCGTCGGGTCCGTCTCCACCGCCGCGGCGAGCAGCTGAGGGAGCGTGAGCGCACGTGTGCGGCGGCGACGAGCCGGCCTGCTGGAACCGGTCCTGCGGCGTGCCCCGCCTGCAGCCTTGGCACCGGTCTCATCAGCCGTCATTCGTTAACAACCCCTCATGCCCAGGACAGGAGAACCTCGGTCGCGGCGCGACTCGGGGCTCTCTCGTCTATCGACCCAAAAACCCGCTCCATGGTACGAGCCGGCGCTCCGGCCCCACATCTGGCTGATGCGTGCACGAAAGCGTCAACTCTATACCCTCGCCGGAACGCGATTCGTTACACGATCGCGACCTGGCGGCGGCCCGGAACGGGGCCGCCGCGTGTCCGGGTTCCGGTCGTCACTCCACGAACGAGCCGCTCTCGGAGGCGGTGGCGTCCGCCCGTTCGGCGACCACGACATCGGTGAACAGTTCCGGACCGTCGTCACCGAGCAGGTCCGCGTAGCCCGGTTCCGGCTGCACGTCCACGAACACGACCGCCGCGAGGTCCTCGGGGACTCCGTCGTCGAACCGGGGTGCGCCCTGTGACCCGACGAACAGATGGGTCACCCATTGATCGGCGAGCTCGTCGTCGAACGAGGCCGCTCGCTCCTGCGGCGCCACCAGGGCGGCGCCGGCCGTGACGGCCGCCACCAGCTCGAGCACCGCGGCCTCCGAACCGGCGGGCCCGTGCACGTGGGTCCGGGACTCGTAGTCGACGCCGGCGCGGGCCGCGAGCCGGGCCGCGGTGTCCGCTGCGGCGGCGTGACCGATCATCCGTTCCCGGCCGGTACCGGCACCGAGCACGAACGCCGGATCGCCGCCCTGGATCGGCCGCGCCAGATCGGCGTAGGTCACCGGCGTCGCCGCCTCCGCCTCGATCGCCGAGACCGTGCCGGGATCGTCGAGATCGACCGTGGGGGCCGCGGTGCCCGAGGCGGCACCGAGCACGACATCGGCACCGGACTCGACTCCTGTCTCGGCATCGTCGAGAAGGACGACCGCGGCACCCGTCTTGAGGACGGCCCACACCGCGACGACGCGCTCCACCGAGCGCGGCAACCGGATGCCCACCCGGCTTCCGGCGCCGACACCGCGCCCGAGCAGGTACCGGGCCGCTCGCGACGACCGCGCATCCAACGCCGCGTAGGAGACCTCGCCCTCACCGTCCGCCACCGCCGGAGCCTCCGGGTCGGACTCGACAGTGGACATCAGCACCGACACCAGGTTGCGGGCGGCCGCACCCGGTTCGGTCTCCGTGTCCGCCGGACGCGGCTGGAACTGCGCCCGCTCGGCCGCACCCAGAATGTCGATGTCGCCCACCGTCACGTCGGGTTTCGCGACGACCGCCTCCACGATCCGGGTGAACCGCTCGGCGAACCGTTCGACGGTCGCGGCCTCGAACAGGTCTGTGGCGTAGGTGAATCCGGCGATCAGCCGGTCCGGCTCGCCCGCCTCGTCGTAGGTGCCCTCCAGGGTGAGCATCAGATCGAACTTGGCTGCGACCTCTCCGGTATCGAGGCCGCTGATCGTCAGCCCCGGCAGTTCGAAGGACACCGGCCGGAAGTTCTGCAGCGACAACATCACCTGGAAGAACGGGTGACGTCCCGAGGACCGTGCCGGATCGAGGACTTCGACGAGCCGCTCGAACGGCACGTCCGCGTTCGCGAATGCCGACAGGTCCGTTTCCCGTGCCCGATCGACGAGATCACCGAACGGCCGGGACGGATCGACATCGGTACGCAGCACCAGGGTGTTGACGAACATGCCGATCAGATCGTCGAGTTCGGGTTCGCCGCGTCCCGCGACACCCGTGCCGACCGCGATGTCGCGCCCGCCCGTGAGCCGTGCGAGCAGCACGGCCAGTGCCGCGTGCACCACCATGAACATCGAGGTGTTGTGCGCGCGGGCGAGTTCGGTCAGTCCGCGATGCAGTTCCGGTTCGAGCGTGAACGCGTGGTAGCCGCCCGCCATGGACGGCATCGCCGGCCGCGGCCGGTCCGTGGGCAGCTCGAGATCGCCGGACAGTCCGGCGAGCGTCTCGCGCCAGTAGCCGAGCTGACCGGAGACCGGCGAGTCCGGATCGTCCTCGGTGCCCAGCACTTCCCGCTGCCACAACGCGAAATCGGCGTACTGCACCGGCAGCGGCGCCCACACGGGCAGGCGCCCCGCGGCCCGCTCGGTGTACGCGACCATGACGTCACGCGTCAGCGGGCCGAGCGAGAAGCCGTCGCCACTGATGTGGTGCATGACGAGGACGAGGACGTGCTCGGTCTCCCCGACCGCGAACAACCCGGTCCGGACCGGAACGGCGTCGGTCACGTCGAATCCCGCCGATGCCAGAGCACGTACCCGATCGGGTAGTTCGTCCGCACCGACCCGTTCGGGGGTCAGATCCGGAAGCGCATCGGCGACCGGCAGCACCACCTGGTGCCCGCTGCCGTCCCGCTCGGGATAGACGGTGCGGAGGATCTCGTGCCGGGCGATCACATCGCCGACCGCGCCCTGCAACGCCGCGACGTCGAGTGCGCCGGACAACCGGATCGCCAGCGGGATGTTGTAGGACCCGGATGCCGGGTCGAACCGGTTCAGGAACCACATCCGCTGCTGGGCGAGCGAGAGCGGCACGATCTCCGGGCGCGCACCGGCGACGAGCGGAGCGCGCCCCCCACCACCGGCGAGGCTTTCCAGCCGGGCCGCGAGCGCCGCGACGGCCGGCGCCTCGAACAGTTCGCGGACCGGCACCGTGGTGTCGAGTGCAGCACCGAGCCGCGCCGCGACCTGCGTCGCGATCAACGAGTTGCCGCCGAGATCGAAGAAGTCGTCGTCGGCACCGACCCGGTCGACGCCGAGCACATCCGCGAAGACCCCCGCGACGATCTCCTCGATCGGTGTCGACGGCGCACGGAACGCCCGCGCCTCGAACACCGGTTCCGGCAGCGCCCGGCGATCCAGTTTGCCGACGGGGGTCAGCGGGATCGTGTCCAGCGCGATCACGACCGCCGGCACCATGTGCGCCGGCAACGAGGTCGCCGCGAACTCCCGTAGCGTGTCGGAGTCCACCACGGCGCCGGCGGCGGGTACGACGTACGACACGACGGCCGTGCCGCCGGTCGGGGTGTCGTGACCGACGGTCGCCGCGAAGTCCACGCTCTCGTGCGAGACGAGCACAGTGTCGATCTCGTCGAGTTCGACCCGCAGACCGCGGATCTTCACCTGGTGGTCGCTGCGGCCGACGTAGGCGATCTCGCCGTCCGGCGTCCACCGCACGACGTCACCGGTGCGGTACATCCGTTCGCCGGGCGCGCCGTACGGGTCGGCGACGAACCGGTCGGCGGTCAGCGCGCCACGGGCGTGGTAGCCCCGCGCGAGCTGGATACCCGAGATGTAGAGCTCACCGACGACGCCGACCGGAACCGGGCGCAGCCGCCCGTCGAGCACGACCTCCCGCATCCCGCGGATCGGGCCGCCGATCGTGATCGGCGCGCCCGGAACCATCGGTTCCGAGATGTTGGCCATGATCGTGGTCTCGGTGGGGCCGTAGCCGTTGTACAGCGACCGGCCGTGCGACCAGCGCGCCACGACGTCGGCGGGTACCGCTTCGCCACCGGCGACCAGGTGCTGGAGCGAATCCAGGCCGGCCGGATCCATCGACGCCAGCACCGACGGGGTGATGAACGCATGCGAAACCCGTTCGCGGCGAATCAGTTCCGCCAGTTCCGCACCACCGAACACGGTGGCGGGCGACACCACCATCGTCGACGCCGCACCGAGCGCGAGCAGCAGCTCGAGCATCGACGCGTCGAAACTCGGCGACGAGACGTGCAGGATCCGGGAGTCCGGGCCGGGACGGTACCGTTCGCGCTGCTCCACACAGAAGTTGTGCAGCCCGGCGTGCGTGACGGACACGCCCTTCGGCTTGCCCGTGGAACCGGACGTGTAGATGACGTACGCCACCTGGCCGACCCGGATCGGCCGGAGCAGTTCGGTCTCGGCCACCGGGGTCGCCGCTTCCTCCTCGATCGAGGTCTGCAGCCCGGCATCGTCGAGGACGAGCCAGTCGGTGTCCCCGGGCAGCGCCCGCACGTGGCGCGCCAGGGTCAGGCCGGTCGTGGCCTGTGCATCGGTGACCATGTGCTCGATCCGGTCCGCCGGATAGTTCGCATCCACCGGGACGAACGCGGCACCGGTCTTCGTCACGGCCCAGACCGCGAGCACCGATTCGATCGACCTCGGAATCGCGACGGCAACGAGTTGCTCGGCACCGATACCCCGGCGCAACAGCACGCGGGCCAGCTGCGACGACCGTTCGTCCAGTTCCCGGTAGGTCAGCTCCCGATCCTCGCAACGGACCGCGATACCGTCGGGGTTCGCGGCGACGGCCGCGGCGATGAGGCCGGGCAGGGTGCGCGGCTCCGGACCGGCCGGACCGGTGTGGGCCAGGAGCCCGTCGAGCTCACCCGGAGCGAACAGGTCGGCGTCGCCGACGGGCCGCTCCGGGGACCGGGTCAGAGCTTCGAGCAGCCGCACGAAGCGGTCCGCGAACGCCGCGATCGTCGAGTCGTCGAACAGGTCGGTCGCGTAGTCGAACATCGCCGGCACCCCGCCGGTTCCCCCGTCACTTCGCTCGCCCGGAACGACGGTGAGCTGAAGGTCGAACTTCGCGATGCGGGCGTCGGCCTCGACCGGTGCCACCGACAGATCTCCGAGCTCGAACGTTCCCGACGCAAGGTTCTGGAACGCCAGGACCACCTGGAAGATCGGCGAATGCGCCTGCGACCGAACCGGATCCAGCTTATCGACGAGACGCTCGAACGGAACATCCGCGTGACCGAATGCTCCGAGGTCGCCTTCCCGGACGCGGCCCAGCAGATCGCGGAACGACTCCGAGCCGTCGACGATCGTGCGCAGCACCGCGGTGTTGACGAACATGCCGACCAGGTCGTCGAGTGCGGCCTCGCCGCGGCCGGCGACCGGCGAGCCGATCACGATGTCCTCGGTTCCCGACAACCGCGCCAGCAGCACCGCGAACGCTGCGTGCACCACCATGAACGGAGTCGCCGACTGCTCCGAGGCGAACGCCTCGACGGCGGCGAACACGTCTGCCGGCAGTACGAAACGGTGGGTGTCGCCGCGATGGGTCGCCTGCACCGGACGAGGCCGGTCCGTCGGCAGATCCAGCACGTCCGGCGTCCCGGAGAGAGCCTCGGACCAGTAGGCGAGCTGAGCGGAGATCAGCGACTCCGGATCGTTCTCGTCGCCGAGCACTTCGCGCTGCCACAATGCGAAGTCGGCGTACTGCACCTCGAGCGGCGCCCACGACGGCGCCCCGCCGCGAGATCGTGCCGCATAGGCCACCATCACGTCGCGGGCGAGCGGACCCATCGAGAAACCGTCGGCGCTGATGTGATGCGCCACCAGAACCAGTATCCGCTCCTCCGACGACAGTTCGAGGAGCGCAGCGCGGAACGGTACCTCGATGGTCACATCGAAGCCGGTGCCGATCAGTTCGGAAACGCTCTCCGTGACGCTGTCTGCGCTGATTCGCACGATCTGCAGGACAGGAGCCTCGGCGACCGGCAGCACCACCTGCCGACCCACCCCGTCGATCTCCGGGTAGCAGGTGCGCAGAACCTCGTGGCGCGCGATCACGTCCGTGACCGCGGCGGCGAGGGCGGCGACGTCGAGTTCTCCGCTCAGACGCAACGCCACCGGGATGTTGTTCACCGCGGTGCCGCTGTCGAACCGGTTGAGGAACCACATCCGCTGCTGCGCCAACGACAACGGCACCCGCTCCGGACGCGGACGCGCCGACAGCGCCACCCGCGCACCCGAACCCGCATGCGACTCCACCGCAGCGGCCAACCCCGCCACCGTCGACGCCTCGAACACCATCCGCACCGGCACCTGCGCATCCAACGCAGCACCCAACCGCGCCGTCACCTGCGTCGCCACCAGCGAATTACCACCGAGCGCGAAGAAATCGTCGTCCAACCCGACCCGCTCGACCCCGAGCACCTCCGCGAACACCGCAGCCACCGTCTGCTCGACCGGGGTGACCGGAGCACGGAAGGCCACGGCCTCGAACACCGGAGCGGGCAGCGCCTTGCGATCGAGCTTGCCGTTGATGTTGAGCGGCAACGCCTCGAGCACCACCCACGCGGTCGGCACCATGTACGACGGAAGACCCTGTGCCGCAGAACTCTTCACGGCGTCGAGGTCGAGAGCGCCCTCACGGTCCGGCACGAGGTAGGCGACCAGCTGCTCGCCGAGATGCGCGTCCTCGCGCACCACGACAGCAACCTGACCGACCGTGTCCTGCTTCCGCAGCACCGATTCGATCTCACCCAA
>NZ_LRRH01000076.1 GCF_001646785.1 Rhodococcus phenolicus
CGGCGAGGCGGACTGCGTCGACGACGACGCCGGTCAGATGCGGCAGTAGTGCTGTCAGGGGCGCAAGGTCACACCATGACGATCTTGGTCTATACGGAATCGTCCCTGATCAGGGGTACGCCAGGACCTTCACGGAAAGTGCGACAGATCCAATTACGTGACGGACCAACCCCTCAACCTGAGGAATTACATGACCGCTGACACTCTCCCGGACGGGTGGCCACGCCGACGCGGAGCCGTACCGCAGGAACCGCCTGTCGCCGGTGTCCAGCGTGCTCGCCGCACATATGGATCCCGGTGCGGTTGCGTGTAGATCCGCTCAAGAAATGGGGCAGCCGTCGCGCAGCATCATCGAGGTGTGCCGTGTGGCCCGGCCTGCGGGCTCGCGGGCCGCGGGCCCGCCGCGGGGGTTCTTCAAGAAATCTTCACAGAAAGGTCCGGGTTATCGCGGGGTGCAGCTGCCAGGCTCGGATCCGAACGAGGTACACCGGCCGACCCGATCGGCCGCACCGTAGAGGGCGTATCGCCGCTCCGGCGCAGGCAGCGGTCCGCGTCCCGAGGCGAGGAGTGTGTCCGGGCCGGGACCGGGTTTGTCGTCCCCCTGGGGGAACGCGTTCGGCGCCGCCACCGCGGAGCCAGCGGTGTACACGACGGAAAGGAATGTGCTCGTGAGGAAGAAATCTCTGGCCACCGGCGCGGTGGCGGTCGCCGCAGCCCTCACCCTGGCCGCTTGCAGTGACTCGGGCAACGATCAGGCCTCGCAGGCGAGCTCGTCGGCGACGGTGACCACCAGTGCCTCCGCCGAGGCGTCCGCCGACCACAACCAGGCGGATGTGACCTTCGCCCAGCAGATGATCCCGCACCACAGCCAGGCCATCGAGATGAGCGACATCATCCTGGCGAAGGAGGGCATCGACCCGCGGGTCACCGAACTGGCCCAGCAGATCAAGGCCGCCCAGGGCCCGGAGATCGAGCAGTTGCAGAGCTGGCTCGCCGACTGGGGACAGCCCACCATGCCGATGGGAACGAACAGCATGCCGATGGCTACTCCGAACATGCCCATGTCGTCCCCCGGGATGGAGATGCCCGGCCACGACATGCCGATGCAGTCAACCCCGATGCCCGGCGGCGCACCCATGGGTGGCATGAGCGGGATGATGTCGGCCGAGGACATGGCCGCGTTGCAGAACGCCCAAGGTGTTGACGCATCCCGCCTGTTCCTGACCCAAATGATCGAACATCACCGCGGCGCGATCGAGATGGCGCAGACCGAAGTCGACTCCGGGCAGAATCCCGACGCGGTCGCCATGGCCGGCACCATCGCCGAGACCCAGCAGCAGGAGATCACCACGATGGAGAACATCCTGTCCTCGTTATGAGTATGGAGAGTCGGCGCGTTCGCGCGGTCGACACGGTAGGGCCCGGCACGCCGCAAAGCGTGCCGGGCCCTACGGTTTGCTGTGGCCCCACAGCCAGACCCGGCCGCGTCAGGTCAACGTGTACAAGGCATCGGCCGTGGCGGCGTAGGCGGTGTCGTATCCGGTGGCGGACAGCGCCTCCACCTGCCCGACGAAGTCCCGCTGCTCCCAGGCTGCGCCGTCCCGGCTGCGCCAGGCGTAGCCGTCGGCGTCGATGGCCCACAGGCCGTCGCCGGTGCCGGTTAGCAGCATCAGGGCGGCGGGTGCGCCCTCGACCGGGGCGAAGGTGCGCGCCAGGTCGGTGCTGCGCTCGAGCCCGGCCGCCGGGACCGCCCGCACTGCTCGACTTCGACGACGTGCACGGCATCGAGCGAGTCGGGGTCTACTGGACGCGGCACGGGGTGGGGGTCCCGGTAGTAACGGCGCAAAAAACAACGAAGTTCGCGTAGTGCCTGGTCGGCGGCGATTTCTTGGTTCGGGCTGCGGGCCGGTGTGGTTGGTGCTTGGCTTGGCGCCGATGAGGTTGGTCGGCGTGTTGGAGACTGGGGTTCGTGGCGACGCGGGTATTCGCGGACGAGGAGTTGCAGCGCCTGCGGGAGTTCCCGGAGATCAGTCGTGAGGAGTTGTTCCGGTACTTCACGCTGACCCCGGCTGATCTGGCGTTCGTTGCTCCGCAGGGCAGGGGCCCTGCGGTCCGTCTGGGCCTGGCGGTGGCGCTGTGCACCTTGCCGTGGCTGGGGTTCGTGCCGGACAAGGTGTCGGCGGCGGTGACGCGGCCCGCAGGGGTGAGAAGTGGGGGCAGCGCAAGAAGTCGGTGAGCGACGCCATGGCGATCTACTATGACCAGCTTCCACGCGACAGACGCGGCGCGAAGCGGTGGGTGGCCGAGGTCGTCGACCTCCTGGGATTCTTCGACCTGTCGGCGGATTGGCGTGCCGTGGAGAAGGGCCTGCAGGTGCTCGACCAAGCTGACGGTGACGTCACCGGTGTCGGTGCCGAGCTGCAGCGGCTGGGGATCGTGCCGGCTTCCTCGACGAAGAACTCTCTCTTCAAGAGCGCCTAGCGTTCGTCAGGCCAGGAACCTCATCGTCCCCTGGCCGATGAAACTGGGGCAGAGCGGCTCAGGTCGCGGGTACGAGGAACTTCAGCTGGACCCGGAACGGATAGGTGCCGGGGCTGTTCATCAAGGACTCGATGAGGGCATCACCGTCCTCGATGGAGATAATCTTGAATTTCGAGATCCCCTGCGGATGCAGCATCACCGTCTCGCCGATCGTCAAAAGCGTGCGAGTTCCCGGATTCTCGGTCATACACCACCATGAACCGGTACGGGTTCGGTGGGCAAGACGCAGATATTCGTCGAGTTCGCTCACAGGTCAGAAGCGAGAAAGCCCCTTCGCATCGAGGGGGCGTCTCGTTGAGCAGCAACTCTGCGAGGAAGCGCACGGCCGCGACAATGCCGAGGCGCGAGAATCCACAGCGGCTGCGGCACGCCCGACCCTGGTTGACCACAGCGAGGGTCTCCGCAACGCCGCCGTATCACCGGCAGATAAAGGCGAGTAAGCACGTCGCCTCGGGAACTTCGCGTCCTGGAGAGGGCCGTCCCTGGAATGCGGGCACATCTGATCAGTCCGATCACCCGCACTTTGGGCTTGCGGGCCCCTTGTGCCCTGACCCTTCTCGGCGGATTCCAACGGTCGTCGCAACACGCATTGATTTCCTACTGGGTTTTACCAGAGGCAGGCTTGTGGGCGGTCACATGACCGACGAGACCCGCGGCAAGGTCTGGGGACATCGGCGGCCCATGTCGGCCTCATCTGGCCGAAGTAGATTGAGCGGATGAATCTCAGCCGGGGGCCGGGCGGCCACCGATGACGTCACCCGCTCAGGACTCGATCGGAACGACGGGGTCGGTGAAGCGTTCGCTCCCGCTCGCTGTCGCCGCCGGCGCCGTGATCGGCGTGCTCGGGGGCATGATCGGGCTCGGCGGCGCCGAGTTCCGGCTGCCGCTGCTGATCGGTGTGTTCGGATTCGTCGCGCTGCAGGCAGTGATCCTGAACAAGGCGATGAGCCTGATCGTCGTGCTGACCGCACTCCCGGCCCGCCTGGTGTCGGTGCCGTATGTGGATCTGGCGCCGCACTGGTCCGTCGTGGTCAATCTGCTCTGCGGCAGCCTCATCGGTGCGTGGGTCGGTGCGACCTGGGCAACGAAGATGCGCTCCGCGACCCTCTACAAGGTCCTGTCTGGCTTGCTCGTGCTCATCGCGGTCGCCCTGGCGGCCAGCCACTTCGGGGAACTCGGAACCCTCGAACTCTCACCCCTGTGGAGGGCGGTCGCCGGCGTGATCGCTGGCCTCGGGATCGGCATCGTGGCCGCACTGATGGGCGTCGCCGGCGGCGAGCTGCTGATCCCGACGATCGTGCTGCTCTACGGCGTCGACATCAAGCTCGCCGGCAGCCTGTCGCTGGCCGTGTCGCTGCCGACCATGCTCGTCGCCTTCGCCCGATACAGCCGTGACCAGAGCTTCGGCGTCCTCAAAGCGAACGGCCGCTTCGTGATCGCGATGTCCGTCGGCTCGATCGTCGGATCCATCCTCGGCGGAGTCCTGCTCGGCGTCGTTCCCAGCGCCGTGCTGATCCCGATCCTGGTGCTGCTACTGCTGCTGTCCGCGGTCAAGGTCTGGCGGCACGACTGACCGTCGTAGCAGCGCGGAAGATCGCCTCACCGGTGGCGGTCCGCTCAAGAAGTGTCCCGGTCAGCGCGCCAGGATGAGAACCTTCACCAAACAGGCCCGGCGAGATCAGGCTCGGGCGACGGCACGGTCCGCGCGGATCTACTCGGGGACGCAACACCCTCCTTACAGGGGCATCGGACCGCACAGCATCACACCGGACGCGGCCAGTAGGCCGGTGACCAGCGGTCCTGTGGCGATGAGGGCGGTCGCCGCGGTGAGCAGTGCCCGGGTCCGGGCACGATCGGTGGGCCTGGACGGGGAGGCCAGTCGCTGTGCACGGTCGAGCACGGCGATGCTGGTGGCGCCCACGGCGCCGGCCGGCAGGGGAGCGCCGCCGGAGAGTGCGATCAGCCCCGTCAGTACGGTGCGTGACCCATGGGTGCGTGCGGCGCAGTCGTCGGCACACATTTCCAGTAGCCGGGCGACTTCGGTTTCGGCGAGCGTGAACAGCGCCATCCGTGGCAGGCTGGCGGCAAGGCCTCGGAGCAGGGCGAGTAGTGGCAGGTGGCCGCCGGTCAGATGGGCGCGTTCATGCGTGAGGACCGCGTCGAGCTGGGGGCGATCGAGGGCGTCGAGTGCGGCGCTGGTCACCACGATCGCGTTCGGTCTACCCGCCACGCAGTACGCGGCCCGCTCGGGGGCGTCGAGGACCACGGCATCGACACCGGCGACGCGGCGCCCAACGATGCGGGTCATTCGCGCATGCCCGTGTGTGGAGCTGCGCATGCGCAGCAGACGGCGGCACAGCCGCCCTGCGACCAGGAAGACCGCCAGGATCGTCAGTACCGACAGCAACACGATCCCTGCCTGGACGGCGATCCCGGCGCGGCCGCTGACCCCGTCGCGGAGTGTGGCAAAGCACGACCCGAGTAGCGCCCGGCCCGGTTGGGCTCCGGTGAGCACCAGCTCCGCGGCGACGAAGGCCCCGGCGGCCACCCAGGACAGCACCACGCTGCCCAGTGCTGCCATCCACGCGGTGACCCCGAGTCGCGGGGCAACACCGCGGTGGGTCAACCGCACCAGCAGCGGCGGGGCCAGGACTGCGACGACGAAGCTGTAGAGCAGCAGGCAGGTGGCGACATTCATCCCGCGTCCTCGACGGGGCTCAGGCGCTGCAGGGCCGCGCGGAGACTGGCCGACTCCTCGTCACTCATCCGATCGACGAAATGAGCCAGCACGACGTCGGTGCGCCCGCCGCCGTCGAAGGCGTCGCGCATCAAGTTGGCGCTGTGCTCTTCGCGGGTGAGCGTGGGCCAGTACCGAAAGGCCTTGCCCGCCTTCTCCCTGGCGAGCCAGCCCTTGCGATGGAGGTTGTCCATCGTCGACATCACCGTGGTGTAGGCGATGTCACGGTGTTCGGCGAGTTCATCGAAAATCTCCCGAACCGTCGTCGCTCCCTCGCGGGCCCAGACCCGATCCATCACGACCGCTTCGAGCTCCCCGAATCCACGCACACGCACTGCATACCTCCACTGTCGGCGTCTCAAGGGTACGTCGGCGGTGCTCGCGGCGAACACACCCACCAGGGGCTCCGCGGACTCTGCGAATCCTCGTTCGGGTGCCGGGCGTCGAGCGACGCCACCGCCAGATACTATCTACGTACGGAGATCGTAGATAGTCCGGAGGGGTCCTCCGGGCGCACGAGAGCAAGGAGTTCACGATGGACATGCTGGCGAACCTTCAGGCCTGGTGGAGCTGTCAGATGATGATGTTGGGCGGTCAGATGTGTGACATGTGCGCGAACATGAACATGTGATGACGATCGACCATTCGAGATGAGCGTGAAGCGAGAGCGGTGAACAATCCGGCCGCGGGCGCACTGCTCACCCCCGGACTCCGGCGCGCTCTCGGTGAGCGCGCCGGAGTCGGTTCGACGTGATGTCCCTGACCCGCGGACTGGCCCGGGTGGTGCTGGTGCTCGTCGCGCTGGCCGCCGCGGCGCTCGGGGGTGCCGGCCCGGCCGCCGCCCACCCGACGCTGCTGTTCACCGATCCCGGTACCGACACCGCGGTATCGGAGCCGCCGCAGTCGATCACCCTGCTGTTCAACGAGGCCGTCGCCCTCGGCCCACACCCGGTCAGGGTGCTCGATGGCGCCGGTCGGGACCTGCCGGTGGGCGCGGCGACCACCGCCAAGGACGGGCGCGCTGTCACTGCACCGGTCACCGGTGCGCTGACGCCCGGCACGTACACGGTGCGCTGGCAGGTGACCGGGATCGATGGCGACCTGGTCGAGCAAGACTTTCGGTTCGCGGTCGGCACTGCACTGACCGGCGCCGGATCCGAGGCCGGTCAGACGATCGCGTGGCTGGATGCGGTGTTGCGGTGGATGCTCTTCGGCGGGTTGGCGGTGGCGCTCGGCGGACTGATCGGTGAACGATTCACCTCCTCGGCGCGGGCGGAGAATCCGGCGCTCCCGGCGCTGCGGTCCCAGGTCGCGGCCGGGGCAGCGATCGGGTTGGCCGGGGTCGTGGGCCTGGGGGTCCGGCTTGTTCTCAGCGCGGACACCGCCCTTGTCCTGTGGCAGGGCGGGGCGGGGCGAGTGTTGACGGCGGAAGCTGTGGGCCTGCTGGTGACGCTCGCCGTCGTCGCGGCCGGCCGGGGCCGTTGGGCGATCTGGCCGCTGTTGCTCGTGGTCGCCGCCGAGGGGGTGCGTTCGCATGCCGATACCGCCGAGCCCGGGTGGGGCGCTGCGCTGACCGGTGTCCATCTCGCGGCCGCCGCCCTCTGGGTCGGCGCGTTGGTGCACACGACCCGGGCGGTCATCGCCTGGCGGCGCGAGCCCGCGGCGGTGCGCTGGGTGTTGCGCGGTTACCTGCGGCTGGCGGGATGGGTCTTTGCCGCCGGGGTGGTCACGGGGGCGGCGAGCATGCTGGTGCTCATTCCGCTGCCCACGTTGGTATCGACCACCTATGGGCGGGTGCTGCTGGTCAAACTCGCCCTGGTGACCGTCGCCGCCGGCCTGGCGCTCGGCGCGCGCCGTCTGGTGCTGCGCTCGCCGGGCCGAATCGCCGCCGTCGCCACGGTGGTGCGAGCCGAGAGTGCGGTCCTGGTGATTGTCCTGGCGGCCAGCGCGGTGCTGGTGTCCTCGCCCCCGGTCAGTGGCGCGCAGCAACAACCGCCGCCTCCGGTGCCGCAGGGCCCGGTGCTTCCGCTCGGGACACTCGCCGGGCAGGTCGGGGTGAGTGTCGCCGCCAGTGACGGGCAGGCAGTGGTGCGGTTGTCCACGCCGCGGCGCGGTGATTACTACGCCCCCGAGCCGGATCAGGACTTTGCTCTCACCGGCCGGCTCGACACCGGCGACGGCGAGGGCGGGGCGTTGTCCTTCCGCGGGTGCGGGCGAGGGTGTTTCGTCGCCCCGGCCGCCTGGACCGACGGTGACAATGTGCTCAGCCTGCACGCCGAAGCGGACGGCTGGCGCGGGGGCACGATCAGCGAGCTCATCGCGTGGCCGCCGGCACCCGCGGCCGCCGATCTCACCGATGCGGTCGCCCAGCTGCGCGCCGCCAGCACCGTCACCGTGTACGAGGCGGTGACCAGCGACACCACGACCGGCACACCGGATCCGATGCGGCTCGATCTTCCGGCGGACTTTTTCCTCGCGCAGGAACCGTACGCGGACGGCACCGCCCCGCTGGCGGTGCGGACCTCGCGCGGCGACGAGCCGGTACGGCTCGCCCTCGGTTACCCGGCCGCGTCGATCAACGTCCTGCTCACCCTCGACGAGCACGGCAGGATCAGCGAGGAAACCCTCGCCGATACCAAACACCTGGTCACCCGCAGATTCCTCTATCCCGACCACGAGTGAGCCGAGTTCGCCTCAGCCGCAGCCCATCCCCGGCATCATCGCCGTCATCGCAGAGGCGGCCGGGGACCCGGTGAACGCCGCCGGCAGCCCGACCAGCGCCGCCGCCACAGCAGCGAGCATCGGCGCACGGCGTTGCCACACCGGGGTGGGCGGCGCCGGGGGCAGGGTCGGGAGGTCGCGAGTCACCGCCGCGAGCTCCCCGAGTGTGCGCGCGCCGTACGCCGCCGCCACCCGATCGGAGTACTCGCCGAGGGCCAACCGGCCGGTGCCGACCTCGCGTTCGAGGGCAAGGACGACTCGACTCCGGTCCGCGTCGGACGCCCGCATCCACGGCTCAGTCATCGCCGACGCCTCCCTGCGCAGCACCCGGCGTCGACATCACGGCTCCCGCGGTTCGGGCCGCTCGCCGCGTTCGGCCTTGAGCGCGTCGAGTTCTTCACGCATCTGCCGGAGTTGCCGTGCGGTCGCGTCGTCGACCGGTTTGTCCGAGTTTGCCCCGTCCTTGCCTTGCCGCATCATCATCCACATCATCAGGCCCATCCCGATCGGGCAGGCCAGGATCGCGAGCCCCCAGAACAACTGCTGCATGGCTCCTCCGACCGGGCCGGGACGGTCGTCGACCCACCCCCATCTACTATCTCCGTACATAGATAGTAGATGATGTTCGGGTCCGCGGGGCTTCTCGTCCCGGCTGATCCACGAGAACGAGGAACCGATGATCGGCACACACGCCTCCGCGCCGAACCCAAACCTCGGCATGCCCCTCGCCGCGGTGGCGGGACGTGTCATCCCGTCCACCCGCGTCCTGGATCGGCAACACCGCGTCGCCGCCGTCTACCTCAAAGCCCTTCCGGCGGAGGATCTCGAGCCGGTAGTCGAGCGCATCGCGAGGGAACCATGAGCTACCTCGCACTCGGTATCGGCACCAGTTTCCGCACCGCCGCCGCGACCGGGCCGATGATCCTGGCCCTCGGTGCCAGCATGCTGGCCGGGATGGTGTCCTTCGCGTCCCCGTGCTGTGTTCCCCTCGTCCCCGGATACCTCTCCTACCTGGCAGGAGTCTCCGGCGCGGATCGGCCTGCGGCAACCGTGGCGGAGTCCGTTGACAGGCGGGCCGGCCGCTGGCGCGTCACCGGCGCCGCCGCCCTATTCGTCGGCGGGTTCACCGTCGTGTTCGTCCTCACCACCGCATCGGTCTTCGGGGTGATCGGCGTGCTCGCGATCAACCGTGAACTGCTCCAACGACTCGGCGGCGTCGTCACCATCGCGATGGGGCTGGCGTTCGTCGGGTTGATACCCGCCCTGCAAAAGGACACCCGGCCGACACCGCGCCGCGGGTCCACCCTCGCCGGTGCCCCCCTGCTGGGTGCGGTCTTCGGGTTGGGGTGGACGCCGTGCCTGGGTCCAACCCTCGCCGGAGTTCTCTCGGTCGCCGCCGGGACCGAGGGCACCACCGCCGCCCGCGGCGTGACACTGATCGTTGCGTACTGCCTGGGCCTGGGGCTTCCGTTCATCGTGCTTGCATTCGGCTCCACACACGCACTGCGCGGTGTCGGATGGTTGCGCCGCAACGCCCGCACGATCCAGGTCTTCGGCGGGATCATGCTGATCGCCGTGGGTACCGCCCTGGTCACCGGTCAGTGGGAAATCTTCGTCGGATGGCTCCGCGCCGAGTTCGTCTCCGACTACGTGACTCCGATCTGATGATCGGCGCCCCTCGGTCTCATACCCGATCCGACAGTGGTCGCAGCCACCCTGTCCACGGCCGGCAGCAAACCCGGCCGCCCCGACCAATCACTCAGCCCCGCAGCGGCATCCGGGGAACCGACACTCGCAGAAAGACGCCCCCATGCTTGGCAAAAGCACCCTCCTCATCGCCCTGTCCACACTGAGCGTCACCACCCTCACCCTGGCGGGGTGTTCCTCGCCGGACCCGACCCCACCGCGCACCCCGTCAGTGCCCACAGTGCAACTGACCCCCGAACTCCACCACCTGCACGGCCTCCACATCAATGCTCAGGGAACCGTCCTCGCCGGCACCCACACCGGGCTCTTCGCCATCGAATCCACGGGGAACACCGAACGGGTCGGCGACTCCGACGACGACCTGATGGGACTGACCGGCGTAGCGGGCACCGACACCATCGTCTCCTCCGGGCATCCCGGCAAATCCAGCTCGGCGCCCAACCCGCTGGGGCTGCGGACCAGTACCGACGGCGGACGGAACTGGACGGCGCAGTCCCTAGTCGGTGAAGTGGACTTCCACGCGCTGACCACCGACGGCACACTCCTCATCGGTTTCGACGGCACCAGCGGACTGATCACCTCCACCGACGGTGGCACGACCTGGGCCTCCGGCGCAGCCCTTCCAGCCGCCTCTCTCGCGATCACCGACACCGGCGTGTGGGCGGTGACCGCAGACGGACTCCAACGCAGCACCGACACCGCCACAACGTTCTCTGCCGTCCCCGACGCCCCCGCCCTGACCTTGCTCGCCGCCGGCCCCGACAACTCACTCTGGGGTGTCGACGTGGACGGGAATGCATGGCGCAGCCGAGACGGACAGACCTGGCAGAAGAACTCCTACGTCGGGGACGTCGAAGCCCTGACCGCCGCCGATTACGACACCGCCTACGCTGCAACCGCCCAGAAGCTCTACACGTTGACCTGAGCCGAAGGTGAAGTGGTGAAGTGGTGAAGTGGGAGCAGTGTCGTCGCTCAGTTGCAGCGCCATGCGGGCGAGCCGACAACGGGGAGGCGGCCATCGGCATACCGATCACCGTCACCCGACACGGTGCCGGGAGAGTATTGGGTATGGAGGACTACATGCACGTTCGCCGACTCGGTCGCCTCTTCCCCCTCATCTCCAGCCAGTGCACAAATACCACCGCCGCGGTGACCCCGGCCTGCAACCCCAGCCAGTACCAACGGGCAAACCGGGCGCCGGCCAGCAGCCCCGCCCCGGTCGCGGCGACGACGGCGAACCCGGCGATCCCGAGCAGCGAGTTGGGGAGTCCGAACACCGACGCCTGCGCCGTGCCCATCACCGAGCCGCAGTTGAGGACCGAGTTGATGCTGCAGGACGGGATGTAGGTGGCATCGGCGGCGAGCGCGAACTTTTCGACGGTGAGCACGAACGCGGCGATACAGCCGACGATCCCGCCGATGATAGTGCCCCGTGGAGTGG
>NZ_LRRH01000077.1 GCF_001646785.1 Rhodococcus phenolicus
CGCGGATTCGGCGAGTTCGCCAAGTCCGGGTCCGACATGGCGGCGTCCATGCTCGAAACATTCTCCGTGATCGTCGCCGGTATGGACGGCCTGCTCGGGCCGCTCGCGGATCTCATCCCCGGTATGCCCGACTTCGGAGATGTCGCGAACGACCTGCAGGACTTCGCAGACAAGGCTCGCGAGGGTGGAGCAGCCATCCAGAACGGCATGAACGCTGGAGCTGACGGTATCGAGCAGCGGCTCATCCCCGCCTTGAATCGGGGCCAGGACCGGTTCAACGACTTCGCTGGCGACCTCAAGCTGTCGGCCGCGTTCAACGATGAGATCCAGAAGGTCAACGACGCGATCTCCGAAGTCGGCATCGGGCTCGATGGGTCGGCCGTCAAGATCGAGAACTTCAACGGCGCTCTCGACAAGTCGATTCCGACGCAGGCTCGCCTCGATCAGCAGTTGGCCGGCCTCAAAGATCAGTTCGAGGCGCAGACCCGTACGGGCCTCGAGGCAGGTGCCACGATCGAGGAGCTGACTGGCCAGTACCAAGCAAACCGTGGCGAGCTGCTCCGTCAGGCCATGCAGATGGGTCTGACGAACGAGCAGGCCCTCACTCTGGTCAACAGCTATGGACTCGTGCCGAATCTGGTTAACACCCAGATCCGTCAGGATGGCATGCCTGAGGCGCACTCCGCTCTCGACGTTCTCCAAGGCAAAATCGAGGAGACGCCGGACGAGAAGGTCATCCTCACCGAGGCGTTGACCAAGGACGCCATCGACGAGCTGAAACTCCTCGGGATCACGGTCAAGGAGCTCCCCGACGGAACTGTCGAGGTAGTTGCGGAGACGGACGACGCCGATCTGGCGATGCGGCAGTGGCTCGCTCAGCAGCGATTCGCCGACGTCCAGGTTCGTGTGCACTACCAGAACCTGCAGGCGCAGAACGACGCGATCGTGTCGTCGGCGTCCGCAGCTGCCCAGCGGCAGGCGGAGACCGGCCAGTATCAGCGGGTCCACTACGCCGATGGTGGTGTGCGTGAGCGCGCCAACGGTGCCATCGATGATCTCGCCCAGCCGATCATCAAGAACGGTGCCGGCAACGGTGTTCTCGCGCGCACCCCACTCGGGCCCGTGCGGTACGCCGAAGGCGAGACCGGGTGGGAGGCATACATCCCGGGTGCACTCTCGAAGCGGCCACGCTCCGAACGCATCCTGCAGGAGGTCGCCAAGCGCTTCGGGTTCGGGCTCATCCGCACTGTGCGCAGCGAGGCAGGGAAGGTCTTCAAGGGCGACCCGAAGTCTCTCGACGCCCAGTCCGATCCGACCGGCTGGCGGGCACTGCTCGGCGGCGACTACTCCGGACGGACGGCATCGCTGCTCGGCATTCAAGAGGATCACCCGCTCGTCGACGTCATCCTCAGCATGCGCAAGGCCATCGCTGACGGCGATTACGACGGCCGCCTCGCGAAGTACGGGATCCAGGAAGACCATCCGCTGTCGGACTTCCTGCTCGGGCTGAACAAGCAGCTGTTCCCGGCGATGGCCGACGGGGGAGTAGTTGAGTCCCTGACGGCGATCGGCGCGAAGCATGCGCCGGCGCTGCAGGTCACCTCGGACTACCGGGCCGGGGCGAACGATCACCAC
>NZ_LRRH01000078.1 GCF_001646785.1 Rhodococcus phenolicus
GGGGGGGGGTGGTGGTCGGTGTCGTCGATGTCGCACCAGTGTCGGGCCGCGGCGAGATAGCGGTAGGTCCATTCTTCGGCGAGTTTCCTGTTCTCGCAGAACACGATCGGCACGGTCGGATAGCGGATCTGCAGTTCGGCCAGTGCGTCGGCGACGACTGCCGGGCGGACCCGCTCGAGTTTGAACACCGCCGAATAACGGTCTTCGATCACCACTGCCGCGCGGGGGAGTGCGGCGAGTTCGGCGAGCGCGAACCGCAGTTTTCCGTTGGTCAGGCTGGATACCAGGTCGGGGAGCGATTTGCGTTCGACCGAGGCGAGGAGTCGGTCTCCGGCGCGCAGTGCGTAGTCGCCGCAGGGTAGGGCTGCGGAGACGGTGTGGACCTGTTGGCCGGTGAATCGGTAGGGGTAGCGTTCGTGCGTGTCGATGACGATGGTCAGATCGGTCAGGCCGGCGGCGCGGGCGGTGGGGGTGCGTACGTTCGGGCGGGCCTGTTTGCGGGTGCGGGGTGACTGCCAGAACACTGCGTCGCGGCCGCGGGCGGTGGTGAACACGATCTGGGATCGGTTTTCTCGTCCTCGGTCGAGGATCAGGTCGATTGCTGCGCCGCGTCGTGTGCATGAGCGTATCGGGGCTCGTTCGACGATTTCGGGGTGTTCGGGCCAGTGTTCGCTGGGGACGGGATAGCAGAACAGAGCTTTGGTGCGTGGCCATACGTCCGAGGTGCGGAACACCAGTCCTTGGTCGATCGGGATCCGCAGGAGGTATTGCAGGCGGGATTGCGGGTCGGGATTGCGTGCGATGAGCATCTCGGCCGCTGCTGGTCCTGCGTGCGGTGTGTCGTTCACACCGGCAGTGTCCCGGACGCGGTGTTCGGATGTCATTGTTTACCGGCATCTGCGTGTGGCCTTGATAGCCGGAGACGTCGGTGTTCGGGATGGCTTCTACCTTCTGCCTGTTCTGCGCAGGGAAGTAGCCGACTCGACTATCTGCGCGCTGGGGATCGAGCAGCATACCAGAGTGGTCGGGACCGCCAGGCGCGCATCGTTGGTGCGCGTCGCGTGCTGGCGTAGCACGGGGCCGGGTTCTGGAGCGGCCTTGGCTCGGAAGCGTTCGAGAGCCTCGGTGCGCAGGCCCTCGAGGCCGCCCTTTCCCCGAGCGCGTCGGAGGGTGGCAGGGGAAGTTCGTTCAGATTCTCGGGGGGCATCCGGGGCAAAGACGCTGCCGGACATGTTGACTCGTCGCACGGTGGTGATCTCTGGCGCGGGCCGGTGGGAATGATCCTCGTCGTCGAACTGAGCCTGGACGGAGTCCGCAGCACGCTCGTCGAGAGAGCCCGCAGACGACTCAGTTCCCCGAGGACGGACCTGACGGGCGCAGTACGGAACTGCTCGATCGTCTCGGTCTCGTCGAGGAGATCCGTGCGGTCGGTCCGCTCATGTGCTTGCCCCGGTGGCCGCAGCCGCGAGCACGGCTTCGAGCCGCGGCTGGATCGATTCGGCCATCATGGTGATCTCCTGTGTGTGGACGCCGTTGTTGCGCGCGGCGTCGCGCCAGTTGGACAGTGCTCCAGCGACGCGGCGCATCTTCGCGCGGGCTTGTGCGGCGTTCAGGCTGCAGTCCTCCGCGAGAGCCAGTAGGGCTTCGGCTTCTTCGGGATGTGTGTCGGCCCCCATGATCGAGGTCGACCTTGCCCGCCACGGGTCCGGGGTCGGGTTCACGTCGAACGCGGGGCTGATGGTCCACGAGCCGCGGTCTGCGAGGAAGCCGTGGTTGCGCAGGTGGTCGTCGGTGTTGCCCAGTGCCACGCTGGCGACGGCGCGGTCGAAGAGTTCGTGGTGGTCCGCCCTGGGGGAGCGGGAGAGGTCCCGGATCGCCTCGGCGATGTCGGCGTAGTCGCGGTGTTCGCCGTCGGATGCGCCGAGGGCCGTCATCGCGCTGATGTATCCGATGCGGTGCCCCTCGTCCGTGCGATCGAACCTGCGCAGGATCAGGACGCTGCGTTCTCCTACGTGGGTGAGCGTCCTGCGGGGGGTGCGGATCCCGGCGCTGTCCATCAGATCGAGTGCCGTGGCCTCCCACGCCATCACGTCCCACTGGTCGCTGCCGTGCGGGAACTTCGCGATCGCCAGTGCTCCGTCCTCGAGTCGAACCGATGCCTTCGGGCGTGCGCCGCCGAGGCCTGTCGTGCCCGTGTCGAGGAGCTGCTTGATCGCCTGTGCAGGATCCTCATCGGAGACGATCTTGTCGGCCGCGTGCAGCAACTCGGGCAGCGATACCAGTTGAGGGACGCTCGAGGGTTTTTCGAGGAATGCTCCTTCCCCGGGGAGCTTGAAACGCAGTGCGCCCTGGCGGGTATCGTCGCTGACCCCGAGCAGGAAGTCGAGGTCGTCCAGGCGGCGCGGAGCTTTGCTCTCCTCGCGGGCGCGGGCTCGCTCGCCCTTTACGATCAGGTTCCGCCCCCACCGGTCCGGAGCGCTGTCGGCGAAGGCTCGCACGAGGCTGCTCTGGTGTTGCGAGCCCGCCACGAGCGGAAGTGCCGGGTCGATGCTCATGCCATCGCCCGAGAGGTATCGAGGGTCGTAGAGGAACGTCGTGGAGATTTGGCCACGGTTTCGGGTGAAGTGCGCCTGGCCGACCGGTCGGACGCCGCCCTTGTCATCGATGAAGACCTCGACGGTGGTCATCGGGCGCGTTTCTTCGTAAGGTTGCCTGCCCGCAGTCGCCCGATGTCGCTGTTGAGGGGGTCGATCGCGTCGACCGCATGGTCGAGCACGCCGAGCGCCCGGAGCACTTGGACGACGCTGCGAAAGCTCACGCCCGGATCCCCGGTCTCGATCTTGCGCAGGGTATCGCGGGTGATGTCGGCACGCTCGGCGACCTGCTGGGCGGTGAGGCCCAGCACCATACGCCAGCCGCGCACGTGCTCGCCGAAGGCGACGACCTGTCGGTCGATCTTGTACCCGGCCACCACGCCTCCTTTCATCTATGACGGGAATCGTCGGCACACATCGTTGTTGTGACACTAATTGTAGTCATAGTGGGGAGGTCAAGGTGTCGTCATCGCTGCTCGACCGGCCAGGCCGCATGCACAGGGCTCTGCTCACCGCCTTCGGGATGCACCACCATGTGGGCCGGCAGAGTGCGCCGTTCCCGAGCAGGACGTACGGCACCCAGGTCAGGCCGGCGTGGATGAACGTGTCCCGAACGTGGGTTTCTACACGCTCATGTACGGCAAAGAGAGGCGGGCTACTTGTCGGCCGCTCAAACCCGCGCGAACGAGATGCTGCGCGGCTCGATCAGATCTTCGATGCCGGGGTGCTCGACCATTGCGCTCGGTGGTGACCGTGCGGCGTCTGCCGGGCACGACATCGGTGATGCCGGTGATCGTCATCAGGCGGGCTACACGATCACGATCGATGTCATGACCAATGCGTTTCATCGTGTATCAGACTTTGCAGACACCGTAGACCTGCCGACCGGCCACATACACCGCGTGCACGGCGTCGGGGCGTAGGCGTCGGGCCAGCTCGGCGGCGGAGACGCGTCCGCGAGCCTTGGCCTTGTAGGAGGTGGACGGGGCGATGCTGATGCCGTGTTCGGTGAGCACGGCACAGGTCGGATCGACCCCCGAAACGGGAACGGCGCGCGTCCATGTAGTCGGCAATCACTGTAGACGGCCGCCGACTTCCACCGCCGCAAAGAACGCGCCTGTAACTTCGAAAGATCATCGGCCCTGCGTAATTCGGCGTTCTCTTAACGCAGTTGACGTACCGCATCGAGGCCACCATCGCGGTCCGACGTCGAGACGGTCGGGGAATCTTGTCGCTCCGCGGCTTCGATCCAGTTCCGCAGTGTCGCCGGCGCGATGTCGAGCACCTCACCGACACGGCGCCGGACGGCAACCTTCGAGCCTTCGTGCTATTCGGGCAGGTTATGACCGCGCGGGTGTTCGTCGGTCCCGTGGCTGTCATGGCGTTCTCCCCACTCGAGCTTTTTGTGGACGAGGGTGAGGTGCACTCGCCGGTACTTGTTGCGACGGCATGCCGGTCGGGCAGAGTCGCGACGTGGTGGTGTGGCACCGGTGGTGGCGTCTTTACGCGGACCTGAGGCGGCTCAGGTGTCCGAGGTGGAGGGACGGACGTGGTGTCGGCTGAGGATTGAGATGCGGTTGAAAGCGTTCATCGCGATGGCCACCCACACGATCGCCGAAAGTTGGTCGTCGGTGAGGTGGCTGCGGGCGTTGGCATAGTCTCGATCCTGCTGTTCGGGGGCCGGCAGGGTGGTCACCGTTTCGGCGAGGGTCAGGGCGGCACGCTCGCGGTCGGTGAACAGGTCGGTCTCCCGCCACGCGGGGAGGACGGCGAGGCGCTGCGGTGTTTCCCCACCGGCGAGGGCGTCGCGGGTGTGCACGTCGAGGCAGTAGGCGCAGCCGTTGATCTGGGAGACGCGGATGTTGACCAGTTCGACGAGTGTGCGATCGAGTCCCGCCTGGGCGACGGCGTCGCGGACGGCGACTGCGACGGCGACCTGTGCGCGGTAGACGGGGCGGTTCTGCTTGTCGATCGAGATGCGGGTGGGTGTGGCTGGGGTCATTGTGGGGTCTCCGGCCAGTCGACGAGGTGGTCGTAGTTGTGGTGTGTGCGTAGGTATTTCGCTACGTAGGGGCACACCGGGACGATGCGTTCTCCGGTGGCGGCGACGTCGTCGAGTGCGAATTCCACGAGTCGGGCGGCAAGGCCGAGGCCGCCGTAGCCGGGATCGACCTCGGTGTGGACGAACACTCGCCGGGTGTCGCCGCCGGTCCGGGTGCGGGTGCGGTACTGGGTGAAGCCGATGACGGTGTCGCCGTCGCGCAGTTCGTAGCGGTGCCGGTCCGGCGCATGGGCGACGGTGATGTTCGCAAGGCGCGGGTCGGGAGTGTCGGTGCTCATCGCGTGTCCTTCCTGAGGAGAACTGTGCAGTTCACTCTAACAGAACTAATTGACTACGCAACTATATTACGTAGCCCTCTCGCCGCGGGCGAAGCGCATCGAGAGTCCCATGTCTCCAGGAATGGACATCGAATCTGGAAGCGAGGCAATGTAGTTCAGGCTTAAGCTGCACGCAATCGAACGACCAACACGCGCATGCGCACGAACATTTCGGGCGGTGCGGAGCGAGATGTGCACACGGGACCATCTGCGTGCCGGCGATCTTGGTGTGTCCGTAGCTCGCACCTCGACCTCGACGGGGTCGAGATGGTCGTCCCCGCCGACGGCGTGATGCTGTCCGCGTCCAATCTCACAGCGTTGGACGAGGCCGGGCTGAAGTTCATCCTCTGCTCCCGCGCCACGAAAGCGCCCGGGGATCTCGCCTCCCCACTTCCATTGGACCGGCGATGTTTTCACCGCCGGGCAGACCATCGACACCATCACACCCCGGCGCGGTCGCTCCGTGGTCGACAACCGGCGGCGACGAGCCGAGCCCGTCTGGAACGAGAGGGACCATCCGAATGCGTGGCGGGCGACCTGGCAGTACTCCCGCAGCCGCGCCGCCCGGGACGAGAAAACATTCAAAGTGCAGGAAGCTCGCGCCCGGGCGGTGGTCGCCTCCGCGACGATGCTCGCGGGAAGTTGTACGGCCCAGTACACGACGACCACCGGCAGCACGTTCGGCAGGACCTCCCGGAACAGGAACCATCGGCGTTTCGCGCCGAGGGTCACCGCTGCGTCGACGAACGGGCGCGACCGCAGAGTCACCGTCAGTCCCCGGCTCAGCCGCGCGAAGTAGGTCCAGGTGAACGCGGCGATGATCACGATCACCACCACGAGGGGCTAACCACGGGTTGGCCGTCTGGTCCACGGTTGAGCGCGAGCAGGCTCAGCCCGAGCGAGGAGGGTTGCACCCGGGACATTCGGGTGCAGACTGCCTCTGTTGGTTGCCGGTTCCAGTTCGACGGTTGCGTCAGCCGGTCGGGTCCCGGTGCATGACCATGCCGGCGTGGTAGAGGACGTCGTTGCGGAACTCCCCGTCGGCGGAGAAGCCGGTGTCGTCGCGGTAGTAGATCATGGTGCCATCGATCCGGTAGTCGCCGGTGTAGGCGGCCTCCCGGCTGCCGCGGGCCTCGACGTACCGTCCCTCCGGGAGGAGACGCTGGCGGATGTTCCCGTCGGCGGTTACCCACAGCCCGACGAATGGGTGCTGATTTTGTTTCATGTCCTTCGCTTCCTTCATGGTCTTCACAGTGCTGCCGCCACCCGTCGGGTGATGGTGTCGCGGGAGCGGATCACGTCCTCGCGGAGGGCGTCGATGTCTTCGCCGATCAGCGAACCTGCCCACTTGCGCGGGTTGCCGGCGACGAGGACGGTGTCGATGTTGCGTGTGTCGGAGCCGAGCACGAGGGTGCCGACGACGTCGTTGAGAGGCATGTTGTTGACGTCGTCGGCACGGACGATGAGCAGGTCGGCGTCCTTGCCGGGGGTCAGCGAACCGGTGACGTGCCCGAGCGCGTTGGCGTGCGCGCCTTGCAGGGTGGCGAAGTCGAGGACGTCGTGCGTGGTGATCCGGTTGCGGGTCTCCTCCGTTCCGTATGCAGCGTTGGTGGCACGCATGCGTTGGATGGCGTGCAGGGTCCGCATCTGGGTGAACATGTCGCTGGCGAGCGCGACCTCCACGTCGATGCTCAGGCCCGGTCGGATCCCGGCGGCGAGGGCCTCGTCGACGGCGGGTACGGCTGTGTCGAGACCGATCTGCGCGTCGGAGGTCGGGGCGAGTGCGACCGTGACACCCGCGTCTGCCATTGCCGTCCATGCTTCGGGGGTCAGTCCCGTCGAGTGGATCAGGGTGAGGTTCGGATCGAGGATCCCCATCCGGGCCCAGCGCAGGATCGCCTCCGAGGAGGGCATTCCGAAGACGGCGTCGATGCTGGTCCACACGCCGAGATCGCGAGCGAGAGCAGCGAGTTCGGGGCCGTAGGCGATGGTGGGTCCGGCGATCTCGTCGGTGGACAGGGCCGCCAGTCGTACGGTGACGAGACCTCCTGCGGCGCCGTGGAAGTCGTTCACCAGCCGGCTCATGTCGGCGGGCCACTGGTGGTCCCACTGGCCGAAGTGCGGGCCCATCGAGGCATGCACGCCGCGGATGCCGGTGTCGATGAGCGCATTGAGCGCAGCATCGGAGTGCGCGGAGCTGCGCGAGTTGTGCGAGAAGTCGAGCATGGTGGTGATACCCGAATCCAGCGCGGTCAAGGCGGCGAGTCGGGTCCCGATGTACATGTCCTCCGGCGCGTAGTTCGGGGCGATGCCGGCCAGGGTCGAGGTGACATATTCGCCGAGGTCGGCGACGTCGGGGATGCTGCGGCGCAGTTGCGCTTCCCAGGCGTGACGGTGGGTGTCGACGAAACCGGGGCTGACGATCGACCCACGGGTATCGAGGACGAGGGCCGCTGTGGCGGTGGCACCGTGTTCGGGATCGGAGCGCAGGTCGGTTCCGATCGCGGCGATTCGGGAACCTGTGAGCAGGACGTCGCCGGTGTCGAGGTCCGGGATCGTGGGATCCATGGTGACGACGGCGCCGCCGGTCAGCAGGATCGGGCGGCCGCTGTCACGGGCAGCGGTGAACTCGGTGAGGGAAATCTTCGGCATGGTGTGCTTTCGGGTGTCGGCGGTAGGTCAGGAGCGGTGGAAGGTGTAGCCGGCGTGATGCAATACGTCGTCGGCGAATTCGCCGAAGGCCCAGAATCCGAGATCGTCGCGGTAGTCGATGCGGTCGCCGGTGATCCAGTACGAGCCCTGGTAGGCGTGCGGGCGTCCACCGCGGGTTTCGTCGTAGCGTCCGTCGGCGGTCAGGTGCTGGTGCACGAAATCGTTCTCGTCGATCCAGGTGCCGAGATACCGGTCCGAGGAGGCGGTGTGGGCAACCTCGATATCTGCTGCAAGGTCGGTGACGTCGACCGGGTGTCCATCCCACACGGCGATGTCACCGTCGACGACGACCGTGAGCGCGATCTCGGGGGCGGCGAGGAATCGGCCCACCACGGATTCCGATTCTCCGGACACGGCGGGCAGGATTGCGAAACCGGCCGGATTGCCCGGCGCGATCGCGGTCGGTGACCGGAACGATTTCGGGCGCAGGCCGCGCAGCTGAGTAGTGTCTACGACCGTCGGCACGATGACATACCCGGCGCAGTCGATGACGATGGCGCCGTCGTCATCTGCTGCGGTCAGCAGGCCCGGTCCGATACCGACCACGCGTGAGCCGCCGAGAAGAACATCGCCGCGGTCGAAGTCGCCGATCAGGGAGTCGCCGGTGATGATCCGGGCGTTGGCGAACAGCAGCGGACGATGCCCGCCGGTGCGGTTGGCGGTGATGAGTTCGAGCAGTTCGGGGGTGAAGGCGGTGATCATGTGTACTCCAGAATGGGATTCGAGGACGCCGGGTCACTCCGGCGAGATCCACTATCCGGCTGGAGGGAGCACGGGAACAGGCCGCTGTGTGCCTGGGTGCGCTACGGCCTGGTTCGGACTGGCCCAGGTACGAGAGTCGGAGCCTGTCGCTCCGAGGAATCTCGTGAGAGGAGCCGCATGGCAGCGCGGCCGTGATCGGGGTCTGGGCACCACCTCGGTCGTCGCCGGTGGTGTCATCGTCTTGTCGCAGCCATCGTGCTGACCACTCCTGCTCTTGTCGCAGGCATCGTCGAGATGTCTGCGCCCGCCGAGACGGCCGGCGCGACTGCCTGGTACGGCGCGTTCATGTTCCTCGGCGACAGCGTCGGCCCGGTGATCGCTGCACCGGCCCACGGTGGCAGTGTGACCACCGCTATGTTCTTCGTGGTGGCGATCGCCCTGTTCGGTGCCGCCCTGGTGCTCACGGCCATGAAAACCCAGCCTGGGTGCGATACGGCCTGCCAGCCGCGTCGCGGTGAGGCTAGCGTCGTCTCATGAGCTCCACCGAATTGGGAACATTCCTCAAAGCGCGACGCGGTCACGTGCAGCCCACGGATGTCGGCATCACAGCGCAGTCGGGGCGGCGGGTTTCTGGCCTTCGCCGTGAAGAAGTCGCCATGCTCGCCGGTGTCAGTGTCGACTACTACACCCGACTCGAGCAGGGACGCGAGCGAAATCCCTCCCCAGCGGTCCTCAACGCCCTCGCCGGCGCACTCGACCTCGACACCGATGTGCGCGAGCACCTGTTCCGCCTCGCCGGTCTGGCCCCGACACCGCGCACTCCGGTACGGACGACCGTCGACGATTCGCTCCGGCAACTGCTCGCATCCTGGTCGCATACCCCCGCGTTCATCATCAACCGTCAGTTGGATGTTCTTGCATACAACGATCTGGCTGGAGCGCTGTACAGCGGGTTCGAACGCATCGACAACATTGCGCGGATGGTCTTCCTCGACCCCTTCGGACGCAGCTTCTTCACCGACCGGGATCGCGCAACCACCTCGTGTGTCGCGAACCTTCGGCTCGCTCTCGGCCACACGGGTTCGGCAGACGACGTCCGTGCTCTTGTTCTCCAGGCACACGCTGCAAGCGCCGAGTTCCGCGAACTGTGGAGCCGGCACGATGTCCGAGGAAAAACTCACGAGGCAAAAGAATTTCGCCATCCTGCCGTCGGCGATCTTCTCCTCGAATACAACGCCTTCGACGTCCGCAGCGCACCCGGCCATCAGCTGATCGTCTACCAAGCTCCCGTCGGCTCGCCCAGTGCCGACAAGCTCCAACTGTTGGGATCCCTCGCAGCAACCGCCAGCTCCGATCTGCCGTAGATCTGTCGTTCAGGTAGGCAGGAATTGTCCGCGCATCGCGGTCTTTGCAGGGTGACCTTTTGCCGAACAGAGCGGCAGCGTTCGAGGGTGCTCCTGCCGCTGTCCTGCACCGAACGGAAGTTCGCCCCAATCGAGGTCGGATAGTGTTGTCCACGTCGAGCCCGCCCCTGTCTCGTGACGGGACCTGTCTGCTGGCGGACGGCGGATGACACGAGATCGGTGGGATACTCACCGCGAAAGCGAAGGTTCAGTCCATGCGAAAGGTTCTGGTCACCGGCGCGTCGAGCGGCATCGGCCGCGCCACGGCCCGTGCATTCGCCGAACTCGGTGACACCGTGGCAGTGCACTATGCGACAGACCGGCGCGGCGCCGAGCATACGAGGTCAGAGCTTCCCGGTGAAGGCCACACCATCGTCAGCGGTGACATCGGAGATCCGACGCAAGCACGAAACCTGGTAGAGCGCGCGGTCAGTGCGCTCGGTTCGTTGGACGTGCTTGTCAACAACGCCGCGTTAGGCCGTGTTTCAAATGTGGCTCCGCCGAGGGATTCATTGCCTCACCTGGCGTGTCATGACAACTGAATGAGCGAGGTCTCC
>NZ_LRRH01000079.1 GCF_001646785.1 Rhodococcus phenolicus
CCATCGACTCCCACGACCGCGGCTCGGTCCAGCAGGTCTGCTCCCGCAGCGCCTCCACCACCCGCGACAACTGCGTCGTCGTCGCCACATAGACGATGAGCACCCCACCGGGCACCAGTGTCCGGCGGACGGTGTCCGGGCCGTTTCGAGAGGCGAGCAGGCGAGGGTGGACACGGCGATGGCAGCAGGCGGACTCGGGCGTAGCGGACCGTTCCAGGTCGGTGATCGCGTGCAGTTGACCGATGCCAAGGGCCGGAAGTACACCGTGGTGCTGGAGCCGGGCAAGGAGTTCCACACCCACCGGGGCGGGATCGTGCACGACGATCTGATCGGCACCGACGAGGGTGTGGTGGTGACGTCGACGAACGGCACCCCGTATCTGGCGTTGCGTCCGTTGCTGGTCGATTACGTGATGTCGATGCCGCGCGGGGCGCAGGTGATCTACCCGAAGGACGCCGCGCAGATCGTGCAGGAGGGCGACATCTTCCCGGGTGCCAGGGTGCTCGAGGCCGGTGCCGGCTCCGGGGCGTTGACGTGTTCGCTGCTGCGTGCGGTCGGGTCGACCGGCAAGGTGATCTCGTACGAGGTGCGCGAGGATCATCTCGAGCACGCCGAGCGCAACGTGACCACGTTCTTCGGGGAACGCCCGGCGAACTGGACGACGGAGCTGGCCGACCTGGCGGACTACGACGTGGAGACCCACGGCAGGGTCGATCGGGTGGTGCTGGACATGCTCGCGCCGTGGGATGTGCTGGACACGGTGAAGAGGACACTGGTGCCCGGTGGGGTGCTCATCGTCTATGTGGCGACGACGACGCAGTTGTCGCGGGTGGTGGAGGCGCTGCGGGAGCAGACCTGCTGGACCGAGCCGCGGTCGTGGGAGTCGATGGTGCGGGGCTGGCATGTGGTGGGGTTGGCGGTGCGTCCGGAGCATCGGATGCAGGGGCACACCGCGTTCCTGGTCAGTGCCCGCCGGTTGCAGGACGGGGTGGAGACCCCGAAGCCGCAGCGGCGCCCCAGCAAGGGCTGAGGACGGTGCCGTGGCCCGGCTCGGCCGGGCCACGGTGTGCCGGGCTCAGGTGCAGGGCAGGTGGCCCATCTCGAAGATCGAGCAGACGCTGTCGTCGGCGATGACCCACTGGCCGTCGACCTGTTCGAACGTCAGCGGCATGGGGGCGCCGCCGTGCGGCCCGGCGACCTCGGTGGAAGCGGTGACGGTGTCGTCGTCGACGGCGGTGACCGCGCCGACGGTGCCGGTCAGCGGGTAGCCGGCGAGCACCCCGTTGAACTGTTCGAGCACGGCGGTGCGCTCGGTGCCGTTCTCGACGACGGCGGCCTTGGCGTCGACGGTGGCGGCCGGGTCGAAGAAGATCGTCACCTGCTGCTGCAGGACGTCGGCGGTGACGGGGGCCGCGGCGGCCGCGCTCGTGGTCCCCGGGGCCGATGCGGTGGCCGATTCGGTGGTGGCGCCGTCGCCGGCGGAGTCGTCGGAGGAGCTGCCGCACGCGGTGAGGGCGGCGAGGGCCGCGGCGGTGGCGGCGACGGTGGCGAGCGTGCGGATGGTCACGAAGGACCCCTTTCGTGTGAACCGTCGGAACGGACAAGATAGGCAAGGCTAACATCGTGGGCCGTCCGGTTCCGGTGCCGAGCGTGTGAGTACGCCGACACGTGTTCGGAACACGGCTGTTTCGTGTCCCCCCGCACTTTGGCCCGTCTGCCGGTAGCGTGGAAAGACCGACAGCGGAGGGAGTCGCACATGTCAGAGAACCCGGATTCGGTTGCCGCCCGTGAGATCGACGAATTGCGTACCGAGGTCGCCGCGTTGCGACGTCGGCTCGCCGAACCGTCCGACCAGGTACGCGATCTCGAGGCCCGCCTCGACTCCCTCACCGTCCGCAACGGCAAGCTGATGGAAACGCTCAAGGAGGCCCGCCAACAGCTGATCACCCTCCGGGAGGAGGTGGACCGGCTCGGGCAGCCACCGAGCGGTTACGGGGTGCTGCTGAGCACCTTCGAGGATCAGACCGTCGACGTGTTCACCTCGGGCCGGAAGATGCGGGTGGCGGTGTCGCCGAATCTCGACACCGGCGATTTCGAACCCGGCCAGTCCGTGCGGTTGAACGAGGCCCTCACCGTCGTCGAGACCGGCGGTTTCGAACGGGTCGGGGAGATCACGGCGCTGCGCGAACTGCTCGACGACGGCACCCGCGCCCTGGTGGTCGGGCACGCCGACGAGGAACGTGTGGTGTGGCTGGCCGCGCCCCTGGCCGCCGCGGCCGCGCGCACCCTCGACCCGGTGAACGCGGACATCGCCGACACCGAGGACAGTTTCAAGCTGCGTCCGGGTGATTCGCTGCTCGTCGACAGCAAGGCCGGTTACGCGTTCGAACGCATTCCCAAGGCGGAGGTCGAAGACCTCGTGCTCGAGGAGGTGCCGGACGTCGACTACGGCGACATCGGTGGTCTGGGCCGGCAGATCGAACAGATCCGCGACGCGGTGGAGTTGCCGTTCCTGCACAAGGACCTGTTCCGCGAGTACGCGCTGCGGCCGCCGAAGGGCGTGCTGCTGTACGGCCCGCCCGGGTGCGGCAAGACGCTGATCGCGAAGGCGGTGGCGAATTCGCTGGCGAAGAAGATCGCCGAGGCCCGCGGCCAGGATTCGAAGGAAGCCAAGTCGTACTTCCTGAACATCAAGGGCCCGGAGCTGCTCAACAAGTTCGTCGGCGAGACCGAGCGGCACATCCGGATGATCTTCCAGCGGGCCCGGGAGAAGGCGTCCGAGGGCACCCCGGTGATCGTGTTCTTCGACGAGATGGACTCGATCTTCCGGACCCGCGGGTCGGGGGTGTCCTCCGACGTGGAGACGACGGTCGTGCCGCAGCTGCTGTCGGAGATCGACGGTGTCGAAGGGCTCGAGAACGTCATCGTCATCGGCGCCTCGAACCGTGAGGACATGATCGACCCGGCGATCCTGCGGCCCGGCCGGCTGGACGTGAAGATCAAGATCGAACGGCCGGATGCGGAAGCGGCGCTCGACATCTTCTCGAAGTACCTGACCGACGCGTTGCCGGTGCACGCCGACGATCTCGCCGAGTTCGGCGGCGACCGCGGTGCCTGCGTGCGGGCGATGATCGAGCGGGTCGTCGACCGGATGTACGCCGAGTCGGAGGAGAACCGGTTCCTGGAGGTCACCTACGCCAACGGCGACAAGGAGGTCCTGTTCTTCAAGGACTTCAACTCGGGGGCGATGATCCAGAACATCGTCGACCGCGGCAAGAAGTACGCGATCAAGTCGGTGCTCGACACCGGCGCACCGGGCCTGCGGGTGCAGCATCTGCTCGATTCGATCGTCGACGAGTTCGCCGAGAACGAGGACCTGCCCAACACCACCAACCCGGACGACTGGGCGCGCATCTCCGGGAAGAAGGGGGAGCGGATCGTCTACATCCGCACCCTGGTCACCGGCAAGAACGCCAGCACGAGCCGGGCGATCGACACCGAGTCGAACACCGGTCAGTACCTGTAGTCCGTTGCGGTGAGGTGGGGCCCGGGAGACGATCCCGGGCCCCACCTCATTGCTGCAGCAGGCCGGCGAGCAGCATGCGGGTGTCCGGCGCGAACGGCCAGGCCGGGTCGCGCAGACGGGTGCGCAGCTCGTCGAGTGTCCACCACCAGCCGGCGGCGATCTCGCTGTCCTGATGGGTGACCGGTCCGTCCCAGCAGGCTTCGAACGCCCACAGGTGGCACCGCAGGGGGTGCCCCAGCCAGCTGCCGTCCCACGCGGCCGCCGCGAGGGGGCGCAGCGGGACACCGGTGACGCCGAGTTCTTCGGTCAGTTCGCGCCGGGCCGCGTCGACGGGGGTTTCCCCGGGGTCGATCACCCCGCCGGCGAGGCAGTCGTGGTGCGCGGCGAACACCGCCTTGCCGGCGGCGCGGCGGTGCACGTAGATGCGGGTGCGGTCCGGCGAACGCAGCAGCACCCCGGCGCTGCCGTGCCACAGGCCCTGCGCGTACACCTGTGAGCGGGGCGCCTGCCCGGTACAGCGGCCGGCGGCGTCGTACACGGCGACGAGTTCGTCGGAGCCCCGCTCGTACCAGGGAGTCGCATCCATTGGGATCATGCTGCCACCCGGACCCGCGTCGCGGCCGGGCGGCGTAGCGTCGGGGCGGTGCGCCCGGCACACGCGCGCGCCCGGTCCACCGCCCGGAGGGAGTGCCCCGATGCCCCTGCCCGCCGCCCTGGCCCGGTTCAACCGGGTCGTCACCAATCGCGTGGTGCGGCCGCTGGCGGCGCACCTGCCGTACATGGCGGTCGTCGAGCATCGCGGGCGACGGTCGGGCCGGGTGTACCGGACGCCGGTCAACGTGTTCGCCGACGGCGACCGCTACCGGTTCGCGCTGACCTACGGCCCCGGGGTGGACTGGTTGCGCAACGTGCGTGCCGCCGGCGGCTGCGTCGTGATCACCCGGGGGCGCACGGTGACGTTGACCGCACCGCGGACGGGCCACGATCCGGGCGCGGCGTGGGCGCCGCCGCCGGTGCGGTGGGTGCTCACCACGATCGGTGCGACCGACTATCTGGACTGCACCGCCGCACCCTGATCGGCCCGCTGCCCGCCCGCGGACGCGGTGATCACCTAGGCTCGGTGCCATGCAGCGGATCATCGGTATCGAGGTCGAGTACGGGATCTCCTCACCCAACGAACCCACGGCGAACCCGATCCTGACCTCCACCCAGGCGGTGCTGGCGTACGCGGCGGCCGAGGGGGTGCCGCGCGCCAAGCGGACCCGCTGGGACTACGAGGTCGAGTCGCCGCTGCGCGACGCCCGCGGGTTCGACCTGGGCCGGTTCAACGGCCCGGCCCCGGTCATCGACGCCGACGAGGTCGGCGCCGCCAACATGATCCTCACCAACGGGGCGCGCCTGTACGTCGACCATGCCCATCCCGAGTATTCGGCGCCGGAGGTCGCGGACCCGTTGGACGCGGTGATCTGGGACAAGGCCGGTGAGCGGGTGATGGAGGCGGCGGCGCGGCACGCGTCGAGCGTGCCCGGTGCCCCGCGCCTGCAGCTGTACAAGAACAACGTCGACGGTAAGGGCGCCTCCTACGGCACCCACGAGAACTACCTGATGTCGCGGGACACCCCGTTCTCGGCGGTGGTGGCGGGCCTGACCCCGTTCTTCGCGTCCCGTCAGGTGATCTGTGGCTCCGGGCGGGTCGGGATCGGCCAGTCCGGGGACGAGGCCGGCTTCCAGTTGTCGCAGCGCGCCGACTACATCGAGGTCGAGGTCGGGCTTGAGACGACCCTCAAACGCGGCATCATCAACACCCGCGACGAACCGCACGCCGACGCCGACAAGTACCGGCGGCTGCACGTGATCATCGGTGACGCGAACCTGGCGGAGACGGCGACGTACCTGAAGGTCGGTACCACCGCGCTGGTGTTGGATCTGATCGAGGCCGGCGTCGACCTGTCGGATCTGCAGTTGGCGCGGCCGGTGACCGCGGTGCATCACATCAGCCACGATCCGACGCTGCGCAAGACGGTCGCCCTGGTCGACGGCCGGGAGCTGACCGGTCTGGCGTTGCAGCGGATCTACCACGAGCGGGCCGCGAAGTTCCACGACGGCACCGACGACGCCCGGGTGCTCGACGTGCTCGACCAGTGGGCGAAGGTGCTGGATCTGCTCGAACGCGATCCGATGGAATGCGCGGACCTGCTGGACTGGCCGGCGAAGCTGCGGTTGCTCGAGGGGTTCCGGAACCGGGAGGGGCTGGCGTGGTCGGCTCCCAAACTGCACATGCTGGACCTGCAGTACTCGGACGTGCGCCTGGACAAGGGCCTGTACAACCGGCTGGTGGCCCGAGGGTCGATGAAACGCCTGGTCACCGAGCAGCAGGTCCTCGACGCGGTGCACACCCCGCCCGCGGACACCCGGGCGTTCTTCCGCGGCGAGTGCCTGCGCCGGTTCGGTGCGGACATCGCCGCGGCCAGCTGGGATTCGGTGATCTTCGATCTCGGTGGTGAGTCGCTGGTGCGGATCCCGACGCTCGAGCCGCTGCGCGGCAGCCGCGCCCACGTCGGTGCGTTGCTCGAGTCGGTGGATTCGGCGGCCGAGCTGGTGGACCAGCTCACCCACTGAGCCGGTGCGGGCGTGGCCGCCGACACACGGGCGCGCCGCACGCCAAGTCGCACTCGGTGCCGGGTCGGCTCGGTAGGGTGGAGTTCTGAGCAAGCTGGTGGCCCGTCCCGGTCGTCGACCGGAGCCGGACACCACAGTGATCGAGGAGGTCGCGGCTATGGCGCAGGAGCAGACCACACGCGGTGGTGGCGGCGACGACGACGAGGTCGTCGGCGACGGTGGTGCCGGTCAGGAACGGCGCGAGAAGCTGGCGTCGGAAACCGACGATCTTCTCGACGAGATCGACGATGTGCTCGAGGAGAACGCCGAGGACTTCGTGCGGGCCTATGTGCAGAAGGGCGGCCAGTGACAGCGGATCGATCCTCACTTCCGTATCGCGAGGTGCAGCCCCGGCTGCACCTCGCGTCTCCGATGTCCTCGTTCACCGATCATCTGCGGGTGCACGCCCCCGAGTTGCTGCCCGAGAACCGGTTCGCCGGTCAGCTCGGTGCGCTCGGGGACGTCGCGCCGCACGGGACGACCATCGTGGCGGTGACCTTCGACGGTGGTGTGCTGATCGCCGGTGACCGGCGCGCCACGATGGGCAGTCTCATCGCGAGCCGCGACGTGGACAAGGTGCACATCACCGACGAGTACTCCGCGGCCGGTATCGCCGGGACCGCGGGCCTGGCCGTGGAGATGGTGCGGCTGTTCGCCGTCGAGCTCGAGCACTACGAGAAGATCGAGGGTGTGCCGTTGACGTTCGACGGCAAGGCCAACCGGCTGTCGTCGATGGTGCGCGGCAATCTCGGGGCGGCCATGCAGGGGCTGGCCGTGGTGCCGCTGCTGGTCGGGTTCGATCTCGACGCCACCGATCCGCACCGGGCGGGCCGCATCGTCTCGTACGACGTGGTCGGCGGCCGGTACGAGGAACGCGCCGGCTATCACGCCGTCGGGTCGGGTTCGTTGTTCGCGAAGTCGTCGCTCAAGAAGCTGTACCGGGGGGACGCGGACGAGCAGTACGCGCTGCGCAGCGCGGTGGAGGCGCTGTACGACGCGGCCGACGACGACAGCGGCACCGGTGGTCCCGACACGACCCGCGGCATCTATCCGACGGCCGCGGTGATCACAGGGACCGGCGCGACGCTGGTGCCGGAGACGACCTTGTCCGAACTGGCCCGCGCGATCGTGGCCGACCGCACCGCAGGAGGTGGGCAATGACGCTGCCGTACTATGCGTCCGCCGAGCAGATCATGCGGGACCGCTCGGAGCTGGCCCGCAAGGGCATCGGCCGCGGGCGCAGCGTCATCGCCCTGATCTACGCGGACGGGGTGGTGTTCGTCGCGGAGAACCCGTCGAAGGCGCTGCACAAGATCAGCGAACTGTACGACCGGGTGGGCTTCGCCGCGGTCGGTAAGTACAACGAGTTCGAGAGCCTGCGCCGCTCCGGGATCATGCACGCCGACATGCGCGGCTACGCCTACGACCGGCGGGACGTGACGGGCCGGTCGCTGGCGAACGCGTTCGCCTCGACCCTCGGGTCGATCTTCACCGATCAGCCCAAGCCGTACGAGGTGGAGATCTGCGTCGCCGAGGTGGGACGCGCCGACACCGAGGATGCGCCGCAGCTGTATCGGATCACCTACGACGGTTCGATCGTCGACGAACCGCAGTTCGTGGTGATGGGTGGCACCACCGAACCGATCGCGACCGCGTTGCGTGAGGCATATCGGCCCGGCCTCGAACTGGGGGCCGCGGTGGCGGTGGCGGTGACCGCGTTGCAGCGCGGCACCGGGTCGGATGCGGCGCCGCGCACGCTGGGGATCGGCGAACTCGAGGTCGCGGTGCTCGAGAAGCCGCGGCCGCGCCGGGCGTTCCGGCGGATCACCGGTGCCGCGCTCGAGTCGCTGTTGCCGGCGACCGGGTCCGGCGAGACGGTCGCCGAGGATGCGGCGCCGTCGCCGGCGGAGCCGGAGGCCGACACCGGAACGACCGGTCAGGACGATTCCTGATCGGGTAGCCGGTAGAGCGTCAAGATCGCAGGGGCACTGCGGAATTCGAATTCGGTGCTGTCGGCGACGACCTCGCCGTCGGTGGCCAGGGCCACCGACGGCCCCTCGATCCGCACCGACAGGCCGCTCAGGTTCTGCTGGGCGTAGGTCGGGGACCGGTCCAGGCTTCCGGTGGCCACGGCGGTGAGCAGCCGCAGCCGTGACCATCGGCGGTCCGCGCGCAGGTAGCGCACATCGAGGGTGCCGCCGGTGAGTGCGGGCCGTGACATCGGGACCCGGTCGGTCGGCGTGTATCGGCCGTTGCCGACGAACAACAGCCACACCGCCATCGGGGTGCCGTCGAGCCGCAACCGCAGCGGCGTCGCGGTCGCCAGGACCCGCGCCATCGCCGCGGCCGCGGCCGGCCATTTGCCGATGCGTGGTTCCCAGCGTTCCCGCAGCCGCACCGAATCCGGGTAGCCGCCCAGGCTGGCGGTGTTGACGAAGGTGTGCTCGGTGCCGGCGGTATCGTCCTGTCCGGCGGCGCTGTCCGGACCGGTGACGGTGACCTGCCCGAGGTCGATGCGGACGGCGTGACCCTCGGTGACGGCGCGGATCGTGTCACCGGGGTCGGCGGCGCCGGCGTCGCGCGCGAAGTGGTTGAGGGTGCCGCCGGGAAACACCGCCAGCGGCAGATTTGCGGCGACCGCGGCCGAGGCGACCGCGACGACGGTGCCGTCCCCGCCGTCGACGCCGATCGCGACCGGCGCGTGCTCGCCGATCAGCCGGTCCAGTTCGGCCGCGAGGTCGTCACCGGCGGGCAGGGTGACGATGCGGGCGTCCGGCAGCGCGGCGCGCAACTCGGCGTGGTCGCTGTCGCCGTCGCCCGAGCCCGGGTTGACGACGACCAGCAGTCCGCGTCCGGTGGGCAGTGCCGGTGCCTCCACCGAGGGTCCGGCGACCGCGGGTTCGTCGTCGCGCACCGCCCACCAGCGGCGGGTTCCGAGCGCGATCGCGGCGCCGACGGCCGCGCCGACGAGCACGTCGCTGGGCCAGTGCACGCCGGTGTGCACCCGCGAGTACGCCACGGCGGCGGCCAGCGGTGCCACGACCGCGGCCGAGGCGGGGGACTCGAGGGCCACACCGGTGGTGAACGCGGCGGCGGACGCGGCGTGCCCGGACGGGAACGACGACGACGTGGGCATGGGCACGGTGCGGCGCCGGAAGTGCGGTTCGACGCGGGCCGGGGGGCGGCGACGCGGCAGCAGCGGTTTGAGCACACCGTTGGCGACGGCGCTGGCGCCGGCGACCGACAGCAGGCCGCGGACCACGGCCCGGCGGGGGGTGCCGCCGATCGCGATCCCCACCGCCGCGCACCCCATCCACAGCACGCTGTGGTCGGCGACGCGGCTGAGAACCCGCAGTGCCGGATCGGCGTGGGAGGGGCGCAGCGCACCGCTGCGTTCGAACAGGACTCGGTCTGCGCGGCTCCACCGGGCGGCATCGAACATCACAGGTTGACCGTAGATGCCGTTGCAGCCGATGGTCGCATCTTCGGAGCGGTACTGTCGAGGTGTGCAGCGACGAATCATGGGTATCGAGACGGAATTCGGCGTCACGTGTACCTTTCACGGGCATCGCCGACTGAGCCCGGACGAGGTGGCGCGTTACCTGTTCCGCCGGGTCGTGTCGTGGGGCCGCAGCTCCAATGTGTTCCTGCGCAACGGGGCGCGGTTGTACCTCGACGTGGGATCGCACCCGGAGTACGCGACCGCCGAGTGCGACGACCTGTTGCAGCTCGTCGAGCACGACCACGCCGGGGAGCGGGTCCTCGAGGATCTGCTCGTCGACGCCGAACAGCGTCTCGCCGAGGAAGGCATCGGCGGCGACATCTACCTGTTCAAGAACAACACCGACTCGGCCGGTAATTCGTACGGCTGCCACGAGAACTATCTGGTGGCGCGGGTGGGCGAGTTCTCCCGGATCTCCGATGTGCTGCTGCCGTTCCTGGTGACCCGCCAGCTGATCTGCGGCGCCGGGAAGGTGCTGCAGACCCCGAAGGCCGCGACGTTCTGCCTGTCGCAGCGCGCCGAGCACATCTGGGAGGGGGTCTCGTCGGCGACCACCCGGTCCCGGCCGATCATCAACACCCGCGACGAACCGCACGCCGACGCCGAGAAGTACCGGCGGCTGCACGTGATCGTCGGCGATTCGAACATGTCCGAAACCACCACGATGCTGAAGGTGGGGTCGGCGTCGCTGGTGCTCGAGATGATCGAGGCGGGTGTCGCGTTCCGCGATTTCGCGTTGGACAATCCGATCCGCGCGATCCGGGAGGTCAGTCACGACCTGACCGGACGGCGTCCGGTGCGCCTGGCCGGGGGGCGGCAGGCCAGTGCCCTCGACATCCAGCGCGAGTACCACGCCCGCGCGGTCGACTACCTGCGCAGCCGCGAACCGGATCCGCACGTGGCGCAGGTGGTGGATCTGTGGGGCCGGGTGCTCGACGCGGTCGAGTCGCAGGACTTCGCGAAGGTCGACACCGAGGTCGACTGGGTGATCAAACGCAAGCTGTTCCAGCGCTATCAGGACCGCTACGGCATGGAACTGTCGGACCCGAAGATCGCGCAGCTGGACCTGGCATACCACGACATCAAACGCGGTCGCGGCGTGTTCGATCTGCTGCAGCGCAAGGGCCTGGCGGCCCGCGCCACCGACGACGAGGCCGTCGACAGGGCCGTGAACACGCCGCCGCAGACCACCCGCGCGAAGCTGCGCGGGGACTTCATCGCCGCGGCGCAGGCCGCCGGCCGCGACTTCACCGTCGACTGGGTGCATCTCAAGCTCAACGATCAGGCGCAGCGCACCGTGCTGTGCAAGGACCCGTTCCGGTCCGTCGACGAGCGGGTGGAGCGGCTGATCGCCTCCATGTAGATCACCGCACTGCAGCGCGTGTCGCACGACCACGCCTGCGGACGGTCGCGGACGTGGCACTAGGCTTGCCGGCGTGGCGATCTCGAAAGTCGAACGGCTGGTCAACCTGGTCATCGCGTTGCTGTCCACCCGCCAGTTCCTGACGGCGGAGAAGATCCGGGCGTCGGTGGCCGGATACGCGGACTCCGCGAGCGACGAGGCGTTCAGCCGCATGTTCGAGCGCGACAAGAACGAGCTCCGCGACCTCGGTGTCCCGTTGGAGACGGGCATGCCGTCCCGGTACTCGACGGTCGAGGGTTATCGCATCAACCGGGACGCCTACGAACTGCCCGACATCGAGCTGACCAGCTCGGAGACCGCCGCGGTCGCGGTGGCGGCGGCACTGTGGTCGTCCCCGGAGCTGACCTCGGCGGCGCAGAGCGCGTTGCTGAAGCTGCGGGCGGCGGGGGTGCAGGTCGACGCGGACCCGACCGGCACGGTGACCTCGCTGCCGGCGCGGGCCCGCGGGTCCGAACCGGCGCTGCACGCGCTGCTCGCGGCGATCGACGCGCGCCGCGCCGTGCAGTTCGAACACCGCGGGTCACCGACCGACCCGTGGACCCGGCGCACCGTCGAACCGTGGGGCATCGTCACCGTGCACGGCCGCTGGTATCTGGTCGGGTACGACCGCGACCGCGACGCGACCCGCACCTTCCGGCTCTCCCGCATCGGGGACGAGGTCACCGCGCTCGGTCCGGCCGGGGCCGTCACCATCCCGGAGGGGGTGGATCTGCGGGCGCGGGTCCTGGCCGCGACCAGCACCGGTGATGTGACCGGCGCGGCCCGGGTGTGGGTGCCGGACGGCCGGGCCGCCGAGCTGCGCCGGCTCGGCACCGAGACCGGACGGCGCCGGATCGGGGACCGCGACGGCACGGTGCTCGAGGTGCCGGTGCGCTCGTGGAGCTGGATCGCCCGGGTGATCGCCGGGCAGGGCGCCGACGCCCTGGTGCTGGCACCGGCCGAGTTGCGTGAACAGGTGCGGCGCATCCTGACCCGGGTGGTCGCCGGGACGACCGTGGAGGGCGAACGTTGAGCACACGACTGTCGGGGCGGCTGACGCGGCTGCTCAACCTGGTGCCCTATTTCACGGCGAACCCGGGGATCAGCGCGGCCGAGGCGGCCCGCGATCTGGGGGTGACCCCGAAGCAGATCATGGACGACCTCAACCAGCTGTGGGTGTGCGGGCTCCCCGGCTACGGTCCCGGAGACCTCATCGACCTGTCGCTGTCGGAGGACAGCATCGTGGTGACGTTCACCGCGGGTATCGACCGGCCGCTGCGGCTGACCTCGACGGAGGCGACGGCGCTGCTGGTGGCGTTGCGGTCGCTGCTCGAGATGCCCGGGGTGGTCGATCCGTCCGCGGCGCAGGGCGCGATCGCGAAGATCGAGGCGGCCGCGGGCAGCGCCGCCGCCGACCACGAGGCCCCGGCGACCGTGTCCGACGACCCGGTCGCCGCGACCGTGCGGGCCGCGGTGCATCACGGCCGCGTGCTGCACCTGACCTACTATTCCGCGTCGCGGGACACCGTCTCGGAGCGGGACGTCGACCCCATCCGGGTGGTTCTCATCGACGAGCACACCTATCTGCAGGCGTGGTGCCGCACCGCGGAAGGGGTGCGGTTGTTCCGGTTCGACCGGATCGACGCCGCCACGGAACTGCCCGAACCGGCCCGCCCCCCGGCCGCGGTCGACGACGAGGACAGTTTCGAACTGTTCGCCGGGGATCCGACGCTGCCGGCGGCCCGGTTGCGGATCGATCCCGGTTACAGCTGGCTGATCGACTACTACCCGCTCACCGACGTGCAGCTGGCGCCGGACGGGTCGTGCACCGCGGTACTGCGATTCGCGTCGCCGGAGTGGATGACGCGCCTGGTGGTCGGTCTCGGCGGAGGGGTGACGGTGCTGGGCCCGGCGGACCTGGTGGCGGCGGTGCGGGCCCGCGCCGCGGCCGCGCTCGACGCATACGACGCGTATGACGCTCTCGCGTCGGACGAACCGGGACCGGGTGAGGTGACAACTTCGTGAACCTCCTGGGAACTCCCCGTCAATCCGCTGTCGTCCCGGATTCGGCATGGTGCGGTCCGGTAGCATCGGCAGCACACCATCAGTGGAGGTAGATAATGGGTGCAATGAGCCCGTGGCACTGGGCCATCGTCGCGATCGTCGTCGTGATCCTGTTCGGCTCGAAGAAGCTTCCCGACGCCGCCCGCGGGTTGGGCCGGTCGCTGCGCATCTTCAAGAGCGAGGTCAAGGAGATGCAGAACGACGACGCTCGGCCGGCAACGCCGCAGACGGCTCCGAACCCGCTGCCCGCCGGTCAGACCGTCGACAAGACCGTCTCCGAGGCGCAGCACACCGAACCACGGTCGGCCTGACCATCGACCATCCCACCGGGGCATCCACGACGGGTGCCCCGGTCCTCCGCTGACCCCGGGGGCCTCGACAGGAGCAGAGAACCGCCCGTGCGCATCCCGTTCGATCCGCGCCGCAGCCGGCGCAAGACCAACCCCGACGGCACCATGTCGCTGGTCGAGCATCTGTACGAACTGCGCACCCGGCTGCTGATCGCGCTCGCCGCGGTGGTCCTGACCACCGTCCTCGGGTTCGTCTGGTACAGCCGCAACATCTTCGGGCTGCCCAGCCTCGGTTCGATCCTGCTCGACCCGTACTGTTCGCTGCCGGCGTCCTCCCGCGCCGACATCAGCGCCGACGGGGGTTGCCATCTGCTCGCGACCGGCCCGTTCGAGCAGTTCATGCTGCGCCTGAAGGTCGCCGCGACCGCCGGTGTCGTGATGGCCTGCCCGGTGTGGCTGTACCAGCTGTGGGCGTTCATCACCCCCGGCCTGTACTCGAAGGAACGTCGCTATGCCGTCGGGTTCGTCGTCTCCGGCGCGGTGCTGTTCGTCACCGGCGCGGTCCTGGCGTACCTGGTCGTCACCCACGCCCTGTCGTTCCTGCTCACCGTCGGCAACGACGTCCAGGTCACCGCGCTGTCCGGGTCCGAGTACTTCGGTTTCATGATCAACCTGCTGATCATCTTCGGGGTGTCCTTCGAGATCCCGCTGGTGATCGTCGCGCTCAACGCCGTCGGCATCCTGTCGTACGCGAAACTCAGGTCGTGGCGGCGCGGCCTGATCATGGCGATGTTCGTGTTCGCGGCCATCGCCACCCCCGGTCAGGATCCGTTCTCGATGATCGCACTCGCCGCGGCCTTGACGCTGCTGCTCGAGATCGCCATCCAGATCACCCGGTTCAACGACAAGCGCCGGGCGCGCCGCGCCCGTGAGGACGGCTGGGGCGACCTCGACGACGACGAGAGTTCCCCGATCGCCGCCCCCGCACCGGTCGAGCGCCCCGCCTCGACGCAGCCCGACTACTCCGACACCCTGTGACCGACCAGTCGTCCCCGGCCGCGGTCCCCGCTCGGCTCGCCGCCTTCGCCGCGCTGCTGCCGTTCCCCCTCGATCCGTTCCAGGTGCAGGCGTGCCGGGCCCTCGACGGCGGCCATTCGGTGCTGGTGTGCGCGCCGACCGGCGCCGGCAAGACCGTCGTCGGTGAGTTCGCGGTCCACCTGGCGTTGCACGCCGGCGGCAAGTGCTTCTACACGACCCCGATCAAGGCGCTGAGCAACCAGAAGTACGCGGACCTGTGCGCCCGCCACGGCAAGGACGCGGTCGGGCTGCTCACCGGCGACCAGTCGATCAACGCGGACGCGCCGGTGGTGGTGATGACCACCGAGGTGCTGCGCAACATGATCTACGCGTCGTCGACCAGCCTGATCGGGCTGACCCACGTGGTGATGGACGAGGTGCACTTCCTCGCCGACCGGTTCCGCGGCGCGGTGTGGGAAGAGGTCATCCTGCACCTGCCCGAGGACGTCCGGCTGGTCAGCCTGTCCGCGACCGTGTCCAACGCCGAGGAATTCGGGGACTGGATCACCACCGTGCGCGGCGACACCACCGTCGTCGTCGACGAGGTGCGGCCGATTCCGCTGCACCAGCACATGATGGTCGGTTCCCGCATCCACGACCTGTTCGACACCCGCGCCCACCCCGAGGGCGGGCGACGCGGCATGGTGGTCGATCCCGAGCTGCTCTCGCAGGTCCGGCGCCGGCTCGCGCTCGATCGCGCCGACGCGTGGGACCGCGGCCGCGGCAACGGCGGGTTCCGGCCGCTGCCGCGCCCCGAGGTCATCACCCGCCTGGACCGCGACGGACTGCTCCCGGCGATCACCTTCGTGTTCAGCCGCGCCGGGTGCGACGCCGCGGTCGCGCAGTGCCTGCGCGGCGGGATCCGGCTGACCTCCGACGAGGAGGCCGCACAGATCCGGGCGGTCGTCGACGAACACACCCGCGACCTGCCGCGCGCCGACCTCGAGGTCCTCGGGTTCACCCAGTGGCGCACCGCCCTCGAACGGGGCATCGCCGCGCATCACGCGGGCATGCTGCCGGCGTTCCGGCACACCGTCGAAGAGCTGTTCGTGCGCGGGCTGGTGCGCGCGGTGTTCGCCACCGAAACCCTCGCGCTCGGCATCAACATGCCGGCCCGCACCGTCGTCCTCGAACGTCTGGTCAAGTACAACGGGGAGACCCACGCCGAACTGACACCGGGCGAATACACGCAGCTCACCGGTCGGGCCGGCCGTCGCGGCATCGACGTCGAGGGGCACGCGGTGGTGTTGTGGCAGCCCGGGGTGGAGCCGGCCGCGGTGGCCGGTCTCGCCTCCACCCGCACGTTTCCGCTGCGCAGTTCGTTCCGCCCGTCCTACAACATGGCCGTCAACCTCATCGACGCGGTCGGTGCGGACCGGTCGCGGGCGTTGCTGGAGATGTCGTTCGCGCAGTTCCAGGCCGACAAGTCGGTGGTGGGCCTGACCCGCGGCATCGAACGCAACGAGGCGGCGCTGGTGGAGCTGCGGGACCGGCTCGGCGGCGACGACAGCGACATCCTGGACTACCTGCGGTTGCGGGCGGAGCTGACCGACCTGGAGCGGGCCCGGGAACGGCAGGGCAGGCAGGACCGTCGCCGCGCGGCCGTCGAATCGCTGCTGGCGTTGCGCCGCGGCGACATCGTCGCGGTACCCGGTGGGCGCCGTGCGGGACTGGCGGTGGTGATCGAACCCGATTCCACCGTCGACGAGCCGCGACCGCTGGTGGTGACCGCCGACGCGTGGTCCGGCCGGTTGTCGGCGGCGGATTTCCCGGCACCGGCGCAGGTGGTCGGCCGGTTGCGGTTGCCGCGGCACACCGACCACCGCACCGGCCGGGGCCGGCGTGACATCGCTTCGTCGTTGCGCTCGACGGGCATTCCGGTGCCGCGCCGCCCGAAGCGCACCAAGACGGGCGGCGACACCCGGGAGATCGACGCCCTGCGGCGGCGGCTGCGGCAGCATCCGGCCCGCAAGGACCCGGAACTCGAGAAGCTCGCCCGGGTCGGGGACCGCTACAACCGGCTGGCCCGGGAGGTCGCGCAGCAACGGCAGAAGGTCGCGGCGACGACGAACTCACTGGCTCGCACGTTCGAGCGGATCGTCGCCCTGCTCACCGAACGCGGATACCTGAGCGCGGGGCCCGATCCGTCGACGACCGAGGCTGGCGAGCGGCTGGCCCGCATCTACGGCGAAACCGATCTGCTGGTCGCCGAATGCCTGCGGCAGCGGGTGTGGGCGGGGTTGTCCCCGGCCGAGCTGGCCGCGGTGGTGTCGGCGGTGGTGTACGAGTCGCGGGTCGAGGGTGCGGTCGCGTTGCGCGGCCCCACCGAACCGGTGCGCCGCGCGCTCGCCGAAACGGTGCGGTTGTGCGACCGGTTGCGGGCCGACGAGGTGCGGCACAAGCTGCCGCCGACGCGGGAACCGGATCTCGGGTTCGTGGCGGCGGTGCACACGTGGGTGACCACGCAGTCGCTGGCCGAGGCGCTGCTCGCGGCGGGGGGCGGCGGCCGGGACCTGTCGGCCGGTGATTTCGTGCGGTGGTGCCGCCAGGTGATCGACCTGCTCGACCAGATCCGCACGTGCGCGCAGGATCCGGAGATCGTGAAGACCGCCGGGCGTGCCGTTGCGGCGATCCGGCGCGGGGTCGTCGGCGTCGATGCGGTGTGATCGCCCGGCCCGCAACGGGGTTGCCGCCGGGCTCGGCGGACACGACCGGGGTCCGGTGTGGTTTGATTCGCGCTGCGGCACGGCTTCCACACGGGGGTGGGGCGCTACTACGGTTGATCAACAGAGTGAAGTGAGTGGGAGGCGACGATGAGCGGGCCGAACGAACCGCAGGACCAGTCCGGCAACGCAGCGGGTCAGGAACCGACCCAGCAGTGGGCACCGCCGGGTAGCGCTGCGCAGGGCGCGACTCCGACGCAGGCGTTCGACGCGTCGGCCGCGGGACAGGCGCAGCAGTGGGGGCAGCAGCCCGGGCAGGGTACCGGCGCCGGTCCGCAGGGCGGCCAGGCTCAGCAGCAGTGGGGGCAGGCCGGCCAGCAGTGGGGGCAGCAGCCCCAGGGTGGTCAACAGCAGTGGGGGCAGCCGGGGACCGGCGCTGCAGGTCAGCAGCAGTGGGGGCAGCAGCCCGGGCAGGCTCAGCAGCCGTGGGGACAGCAACCGCAGGCGGGTCAGGCTCAGCCGGGTCAGGCTCAGCCGGGTCAGCAGTGGGGTCAGGGGGCCGCCGGTCAGCAGCAGTGGGGTCAGGCCGGGCAGCAGCAGCCCGGGCAGTGGGGACAGTCGCAGCCCGGGCAGGCGCAGCAGCAGTGGGGCCAGCAACCGCAGGGCGGGCAGCCGTGGGGTCAGGCCCAGCCGGGTCAGCAGTGGGGCCAGCCCGCCGCCGGTCCGCAGCAGCCGAAATCGAAGAAGCCGCTGTTCATCGGTCTCGGCGCTCTGGCCGTCGTGGTGATCCTCGGCATCATCGGGGTCGTCGTCGCGACGTCCCTCGGTTCGAAGACGCTGGATTCCGCGGCTGCCGAGGCCGGGGTCGCGAAGGTACTGACCCAGTCCTACGGGGCCACCCAGGTCGACGACGTGGCGTGCCCGGACGGCCAGAAGGTCGAGTCCGGCACCAGCTTCGACTGCACCGTCACGGTCGACGGGCAGCACCGGTCGGTCACCCTGACCTTCACCGACGACAAGGGAACCTACGAGGTCAGTCGTCCGAATTGACGGAGGCGGGCGGTCCGGTCAGCCGGCAGCCGCGGCCAGGGCCGTGGTCAGCGTCGTGACGGACCGCCCGATCCCGAGTGTCTCGGCCAAGGCCGCCAGCGCCGCCGCATCGGCGGGCCGGGCCGGCAGGGTGTCGGCGCCGGACAGCTGGACCGGCGCGTCGCGGGCGACCCGCACCACGGGAAGCGCCGCGTCCAGGTAGCCGGCGGCCGCGTCCAGTTTGGCGCGCATGCCCTTGGCCATGCCCGAATCCGGATCGGCGGCGGCCGCCCGCAGCCCGTCGAGCGAGCCGTACTGCAGCAGCAGACCGGACGCGGTCTTCTCCCCGACGCCCTTGATGCCGGGCAGGCCGTCGGACGGGTCCCCGCGCAGCAACGCCAGCTCGGCGTAGGCGGCCCCGGCCCGGTCGGCGGGCACCCCGTACCGCTCGGCGACGTCGGCGGGCCCGAACAGTTCGGCCTTCGCCAGGCCCCGCCCGGCGTAGAGCACCCGCACCGCCACCGGATCGTCCGCGACGACCTGCAGCAGGTCGCGGTCGCCGCTGACCACGACCACCGGGTCGGTGGTTTCGCGGGCGGCGAGGGTTCCGAGTACGTCGTCGGCCTCGAAGCCGTCGGCGCCGCCGGTGGCGATCCCCGCCGCGGCCAGCACCTCGAGGATGATCGGTACCTGCGGGGACAGAGTGTCGGGGACCTCCTCGACGGTCCCGTCGGAGCCGACGGCGACCCGGTGCGCCTTGTAGCTGGGGACCGCGGCGACCCGGAACTCGGGTCGCCAGTCCAGGTCCAGGCACACCACGAGCCGGGCGGGCCGGTGCCGGGTGATCAGTGAGGCCACCATGTCGGTGAAGCCCCGCACCGCGTTGACGGGACGCCCGTCGGGTGCGGTGATCGAGTCGGGCAGCGCGTAGTAGGCGCGGAACCACAGGCTCGCCCCGTCGAGCAGCAGCAGCGGGCGCTGCGCGGTATCCCCGGCGGGGGTGGTCACAGGAGTCGTCACGGTCCTCATCCTGCCACCCCTGCAGCGCACTACGCTTGTGCCCATGAGTGCTGCCGCATCCCGATTTCCCGCCGCCCGCTATGCCGAACGGCTCACCCGCGCAGCCGAGCTCGGTGCCGCCGCCGGTCTCGACGCGCTGCTGATCACCCCCGGCCCGGATCTGCGGTACCTGCTCGGTTCCCGCGCCGAGTCCTTCGAACGGCTCACCTGTCTGGTGATCCCCACCGGCGGGGGTGCGGCGACGGTGGTGGTTCCGCGGCTCGAACTGGCGTCGCTGAACGACTCGGCGGTCGCGGAGCTGGCCGTGCCGGTGCGGGACTGGGTGGACGGGCAGAACCCGTACGAACTGGTGGCGTCGCTGCTGCCGGCCGCCGCCCGCACCGCGGTGACCGACGCGATGCCGGCCCTGCATCTTGTGCCGTTGGCCGGGTTGTTCGGGTCGGTTCCGGTGCTGGCCACCGATGTGCTGCGGGAGCTGCGGATGGTCAAGGACGACGACGAGATCGACGCGCTGCGGCGTGCCGGGGCCGCGATCGACCGGGTGCACGCCCGGATGGGTGAATGGCTGCGGCCGGGCCGCACCGAAGCCGACGTGGCGGCGGACATCTCCGCGGCGATCCTCGAGGAGGGGCACACCGAGGCGGCCTTCGTCATCGTCGGGTCGGGTCCGCACGGCGCCGACCCGCACCACGAGGTGTCCGACCGGGTGCTCGAATCCGGGGACATCGTGGTGATCGACATCGGCGGTCCCGTCGAACCCGGCTACAACTCCGATTCGACCCGCACGTACAGCCTCGGCGAACCCGATCCCGATGTGGCGGCGAAGATCGCGCTGCTCGAGGCGGCGCAGCAGGCCGCGGTCGACGCGGTGAAGCCCGGCGTGACGGCCGAATCGGTGGATGCGGCGGCCCGTGATCTGCTGGCCGCCCAGGGACTGGGGGAGGTGTTCGTGCACCGCACCGGGCACGGCATCGGTCTGTCGGTGCACGAGGAGCCGTACATCGTCGGCGGGAACACCGACGAACTGCGACCGGGCATGGCGTTCAGCATCGAGCCCGGCATCTACTTCCGCGGTGAGTGGGGTGCCCGCATCGAGGACATCGTGGTCGTCACCGCCGACGGGTGCGAAGCCGTGAACCGTCGGCCGCACGGGCTGACGGTGCTTCCGGGCTGACCGCCGACCGAGACCGGCGGCTCCGCCGCTGCTCTTCCTGCGTCCTTTTTGCGAGCGAATGTATCGTTCGCTCGGACAAAGGCAGGGGTGGCGGGATCAGTCCAGGACCGATCCCATCACCCGGTCCACGGTGATCTCGACGACCACCCGCGTCGGATTCACCCTTGGGGGCCGATAGCGCCGCGTGTAACGGGCGACCCCTTCGGCGACCGCGGCGGCGTCGGTGCGTACCCGCGCCGAACCTTCGAGGGTGACCCAGCGGCCACCGTCGACCTGGGAGACCGCGGCGTAGCCGCCGCGGTCGGCGTTGAGTGCCTTCTGCGATCGGGCGTTGGTGATCACCCGCACCAGCCGCGTCTGCGGGTCCCAGGTGAACCCGACCGCGACGACGTGCGGGGTGCCGTCCTTGCGCAGCGTCGTGAGCGTGCCGAGGTGATACTCGGACAGGAACTGCAGTGCGCGCTCACCGAGCGCGTCCGGGGTGCGGGCCATGCCCGCGAGCCTAGAACGCCCGGCGCGACGAGGTGACCGGGGTCAGCGGCAGCAGCGCCGGGATCCGTTCGACGACACCCCCGGCGAACACCTCGTACAGCGGCAGTTCCGGCAGGTGCACGTATCCGATGTGGCAGTCGCACATCGTGTTCGGGCAGGGGCGGGGCCGCAGCGCCGGGAGGTAGCTGCCGTCGTACAGGTTGCCGAGCGGCTCGTCCACGAAATGACAGCGCCGGACCCGTCCGTCGCCGTCGACGCTGATCACGCTCTCGCCGGTGCGGCACGGCCGGCCGAGTGTGGGATGCGGACGCACCGAATACCCGAACAGCGGATCCAGCGCGGTCCACGCGGCTTCCTCCGCCGCCTCGTAGGTCCGCCCCTCCTCGGCGTTGACCCACAGATAGGTCGACTCGGGCAGCGCCGCGCGCAGAGCCCGGGCCTCGTCGAGCCGGTCGGCGAGCCCGACGATGCCCACCGAGTGCCGGATGCCGAGCCCGTCGAGTTCGGAGCACCGTTGCACGAACCGTGCGCGGGTGACCTCGCCGGGATGGTAGGTGCACCACAGCGCCACGCGCTCCCGGGCGGTATCGGCGAGCCAGCCGGTGCGGCACGACAGGTTCGTCTGGACCGCGACGGTGTCGATATGGGACAGGTGCGACAACGCGACCAGCGCGTCGCGGTACCAGGAACGGGTCAACGCCTCGCCCCACGGGGTGAACAGCACCGACAGCTTCGCGTGCCCGTCGGGATTGCCGGTGGCCCACGCCACGAACCGGTCCAGCGCCGCCCGGTCGGCACGTAGCGTCCCGGGGCTGTCGCGGCGCTTGGCGAACGGGCAGTACGGGCAGTCGTAGTTGCAGCTGGCGAGCGGCCCCCGGTACAGCACGGTCAGGTGCTCGCTCACCGCAGGACCGCCGCGGTCATCGAGGCGCGGACCGACTCGGACACCAGCCACGGGCCGATCAGATCGGAGCGGGCCAGGCCCGCGTCGGTCAGGCGCAGCCCGGCCCCGGCGGCGTGTGCCCAGCCGCGGTCGGTCAGCGTGTCGAGTCCGGGGATGTCCCGGTGCAGGTCGCCGCCGAACCGGGCGGTGTAGGCGGCGAGGTCGACGCCGTCGGCACGCAGCAACGTCTTGATCAGCCAGCGCCGCCGCTGCTCGTGTTCGTCGAGCGCGGTCCCGACGGTGGCGCGGCCGAAATCGTCGGTGGCGGTGTACTCGTCGAGGATCGCCCGCACCGCGGGCACTCCCACCGCGTAGTCGAACGAATAGTGCAGGTCGGTGGTGTAGGAGCGGGCACCGCAGCCGAGCCCGACCATGCCGTCGTCCTGGCAGCAGTAGTCGGTGTCGACGTCGGTGACGTCGCCGCGGCGGAACTGACGCATCGAGTGCTGCCGATAACCGGCGGCGGTGAGCGCCTCGACGCCCTGCCGGTACAACGCGAGACGCTGTGCGTCCCACCCGGTGTCGCGGTCGGTTCCGGCGCGGCGTCCGAGTCCGGTCAGCGGCCGCACGTACAGCGGATACAGGTAGATCTCCTCGGGGCATCTTGCGAGCGCGGTGTCGAGGGAGTACTGCCAGGTCTCGGGGGTCTGGCCGTCGATGCCGTAGATCAGGTCGAGGTTGACGATGCCGAACCCGGCGGCCTGCAGCCGGTCCAGCGCGGCGTCGACCGCGGCGCGTTTCTGCGGGCGCCCGGCCGCGTGGGCTTCGTGATCGAGGAAGCTCTGCACCCCGATGCTGACGCGGTGCACCCCGCGGTCGGCGAGCACCGCGACCCGGTCCGCGGTCGCGGTCGCGGGGGACGTCTCGACGCCGCTGGGGATGCGGGGCAGTTCCGGTGCGAACTCGGTGAGGATGTCGAACAGCGCGTCGAGTTCGCGGGCCTCGAGGTAGGTGGGGGTGCCGCCGCCGATCGCGGCCGCGGCGAAACGTGCCGTGTCCGGTCCGGCGGCGTCGAGTTCGGTGCGGACCTGCCGGGCCTGCCGGCGCAGCGCGGCAAGGTAGGCGCCGACGCGTTCCTCGGGCGGGTTGGCGGTGGTGAACAGATTGCAGAACCCGCAGCGCATCTCGCAGAACGGGATGTGCGCGTACAGGAACAGCGACGACCGGTCCTGTCCGGCCCACACCTGCCGCAGCGGCGGCGCCGGCCGCAGCGGCCGGTACGCGGATTTGTGCGGGTAGGCGTACAGGTAACCCTGGTAGGGGGAACCGTCGAGATCGACCGCGGTGTCGGTGCCGTCGAGCCGGGTCATCGGACCCCCCCGACGGGCAGCACGAACTGGGCGTACGGCACGGTCCACACGGCTTCGTGGGCGAGCCGGTGCCCGGACCAGCCGTCGTCGCCGTAGGCGGTGCCGTGATCCGAGCACACGATCGTGTACACCGGCCGCGGTCCGGTCCTGACCAGGTCCACCAGTCGAGGAACCCGCGCGTCGACGTACCGCAGGGCCGCGGCGTGACTGTCCGGTCCGTCCGGGGGCCGCGTGCCGGGGGTGGAGTCGATCCCGTCGAGATAGAAGTGGTTCGGCTGGTGCAGCGCCGCGACGTTCACGAAAACGAAGCGCGGTCGCGGATCGGTGCTCGCCAGGGTCGTGGCGAGCACGTCGAGCTGGGCGTCGAAACTCGCCGGGCTGGTCACCCCGGTGTCGGTCGACCAGTGGCTCTCCTCGAACAACGAGGGCAGCACGCGGCCCAGTTCGGTGGTTCCGGAGAAGAATCCGACGCCGCCGATGCAGACGGTGCGATACCCCTCGGCGGCGAGCGCCTCGACCACGGTGGCCTGCGGGAACGTCCAGGTGTGCGGTCCGGTGGATTCGCTGCCGGGGAACGCGGCCGCGTACAGCCGCGGATGCGGGCCGGGCGCGGCGGGCGTCGGCAGGAACCCGGCGAAGAACGCCTGGTGGGCGGGGAAGGTGAAGGTGGCCGGGGTGTGCCGGCGTTCCCACCCGCCGGGTAGCATCGCCGCCAGGTTCGGGGTGCGGCCGGCCGCGAGTTCTGCGGCGGCGATGTCGAAGCGCAGCGTGTCCAGCGTGACGAACAGGATGTCGTGGTTGCCGACGATCTCCGGGAAGGGCGGGGCAGGCAGGGGCGTCGGGATCACAGCAGCATTCTTTCGGCGAGGGCGGCGACTTGCGTGTCGTAGGGATCGTGGTCGGGGCGGTGCAGGCCGGGCAGGTTCGGTAGCAGGTCTCCGAACGCGTTGACCTCGGCCACCGCGACGGGAATCGGGCGGGTGGCGGTGGCGCGGGCCCCGACAAGCACGTCCACCCCGACCGTGAGGGTGCGGGGGAAACAGGCGGCGGCGGCCTCGGCGACGTCGAGCACGCGCCGCCACCCGTCGTCGCCGAGCACGCTGCGCAGCGTGGTCAGGTCGCCGCGCGCATTGCCCAGGTGCAGGTTGGTGATCGATCCGGTGGCGGCGCGGACCACCGCGTGACCGGCAGTGCCGCCGACGGTGAGCACCCGCACGTCGACGGCCCGGCGCTCGTATACGAGCTTGGGGAACCAGCGTTCGACGTGCAGGTGCCGGTCGGCGAGCGCGTCGATCAGCGGCGCCACCTCCGTTTCGCCGCGGAACACCCCGGGCCGCAGCGTGTTGAACGGCTGCCCGCCGGCGAGTTCGACAGGGCCGCGCGCGATCACGTCGAGGTGGCGGCCGCGCCGGCGCAGCTGCACCGCCAGCACGCCGGACGCGGACGAGCCGTGGGCGGGTTTGACGAAGACCCGATGCCAGCCTCGGGAGGCGAGCCGGTCGCGGAGCTCGGCCCACCCGGAGACAGGGGGCGTGTCCGGGGCATCGAGCGCGGGGGGCACCGGCACCCGGGCGGCGGTGAGCCGGGCGTGGCAGGCAGGCTTGTCGAACAGCACCGCGATCTCGTCCGGGTCGGTGGTGGAGGGTATCCGCGCGGCGCGGGCGGCGGATGCCAGTGCCGCTGTCGCCGTGGTGAACCCGCGATACCAGTCCGGGCCGGCGGTGACGGCACCGTGCAGCGCGACACGATCCGCGCCGCGCAGCAACCGGTCGACCTGCGGGTCGTCGCCGGGGGAGTCGATGCGCATCACGGTCGGCGGCCTGTCGTCGAGCGCAGCCGTCAGATGCATCCCGGCGCGGTCGGGTCCGTCGGCGAGCACGGTCCGCCACGGCACTACCCGTGGCGCAGCGTGTCCGGCGCGGGCGAGTGCCGCGGTGAGCAGGGCGGTGCGCCGGGTGCCGGGATTACCGATCAGCAGCAGGGCGCCGCTCACTCCGAGACGGCGGTGTAGCGCCAGCCGTCGTCGCTGTCGGCTTCCTGCCGGTCCTCGGCGGAGATCGTGATGCCCGGGTGGGCGGCGCGCAGCCGGTCGAGGGCCGCGTCGGAGGCGTAGTGGTGGTCGAGGATCAGGGTGGTCACCGCGCCGAGGTCGCCGTCGCCGAGCGCGTCGACCCCGATGTCCGACAGTGTGCCCAGCGACAGATCCAGATCGGTGATGCGCTTCAGGACCGGGGCGCCGGCGAGCGCGAGCGCGATCTCGTCGGCGATCTCCGCGTTGCGCAGCCCCAGCGACGTCACGTTCGGGAACAGGTCGCCGGCGAGCAACGCAGCGAGCGGTTCGACGGTCTCGACGCCGCCGTAGTTCTCGGTGCCGAGCCACAGTTCGAGGCGTTCGAGGCGCGGCAGGTCGGCGGCGAGCAGGGCGGTCAGATAGGAGGGCAGCAGCCCACCCGATTCGACGGTCAGCGACCGCAGCCGCGGCAGCGACGGCGGGGTGAGATCGACGTCGTCGCCGGTCATCGGGGTGCAGCCGCCCCGCAACTGGAGGGTCTCGAGGTTCGGTGCCGCCGCGAGCACCGCCCCGAGATCGCCCCAGTCGATCCAGGAGATCTCGGATTCGTCGAAGGTCATGTCGCCGACGAACAGCGCGGTCAGCGCCGGCAGCGCGGTGAGCAGCGGCGCCACCTGGCCGGCGGGCAGCGGGTCGCTCGCCTCGCTCCACTGCCCGAGCAGCAGGGCGGTCACCCGCCCGGCCCAGGGCGTCTCGGTCAGCGCGGTCAGGTCCGCCACGAACCGGTCGGTGCCGCCGTCCCAGTCGGTGGCGATCTTCCAGGCGACCGACGCCGGATCGACCGGTGTGTCGGTGTCGGTCGTGAACTGCTGGACGGGCAGGCCCGCGAAACGGGTGGTCGCTGTGGAGATGGTCACCGCTGTTCGGCTCCGTTCGATGGACGTGTCGGACTGGCGGAGGCCACCCTATGCGAGGGTCCCGACAGCAACCGGACAGACCGGGCAGGGCACACTGGCGGACATGAGCAGCCCGCAGGGAAGCGTCGTGATCTTCGGTGGCCGCAGCGAGATCGGTGTCGAGGTGGCCCGCCGTCTCGCCCCCGGGCGCACCGTGATCCTCGCCGCGCGCCGCGCCGACGACCTGCACGCACCCCGCGCGGCGGTGCAGGGTGCGGGTGCGGCCGCGGTGCACACCGTCGAGTTCGATGCCGACGCCCTCGACACCCATCCGGCGGTGCTCGAACAGATCACCGCCGCGCACGGGCCGATCGACGTGGCGGTGCTCGCGTTCGGGATCCTCGGCGACCAGACCCGCGCGGAAACCGACGCCGAGCACGCGGTGGCGGTGGTGCACACCGATTTCGTCGCGCAGGTCGCGTTGCTGACCCGCCTGGCGGCGCTGCTGCGCGCGCAGGGCTCGGGGCGGCTCGTGGTGTTCTCGTCGGTGGCCGGGGTGCGGGTGCGTCGCGCCAACTACGTGTACGGGTCGGCCAAGGCCGGCCTGGACGGGTTCGCGTCGGGGCTCGCGGACGCGCTACACGGCAGCGGTGTGTCGTTGCTGCTGGTACGGCCGGGTTTCGTGATCGGCCGGATGACCCTGGGGATGAGCCCCGCGCCGCTGTCGAGCACCCCCGAGCAGGTCGCGGACGCGACGGCGCGCGCGCTGGGGCGCGGCCGCGGTGAGGTGTGGGTGCCGGGTGTGCTGCGGCCGGTGTTCTTCGGGATGCGGCTGCTGCCCCGCGCGATCTGGCGGCGCCTGCCCCGCTGACCGCACGAGGGCAGGTCCGGGCGAACCGGCCCGGGCCCATGACATCCGTCATGGCCGAACGCTGACGATGTCACCGCAACCGATGATGCGGCGCACTGCTTCCCCCGCCCGGAACCGGACAGGCTCGAAGCCATGCGAGAACCACACGAGGGAACCCTGCTGACCGACCTGCTCGAGTTCGGTCCCGCCCCGATGATGACCCGGGAACTGGTCGTCATCGATATCCCGCTGCTGGCGGCGGTGTTCGCGCCGGCGGGGCCGAGTCCGCTGTTCTGGGCTGGCGCCGGGGCCGCCGTGGTGTACCTGGCGGCGCGGTTCGCGATCGGGGTGCGCGCGTGGAATCGGGTGGAGCGGTGACGGTGCGCGGTGACCAAGCTCGGCGCCGCCAACCGGCACGAGGCCGCGGTCATCGCCCGCAGGCAGGGCTGGATCTAGCCGTGGATGCGGCCCCGCATCACAGTTTGTAGCCGATGGTGCGCAGCAGCGCCTTGCGGTCGGCGACGTCGTCGTCGGTTTCCACGCCGAGCGGTGGGCTGCCGTCGATCACGCCGACGATGCCGCGTCCCAGGTCGGTTTCGGCGATCACGAGTTCGACCGGGTTGGCGGTCGCGCAATAGATGCCGCACACCTCCGGGACCTGCTTGATCGTGTTGAGCACGTTGACGGGGTAGCCGTTGTCGACGAACACGATGAAGCAGTGCCCCGCCCCGACCGTGAGCGCATTGCGGGTGGCCAGGTCCACGAGGGTGTCGTCGTTGCCGGATCGGCGCACCAGGCGCACCCCGGACGCTTCGCAGAATGCGACACCGAACCGCAGGTGCGGGCTCGACCCGGCGAGCGCTTCGTGCAGGTCCTCGACGGTCTTGACGAAATGGGACTGGCCGACGATCACGTTCGTGTCCTCGGGTTTGTCGATTGCGACGACACTCAGCTCCACGGTGGTCTCTCCTTCGCGGCTCGGGTCACGACCGGCGGGTTTCGAGCAGCCGCAGCCACACCTCGCTGACCGTCGGATAGGACGGGACCGCGTGCCAGAGCGTGTCCAGCGGCACCTTCCCGACCAGTGCGATCGTCGCGGCGTGCACGAGTTCGGCGACCTCGGTACCGACGAACGTGGCGCCGGCGAGGGTGTCGGTGGCGCGGTCGACGACGAGCGCGGCGTGCCCGCCGAAGTCGTCGCGGGCCAGCGCCGAACCGGCGACCTCCAGGTCCACCTCGAGCACGTCGACGTCGAGTCCGGCCTCGCGGGCCGAACGGGCGGTGTGCCCGACGGACGCGATCTCCGGTTCGGTGAAGATCACCTGCGGCACCTGGTCGTGATCCGCGCTGGCGCGGTAGCGGGGATGGTCGAGGCCGCGGCCCTCGGCGCGGGCGGCGATCACGTCGCCGCACACCCGCGCCTGATATTTGCCCATGTGGGTCAGGGCGGCGCGGCCCGCGGCGTCCCCGACCGCGTACAGCCAGCCGCCGTCCACCTCGGTGACGTTCAGGTGATCGTCGACGGACAGGCGCGCGCCGGCGTCGAGTCCGACCGTCTCGAGCCCGAGGTCGTCGATGGTGGGTCGCCGGCCCGCGGCGACCACGATCTCGTCGACCTCGACGGTGGTTCCGTCGTCCAGGGCGACGGTGGCCGGCCCCCCGTGGATGCGCCCGATGCCGGTGTTGCGGGCATCGTCGCGGGTGACCCGGCTGATCTCGGTGCCGAACCGCACGTCGATGCCGTGACGGCCGAACGTGCCGGTGACGGCGTCGGCCGCGAACGGTTCGACGCGGGGGAGCAGGCGCTGCCCGCGCACCACGACGGTAAGTTCCTCGACGCCGAGTTGTCGCAGCCACGTCGCGGTTTCGCACGCGACGACGCCGCCGCCGACCAGCAACATGCGCCGCGGAATCTCCACCAGATTCGTCGCGTCCCGCGATGTCCACGGCAGCGCCGCGCGCAGTCCGGGGGTGTCCGGCACGGTCGCGACGGTGCCCGTGGCGAGCACGACGGCGTGCCGTGCCCGCAGGGTGCGGGGCCGGGTGCCGTCGACGGCGACGGTGCGGTCCCCGGTGATCCGGGCGTGACCGCGCAGCACGTCGATTCCGGCCGAGTCTGCCCACAGCACCTGGGAGCTGTCGTCCCGGTGGTGGGTGAAGGAGTCGCGGCGGGCCAGCACGTCGGCGACGTCGACGCCGTGCGCGGTGATCTTCTCCCCGACGCCGGGCATGTGGCGGGCTGCGGCGAGGATCTGCCCGGGTCGCAGCAGCGCTTTGCTCGGCATGCACGCCCAGTAGGAGCATTCGCCGCCGACGAGTTCGTGTTCGATGAGCGCGGCGGTGCGATCGCTGCCGGCGATCGCGTAGTTCGCGGCATTTTCCCCGGCCGGTCCGCCGCCGATCACGATCACATCGAAGGTGTCCCGGTCGGTGCCGGCGGTATCGGGACTCATCGGTCCCACGGTAGGCGGGTGCGGCGCCGTCCGGGCCGGTTCGGGCGGTTCAGTCCACGTGCGGGGAGTTCGCGTCGAAGATCAGGCCCATCGGCGCGAGCACCCGCACGACCTGTTCGGCGACCCCTTCGTCGAGGTCACACAGCAGCACCGACCGCCACGGGGTGATCACCAGCGGGTGGTCGACGGCGGCGAGGAACTCGGCGGTGCGGGCGGGCAGCACCCCGCCGGCGAGGGCACCGGCGAGCACGACCGTGCCGTCCGGGCGGTCCAGCCAGCCGATCGGGTGCGGCGGCGGCGCCGGGACCGGCGCCGGGTCGGTGTCCGGTGCGGCGGCGGCCGCGGGATCGAGCAGCACCTCGACGATGTCGTCGGGGGCGACCCGTACCCCGGTGTCGCGGCCGTCGCGGGCCAGCATCCACGACCCGCCGGGCAGCGCGCACACCGCGAGGTCGGGGGACAGCGCCACGATGTCCCCGCTGCCGTCGTCGAGACCGAGCACCGTGTCCGCCGTCGCCGCCGTGTCCAGCCGCCAGTGCAGGTCGACGGCGATCTCCCGCACGTCGGCGAGCCCGCCGATCCGGCCCGACAGCGGGGAGGCGACGACGCTGCGCCGGTAGGTGCCGTGCACGGTGAGCCCGGCCGCGGTGATCGGGCCGGCCAGGGCGTCCCGGTCGCCGTGCAGCCGCAGCCCGGCATGCTCGGTGAGGTGCAGTGCCGCATCGGCGTGCACGTGGGCGAGTTCGGCGAGAGCCTGCAGTTGCGCCGCGCTGACGGCACCGCCCGGCAGGTGCACGTCGACGGCGGCGGATCGGGATTGCGACATGAGGTCAGGCTAGAACGACGGCACGTCGCGGCGGCGCCCGGGCCGTGCGGCTGCGTAGGGTGTGATCATGTCCGATGGGGATCTCACGCGGCCGTCGTTCGCCGACCTCGCCGCCGCCAAGTACGTGCTGCTGAGCACCTTCCGCAAGAACGGCACCGCCGTGCCCACGGCCGTGTGGGCCGCCGCCGACGGCGACCGGTTGCTGGTGTGGACCGCGACCGCCTCGCACAAGGTCACCCGGCTGCGCCGCGACCCACGTATCACCCTGGCGGTGTGTGACGCCCGCGGAAAGCCGCGCAGCGCCGCGGTGCCGGGCACCGCCGTCGTCCTCGACGACGCCGGCACCGAGCACACCCGCGCCGTGATCGCCCGCAAATACGGGATTCTCGGCTGGCTCGGAGTGAAGGGCAGCCTGCTGCGCCGCGGCCGGTCCGGCACGATCGGTCTCGCCTGCAGCATCGACGAACCGTAGTCTCGCCGAGGGCGGCGATCCGATCGCCGTGTCCGGCAGCTTCATCCGATCCGAGAACGAGGAAACGACTTCATGAGCGTCCACAGCTTCACCGTCGACACCGCCGACGGAACCACCGAGGACCTGAGCCGCTACGCCGGCAAGTACCTGCTGATCGTCAACGTCGCCAGCAAGTGCGGCCTGACCCCGCAGTACGAGGGTCTCGAGGCGCTGCACCGGCAGTCCGGCGACACGCTGCAGATCATCGGATTCCCGTGCAACCAGTTCGCCGGTCAGGAACCGGGCACCGACGCCGAGATCCAGGAGTTCTGCCGGCTCAGCTACGACGTGACGTTCCCCGTGTACGGGAAGATCGATGTCAACGGGGACGACGCGCACGCCCTGTACCGGCACCTGCGCGCCGAGGCTCCCGGAGATTTCGGTCCCGACCACGGGTTCCTGTACGAACACGTCAGCAAGACGATGCCCGAGTCGATCGGCACCGACGCGGTGAAGTGGAACTTCACCAAGTTCCTCGTGGACCCCGACGGCGCGGTCGTGCGCCGGTTCGAGCCGACCGTCACCCCCGACGAGATCGGCCGGCAGGTCGCCGACCTGGCCTGACCCTCCGGGCTGCCCGGGCACCGTTCGGTTCCCGGGCGCACCCGCGGTCAGCGGGCGGCGCTGACCGACGACATGTGGAAGTCCGGGATCCGCATCGGCGGCATCGCGGTGCGGGTGAACCAGTCCTTCCATTCCCGCGGCAGCGTCCGTTCCGTCGCGCCGACCTCCGTGGCGCGACGCAGCAGGTCCAGCGGTGATTCGTTGAACCGGAAGTTGTTCACGGCGGCGACCACCTCGCCGTCCTCCACCAGGTACACCCCGTCCCGGGTGAGGCCGGTCAGCAACAGCGTCGCCGGGTCGACCTCCCGCAGATACCACAGGGTGGTCAGCAGCAGGCCCCGTTCGGTGCAGGCGACCAGGTCGTCGATGCTCGCCGACGATCCGCCCGTGAGCAGCAGATTCTCACCCGGCGCGGTGACGCTGGCGCCGAACTCGGCGGCCGCGGCCCGCGGGTACGCCAGCGCGTGTACGGTCCCGTCCCGGATCCAGTCCACGCGGCCGGTGTCGAGGCCGTTGTCGAACACCGACACCGCGTCCGTCGATGCGGTCGCCGTCACGAACGGCGCGTACTCGAGTCCGGGCGCGAACGGATCCGAGAACAACGTCAGCGACAGCGGGGTCAGGAGCTCGCCGATCCGGGTACCGCCGGGCCGGGACAGCGCGGTGTGGCCCTCCTCCGCGCCGCGCCCCTCCATCGACCACATCAGGTAGATCATCAGGTCCGCCACCGCCGAGGACGGCAGCAGCGTCTCGTATCGTCCGGCGGGCAGTTCGACGGCCCGGCCCGCCCAGTCCAGCCGCCGATCCAGCTCGACGAGCAGGGCGGTGGTGTCGACGTCGCGGAAGTCGCGGGTTCCGGCGCCGGCCCACGCTCCCGGACCGTTCAGCCCGCCCCGTTTGCCGTGCACCTCGATCGACCCTTCCGGCTGGGTGTACCGGCGCCGCACCCCGGTGGAGGTGCCGAGCCATGTGGTGCGCACCTGATGGTGCGCGAACCCGTAGAGCCGGTCGGTGCCGTCGAAGCCTTCGGCCAGCGCATCGACGACCTCGTCGAACACCGCGATGCCCGTACCGGTGAATCCGTCGGTCCAGTCACCGGTGGCGCCGGTGCCGTCGAGCAGCGGCATCGCATCGGTGGCCGGTGCCGCCTCGTCGGCGGCGGCACGCGCCGCCGCGACCACCGCGTCGATGTCGTCGGGATCGACGCTGCTGGAGGTGACGACCCCGACGCGGGTCGTGGGCTCACGCCGGATCGCGAGCACCGTCCAGGTCCGCGACCGCGACACCCCGTTGGTGGTCATCGAGTTGCCCGCCCACCGCAGCGCCGCCTCCGACACCTCGGTGACGAGCACGATCGTCTCGTCGGCCGTCGAGACGCGCAGCGCCCGCTCCACCAGCTCCTGCGCCTCGATCATCGTCCACCCTCCGAACGCGTGTTGAGCACGTTGATGCCGCGCAGCAGCGCCGACGGACAGCCGTGCGAGACCGCCGCGACCTGTCCGGGTTGCGCCTTGCCGCAGTTCAGCGCACCCCCGAGCCGCCACGTCGACGGGCCGCCCACCGCCTCGAGCGCGCCCCAGAAGTCGGTGGTCGTGCCCTGGTAGGCGACATCGCGCACCTGACCGGCCAGTTCACCGCCGCGGATCCGGTGGAACCGCTGGCCGGTGAACTGGAAGTTGTAGCGCTGCATGTCGATCGACCAGGACTTGTCGCCGACGACGTACAGCCCGTCCTCGACGTCGGCGATCAGGTCCGCGGTGGACCGATCCACCAGGGGATCCGGTTGCAGTGACACGTTCGGCATCCGCTGGATCGGCACGTGATGCGCCGAATCCGCGTAGGCGCAGCCGTTCGAGCGTGGCAACCCGAGCCGCGGCGCGAACGCCCGGTCCACCTGGAAGCCCACCAGCACGCCGTCGCGTACCAGATCCCAGGACTGGGCGGCGACGCCGTCGTCGTCGAACCCGACGGTCGCGAGGCCGTGCGGGTCGGTGCGGTCCGCGGTCACGTGCATGACCTCGCTGCCGTAACGCAGCGAACCCAGCAGGTCCGGGGTCGCGAAGGAGGTGCCCGCGTACGCGGCCTCGTAGCCGACCGCCCGGTCGAACTCGGTGGCGTGCCCGACCGACTCGTGGATGGTCAGCCACAGGTTCGTCGGATCGATGACCAGGTCCGTCGGTCCCGCGACCACCGACGGCGCCGCGGCCTTCTCCGCCAGCCACTGCGGTAGCGCCGCCAGCTCTCCGGTCCAGTCCCAGTGATCGTCGGACGCGAGATACTCCCAGCCGCGCCCGGTCGGGGGAGCGAGGGTCCGCATCGTCTCGAACACCCCCGCCGCCTGGTCGACGGTGGTCGCCTCGAGTTGCGGATGGATCCGCATCCGCTGCTGGGTGATCGCCGATCCGGCCAGGTCCGCGTAGAAGGTCTGCTCCTTGACCTGCACACAGTTCGCCGTCACGTGATCGACGCCGTCGGCGGCGAGCAACCGCTGCGACAGATCGGTGAGGATCGCGACCTTGTCGCCGACCGGCACCACGAACGGATCCAGGTCGTACTGCGACACCCACACCGCATCCGGGTGAACCGGCTCGTCGGCCCACTGCACCGGATCCCGGTTGAGGGGCCGCAACGCCCGCGCGACCTCGATCGCCCGGCCGGCCGTCGCTGCCGCCGCATCGACGGTCAGCTCGGCGTGCGAGGCGAACCCCCAGGTGCCGTCGACGAGGACCCGCACCGCCAGGCCGGCATCGACACCGTCCACGGAGGACTGCACCCCGCCATCACGCAGGGCCAGCGACTGGGTGCGCACCCGGTGCACCCGCAGATCCGCGTGGGTGGCCCCGGCCGTGCGGGCCACCGACAGCGCCGCATCGGCGAGTGCACGCAACGGCAGGGCGAGGAAATCGGCGTCGACGGTGTTCACCCGCTCACCGTAGGAGACGATCACGCGAATTGCTGCCAACCGAGCCGCACCACCATCACCAGCACCACGATCAACAGCACCGCCCGCACGAACCCGGCGCCGCGCGCCAGCGCCGTCCGCGAGCCCAGCACCGCCCCGGCGACGTTGCACACCGCCATCGTCAGTCCCAGCGACCACCACACGTGCCCGGTCGCGGCGAAGAACACCAGGGCACCCAGATTGGACCCGAGGTTGATCACCTTCGCCATCGCCGCGGAGCGGACGAACTCGGTGCCCAGCAGCGTCGCGAAGGAGATGATCAGGAACGTGCCGGTCCCCGGACCGAGGATGCCGTCGTAGAACCCGATCACCGCGGCCGAGCCGAGCACGACGATCACCGTGCGCCGCCGGCTCGGCCGGTCCCGGACCAGGCCGGTGCCGATCTGTGGCCGTAACGTCACCATCACCGCGACCGCGACCAGCGCGACCATCACGATCGGAATGAACAGCGACCGGTCGATCAGCGATACCGCCGCCGCCCCGCACGCCGCGAGCACCGCGGCCAGCACCGCCGCCGGGACCAGCACCGTCCACTGCATCCGGATGCGCCGCGCGAACGTCACCACCGCGGCGCTGGTGCCGCAGATCGCGGTGAGCTTGTTGGTCGCCAACGCGGCCTGCGGGGTCAGTTGCGGTGCCACCAGCAGCAGCGCGGGCAGCAGGATCAAGCCGCCGCCCCCGACCACCGCGTCGACCCATCCGGCCGCGGCCGCCGCCGCCAGCAGCACCGCCCAGTCACCCGCATCCATGATCGTGATTCGATCACGAGACCGCGGTCACGGCCGACCGGGAGCAAAATCTCCGGCCCGTTCGTTGCACCGGTGTGGCCACCCGGAAGGAGCCCCTGATGTTGCCCCTGCTGTTCCTCGTCTACGTCGTCGCCGAGATCGCGGTACTCGCCGCGCTCGGTTCCGCGATCGGCGCCGGCTACACCGTGCTGCTGTTCCTCGGTGTCAGCGTCCTCGGCTACCTGATCCTCGGGGCGCAGGGCCGCCGTGCGCTGCAGAATCTCGGCAAGGTCCGGGCGGGGGCCTCCCCGGACCGGGCGCTGACCGACGGTGCTCTCGTCGGGCTCGGTGCCGGGCTGGTCCTGGTGCCCGGTCTGCTCACCAGCGTCCTGGGGATCCTGCTGCTGTTGCCGCCGACCCGGGCGCTGCTGCGCCCGGTCGTCAAGGTCGTCGCCGCCCGCAAGGTCGCGGACCTCGCGGCCCGCGGCAGCTGGCACGGTGAGCGCATCACCGTCGTCGACGGACAGGTCGTCGAGCACACCGTCGTCGATGCGAACCCGCGCCTGACGTCCGCCCCGATCCTCGAAGGCGAGATCGTCGACACCCCGCAGCGGCCGCAGCGGCCCTGACGGGGCAGACTGGACGCTCGTGAGTCCAGCACCGCACACCCAGCTTCTCGTCGGCGGCCGTATCTACAGCGCCACCGCCCCCGACGCCACCGCCATGGCCGTCACCGACGGCCGGATCGTGTGGGTGGGGGCCGAACGGCCCGGCCGCACGCTGCACCCCGACGCCGAGATCATCGATCTGCACGGCGCGTTCGTCGCCCCCGCATTCGTCGACACCCACGTGCACGTCACCGCGCACGGCCTGGCCCTGACCGGCCTGGACCTGACCGGTGCCGCCAGCCGGGAGGAGGCGCTGCAGCGGCTGCGCGCGCACGCCGCCGGATGCGACGACGCGGTGCTGTGGGGGCACGGGTGGGACGAAACCGGCTGGCCCGAGGCCACCGCGCCGACCACTGCCGACCTCGATGCCGCGGCTCCGGGCCGGGCCGTGTACCTGACCCGCATCGATGCGCATTCCGCGGCCGCGTCCACCATGCTGCGCGCCGCCGCCGACTCGGCCGGACTTCCCGGCCACCACCCGCAACGGCCCCTGACCGCCGCCGCCCATCACGCGGTGCGGGGTGCCGCGCGCGCCCTGCTCACCCCGGCGCAGCGGGCCCGCGCCCGTCTCGCCGCTCTCGACGACTACGCCGCGCACGGCATCGTCGCCGTCCACGAGTGCGGCGGGCCCGACATCTCCGGCCGCGACGACTTCGCCGAACTGCTCGGCACCGAACACGCGGTGCAGGTGCGCGGGTACTGGGGTGAGGCGGTCACCACCGCCGAGCAGGCCACCGAGCTGCTCGCGGCGACCGGTGCGCACGGGCTCGGCGGTGATCTGTTCGTCGACGGCGCATTCGGCTCGCACACCGCGTGGCTGACCACCCCCTACGCCGATCGACCCGACTGCTGTGGCACCTCGTACCTGACCGTCGAGCAGATCACCGCACACATCCGGGCGTGTACCACGGCCGGTATCCAGGCCGGGTTCCATGTCATCGGGGATGCCGCCGCGGCGGCGGCGACCGCCGCGTTCGCCGCCGTCGCCGACGATCTGGGTGGTCCTGCCGTCGCCGCGCGCGGGCACCGCCTCGAACACGCCGAAACCCTGACCGCCGAGCAGGCGGCACTGCTGGGCCGGTGGGGGGTGATCGCCAGCATGCAACCGATGTTCGACGCCCTGTGGGGTGGGCCGGCCGGGATGTACGCGACGCGGCTCGGCGCCGACCGGGCGGCCGCATCGAACAATTTCGCCGGCATCGCCGCGACCGGGATGTCCCTGGCGTTCGGTTCGGATGCTCCGGTGACCGCGGCCCGGCCGTGGCCGATGCTGCGGGCCGCCGTGCATCACCGGACGCCGGGCAGTGGCATCTCGCCGCGCGCCGCGTTCGCCGCGGCGACCCGCGGGGCGTGGCGGGCCGGCGGAGTCCGCGACGGTCTCGCCGGCACCCTCGATCCGGGGGCGCCCGCGTCGTACGCGGTGTGGGAGGCGGGGGAGTTGGTGATCAGCGCTCCGAAGGACAGTGTGCAGAGGTGGTCGACGGACCCGCGGTCGCGGGTGGCGCCGCTGCCCGATCTCGAGCCGGGCTCGGACGATCCGGTGCTGGTGCGCAGCGTGCACCGCGGCCGGATCGTGTACCAGCGGTGACCGCGCCGGCCGCTCGGGCGGTGGCAGTGCGGGCCGTGGGGGTCCGGGCCCTGTTGTCGGTGGTCGCCGGGCTGTTGCTGTTCGCGAGTTTCCCGCCGCGACCGCTGTGGTTCCTCGCACCGATCGGCATCGGTTTACTGGTCGCTGTATTGATTGCACGACCACTGCATCGACGTGCGGGGTTCTGCTATGGATACCTCGCCGGCCTGGGCTTTCTGGTGCCGCTCCTGCCGTGGGTCGGCGTATACGTCGGGCCGCTGCCGTGGCTGGCGCTGGCCGCGATCGAGGCCCTGTTCGTCGGCTTGTTCGGGGCGCTGACCGTGCACGTGCGGTCTCTGCCCGCCGCCCCTGTGTGGATCGCCGCGTGCTGGTCGCTGACCGAGTACCTGCGCGCCACCGTGCCATTCGGCGGATTCCCGTGGGGACGCCTGGCGTTCGGGCAACCCGACGGTCTGCTGGTCGCGCTCGCCGCGGTCGGCGGAGCTCCCCTGGTGTCCTTCGCGGTCGCGCTGACCGGCACCGGGCTGGCCGCGCTCGTCCTCCGTGCCGGTCGCGAGCCGCGGCGCGGACCGCTGCTGCGGGCCGCGGCCGTCACCGCGCTGGCACCGCTGTGCGCGGCGGTGGTGTGGCCGTTGCTGCCCGCGCCCGGCGAGGGCGACCGCACGATCACGGTCGCGGCGATCCAGGGGAGCGTGCCGCGCCTGGGACTCGACTTCAACGCACAGCGCAAGGCGGTGCTCGACAACCACGTCGCCCGGACCCTCGAACTCGCCGCCGACGTCGCGGCCGGAACGGTACCGCGCCCGGACGTGGTGATCTGGCCGGAGAACGCCTCGGACATCGACCCGCTGCGCAACCCCGACGCGGCTGCCGACATCAGCGCCGCGGCCGCCGCGATCGGCGCCCCCATCACCGTCGGCGCCGTGCTCGTCAACGGTGACGGCACCACCACCAACTCGGTGATCGTCTGGGACGGCGCGGCCGGACCCGGCGAGCGGCACGACAAGAAGATCATCCAGCCGTTCGGCGAATACCTGCCGTACCGGTCGTTCTTCCGGCTGTTCTCCGAATACGCCGACCGCGCCGGCCACTTCGTGCCCGGCCACGGCGACGGCGTGGTGCACGCCGCCGCCATCCCCGTCGGTGTCGCCACCTGCTACGAGGTCGCGTTCGACCGGGCACTGCGCGAAGCCGTCGACGCCGGAGCGCAACTGCTGGCGGTACCCACCAACAACGCCACCTTCGGCGACACGGAGATGACCTACCAGCAGCTGGCGATGTCGCGGCTGCGGGCCGTCGAACACGGCCGCACCGTGGTCGTGGCCGCCACCAGCGGTGTCAGCGCGATCGTCGCCGCCGACGGATCGGTGCTGCAGCAGAGCCCGCTGTTCGAGCCGGCAGCGCTGGTGGCGCAAGTGCCGTTGCGTACGACGACTACGCTGGCTAGTCGGCTCGGCCCGATCCCGGAACTCGTTCTGTGTGTCGGAGCCGTCGCCGCCGCCGGTGCCGCCCTCGTGCGGGCCCGGCGACACCACACCGCGGAGTCGCGTCCACAGCCCGGACACGGCACCGAGCCGGCCGAGGCCGGCACCGCAGGATCACCGGCCCAGGCCGGTTTCGACAGGGAGGACCATTGATGGCAGCGGCGACGCCGGCCGGGAACCACAGCGCGCCGAGCGCACGGACCCTGGTCATCATTCCGACGTACAACGAGCGGGAGAACATCCGCCTGATCGTCGGCCGGCTGCATGCGGCGCTGCCGGACGTGCACGTGCTCATCGCCGACGACGGCAGCCCGGACGGCACCGGCGCGGTCGCCGACGAACTGGCCGCGGCGAGCGGTGGACGCATCCACGTCATGCACCGCACCGAGAAGAACGGCCTCGGTGCCGCCTACATCGCCGGATTCCGATGGGGTCTCGAACGGGACTACACGGTGCTGGTGGAGATGGATGCCGACGGTAGCCACGCCCCGGAACAGCTGCATCTGCTGCTCGAGAAGGTCGACGCCGGTGCCGATCTGGTCCTGGGCTCCCGGTACGTGCCCGGCGGCACCGTCGTGAACTGGCCGTGGCACCGCGAGGTGCTCTCCCGCGGCGGCAACGTCTACTCACGGCTCGCTCTGGGCGTGAAGATCCGCGACATCACCGGCGGCTACCGGGCATACCGGCGCGAGGTGCTCGAAAAGCTCGACCTCGACGCGATCGAATCGCACGGCTACTGCTTCCAGGTCGACCTGGCCTGGCGCACCCTGCAGGCCGGATTCACGGTCGCCGAGGTGCCGATCACCTTCACCGAACGCGTCATCGGCGACTCGAAGATGAGTGGCAACATCGTGCAGGAAGCTCTGCTCAAGGTCACCGTGTGGGGTCTGCGCAACCGGTGGGCCACGCTGCGGGGGCTCGTCGGCCGCGGCTGACCGTCACGGACGGCCCAGCCAGTCGAGGGACTGGCCGTGCGCGCCGGCCAGTGCCAGAGGCTGCCCGTCCAGAGCCACGACGAATCGGCCACCGACCTGCTCTGATGGGATCGGCAACCGGCCGGTGATGCCGGGTAAGACGCGCGGTCCCTCGTTGGAGATCCAGTGGCAGGGCAGCTCCCGGACGGTCTGCTCGAATGCCGCGCGGGCCGCGTCGTCGACGTAGTTCAGGACCGCGCTGTGGAACACGACGACGGTCGTGTCCGGCGGCGCCTGCCGCACCACGTCGGGGAGGGCTGCAGTGAGATCGCCGTGCACCAGCTGCGGCCGGTCGCGCCGGGCGATCGCCGCGGCGGCCCGCAGGCGTTCACGCCGCTCGTGGTGTTCGGGCCAGACGAGACTGTCCAGCCAGGCCAGGTCGTCGTCGCTGTCCACGTCGAGCGGGGCGAGATCGATTCCGACGCGATGGACCACCGTCGGGAGCGCCGTGGGCAGCGGCGGCGTCCCGGTGGTGGTGCAGGTCAGCAGCACCGGCGACGGACCGTCCACCGGATCCAGGTCGGGTCGCCCGGCGTAGCGGTAGCTGAAGCGGTCCGGATACAGGCACAACCCGGCCGACGCCCCGACCTCGACGAGCGTCAGCGGCCCGTGCAGCATCGCCAGGACGGGCAGCAGCACCGCGGCGCGGCCGGCCTCGTTCGTCTGGGTCGACCGCACCCGCGCGGTGCGTTCGACGGCGGCCCAGTGATCGAGGATCCACCCGCGGAACGACCGGTAGGACCCGGTCGGGGCGCCGAGGTGCCGAGCCACACCGAGGACCAGGTTCGGTTGACGTTTCGGTTCGGGCAGACGCTCCACGAGGGCCAGCACCTCGGGATCCCCGGCGATTCCCAGGCCCAACCGTTCGTAGGCCGGGGATCGTCCGAGCGCTTCCACCTGCGCGAATCGTCGGTATCTCTCACTCGTGGACACGGCCGATGTCTACCCGGAGTTCGATGTCGGGGGAAGGGTTGCGCTCGCCGCGGTATCGGATCGTTGCTCTGGCCCTGCTCGGAGTGCTGGCCTCTGCGACTCGATTGCGCCCGAGGAGGAGTGTCGTGCGATATCCACCGGAGGTCACCCGACGTCTGGAGAGCACGCCGGGGGAGATGGAAGCGGCCTGGATCGGAGAGCAGGTCGTGACCGGACCTGTGGTGATCGAACCCTACGACCCCGCATGGCCCCGGTTGTTCGAGGGCGAGGCAAGAAAGATCGAGGCGGCACTCGCGGAACGGTGCTCGGCATCGAACATGTCGGCTCGACCGCGGTTCCTGGACTCGCGGCCAAGCCGATTCTCGACATCGACCTGATCGTCCCGGACTCCGCCGATGAATCCGCATATGTCGCGCCGCTCGAACAAACGGGATATCGCCTGGTGATGCGTGAGCCGAGCTGGCACGAGCACCGCATGTTCCGCGGCGTAAATCCCGACGTCAACCTGCACGTGTTCTCGCAGGAGGCGCCCGAACACATCCGTCACGTGGTGTTCCGGGACTGGCTCCGCACCCACGACAACGATCGCGAACGCTACGAGAAGGCGAAGCGGCGGCTCGCCGCCGAGACGGTCGATGCGCCCGACCGTTACAACCTGGCCAAGAACGCCGTCATCGACGACATCTACGCCCGCGCGTTCGGCACCTGCCTGCCGGACGCCGGCTGACACTCACCGGCAGCCCTGATCAGGGAAGTGCGTGGCCAACCGTGCGCACAGCGCGTCGAGATTCTGCGGTCAAGCCCCTGGTAG
>NZ_LRRH01000080.1 GCF_001646785.1 Rhodococcus phenolicus
TCGCTCCATTACAAGTCGGACCCTTCACCCGGATAGGCCGACTGAAGGTTCCCATCGCCGTTAGGGTGGTGTGGCAGTTCGCAATCGGATGTCGGGAACAGTGTGTCGGGGAGAACAGTGAGGACGAACATGCGCGCAGTCACCCGACGGGCCGCACGGATCACCGCAGCGGTGACCGGCGCGGCGCTGATCTGTACAGGTGGTGCGGGCATCGCCGCTGCCGACGAATGGCCGCCCGTGCCGGACGGGCCCAGCGCCATCGGCCCCTTCGAGACGAGCGGGTTCCTGACCCCCGACAATCCGGACTTCTGGAACCCGCTGGTCAGCCGGAACCGGCTGACCTCGCCGTTCGGCAACAACACCCGCATCGTGTGCACTGCATTCCACGGCGTGCTGATGGACTGCTGGCAGGCCGATCGGGACGGAAACCCGCACAAGCTCGTCAAGTTGCCGCTCAACTTCCCGTCCGTCACCGGGTCGTCGCTGCCGGGTGGCGGTCCCGGCCACTACGTCTATCCCGGCTTCGTCCCCGGCATCTGAGGGAGCGTCAGGGCTGCGGATCGTGGTGGATGCGCTCGAGCGGAACACCCGCCGCCCGCAGGTGCGACACGGTGGTGCGCACCATCGACGGTGACCCGCAGATCTGCACGTCGTGATCGGTCCACCTGCCGTGGTCCGCGACGATCCGGCCCACGCTGCCCTCGTACACTGCCGGTTGCGGACCGGCCGGACCGGTGTGCCAGCGCGGGTTCTCCGCGTTCTCGACGACCGGGACCACCGTCAGCCAGGGCGCCACCCGCGCCAGGGCATCCAGGGTCGTCAGGTCGTAGAGGTCGTACGAGAAACGGCCGGAGTAGAACACGTGCACCGGTGTGTTGTCGGTGCGTCGTGCCATCGACATCAGCTGTGCCCGGATCGGTGCGATTCCCGTGCCGGACGCGATCATCAAGCGTGCGCGCCCTACACGGTCGCTGTCGTCGCGATCGCCGAGCGAACCCAGGGGAGATCCGAGCACCCACGTCTCCCCGACCCGGGTGTGGCGCACGATCGACGGGCTGACCCAGCCGCTCGACACTCTCCGGACATGGAACTCGACGATCCCCGTGCTGTCCGCCGGGGTGGCCGGTGACAGATACCGCCACATCCGTGGCCGTCCCGGCACCTGGACGCTCACGTACTGTCCCGGAACGTAATCCATCGGCCGGTCGAGCCGAAGCCGGACCACGGCGATGTCGTCGGTCAGCAGTCGATGCTCGACGACGGTGCCGACCCACGCGGCCGGACCCTGGTCGGCGCGAGCCGCATCGGTCATCGCGGTGGTGACGAGATCGAGGGCAGTACTCCATGATTCGGCGAGATCGCGAGTCCAGTCGTCACCGTTCGCCTGTTCCACGGCCAGTGCCAACGCCTCGGTGAGACAGGCGAACCGGGACGGATCGAACCCGTGTTTCCGGTGTTCACGCCCGAGTTGCCGGACCAACGGCAGAATCGAATCGGGCCGGTCGAGCCCGTCGACGATATGGGCGAGGCCGTGCACGATACGGTCGCGCTGGCCGCCCATCGACGCGGGAAAGTACTCGCGAGTCTCGGGATGGCGCGCAAAGAGTATGGAGTAGAACGAGTTGGACAGTGCGTGTGTCCGGTCGGGACTGTCGGTCAGAGATTCGAAATTGGACCGGATCAGCGAGCACTGCCTCGATTCCACCGCGTTCGCCACCTCCGTGATGCGCTCCCTCCGTACGGATGTGAGGGGCGTCGTCCCGGAAGGCGACTCTAGGCGGCGCGCGTGCCGCCCCGAACACACATGCCCTTCGAAACGTTCTCTGCGGCATCGAAAACGGGGACCATGGATACCGGTCCGAGGTCCCGGTCCGATGGGGGCTTCCGGTCATCGTCCGATGTAGGCGCCGCCTTCGCCGATGCGTCCGGTTCGTGACGAACGTCTCGACATCGTTCGGGCGTGGCCCGGTCCCGGGCCTGTCAGGCGGCGCCGACCGAACACCAGTCGACGGTGACCGACCGCGCACCGGAATGACACAGCAGGGAACGCAGCGGCCCGTCGCAGCACAGCCGGTGATCCAGGTCGCGTTGCCCGGCGGCCTCGTCGCGGTCGTCGGTGCCGACGAGGATCTCCGCCTGCAGGCCGCTGCGTCCACCCTCCAGAAGCAGGCGCTCCTCACCGACTGCGCGGACCGGCACGTCGTCGCACCCCCGCACGTCCCCGACCATCAGGGCCACGTAGTCGTGGTCGTCGTCGGCGTCGTGGTACGCGAGCAGACGCCCCCGTACCGTCCCGGTGGCGACCTGCCGGTCCATCGTCAGGCCCGAACCCGACGCGGTGCCCGAGACCACCGCGGTCAGTGTCCGCGGCAGCATCACCCGCCGCGAAGTCCAGCCGAAGAACGCCCCGCGCTCCGTGTCCATGACACTCGCGCCTCCCTGATCGCAGTCGGCCCTGTCGAAACCGGCCCCGTCGAAAACCTGCCGAGCAATCCTGTTGAACACCAGTGTGAACCGGGGGTCCGACACGTTCGCCGGCTCAGCGCAGACCCGGGGACACCAGCACGCGCCGCAACACCGCGAAGATCCCGAGCACCACGAGCGAACACAGGGCGGCCAACGCCGCGCCACCGACGACCAGCGCGTAGTCGCTGCGGGCGAGCCCGTCGACGATCGGACGCCCGACCCCGCCGAAGCTGACAGCGGCAGCGATCGTCGCGGTCGCGACGATCTGCACCGCCGCCGTCCGCGTCCCCACCAGGATCAGCGGCAATGCCACAGGCAACTGGGCGCCGAGCAGCACCTGCCGGCGCGTCATGCCCATCCCGCGTGCGGCGTCGGTGAGGGCGGGGTCGACGCCGCGAATCCCCTCGTACGTGTTGAGCAGGATCGGGGGAATCGCGAGCGCGAGCAGCGGAATCAGCACCGGCACCAGCCCGATCCCGGACAGCACCACGAGCAGCACGAGCAGACCGTAGGTCGGCAGGGCCCGCGCGGAGTTCGCGACCAGCGTGACCACGGCACCGCCCCGGCCGGTGTGACCGGTCCACAAACCCAGCGGAAACGCGACAGCGAACGCCAGGACCAGCGCGAGCAGTGTGTAGCCGACATGCTCGCGTATGCGGGTGGGGATGCCGCCCGGACCGGTCCAGTTCGCGGCCGAGCCGAAGTACTCGGACAGATAGTGCAGGAGCGTCGTCATCGGGTCCTCCCGCTCCGTGTCCGGCGCAGCCACGGCGTCGCCAGCCACTGCACCCCCAGCAGCGCCCCGTCCACGACCAGCGCCATGCCGACGGTCACGAGGATGCCGGTGATCGCGAGGCCCAGCCGGTCGAGCTGGACCGCGGCGGTGAACAGCGATCCGAACGCCCCCATGCCGATGAGCGCACCGACGCTGACCATGCTGATGTTCGCGACCGTCGCGACGCGCAGGCCGGCCAGCACCGTCGGTGATGCGATGGGCAGATCCACCGTCAGCAACTGGCGGGTCGGTGAGTACCCCATCGCGGTGGCGGACTGGCGTACGCTCTCCGGGACCGAGCGCAGGCCGTCGACGACGTTGGGAACCAGCACGGCGAGCGTGTAGACGGCGAGGGGGATGACGACCGTCGTCCGGCTGATCCCGGTGAACGAGATGAGCAGCACGAAGAACGCAAGGGACGGAATCGAATACAGCACACTCGCGAGCGCGAGCACCGGCGGATACCACCGTGGATGGCGCGCGCACAGCAACCCCAGCGGTAGTGCGACGACCAGTCCCAGCAGCGACGCCCCCAGCGCCATCAACAAATGGTCGATGAACAGTTCGCTGAAACTTCCCAGATACGAAGGGATTCCGAGGTTCACGCATCCGTCCGATCGGCGGTCCCGGCGGAGCGGGCGGCGTGCCGGGCGCGGATCGTTCCGGCAAGGTCCTCCTGGCTGATCACGCCGAGCACCCGACCGTCCGGATCGACCGCCACGGCGTGCCCGGACGGGGAGAGCACCGCCGCGTCCAACGCCACCCGCAGCGGATCGCGGCCCGGAACGAATCCCCGGCCCGTGGGGACGAGTGCCCCGGCGCGGTCGCGCCAACCGAGCGGTCGCCGCTCGGTGTCGACGAGCAGCAGCCACGCTTCGCCGCTCGCGGCACGATCGTCGTCGGCGTCGACGACCGGTTCCGTGCGCAGCGGCAGGTCGTCGGACGGGAAGAACGACAGCAGCCGGACACCGCGGTCCGTGCCGAGGAAGTCGGCGACGAAGTCGTCGGCCGGCGCCGTCAGCAGATCCTCCGGCGGACCGTAGTGCGCGAGCGTCCCGCCCGGGCGGAGCACCGCGACCCGGTCGCCGAGGGTGATCGCCTCGTCGATGTCGTGGGTGACGAGCACGATCGTCTTGGCGAGCACCGACTGCAGGCGCAGCAGCTCCTGCTGAAGCTCCTTGCGTACCACCGGGTCCACCGCGGAGAACGGCTCGTCCATCAGCAGGATCGGCGGATCGGCCGCGAGTGCGCGCGCCACCCCGACACGCTGCTGCTGGCCGCCGGACAACTGGGCCGGATAGCGCCGCGCGTATTCCGCGCCGAGCCCGACCCGTTCGAGCACCTCGAGCGCGGTCGCGCGGGCCTGCCTGCGGGTCGCCCCCAGCAGCCGCGGCACCGTCGCGACGTTGTCGACGACCGTGCGGTGCGGGAACAGACCGGCGTGCTGGATGACGTATCCGATGCCGCGCCGCAGAGTCTGCGGATCCTGATCGCGAACGTCGTTGCCGTCGAGCAGAACCCGGCCGGCGGTCGGATCGACCATCCGGTTGATCATGCGCAGCGACGTCGTCTTCCCGCAGCCGGACGGGCCGACGAGGACCGTGAGTGTCCCGGTCGGCACCTCGAGGCTGAGCCCGTCGACCGCGACCGTCCCGTCCGGATACCGCTTCTCGACGCTGTCGAACGTGATCACCTGCGTGTCCTACCCGATACCGGCGGACTGCAACCATTCCGCGGCGACCACATCGATGTCGCCCCCGTCCGTGACCACCTGCCCGACCAGAACGATCAGGTCCTCGGTGCTCAGCTGCGCGGACACCTCGTTCAGGGTGGCGACCGCCTCGTCGGACAGGTCGGCGCGATGCACGAGCGGCGTCACGTTCTGTGCGCCGAACAGCGTCTTCGGATCCGAGAGCGCAACAAACGGTTTCGTCGACAGCGACGGATCCGTGGTGTAGATGTTCGCGGCCTGGACGGTGCCGTCCTCGAGCGCGGCGATCGTGATCGGCCCGCCCGTGTCGGTGGGGACGAACTGCCGGAACTCCACGCCGTACACATCCTTCAACCCGACCACCCCCTGCTGCCGGGTCTCGAATTCCGGTGCCGCTCCGATCGCGAGCTCGCCCGCGACCGGAGCGAGGTCGGCGATGCTCTCCAGGTTGTACCGGTCCGCCGTCTCCCGGGTGACGACCACGGCATCCTTGTTCTCGGCGCTCGCCGAGTCCAGGATCTGCACGCCCTCCGGAAGCGATTCGCGCAGTGCGGCATTCACGTCGTCCGTGGTGGTCGCCGTGCTGTCCGGGTCGACGCGGGCCAGCAGCGCCCCATTGTATTCGGGCAGCACGGTGATGCCGCCGGAGGTGACCTGGTCGTAGTAGATCTCGCGACTTCCGATGTTGAACCTGCGCGTGACGTCGGCGCCGGTGCTCTCGAGCGCCTGCGCGTAGATCTCAGCGAGCAGGACGTTCTCCGGGAAGTTGGCCGATCCGACGACGATGCTGTCGGTGTCGCCCCCGGATGCCAGCGGATCGGTGGTGTCCCCGCCGGAACAACCGGTGAGGACCACGGCCGCGGCAGCGGCGGCGGCGAACGTACGCACGAGACTCTTCATGCGGGGAACTCCCTTGCAGGTCGGCGACCGACCGACTCTAACCCGCGGTCCCGTCGTGTGCCGGATTTGTCACCAATCGGCCCCGGCGCGTTCGGAACTCGTCAGGCGCAGAACGTCGTCCTCGAGGCGGTACCGGTGCATGGAACTCAGCGCCGGCGCATAGACGTGCACGGTCACGGCGCGACGGTCGCTGTCGTTGACAACCTCGTGCACGTGATGGGGGCCGAACGCCCGGGCCTCCCCGGCGGCGTACACCGCGGTGGACAACGCCGCGGTCGCACCGTCGAGCAGGCCGGGACGCGGATCCTCGACGACGATCTCGCGCAGCGTCCCGTCCGCGACGGCGAACACCCCGGCGCTGCCACCGTGGTCGTGGATGCCGGTCCGCTGCCCGGGCAGCCAGCTCAGCAGCCACACCTCGTACTCGTCGGTGAACGCCAGCCGCGTGTACCAGCGTTCCTCAGCGTCGAAGCGGACGAACGGCAGCCACTGTTCGGGGTCGGCGGCGATGGAGCGGGCGACGGCGGTGAGATCGACGGACGTGCGGAGACGAACGGGGGCAGACATCGTGGTTCCTCGAAGTACGGCGGGGGCGCACGCACCCGAGAGCAGGCAGGGTTGTCGGGGTCAGTCGAGACAGTGACAACAACAGCCACAGGAACCACCGGCGACATGGACGAGGTCCACATGAAGCCCGCGTGGTCGCGGGGTCGCCGAAGGATGCATGCCGCCCATGTCATCGGCGATCGTTCGCTTTGTCAAGGGTTTCGTGCGGGAAAACTCGGCCCGAGCAGCAGCGCGGGATTCTCGACCCGCAGCTGCCGATTCCGGGCCCGGGCGCTCAACGGCGCCGCGTACGGACGGTCGGACCCGAGCACGATACGGTCGGCGCCGAGCTGCGCGGCCACCGCATCGACGATCCCGTGTCCGTACGACGACGTCTCGACGAACACGCCGGCCGCCGGGAGTCCCTCCGGCCCTCCGCGCGCGGCAAGACGATCGCCGTGCAGCGGAGCGAGTCCGGCCAGCATCGCGAACACCACCCGCAACCGCGGGTACCGGCGCGCACCGTACTCGTGCCATGCGAACCACGCCGCGTGCATCTGCCCGACGTACCCGACGACCGCAGCCCACCACGCCGGGCCGCTCGCGGACGGCACCGGCCCGGGGTGCACGAACAGAGGCTTGCCGCTCCGCTCCAGTTCGGCCAGCAGCGGGGCGCAATGCTCGTATCCGGCGCCGTCCGCCAGGGCGTTCGCGGGCAGCTGTAGACCCACACACCCTGCTGCGAGGACATCGCGCAGCGCAGCCGGGTCGGGGACGTCGAGTCCCGCGGCCGCCCACGCCCCGAACGGGCGGGGCAGCGCGAGCACCCCTTCGTGATACGCGTCGAGCAACGGCCGGGCCTCGTCCGCAGGCAACGACTCGATGCCGAGCGGACTCGACAGCGACACCAGCGCGAGATCGATTCCGTCCGCCGCGGCGAGTTCGGCACGCGCCGAGATCGAATGATCGCCGGGCTCCACCCGGTACGGTGGCTCCCCGGTCGTGTGCAAAGTCCAGTCGTCGAGCCGGGGCGCGGACCGCCGCGCCCGCAGCGCGGCCAGAAACGGCTCCGGCCACACATGCTGGTGGACGTCGATCCGCGGTTCGCTCATGTGTCCACGGTCGCAGACCACCGTGGCCCTGTGCCAATCGCGGACCGCGCCGGGCGTCAGGGACGCAGCGTCCACCCCTGGGTGTCGGGGCTGTCCGGTTGCCACGGCTCGGACGGGCGGTGGTGGTGTGCACCGCTGGCCGCACCCACGGGCTGCCACTGCTGCGTGGCCACCTGCGGATCCGGTTCGGGGGTCTCGGGGATCACCCCGTGGTACGGCTCGACGGCACCGCCGTACGGCGTCGGCTCGTAGTCGTTGCCCGGCAGCCGCCGCGGCTCGACGCGATAGGGGTCGACGAAATGGCTTGTGCCGGTGAGTAGTTTCGTCGGAATGTACACGCTGGCGGTGATCCCGCTGTTCGCCGCGGTATCGAAGGTCGGGCGCAGCCGGATGGTGATGCCGTGCCGTTCGGCGAGCCGCGCCACCACGAACAGGCCCATGCGCCGGGTCGCGCCGGTCGCGTTCTCGTTGCCGGATGCCAGTCTCGCGTTGACCTCCGCGAGATCTTCGGCGGGGATGCCGATGCCCTGGTCGGCGATTTCGAGGAGCATCCCGCCGTCGACCGCGCCGGAGAACGCGAACTTGACCGTGGTGTTCGGTGGCGAGGCGCGCAGCGCGTTGTCGAGCAACTCGGCGACGAGATGGGCGACGTCGGCGACGGCGCTGCCGACGAGGTTTCCGGCCGGCATCGCGCCGATGTGCACGCGCTCGTAGTTCTCCACCTGGGACACGGCCCCCCGCAGCACGTCGCCGAGCGGTGTGTCGGGCATACGGCCGAGACGCTGCCGGGTTCCGGCGAGCACGAGCAGGGAGTCGCCGGTGCGGCGCATCCGGGCGGCGAGGTGGTCGAGCGCGAACAGACTCTGCAGCCGGGCGGGATCCTTCTCCTCGAACTCGAGCGATTCGATCAGCGAAAGCTGCTGTTCGACGAGGGTTTTGTTGCGTCGCGCGAGCGTTTCGAGCATCTCGTTGACCTGCCGCCGCAGGTGCGCCTGCTCGCCGGCGAGGCGCAGGGCCTCGAACTTCATGGTGTCCACGGCGCGAGCGACCTGGCCGACCTCCTCGACGGTGTTCACCCGGACCGGCGGCAGCACCACCGAGTCGATGTCGCCACCCTCGCGGATGCTGGTGATGGCCTCGGGCAGGTCGTGCTCGGCGGCGCGCAGCGTGTCGTCGCGCAGCCGTCGCAGCGGCCGGACGAGCGAGACCGACATGGCGATCGCGAGGACAATCGCGAGGCCGAGGACCGTGACGACGGCGATGCCGTCTCGCCACGATTCCGCGCGGGTCCGGGAGGCGAGGTCGTCGAGGGTGACGACGATCTTGTCGGCCGAGGCGTCGACGAACTCGTTGTACCCCATCAACGCGGCGAACAGAGAGTTGCGCAACGTGCCGACGTCGGCTGTCGAATCTTCGAGATTCGCGGTCAGTGCACGCCGGTTCTCGACTTCGACGATGAGCGCGTCGACCGGTGCCCGGTCGGGAACGGAATCGGCGAGCACACGCAGCTCGGCGAGCTCGGTGCCCATCGCGGTGTTCCACATGAGCAGCGCGGATTCGGGCTCGTTGCGCAGCGCCGAGAACGCCACGACCTGGTCGAGCAGCACCCATTGGATCGACCAGCCGTCGAGGAGGGTGTTGCCTTCGGCCAGGACCGCCGGGTTGGTCGACGAATTGATGATCGCCCGGTACGCGTCTGTCATGCGGGAGACGAATTCGCGGACGCGTTCGTTGGCGACGAGCGGGGTCATCTGCCGCGACAGGGAGCTGGCGAGCAGCTGTTTGCCGTCCTCGAGGATCCGCGCCACCGGCGCCGCGATCGCGGGATCGAGGTTGCCGTTGCGCAGCAGATCGACGAGCACGCCTTCGTTCTCCCCGGCGATCTGCGCCCCGTTCTCGGCGGGGATGCCCAGGATCGTGGCGGCACCGGCACCGGCGACCGCGGTGCCGTACTCGGTCAGGGCCGGCAGCACGGCCACCTGCTCGGACTGGGCCGAGTAGTGCCTGGATTCCTCCAGCAGCCGGTTGACCCGGGACGCACCGAACAGGCTTGCCGCGATCACCGGCAGGCAGAGCAGCACCGCGACCTTGCGCCACAGGCGCCAGTTCTGCGGCGAAAAGGACCGTAACGGCCGCGCTGCTCGGCTCATGGAAGGACCGATTCCTTTCGAGCTTCGGGCACCACCGGGCCTGGGGAAACGGCGTTATACACGAATATGGCGATGTCGAAACAGATTTCGGGGGGATTCAGGAGGTCAGACTAGGAATGGCGCATGCCGCGCACAAGGTGCGAGGCACATTCGAATAGCAGATATATGTCTGGACATATGTGTCGAATCGGACTACGCACGGGTTAAGATCCGGTGGAATTTCACAGTGGGGCCGGGTGTGGGGAGACAGGGTGGATTTGCGACGGGTCGACCTCAACCTGCTCGTGGTGCTCGACGCGCTGCTCACGGAGTGCAACGTGACCCGGGCCGCGCGTCGCCTGCACATGTCGCAACCGGCCACCAGCACCGCCCTGGCGAGGCTGCGACGGCAGCTCGAAGACCCGATCCTCGTCAAGGACGGCCGCTCGCTGCGCCCGACGCCTCGTGCGCTGGCGTTGGCCGAACCTCTGCGCAGCGTGCTGGCGACCGTCGAACGGTCGATTCTCAGCCCCCCGGACTTCGACCCGGCCCGCGACTCGCGCGTGTTCACCGTGCTCGCGGGTGACTACGCCGAGGTCGCGTTGCTCCGGGTGCTGATGCGGTCCGACCGGTACCGGGCCACCGCCGTGCAGTTCGACCTGCGACCCGTCACCGGGCGGAGCCTGGCCGCATTCCACCGCCACGACGTGGACCTGGCGGTCCTGCCCGACCATCTCCTCGAACAACCACAGTTCGACCGCTGCGGCCGGGCGCTCGTACTCACCGACCGGTTCGTCGGGGCGGTGTGGCACGGTCATCCCTACCGCGGGAACGAGCTCACCCCGGAGGTCCTCGCCCGATACCCGATGCTGTCGTACGCACCCCACGACGGCGTCAGCCACCTCGACCGGTCACTCGCGCGCGCCGGTGTGCACGCCCGGATCGGAGCGACCACCTCGAACGTCGCGGTGATGCCGTATGCGCTGGAGGAAACCCACCTGGTCACCCTCCTGCCCGCGCGGATGGCGGCACGGCTCGCCGGAAGCGCGGACATCCGCATCCTCGAGCCGGCATTCGCGCTGGCGCCGGTGCGGCAGTACGCGGTGTGGCACGAAGTGCACGAGTCCGATCCCGCGCACACCTGGCTGCGCGGACAGATCGTCGAGATGTCCGGCCTCGTTGCGCGGGTTGGCTGATCCTCCAAATCGGGCCGGACGCTCCCCGTCGACTTTGTCGCGGTGTTCCCGTTGCCGTGGCCGCCGATCCGTCAAGGTGGAGGGGAACAGATCGGAGGAACCGTGCACTGTGCGACATTCGATGCGCTGCCCGACGACGAGGCCGTCGCGCTCTTGCAGACGTGCTGCAGCAGTCCCGCGTGGGCGCATCGGGTGGCCGCGGCCCGGCCGTACGGCAACCGCGATGCCCTGCTGCGGGCCGCGGCCGATCTCGCCCTCACTCTGAGCGACGCCGAACTCGCTGACGCCTTGTCCGGGCATCCGCGGATCGGTGAGCGCAGCGACAGTGCGGCATCGCAGCGGGAACAGGCGTCCGTGGCGACCTCGACCGCGGAGGTGCGCGCGGCGCTGGCCGCCGGGAACCGCGCCTACGAGGAGAAGTTCGGGCACGTGTACCTCGTGCGTGCCGCGGGTCGTTCGGCCGGTGAACTGCTCGGGATCCTGAACCGGCGGCTGGGCCACGACGCCGAGACCGAGCGCGGGGAGGTTCGTGCCGCGCTCGCCGACATCAACCGCCTGCGGCTGGAACTGCTGATCGACGGTGCGGCCGGCGCGGAGGGCACTGGAGGTAACGAGTGAGCACTGTGAGTACACACATCCTCGACGCCACCGCCGGCGTTCCTGCCACCGGAGTGACGGTGACGCTCGCGAGCGGGGGCACGCCCCTCGCGTCCGGGGTCACCGACGACGACGGCCGCATCGGTTCGTTCGGCGATGTTCCGCTCGAGCCGGGCACGTACACCCTCACGTTCGCCACCGGCGGGTACTTCGAGGCGCGCGGCACCGAGTCGTTCTATCCGGAGGTCGTCGTGACCTTCCGCGTCCCGCACGACGACCGGCACCTCCACGTGCCGCTGCTGCTGTCGCCGTTCTCGTACTCCACCTACCGAGGGAGCTGATCCGTGGACCCTGTGCCCGTGAACCACCTGACCGGCCGGATCGTTCTCGGCCCGAATCGGTACGGCAAGGCCGAGAACCGGGTCGTGCGCATCTACCGCGACACCGTCCGGCACGAGATCCGCGACCTGAACGTCACGTCGAGCCTGCGCGGCGATTTCGACGCTGCGCACGTGACGGGCGATCAGCACGCCGTGCTGCCCACCGACAGTCAGAAGCAGACGATCTTCGCCTACGCCGCGACGCACCTGCGCGGGTCGGTCGAGGACTACGGGCTTGCGCTCGCCCGGCACTTCGTCGACGACATCGGTCCGGTGTCCTCCGCGCGCATCGAGATCGAGGACTTCCCGTGGGAGCGTGTCGGAGATCATCCGCACACGTGGACCCGGAAGGGCTCGGAGGTGCGTACCGCCGCGATCACCGTCTCCGGTGCCGGGGGCACCCGCCGGGAATGGGTCGTCGCGGGGCTGAAGGATCTGGTGGTCCTCAAGTCCACCGGCTCCGAGTTCTCCGGGTTCCTCGAGGATCCGTTCACGGTGCTCGAACCCACCGACGATCGCGTTCTCGCGACCAGTCTCGTCGTCCGGTGGCGGTACGCGCACACCGACGCCGACTGGGACCGGACCTACGCGGGTGTTCGCGCGGTGATGCTCGACCGGTTCGCGAACCTGCAGTCGAAAGCCTTGCAGCAGACCCTGTTCGAGATGGGACGCGCGGTCCTCGAGGCATTCCCGTATCTCGCGGAGATCCGCCTGCAGGCGCCCAACAAGCATCATTTCCTGTACGACCTCGACGCTTTCGGTATCCCGAACCGCGGCGAGGTGTTCCACGCCGACGACCGTCCGTACGGGCTCATGCACGTGACCGTGCAACGTGAGGACGCTCCCGAGGCCGGCATCGCCTGGGACGAATACACCGGGCGTGCCTGAGCTCAGGTCAGCGCCCGCACGGCCAGGAACACATCGAGCCGGTCGCCGGTGTGTGCGAGGTTGCGTCCGGTGAGCGCCTCGACGCGTCCGATCCGGTAGCGCACAGTGTTGGGGTGCAGGTGCAGCCGATCCGCGGTGCGCCGCCACGAGCCGTCGCAGTCCAGGAACGCCTCGAGGGTGGTCATCAGGCCGGCCCGGCTGCGGCGGTCGTAGTCGAGGACCTGCCCCAGGGTGCGGTCGGCGAACGCGCGGCGCACCCGGTCGGGCACCGCGGCCAGCAGACCCACCGCGGAATCCAGTTCCGCGGCCCGCACCGACACCTGATCGGCGTCCTCACGCGCGATGGCCGCGGCGGCCTGGGCCGAGCGGATCCCGCCGTCGATCGACTCACCGGCACACGTGCCGCTCACCCCGGCGGCGATCCGTCCGCCGGCGAGCGCGGGGGTGAGACGACCGAGCCGGCGCCCGAGTGCCGTGATGATGCAGGACCCGGTGCCCGGCACCACCGCGACGACGCGTCCGCCCGCGTCGATCCCGGTCACACACGACGGCAGCGCATCGTGCACCGCGGCGCGCAGGGCGATCCGCTGTTCGGGGGTCGCGGCGGGTGCGCGCTCGACGACGACCGCCACGAGCGGGGTGCCCGACGGGTGGGCCGCCCCGACCACGTCCGCCAGGTGCCGCGCGTCCGAGGTCTCCCACACCGCACGCCGCCGGTCCTCGCGCCGTACCCGCTCGAGTGCGGCGACCGTCGCGAGTTCCGTGAACGCGTCGAGGCATTCCTCGGGGCCGGCCGTCCCCGGCCCGAGTGCGAGGAACCACGCCGTCGTGCGGTCGCGCAGGGCTGCACCGACCGGCAGCACCGTGTGTCCGCCGCCGGTCGTGGCGGGGAAGCGCGGTGTGGTCAGCGCGGTCGTGCAGATCGCGTCGACCGCGGTTTCGTCCACCGGGCCGTTCCCGGCCACGAGGGTGCCGGTCGCGGTGAACAACCATGCCGGAACATCGAATTCGCGGCACAGCCGGGCGAGAAGATCGTCGAGCGCGTGACCGTCCGCGAACGCGGCGAGCAACCTGCGCTGGCGGGCCAGGCCGGTCTGCAGCCGGTCCATCCGGGCACCGGACCACTGCCGGGTCATGAACTCGATGACTCGGCTGAACGGCACCTCGTCGGGTACCGCCAGCAACGGTAGATCGTGCCGCACACAGGCATCGACGAAGTCCGCGGGCACCTCGCCGAACAGGGCCTCTCCGGCCGCGACGGCCGCGACCCCGGACCGGACGAGATGCGCGACGAACACCTCCGAGTCCTCCGGCGCGCGCCGCCACACGAGCCCCGTGAACACCACCGATCCGGTGCTGACGTAGCGGGTCGGGTCGGGCATGTCGGTGGTGCACGCGCGGTGCACCGGGCGGGTGAGCGCCGCGGCGCCGTGGAGGAGCCGGATACCGAGATCGGGTGCGTCGAGGACGTCCTGCAGCAGCACGATCGTCACTCCTTCCGGGCGAGGACCGACAGCAACCGCCACCGGATCCGCGGGATTGGACGATCGCACAATAGGAAGCCGCTGTTTCGATTCGGTTTCGTCGATGCTGCACGCGATATTGCGGCCGATTCGGAGGTTGACTGGAACTGTTCGCAAGGGTGAGGAGCAGCGCCGATGAATCCGCAACAGCCGACGGCCCCGATCGTGATCCGCAACGCCTACGTGGTGACGATGGACGCCGCCCGTACCGAGCACCGCCGCGGATACGTCGTCGTGGACGGTAGTCGCATCACCGAGGTCGGTGCCGGTGAACCGGCCGGATACGATCGCGCCACGGTCGTCGACGGCAGCGGATGCGTGGTCACGCCCGGATTGATCAACACCCATCACCACCTGTACCAGTGGATCACCCGTGGGCTCGCGGTCGACCACACGCTGTTCGAATGGCTCACCACGCTCTATCCCGTGTGGGCCGGGATCGACGCCGACGCCGTGCACGTCGCGGCGAAGGGCGCGCTCGCGCACCTCGCGAAAACCGGGTGCACGACGAGCACCGACCACCATTACGTCGTGCCCCGCGACGGCGGCGACGTGTTCGGCGCGGAGATCGCCGCGGCCGCCGAGGTCGGAATCCGGTTCCATCCGTGCCGCGGTTCGATGGATCTGGGCACCAGCGCCGGGGGCCTGCCGCCGGACCACATCGTCGAGGACCTCGACGCGATCCTCGACGGCAGCCGGCAGGCGGTCGAGCAGTGGCACGATCCGTCGTTCGATTCGATGCTGCGGATCGCGCTGGCGCCGTGCTCACCGTTCTCCGTGACCACCGAGCTGCTGCGCCGATCCGCGGTGCTGGCCCGCGATCTCGGGGTGCGCCTGCACACGCACCTCGCCGAGACGCTCGACGAACAGGAATTCTGCCTCGAACGGTTCGGTTGCAACCCCGTGCAGTACATGGAGTCGCTCGGCTGGACCGGCCCGGACGTCTGGTACGCGCACGCCGTGCACCTCGACGACCGCGACATCGGTGTCCTGGCCGCATCCGGCACCGGAGCCGCGCATTGTCCGACCTCGAACGGCAGGCTCGGCGCGGGTATCGCGCGTGCCGCCGACCTGTACGCGGCGGGAGTGCCGCTCGGTCTCGGCGTGGACGGCGCCGCCAGCAACGAATCGTGCTGCATGCTCGAGGAGGCTCACCATGCGGCACTGTTCGCCCGCGCCCGCAGCGGGCCCCGTGCGATGACGGTGCGGCAGAGCCTCGAGCTCGCCACGATCGGCGGAGCCCGAGTGCTGGGCAGGGAGAACGAGCTCGGATCCGTCGAGGTGGGCAAACTCGCCGATCTCGCGCTGTGGCGCATCGACACGCTCGCGCACTCCGGGATCACCGACCCGGTCGCGGCGATCGTGCTGGGTTCGCAGCCGCCCCTCGAACTGCTGTTGATCAACGGCCGCGAGGTGGTGCGCCGTGACGAGGTCCTCACGGTGGACGAGGACACCGTCGCGGGTGAGGTCGCCGCCGCGCACCGCGCCCTCGTCGCGAAAGCGGGGTGAGGTCATGGATCTGCACACCGTCACCGACTACACGGTCGCCCGTGATCGCGTCGATCTCGTGACCGAGCCGGGCACGGCATTCGTCGGAGGGGGAACGTGGTTGTTCTCCGAACCGCAGCCGCACCTGACACGACTGCTGGATCTGACGGGTCTCGGGTGGCCGGCGCTCACCGCCGACGACGACGGGATCGAGATCGCCGCGACCTGCACCGTGGAGCAGATCGCGGCGCTGTCCGATTCCGGAATGTGGACTGCGGCACCGCTGTTCCGGCAGTGCGCGTCCGCGCTGCTGGCGTCGTGGAAGATCTGGAAACGTGCGACGGTCGGTGGCAACCTGTGTCTGTCGTTTCCGGCCGGTGCCATGATCTCCCTGGTCGCGGCCCTCGACGGAACCGTGCTGATCTGGTCTCCGGACGGAACCGATCGTCGAATGCCGCTGGCGGACTTCGTGACCGGGAGTGCCGCCAACGCTCTCGGCGCCGGCGAAGTCCTACGCAGCATCCACATACCTGTCCGATCGTTGGAGGCGCGCACCGCGTTCCGGAAGATCGCGTTGTCTCCGCTCGGGCGGTCGGGTGCGGTCGTGATCGGCCGCCGGGACCGGGACGGGACGTTCGTGCTGACCGTCACCGCCGCCACCGACCGTCCGTACGCGCTGAGATTCGACCGTATTCCCGGCCCGGGAGAATTGGGGAACACACTGCGCGAACGGATTCCGGTTCCGGCGTACCTCACCGATGCACACGGCGCGGCGGACTGGCGACGTGCGGTCACCGCCGTGCTCGCCGGTGAGATCTGTGAGGAGCTGTCGTGAAATTCACCGTGAACGGCCGTGAGATCGACGCTCCCGTCCGGCCCGGGCAGTGCCTGCGCACCCTGCTGCGCGAGAACACCCACTTCGAGGTGAAGAAGGGCTGCGACGCCGGTGACTGCGGTGCCTGTTCTGTCCTCGTCGACGGCGAGGCGGTGCACTCCTGCGTCTACCCCGCCCAGCGTGCCGGCGGCCACGTCGTCACCACCGTGTCCGGGCTCGGCACACCCGGAAACCTGCATCCGATCCAGCGCAGGTTCGTCGAGGCCGCAGGTTTCCAGTGCGGATTCTGCACCGCCGGAATGATCGTCACCGCCTCGACGTTCACCGACGACGATCTCGACCACCTGCCGAACCGGCTCAAGGGCAACCTGTGCCGGTGCACCGGCTACCGGTCCATCGACGACGCCCTGCACGGGGTGACCAACGTCGATCCTGCCGGGTCCGCACCGTCGTGCGGCCGGTCGCAGCCGGCGCCTGCCGGCCCCCGGGTAGTCACCGGCACAGAGGAATACACGTTCGACACCGTGGTCGAGGGCGCGTTGCACGTCGCGGTGCTCGGCAGTCCGCACGCGCACGCCCGCATCACCGCGATCGACACGGCTGCGGCCGAGGCACTGCCCGGTGTGCACGCGGTGCTCTGCCATCGGGACGCCCCCGACGTCGCGTACTCGACTGCACGGCACGAGAACCGGACCGAGGATCCCGACGACACCAGACTCTTCGATCGGGTGCTGCGCTTCCACGGGCAGCGTGTCGCCGTCGTCGTCGCCGAAACACCGGCGATCGCGCAGGAAGGCTGCCGCCTGCTCGACATCGAGTACGAGGTGCTGCCGTTCGTGCTGGACCCGGACGAGGCCCGTGCCCCCGGAGCGCCGCTGCTGCACGCGGACAAGGGACCGGACTCGCGGATCGGCGACCCGACCCACAACATCATCGGTGAATTACACGGCGGGATCGGGGACGTGGATGCCGGGATCGCTGCGGCTGCCGCGGTCGTGCGCGGACGGTGGCAGACCCAGCGGGTGCAGCACACCCACCTCGAAACCCACGGGGCCATCGGCTGGATCGACGACGACGGGCGTCTGGTGATCCGCAGCTCCACCCAGGTGCCGTTCCTCGTCCGGGACGAGCTGTGCCACATCTTCGGTCTCGAGCGGGACCGGGTGCGCGTGTTCACCGCGCGGGTCGGCGGCGGTTTCGGCGGGAAGCAGGAGATGCTCGTCGAGGACGTCGTCGCCGCCGCCGTGCTGCGGACCGGCCGGCCCGTGCAGTGGGAGTTCACGCGCAGCGACCAGCTGACGATCGCGCCGTGCCGGCACCCGATGCGCATCGACGTCACCGTCGCCGCCGACGCCGACGGAATCCTCACCGCCCTGACCATCGACGTGCTCAACGACGGCGGCGCATACGGAAACCATTCGGCGAGTGTCATGTTCCACGGCTGCGGCGAATCCGTCGAGGTGTACCGGTGCCCGAACAAGCGTGTCGACGCCCAGTCGGTGTACACGAACAACCGCCCGTCGGGGGCGTTCCGCGGATACGGCCTCGGGCAGGTGGTCTTCGCCGTCGAATCCGCGATGGACGAGCTCGCGCTGGAACTCGGCATCGACCCCTACGAACTGCGGCGGCGCAACATCGTCGTGCCGGGCGACGATCTGGTCGGAGCGCATCCGGAGGGCGCCGATCTCGTGTTCGGCAGCTACGGTCTCGACAGGTGTCTCGACGTCGTGCAGGACGCCCTCTCCCGGGGTAACGGCGTCGCGGCGCCGGCCGGTGCGCAGTGGCGCGTCGGCGAGGGTATGGCGCTTTCGATGATCGCGTCCAACCCACCCGGTGGCCACTGTGCCGAAACCTCGATCGAATTGAACTCCGACGGAACATATCTCGCGCGTGTCGGCACCGCCGAGTTCGGCAACGGCACCACCACGGTGCACACCCAGATCGCCGCCACCGAACTGGGCACCGGTCCCGATCGGATCCGGGTCGAGCAGTCCGACACGGACGTCACCACCTACGACACCGGCGCCTACGGATCCGCCGGGACCGTGGTCGCCGCCAAGGCGCTGCTGGCCGCGTCCCGCGAACTGCACGGCCGCATCCGCAAACTCGCCGCCGAACTGACCGGCACCGACGCCGACGCGGTCGTGCTCGAACCGGACGGCGCCCGCGCCGGGGACGTCCTGGTGACACCGGCGGAACTGCTCGCGGCGGCCGGTGAGCCGCTGCGCGCGGAGGGTAACCACGGCGGACTGCCGAGGTCGCTGTCGTTCAACGTCCAGGGATTCCGGGTCGCGGTGGATGTGCGCACCGGGGAAATCCGTATCCTGCAGTCGGTGCAGGCAGCCGACGCCGGTACTGTCGTCAACCCGGAACAGTGCCGCGGGCAGGTGGAAGGCGGCACCGCACAGGGGATCGGCACGGCCCTCTACGAGGAACTGATCACCGACGACCACGGCCGGGTGATCACGAATGTACTTCGCAACTACCACATTCCGCAGTTCGGGGACGTGCCGCGCACCGAGGTGCACTTCGTCGACACGTTCGACTCGATCGGCCCGATGGGCGCGAAGTCGATGAGCGAGGCGCCGTTCAACCCCGTCGCCGCGGCGCTGGCGAACGCGGTGCGTCGTGCGATCGGTGAGCGGCCGCACGAGCTGCCGCTCTCGCGGGACCGAATCTGGCGTCTGCTGCAGGAGTGAACCCGTCCTCGGCGTTCCCGGCTCCGGCTACGGGGTGCCGAGCAGCTCGAGAAAGAGCTCCGCGGCCATGCTCGGGGACGCGGGGGCCCGGCCCACGAGTGCGACGGTCCGGAGAGGGCTTCCGGGATGAATGTGGATCCGGTGCAGACCGCTGCGCAGGGCGATGGGGTCGGGTACGACGGCGATACCGAGGCCGTGGCGCACCAGTTCGAGCACCCGGTCGATGCTGCCGACCCGGAAGGTGATGTGGCGGTGTGCCCCGGCAGCGGTGAAGAGTGATTCGATCGTGGTCTGCAGGCCGGTGCCGGCCTGGAAGTCGACGAACGGATACGCAGTCAGTGCTTCCAGCTCGATCCGGTCCACGGCGGTGAGGAGGTGGCCCGGCGCCACGACGACCGTCAGCTCCTCGCGGTAGGTCTGCAGCGCGGTCAGCCCCCGGGGAAGCGGGCGCGCGTCGAGCGCGACGAACGCCAGGTCGAGTTCGGCTGCGGCCACGGCATCGAGAAGTTCGGCCGTGGTGCCCTCTCGCAGCGTCACGTCGATTCCCGGACGTGTCCTGTGCAGCCGCGCCAGCAGTGCGGGTATGTCCACCGCGGTGAAGGTCTGCACGGTCCCCAGAGTCAGCGTGCCTGCCTCACCGGTTCGCAATCGCTCGAGGGCGACCACGGCGTCCCGCGCCTCGCCCAGCATCCTCTGCGCATGGGGATAGAGCACGGTGCCGGCATCGGTGGGCACCACCGAGCGCGTGGTTCGCTCGAACAGCGTGACGCCGAGCTCGTCCTCCAGGGCGCGGATCGACGAACTCAGCGCAGATTGGGACAGATGTACCGATTCGGCGGCCCGGGTGAAGTGGCCTTGCTCGGCGACCGCCACGAAATGGCGAAGCTGACGAAGCTCCATTGATCGATCCTGTTTCTCGATGTTATGAATTTATCCTGTTGGACAGATTAGTGGATTTCGTTCCACGATCGGAGTCATGTCCCGTACCGATACGCCGCGGCCTCGAATGGATCGCCGCCTCGTCGCCGTGATGGCGCTCGCATCCGGGTTGGTCGTGGCCAACAGCTACTACGCGCAGCCCCTCGTCGGTGCGATCGCCGGGACCTTCGACGCCTCCACCTCCGAGGCCGGGCTCGTCGTCACGGCCGGCCAGGTCGGGTACGCCCTCGGACTGGCATTCCTGGTTCCTGTGGGCGACATGGTCGAACGCAGGAATCTTCTGCGCTGGTTGCTGCTCGTCACCGCTGTGGGACTCGTGGTCATGGCATGGTCACCCGGCTGGCAGATCCTCGCGGCGTCCGCAGTTCTGGTCAGCACCGGATCGGTCGTCGGCCAGATCCTGGTGCCCTTCGCCGCGAGCCTCGCCCACGACGACGAACGCGGACGCGTCATCGGCAATGTGATGACCGGTCTGCTGCTGGGCATCCTGCTCTCCCGGGTGGTGGCAGGACTGATCGCCGAGGTCGCCGGCTGGCGAGCCGTGTTCATGTGTGCAGCGGTGCTCATGCTGCTCACCCTGCTGTTGGTCCGCGCCCTGCCGGTGTCCGTTCCGGCCACGAACGCCGGGTACCGAGCGGTGCTCGCCTCCGTCGTCGAACTGGTGTCCGACGAACCGGTGCTGCGGCAACGAATCGCCTACGGCGCACTGACATACGCGTCATTCGGAGTGTTCTGGACGACTGTCGGATTTCTGCTCGCCGGACCCGCCTACGGATGGTCCGATGCTCGCATCGGGTGCTTCACCCTCTTCGGCGTGGCCGGCGCACTTGCCGCTCGTGCCGCCGGTTCTCTGGCGGACCGGGGATACGCGCGTCACCAGACCGGATTCTTCACGGCGGTCACCGCCGGGAGTTTCGCCCTGCTCGCTGTGGGGGAGCACCACGTCGTCGCATTGGCGGTCGGTGTTGCGTTACTGGACCTGGGGATTCAAGGAACACACATCAGCAACCAGAGTCTGATCTATCCGCTGCGGCCCGATGCGAGAAGTCGCCTCAACACCGCCTACATGACCTGCTACTTTCTCGCCGGATCGCTCGGCAGTGTGCTGTCCACCCTCGTCTACTTCGGTGCAGGATGGCGGGCGGTGTGCGTACTCGGCGCCGTCTTTCCCGCATGCGCTGTGCTGCTCTGGATCCGGGAACGGCGAGGGCGTCACGCGCCTCCGTGCGACGGCGGGCGCGTTCAGACGCCGACCGAATCCCCGTTGTGGAACAGCAGCCCGGACAGCCGGTCGACATAGGCGTGGAACTCCGGGCTCCGCATCGTCTCCGCCGTGCGGGGACGAGGCAGGTCGATCGGGACGACGTCGAGCACCCGGCCCGGTCGCGCGCTCATCACCGCGACCGCGTCGGACAGCAGCACGGCCTCGGCGATGCCGTGGGTCACCATGAGGGTGGTGGCGGGCTTCTCGGTCCAGATGCGCTGCAGTTCGAGGTTCAGGCGCTGGCGGGTCATGTCGTCCAGCGCCCCGAACGGCTCGTCGAGCAGCAGCACCGACGGACGCAACACCAGAGCCCGTGCGATGGACACCCGCTGTCGCATACCTCCGGACAGTTGGGCGGGCTTGGACTTCTCGAACCCTGTCAACCCCACGAGTTCGACGAGTTCCCGGACCAGTCCGGCATCTGCGGGAAGACCCGCAACCTGACGGGGAAGGGCGATGTTCGCCTCGACGGTCCGCCACGGTAGCAACGCCGAATCCTGGAACGCCACACCGAGTTCGTGGGCCTCCCGTAGTTCCTGCGGACTCATGCCGTTCACGAGTACCGTGCCGGCATCCGGGTGATCGAGGCCGGCGAGGATCCGCAGGACGGTCGACTTACCGCATCCGGACGGTCCCAGGACCGAGAGGAACTGTCCTTCGGAGGTACGCAGGTCCACGCTGTCGAGCGCCGTGACGGTGTTCCGGCCCGACGTGAAGCGGCGGGACAGGCCGGTGATGTCGAGTCCTGTGCCGAGAGGGCGCAGTCCGGTGGCGTCCGGCGGGCCCGCCGCGGTGTCCGGTGCCGGGACAGCCGGTGAAGAGGTAACAGTCACGATGTCGCAACTCCGATCCATGGACGATTCGGGAACGACCGGAACGGGTGCGGCCGGGGACGGCTGCGCGAGTGCGGGTCCGGTGCGAACCCTCACCGTGCCGCTCGCGACCCGCTCTGTCAAGCCATGAAGTCGTGTTACGCACCGTTAACGGATGCGCAAAGAGAACGTTCATCCCGATCCGTAACTTCTTGTGTCGTAAGGGCATCCCCGAGGTGCCTGCACAGTCCGTCCGGCGCAGCCGGTCAACGATCCGGAGCTCCCCTCCGGAGGAGGACTCGAACTTCCGGTGATGGGTGCGAGGGCCGTCACAGACACACACGTCTGTCAGTGGAGGTTCCTCGTGCACGATCTCGTGATCCGTGACATCGGTCATCTGGTTCTCGGACCCGGTTCCGAGCGGTCCGGTGCCTGGCTTGCGGTGTCGTCGGGCCGCGTCGCCGCGGTCGGGGACTCCGGTACGGAACCTTCTGCACAGCAGAGTATTTCCGTCGGCGGTCGTACCGTGACTCCGGGCCTGGTCAATACGCATCACCACATCTATCAGAATCTGACCCGTTCCTACGGCCCGGTGGTCAACGGGTCGTTGTTCGACTGGCTGTCCGGGCTGTATCCGATCTGGGCCGGCCTCGACGAGGAAGCGGTGTACGTCTCGACCTACGTCGGCCTCGCCGAGCTCCTGCTCGGAGGGTGCACGACCTCCACCGATCACCTCTACGTGCATCCGAAGCCGAACCTGATCGACGCGCAGATCCGCGCCGCACGTGACATCGGTTTCCGCTTCTACCCGACGCGGGGTTCGATGTCCTTGTCCGTCAAGGACGGTGGACTTCCACCGGACAGCGTGACCCAGGACTGCGACACGATCCTGGTCGACAGTCAGCGGTTGATCGACACCTACCACGATCCATCGCCGGGAGCGATGACGCGGATCGCTCTCGCACCGTGCTCGCCGTTCTCGGTGGACGAGACCCTGATGCGGCGGACCGCGGAACTGTCCGAGCGCACCGGTACGCGGATGCACACCCATCTCGCCGAGGACCTCGACGAGCATGCCTACTGTCTCGCCAGGTACGGCCGGACACCCGTCGAACACTTCGAGGAACTCGGGTGGGCCGTCGACCGCTCGTGGGTCGCGCATTTCATCCACCCGTCCGACGACGAGGCCCGCCGGCTGGGTGCCGCCGGCGTCGGTGTCGCCCACTGCCCGAGCTCGAACATGCTCATCGGCGGCGGCACCGCGCGGGTGGCCGAACTGCGCCGCAACGGAACTGCCGTCGGGCTCGGGTGCGACGGATCGGCATCCACCGATCACGCCTCGTTGTGGCTCGAGGCGCGCACGGCGCTGCTGCTCGGTCGTTTCTCCGGTGGGCCGACCGCGACGACCGCGCGTGACGCGCTCGAGATCGCCACCGTCGGGTCCGCTCGCTGTCTCGGTTGGGACGACGAACTGGGAAGGCTCACACCGGGTTCGGTCGCCGACCTCGTGGCCTGGCACCTCGATCCGGTTTCCCTGGCCGGCGCGCTCACCGATCCTGTCGAGGCGCTGCTGCGTTGTGGTCCCGCGCGGGCCTGGACGACGGTCGTGAACGGCCGGGTCCTGGTGGATTCCGGGGAGCTTCGCCTGCCCGGCCTGACCGATGCGCTGGCCGATCACCGCCGAATCGCGACGCGCATGCAGCGAGCATTCGTGAACTGACGACTCGGGAGGTTCGAATGAGGAACGGAGGATCATCAGACATGTCGCTCACCGAGAAATGTCCACTGCACCGCGGCTTCCGGACGCCGGAGCGTCCCGCGTGACCGCGGTGCCGATGGTCGCAGCCACCGGCGCGACCGTGACGTCCGCGCTCGGCGCGCCGATGCGGGACCGGCTCGCGGGATGGCTGCCCCGCGTCGCCGGCATCGCAGTGTTGCTCGTGCTCTGGCAGGTGCTGGCCGCGACGGTGTTCTCGTCGTACTACGCGCTGCCCACGCCGACATCGATCGTCGCGCAGGCCGTCACCGACCGGTCGATGGTGTGGCCGAACCTCGTGCAGACCGCACGGGAAGCCGGTCTGGGCTGGTTGTTCGGCAACGCCCTCGCGTTCGTCCTGGCCCTGGTGTTCCTCACCGTGCGCCCGGTCGAGAAGATCGCGACTCAGGTGGCCCTGGCCCTGTACTGCCTTCCGGTGATCGCGATCGCACCGATCCTCACCGCGGTTCTCGACGGGGACCGTCCGCAGATCGTGATCGCGGCACAGGGCGTGTTCTTCACGACCCTGGTCGCGCTGATGCTCGGCGCGAAATCCGCCGACCGGTCGGCACTGGATGTCGTGAGCACGGCCGGCGGTTCCAAGTGGCAGCAGTTCCTCCGGGTCCGTCTGCCGGCCGCGCTGCCGGCGACGTTCGGCGGTCTGCGGATCGCGGCCCCCGCGGCGGTGCTCGGTGCGATCATCGGCGAATACCTCGGCGCGGAATCGGGTCTCGGCGTCGCCATGGTGTACGCGCAGCAATCACTCGACGTCGAACGCACGTGGGCACTGGCGCTGTACGCGACGTTGCTGGCCGGCGCCGCCTACGCGATCACCGCAGTCGTCGACCGGCGGGTGTGCCACTGGTCGGCGGGCATGAACGGTGCTGCACCCGAAACGAAGCCGCAGTCCACGGCCGAGCGCGCCGCGACGGCGGTCGTCACCGCCGTGGGTGCGACCGCCGGATCGGTGGTGCTGTGGCAGCTGGCGATCGGCGGACTGGACCCGTACTTCGCGAAGGGCCCGGCCGACGTGTGGACCTACCTGACCACGCCCGGAGACGAGCGGACGCAACTGCTCTCCGCCCTCGGAACGACGGTGCTGCACGCGGCGTACGGCTATCTGGCGGGCACGGTCGCGGCGCTGCTCGTCGCCGCCGCGGTGCTGACGTGGCCGGCGGTGGACGCGGCGGTGATGCCGGTGGCGATCGCCCTGCGCGCCGTGCCGCTCGTGGCCATGACCCCGCTCATCGCACTGGTGTTCGGCCGCGGCGTCGTCACGGTGATCGTGATCGCGGGCATCGTCACGTTCTTCCCGTCACTGGTCACGATGGTCACCGGTCTGCGGTCGGTACCGCAGGGCGCGGTCGACCTGCTCACCGCGTACGGTGCGTCGACCCTCGGTGTGATGGCCCGGGTCCGCATCCCGTACGCGCTGCCGAGCGTATTCGCGGCGGCCCGCATCGCTGCTCCCTCGGCCGTCATGGGAGCACTGCTCGCAGAGTGGCTCGCCACCGGAGACGGCATCGGATTCCTGATGCTGCGCGCCTCCACCACCGCGAACTACGACCGGTTGTGGTCCGCGGTCGTCCTGGTGACCGCCGTCTCCCTCCTCGCCTACGCACTCGCCGCCGCCGCCGAGAACGCGTTGAGCCGCAACCGCTTCCACTAGGAGAATTCGATGAACCCTGCAGGATCGCCACTGTCCCGCCGCTCCCTGCTCCGCGGTGGCCTCGGAATCGGCGCGATGGCCCTCGGCGGATCGGCACTGCTGTCCGGATGCTCGTCCGGTGCGGGCGGTACCACCGCCGCAGACGGCACCACCGCCGTCAACTATCAGCTGAGCTGGCTGCCCACCACCGAGCACTCGGGCAGCTGGATCGCGTCGGATCGCGGCTTCTACCGCGACGGCGGACTGACGGTGAACTTCCTCAACGGCGGACCGAACACCAGCCCCGACACCGTGGTGATGTCAGGGAAGGCGCTCGTCGGCGGCAGCAACGCCGATGTCGTGTCCAAGGCGATCACCCAGGGTGCCGATCTGACCGTGTTCGGTACGCGCTTCCAGAAGAGCCCGTTCAGCATCCTGTCGCTCGCCGACAACCCGATCCGCTCGCCGCAGGAGATGGTGGGCAGGAAGATCGGTGTCGCGGCGATCAACGAAACCGCGTTCAACCTCCTGTTGAAGATCAACAACATCGATCCCGCCTCCGTGGATGTCGTTCCGGTGCAGTTCGATCCGTCGCCGGTCACCAACCGCGAGGTGGACGGCCAGGTCGTGTTCGTCATCAACGAACCGACCCAGCTCGAAGCGAAGGGGATCCCGACGCATACGTTCCTGTTCGCCGACCACGGATACGCGGTGTTCTCCGGGGTGTACTTCGCGAAGCGGAAGACCGTGGAGGAGAACGCAGACCAGCTCGCCGCCTTCCTACGTGCGGAACGCCGCGGCTGGGAGGCGAACATCGCCGATCCCCGGCTCGGCACCGACCTCACCGTCGACGTCTTCGGTAAGGACCAGGGCTTCGATCGGGCGCAGCAGCTGCTGGAATCGCAGACGCTGCCGCGGATCATGATCACCCCCGACACCGACACGTCGGGGCTGCTCACACTCCCGCCCGCGCTCATCGAACAGAACATCGAAACCCTCAGGGCCAACGGGCTGGAGGTGACCGCCGAACAACTGTTCAGCACCTCCATCCTCGAGATGCTCTGACACCTGCGAAAGAGAGGACGGCCATGACCGAGTGGGTCCCGGTCGCACTGACCCGCGACATCGAGTCCGGATCCGCGACCGCTACAACCGTCGCGGGTGCCCCCGTCGCCCTGTGGCGGGCCGGGAACGGCACCGTGCACGCGTGGGCGGATCGCTGCCCTCACCGCGGAATGAGACTGAGCCTCGGCTTCGTTCGCGGGGATCGGTTGATCTGCCTGTATCACGGATGGCAATTCGATGCGGACGGCTCGTGCCGGCACATTCCCGCCCACCCCGGCCTCACGCCACCGTCCCTCGCGCACACGGTGTCGTACCGGGTACACGAGACAGGCTCGATCGTCTGGGTGGCACCGGTTCCCGGTGAGCTGGACGCCTCCGACGACGCACCGCTCGATCTGGGTACGGCGGTACCCGCATGCTCGGTGTGGATCGAATCCGACCGGCTCGACGGACTCGGCCGGGCACTCGTGGCCGAAGCGGGGTTCGACGTGTCGGGCACCGTCGCGGTCGGCGAGATCCACGGTGTCCCGGTGATCGCCGCGATCCAGATCGTCACCGCGCGGCAGACGGCCCTGCACACAGCGGTCCGCGACGAGACCGCCGACGCCGACGTCATCGCGCTCGTGGTGCGCTGGGCACACGAGCTGAGGGACCGGATCGGTACGGCCCCCCGGGCGGTGGCCTCGTGACCGGAATCGTTCTGCACGACTTCCCCCTCGACCCGCGCTGCTACGCGGCGCGGCTCGCACTCTCGATCCTCGGGATCGGCCATCGGGTTCGGCCGGTCGACGTCTACCCCGGCCGGGAACACCTCGCTGACACCTACCGTGCGCTCACCCCGACCGGACTGCTTCCCGTCCTCGAGAGCGGCGACACGGTCGCCATCGGAACGGTCGACGTGCTGAAGCATCTGACCGGCGGAGATGATTCGACCGCGACGTGGACCGGACCCGGCGTCGAGCGATGGCTCGACTTCGCCGCCGGCCCCCTCGAGGCGGTGTACGCGGCACGCGAGATCGCGCTCTACACCACCGAGCCACCAGACATCGGCGACGCGGTGGCGGCACTGCGGACGCTCGACGACCATCTCGCGGTCCAGCGCCTGCGCGGCCTCTGGGTCGTCGGGGAGCACCCCACCATCGCGGACATCGCACTGTATCCGGCGGCGGCGCTGAGCCGCGACATCGGTATCGACCACGACACGTTCCCCGCGCTGCGGCACTGGCTGCGCCGCGTCAAGGCGCTCCCCGGGTTCGTCGAGATGCCCGGCATTCCCGTATTCCCCTGACCATCGAAGAGAAAGGGTCCGATCCGACATGGACTCGACAACTGTGGACGCGGTCATCCGCGGACTCGAGAAAGCCGGTGTGAGTACCGTCTGCTATCTGCCGGACTCACTGTTCAAGGAGCTGTACCCGGCTCTGGACGCCGACCCCCACATCCGCACCATCCAGGTCACCAACGAGGGGGAGGGCGCGGCGATCTGCGGCGGAATCTTCCTGTCCGGCAAACGTGCCGTTCTCGTCATGGAGAACTCGGGTCTGCGTGCCTCGGTCGAACCGCTCGCCCGGATGGGCCTCGGCGCGGGCATTCCGGTGATCATGCTCATGAGCTACCGCGGCGAACTCGGTGAGAACAACTGGTGGGCCGTACCGCACGGCATCACGATGGAACCGATCCTCGACGCGCTGCGCATCCCCTATCGCATCGTCCGCGAAGAGGATCGGATCGAACGGGCCATCTGCGACGCGTTCGAGTGGTCCTACGCCGCATATCACCATTCCGCGATCGCACTGGGTGGAGGTTTGGTCCGTTGATCATGACACGATTCGACTGCATGAAACTGCTCGCGGACAAGCTGTCCGACGAACTGGTGATCGTCTCTCTCGGCGCCAGCGTCGACGAGTGGTACAACGCCGCCCCGCACATGCGGGAGGCGAGCCTGTTCCAGCAGCAACTCGGGTGCGTGACCCCGCAGGCGTTCGGCCTGGCCATCGGCCTTCCGCACCGCCGGATCGTCTCGCTCGACACCGACGGCGGCATGCTGTTCAACCTCGGCATCCTTGCGACGCTCGCCAACGAGCGGCCACGCAACCTGTTCACCATCGTCTGGGACAACGAGTGCTACCAGTCGATCGGTGGTCCGCCGACCCACACCGCGAAGGGCATCGTGAGCATCGCCGCGATCGCGAAGGGCGCCGGCATCGAACATTCCTACACGGCGACCACATTGGAGGAGTTCGACAAGCACTGCGTCGCCGGCCTGACGGCCGAAGAGCCCTACATCCTGGTCGCCAAGGTGTCGAGCATCGTGCAGCCCGGCATCAAGCGCAAGCACAGCGACGGCCGGGAGGACAAGTACATCTTCGTGCGTCACGTGGAGGCGACGGAGAACATCACCATCATGGGGCCCAGTGAACACAACTGAGCGACTTCGCGTTGCGTACGACTATGTCGTCGTCGGCGGTGGATCCGCGGGATGCGTTCTCGCGGCACGATTGTCGCAGGATCCCTGCGTGACCGTCCTGCTCCTGGAGGCAGGCCCGGGGCACGCCGGAGCAGAGCCGGTGGATCACCCGGAGACGTGGGCGACTCTGCTCGGCGGAGAGTACGACTGGGGTCATACCTACGAACCGAACCCGTTGCTGGGCGGGCGGGCCGTGCCGATTCCGCGAGGCCGGGTACTCGGCGGCTCGAGCAGTATCAACGCGATGCTGTGGTACCGCGGATGCGCCGACGACTACGACGCGTGGGAGGAGGCGGGCGCGAAGGGCTGGAACTTCCGGGCGCTGCTGCCGTACTTCCGTCGGGCCGAGGACTGGGAGGGTGGCGCGACCGAACTCCGCGGCGAAGGTGGACCGTTGCGGATCACGCGTCCCGCCGATCCTCACCCGATTGCGTCCGGGTTGCTCGGTGCCGCATCGGAACTCGGTATGGCGGTGCTCGACGACTCGAACGGTCCCGACATCGAGGGTGCGTCGCTCGCCAACCTCACGGTCGCGGACGGGCGGCGGGTCAGCACGGCCCGTGCCTATCTGGATCCCGCCGCCGGGCGCCCCAACCTGACAGTTCGCACCGACGTGACCGTGATCGGCCTGCTCGTCGACGGGAACCGCTGTGTCGGTGTGCAGTACGACGCAGGCCACGGCGTCGAGGAGGTTCGGGCCGAGGCGGAGACACTGCTGTGCGCCGGTGCCATCTCGAGCCCGCACCTGCTGATGCTCTCCGGGATCGGCGACCCCCTACAGTTGCGGGAACACGGCATCGGCGTGAGGGTCGAGCTGCCCGGTGTCGGCCGGAACCTGCAGGATCATCCGCTGCTGATGGGGGTGAACTTCCGGTCCAAGAACCCGCTCGGCCCGGGACGCGACAACGGCGGCGGCGCGATCCTGAACTGGAAGTCGGATCCGGCACTCCCGCAACCGGATCTGCACGCGTTCGTCGTGCAGGGCGTGCACGCGACACCCGAGGTCGCGGCCCGGTACGACATCGCCGGCGATGTCTTCGCCGTGTCACCGGGATTGATGCGCGCCCACAGTGTCGGTGAGCTGACGCTGCGGTCCGCGGACCCGGCCGTCGCACCGCGTATCGACCCGCGCTACCTGTCCGATCCGCGTGACCTGGCGGCGTTGGTCGCCGGTCTCGACCGGATCTTCGACCTCGCCGGCACCCTCTCCTACCGTGCGTTGATCGACCACCCCGTCGCACCGGACCGCCGGCTCTCCGGCGCCGAGGCGGAAGAGTTCGTGCGGAGGAGCTGCGCGACGTTCTTCCACACCGCCGGCACCTGTTCGATGGGGTACGGACCCGACGCGGTCGTCGACTCCGAGCTCCGGGTCCACGGTGTCGAAGGACTGCGCGTCGCCGACGCCTCGGTCATGCCCGTGCTCCCGTCCTGCAACACCAATGCCCCGGTCGTCGCGCTCGCCGAGCGTGCGGCCGCACTCATCCGCGGAGAGGAGTGACCCCGTGCCCGCATCCACACTGCTGTTCGCCGACGCCGTCATCACCATGGACGCCGCGCGCACCGTGATCCCCGACGGTGCGGTCGTCGTGACCGGGGACCACATCACCGCGATCGGCGGCACCGACGAACTGCGGTCGCGGTTCCCGGACGCCACCGAGGTCGACATGTCCGGCCGGTTGCTGATGCCGGGCCTGATCAACACGCATTCGCACTCCGGGCTGTTGCGCGGTACCGCCGAGCACCTGCCGGTGTGGGAGTGGCTGCGCGTGCACATCGACCCGATGCACCGCGTGCTCACCGCGGACGAGGCCGAGGCCGCGTCGTGGCTGTGCTACGCGGAGAGCGTGCTGGCCGGTACCACGACCGTCGTCGACATGTGGCGGTTCATGGACCGCAGTGTCGCGGCGGCGACGGGCATCGGCAACCGGCTCGTCACCGTCAGCTACGTCGGTGCCCACCCCGAGCACGACTACTTCGATTCGCTCGACGACAACGAGCGGCTCCTCCGGCAGTGTCAGGGAGCGGCGGACGGTCGCGTGAACGTGTGGGTGGGCCTGGAACACGTCTTCTACGCCGACGACGCCGGTCGCCGGCGCGCGATCGACCTGGCCCGCGACTACGACACCGGGTTCTACACGCACTGCAGCGAATCGGAGATCGAGCTCGCCGAGTTCGACCGCCGCTTCGGGCGACGGCCGATGTTCGCCCTCGAAAGCCTCGGGTTCTTCGACACCCCGCGCACCATGCTCGCGCACGCGGTGTGGCTCGACGCCGCAGAGATCGAGCACCTCGCGCAACGCGGCGTCGGGGTGGCGCACAACCCGGTCAGCAACATGAAACTCGCCAGCGGTGTCGCGCCGGTCGCCGCGATGCTCGACGCTGGTGTCGCGGTGGGTATCGGTACCGACGGAGAGAAGGAGAACAACAACCTCGACATGTTCGAGGAGATGAAAGCCGCGTCGCTGCTCGGCAAGCTCGCCGCGAACGATGCTGCGGCGATGGACAGTTGGACGGTGCTCGAGGCCGCGACGATGGGTGGTGCCCGCGCGCTGGGGATGGAGACCGACATCGGCTCCCTCGAGGTGGGCAAGAAGGCCGACCTGATCGCGGTGCGTACCGGAACGCCGCGGATGACGCCCCTGTTCCGGGACGGCCCGTTCGCGAATCTCCACCACAACCTGGTGCATGCCGTCCGCGGCAGCGACGTCGACCTGACGATGATCGACGGCCGCGTCGTGGTCCGCGACGGAAGGCTGGTGGACAACGACCTTCCGGCGATCATCGCCCGCGCCCGTGCCGCAGTGCCGGGACTGTTCGCGCGTCGCGCGCAATGGCTGGCCTCCCACGACGGAGAGCCGAAAGGAGTATTCCATGAACAGGTGTGACGACCCGGTGGTGCTCGACCAGTGGTACGCCGTGTGCAGTGAACTCGAACTCGGTGAAGGTCCGATCTCCACCCGGCTGCTCGGCGTCGACCTGGAGTGCGAGCTCGGCGTCGACGGATCACCGGAGGTGCACGCCGACCGCGAACTCCTGCCGGTACGGAAGCGCTACGGATTCGTCTGGACCACAATGGGATCCCCTGACGGGGACGTGTTCGACATCGCGGAGTCCCTCGAACCGGACCGCCGCTACGTTCAGTGCGGCTGGGTGACGATGCGAACCTCGCCCGGTCGGGTGGTCGAGAACTTTCTGGACATGGCGCATTTCCCGTTCGTGCACAGCGGAATCCTCGGTGGCGAGGCGAACACGGAGGTTGCCAAGTACGAGTGGGAGGTGCGGCGGGATGTCGACGAGCTGTGGGCGACGAACTGCCGGTTCTTCCAGCCCCAGGTTTCGGCGGCGTCGGACGGGGCCTTCGCGCAGCTGACCTATCGGGTTCCCGCGCCGTACATGGTGATGTTGTACCGGGTTTCGCCGTCGGACCCGAGCCGGCTCGATGCGATCGCGCTGTTCATCCAGCCGATCGAGCAGGACCTGTGCCGGGCCCAGCCGGTGATGTACCTCGTCGATCCCGATTCCGGTCACACCGACCTGCTGCAGTTCGAGCAGGTGATCTTCCTGCAGGATCGCATCATCGTCGAGAATCAGCGTCCGCTGCTGCTGCCACTCGAGCCGCGCGGCGAATTCCCGACCGGCGCCGACGGATCGTCGGTGGGTTACCGGCGCTGGCTTCGGACCAAGGGATTGCGCTGGGGTGCAGTCCCTTCCGCCAAGGTCGCGAAGGGAGTCCGCGCATGACCGTTCTGCCGACCGAATCGACGGTCACCGTGCGGCACAGCGCCGACTTTCTTGCGGGCCCGCCGAAGAAGCTGCTGATCGACGGGGCGTGGATCGCTGGCGGGGGACCGGAGTTCGTCTCCCTCGACCCGGCCACCGGCGCCGAGCTGGCCGTGCTGTCGTCGGCGGCCGAGGCCGACGTCGACGCGGCGGTCGCCGCGGCCCGCGCCGCGCTGCACGGCAGCTGGGCGGCGTGCACGCCCAGTGCACGCGCCCGGATCCTGTGGCGGGTGGCAGAACTGATCGACGCGCGCATCGACGAACTCGCCGAACTCGAAACTCTCGATCAGGGGAAGGCCTGGGCCACCTCGCGATTCGCGGAGATTCCTTCGGCCGCCGAACAGTTCCGGTACTACGCCGGGTGGGCCACGAAGATCACCGGCACCACCGTGTCCCCGTCGATCACGTATCAGCCCGCGGGCCGAAAGGTGCTCGCGCACACCGTCCGCGAGCCCGTCGGGGTGGTCGCGGCGATCGTCCCGTGGAACTCCCCGCTGCTCATGGCGGCGATGAAACTCGCACCCGCCCTGGCCGCAGGCTGCACGGTCGTGCTCAAGCCTGCCGAGGACACATCGCTGACCGCGCTGCGGTTCGGGGAACTGCTCGCCGAGGCGGGGATGCCGGCGGGCGTCGTGAACATCCTCACCGGCGGCGGCACCGTCGGAGAGCTGCTGTCCCTGCACCGCGACGTCGACAAGGTGACGTTCACCGGCTCCACCGGCGTCGGCAGGAAGCTCACCGCCGCCGCGGGTGCGAGCAACCTCAAGCGGCTCACCCTGGAGCTGGGCGGCAAGTCGCCGGTGGTCGTGCTCGGCGACGCCGATCTCACCGAGACGATTCCCGGTGTGGCCCGGGGTATCTTCGCGAACTGCGGGCAGGTGTGCGTATCGGGATCGCGGGTCTACGCGGCACGATCGGTGTACGAGCAGCTCGTCGACGGGCTTGCGACGGTGGCCGGGGAGATGCGGCTCGGACACGGACTCGATCCCGACGCCGATCTGGGTCCGCTGGTGAGCCTGCGGCACCGTGATCGTGTCGCGGCGTACGTGGACGAGGGGGTACACGGCGGGGTCACCGTCGTCACCGGTGGCCGTGCCGTCGGTGAGACCGGCAGCTTCTACGAGCCGACCGTCGTGGTCGACGCGGCAGCCGATCTGCGGATGATGCGGGAGGAGATCTTCGGACCCGTCGTCGCCGTCACGCCGTTCGACGATCTCGACGAGGTGATCGATGTCGCCAACGACACGGAATACGGTCTCGCCGCGAGTGTGTGGACGCGGGATCTGTCGACGGCGCACCGGGTCGCCGGACGGATCCGGGCCGGCACCGTGTGGATCAATTGCCACTCGTACTTCTCGCCGGAACTGGTCAAGGGCGGCCACAAGCAGTCCGGGTGGGGTTACGAGAACGGAGCTGCGGGGCTGGACAACTACCTCGAGAACAAGACGGTGTGCATGACGGTGTGACCCCGTGCCGGGGCGGAACGGAAGGTCGCACCTTCCTACCCCGGCACGGTTCTCGAAGTGTCACCTTTGCTTCGAGGTAGTCGTGTGTCGCATCGAAGCGGCACAGCATGTACTCCCCGGCCGCCACCGCGCAGGTGGCGGCCGGAGACGTCAGTCGCGTGAGCCGAGGAGGCGCCGCACCAGCACGAGAACCAGAATCAGTACCGCGGCCGCGCCGACGGCGGGCCCGATGCGCTGGATCGCCGAACCCCGCGCGTATTCCATGAGGTCGAGCGGCTCGGCCTCGGGGGTCGCGGTCGCGGCAGGTGTGGTGGCCGCGGGTGCGGGCGCGACCGCTTCGGGCGTCGCCGTGGGTGCCGCGGTGTCGGCGGCAGGAGCGGCAGAGGAAGGCGCTGCCGCGCTCTCGGTGGCCGGAGCGGTTTCCTCGGCCGCCGGGCCGAGCTTCTTCGACAGGCACGACGCGAACTGCTCGATGATCTTGCCGCCGACGTCGGAAATCATGCCGCGGCCGAACTGGGCGGGCTTGCCCGTGATGGCCAGGTCCGTCGTCACCGCACCATCCGTGTTCTCGCCGTTCTCGGTGAGGGTGATGGTGATGGTCGCGTCGACCGTGCCGTTGCCGCGGGAGTCCTTCGCCTTGGCCAGGAGCACGACCTTCCGTGCGGCCTCGTCCTTCTCCACGTACTCCCCGGTGCCCTTGTAGGTCAGGGCGACAGGGCCGATCTTCACCTTCACGGTGCCGGTGAACGTGTCACCGTCGACACCGGTGAGGGTCGCGCCCGGCATGCACGGCGCAACCTTCTCCGGATCGAGCACCGCCGACCACACCTCGTCGATCGGGGCGGGCACGGACAGTTGGTGTTCCAGTTGCATGGTCGATCCCCCTAGATGTCAAAGCCCGGCTACGGTCGTCACGGCTCGGCGCGTGAGGACCCGGGCGAGATGCGTGCGGTACTCGATATCCGCGTTGCCGTCGCCGATCGGGCTGGTGCCCTCGGCGGCGTGCTCGGCGGCCTTTCGGATCGTATCCGCGTCAGCGGGGCGACCGGCAAGTAGCTGCTCGACGCCGTGCGCCCGGACCGGGACCGACGCCATGTTCGTCAGCGCGATCCGCGCCTGTGTGATCGTGCCGTTCTCGACAGCGACGGTCGCCGCGACCCCGACGATCGACCACGCGTGCGCGACCCGGTTGAACTTCTCGTAGTGCGCCGCCCAGCCGGTGTGTTTCGGGATCCGGATCTCGGCGAGGATCTCGTCGGCGGCCAGCGCCGTGGTGAAGTAGTCCTCGAAGAAGTCGGCGGCCGGGATGCTGCGGCGCCCGGACGGACCGACGGCGACGAACGTGCCGTCCAACGCCAGCACCGACGCTCCCATGTCGCCGGCGGGGTCGGCGTGCACGAGCGCGCCGCCCAGTGTGCCGCGATGCCGGATCTGCGGGTCGGCGACCGTCGAGGCGGCCTCGGCGAGCAGGCGGGCGTGCTCGCCGATCGACGGGTCGTGCATCACGTCGTGATGGGTGGTCATCGCACCGATCACGAGTTCGTCGCCGTCGACACGGACGCCGCTGAGCTCCGGAACGCGTCCGAGATCGACGAGCACCGTCGGCGCCGCGAGCCGCAACCGCAGCACCGGCATCAGACTCTGGCCGCCGGCAATGACCTTCGCGTCCTCACCGGCGGAGGACAGCGCGGTGACGGCCTCGTCGAGACTCGCCGGGGCGACGTAGTCGAACGTGGACGGAATCATCGGGAACCTTCCTGAGCGGATTCGATCGCGTGCCACACCCGCATCGGTGTGCACGGCATGTCGATGTCGCGGACACCGAAGTGGCGCACCGCATCCAGCACCGAATTGACCACCGCCGGTGTCGAGGCGATCGTGCCCGCCTCACCCACACCCTTCACGCCGAGCGGGTTGCCTGTAGCAGGGGTTTCGGTGCGGCCGGTGGTGAACGAGGGCAGATCCGCGGACGACGGCAGCAGATACTCCGCGAACGATCCGCTGAGCAGTGTGCCCGTCTCGTCGTGCACCGCCTCCTCGTACAGAGCCTGAGCGATGCCCTGCGCGAGCCCACCGTGCACCTGACCGTCGACGATCAGCGGATTCACGACGTGACCGATGTCGTCGACACACACGTACTTCCGGATCTTCACCCCACCGGTCTCGGTGTCGACCTCCACCGCCGACAGGTGGGTGCCGTGCGGGTACGAGAAGTTGTCCGGGTCGTAGGTGGCTTCCGAATCGAGATTCGGTTCGATCCCGTCGGGCAGGTCGTGCGCCGCGAACACCGCGAGCGCCACGTCGGTCAGGGCAACCGCCTTCTGCGTGCCCGCCACCCGGAACCGGCCGTCGGAGAACTCGAGATCGTCCTCGGCGCATTCGAGTAGGTGCGCGGCGATGGGGCGGGCCTTGGCGACGACCTTCTCGGCGGCCGCGACGACCGCGATGCCGCCGACCGCCAGCGACCGGGACCCGTACGTGTCCAGACCCCGCGGTGACGACTGCGTGTCGCCGTGCAGCACCTCGATGTCGTCGAACGGAATGCCGAGCCGGTCCGCGACGATCTGGCTGAACGCCGTCTCGTGACCCTGGCCGTGCGACGACGCCCCGGTGACCACCTCGACCTTGCCCGTGGGCAGCATCCGGATCGACGCGTGCTCCCAGCCACCGGCGCCGTAGGACAGGGATCCGAGCACGCGCGACGGGGCGAGCCCGCACATCTCGGTGAACGTCGACACCCCGATCCCGAGTTGCACCGGATCGTTGCGTTCGCGCCGCTCCGCCTGCTCACGTCGCAGCCCGTCGTAATCGAACAGTTCCTTCGCCTGCTCGGTCGCGGCCTCGTAGTTCCCCGAGTCGTAGGTCAGGCCGGCGACCGTGGCGAACGGGAACTCGTCGTGGCGGATCCAGTTCTTCGCGCGGAGCTCGAGCGGGTCCATCGACAGTTCCGCGGCGAGTTCGTCCATGATCCGTTCGATCGCGAACGTCGCCTCCGGCCGGCCGGCGCCGCGATAGGCATCGGTGGGCACCTTCGTGGTGAACACGTTGGTGCACTTGAAGTGATACGCGCCGAACTTGTAGATGCCGTTGAACATGAATGCACCCAGGATCGGCACACCCGGCGTCACCAGACGCAGGTACGCGCCCATGTCGGCGAGCAGTTCCACCTTCAGTCCGGTCACCGTGCCGTCGCGGCGCGCGGCCAGGGTGAGCTTCTGGATCTGGTCGCGACCGTGGTGGGCGGCCGCCATCGACTCACTGCGCGACTCGGTGTACTTCGCGGGCTTGCCGAGCCGCCGCGCCACCAGCAGCGTCACGACTTCTTCCGGGGTGACCTGCAGCTTGCCGCCGAACCCGCCGCCGACATCCGGTGCGATCACCCGCAGTTTGTGTTCGGGGATACCCAGACTCATCGCGAGCATCAGTTTGAGCACGTGCGGCACCTGCGTCGCCGACCACATGGTGATCTGCGGACCGGTCGGGTCGACGACCGTCGACCGTGGCTCCATGAACGCGGGAATCAGCCGTTGCTGCCGGAACGTGCGCTCGACGACGACCTCCGCGTCGCGGATCGCGTCCTCCACGTTGCCGCCGGTACCGGCCTCCGCCGAATCGAACGTCCACGTGGCGCTGACGTTCGTGCCCAGATCCGGATGCACAAGATCGCTGCCGTCGCGCGCGGCCGCGGCGAGATCGAGCACGACCGGCAGTTCGTCGTAGTCGACGTCGATGGCCTCGAGTGCGTCGTGCGCCTCGTACGCGCTGCGTGCCGCGACCACTGCGACAGCCTCGCCCGCGAAGTGCACCGTGTCCACCGCCAGCGCGGGTGCGGGCGGCGTTTTCATGTCGGGGGTGATCGGCCACGCACACGGCAGGCTGCCCTGTTCCTCGGCCAGATCGGCACCGGTGTAGACGGCCAGCACGCCGGGCATCTTCCGGGCCTCGGTGACGTCGATGCCGGTGATGCGGGCGTGCGCGAGCGGGCTGCGCAGTATCGCCAGGTGCACCATGCCGGGCAGCACCAGGTTGTCGGTCCACCTCGTGCGGCCGGTCAGGAGGTGCTCGTCCTCCTTGCGGGTCCGGGCCTTGCCGATCTCCGGTTCCGGAACGGCGGTGCCGGGGTCGGTGACGCTGGTCATCGTCCACCTCCCGCGGTTGCGTCGGTGTCACGCAGTCGCCGCGCGGCGTCCTGCGCGGCGGCGACGATGTTCTGGTATCCGGTGCAGCGGCACAGATTTCCTTCGAGACCGAACCGGACCTGTTGTTCGTCGGGATCCGGGTTCTCGCCGAGCAGATCGAGGGTCGACATGATCATGCCGGGGGTGCAGTAACCGCACTGCAGGGCGTGATTGTCGTGGAACGCCTGCTGCACGGGGTGCAGCGAGCCGTCGGTCGCGAGACCTTCGACGGTGGTGACCTCGCTGCCGTCGGCCTGCACGGCCAGCACCGAGCAGGATTTGACGCTGCGTCCGTTCAGATGGACGGTGCACGCGCCGCAGTTGCTGGTGTCGCAACCGACGACCGTGCCGACCTTGCCGAGGCGGTCGCGGAGATAGTGGACCAGCAGCAGACGCGGTTCGACCTCGTCCGTATAGCTGGTGCCGTCGACGGTGACAGTGATGCGCATCGAGCCTCCCGTGCCGGTGCATCCCAATTCGGATGACTGACTTCAGATGACTGACACTGTGCTCCACGGACACCCCCGGAATGGCCGGAATCGCGGAATCACCGGCAGCGCAGGGGCTCAGCCGTGCTGCGCCGGCGGCGCACCCTCGTGCCCGTGGATCGGGCCCTCGGTGCGGGCGAGTCGTTCCCCGCCGCCTCCCCAGCGCAGCGCGATGATCTCCGCGGCGATGGACACCGCCGTCTCCTCGGGCGTCCGGGCCCCCAGGTCCAGGCCGATCGGTGACGACAGGCGCGCGAGGTCGGTCTCGCCGACCCCGGCCTCCCGCAGCCGGGCGAGCCGGTCGTCGTGCGTGCGCCGCGAGCCCATCGCCCCCACGTACGCCAGGTCCATGCGCAACGCGACCTCGAGCAATGGCACGTCGAACTTCGGGTCGTGTGTCAGCACCGCGACGACCGTGCGGCCGTCGACCCGTCCGGCCTCGGCCTCGGCCGCGAGATAGCGGTGCGGCCAGTCCACGATCACCTCGTCGGCGGCGGGGAAGCGGGCCGCGGTCGCGAACACGCCGCGGGCGTCGCACACCGTCACCCGGTATCCGAGGAACGACCCCAGCTTCGCCATCGCCGCCGCGAAGTCGATGGCGCCGAACACCAGCATCCGCGGGGGCGGCTGGAAGACGTTGACGAACACCGACATTCCCTCACCGCGGCGCTGCCCGTCCGGTCCGTAGTGCAACGTGCCGGAGCGGCCCACGTCCAGCAGACCGCGGGCGTCGTCGGTGACGGCCTCGTTCATGCGGTCGGATCCGAGCGCACCGTCGGCGCGGTCCGGCCACACCACCACGCGGCGGCCGAGAGTCGCGGTGTCGGGATGTTCGGTGACGGTCGCGACGGCCACCGGCTCGCCCGCGCGCACCGAGTCCACGAGCGCGCCGAACGCGGGGAAACTCGCCGCGTCGATCCGCTCGACGAACACGTCGATGATGCCGCCGCACGTCAACCCCACGGAGAACGCGTCGTCGTCGGACACGCCGTACCGCTGCAGCACCGGGGTGCCGTCGCCGATGACGTCCTGCGCGAGTTCGTACACCGCACCCTCGACGCACCCGCCGGACACACTGCCGGTGACGGTGCCGTCCGGGGCCACCAGCATCGACGCTCCCGGCCCGCGCGGAGCCGACCGGAAGGTCGACACGACGGTGCCGAGCGCGACGGGCTCGCCGTCCCGGTAGCGGCGGTCGAGCTCGTCGAGAACCTCACGCACGATGAACCTCCTCCAGCAGTTCCTGCAGCGTGGCCAGACTGTGGCCCGCGAGCAGGCGGTCGATGTACGGCAGTGCCGCCGAGATCCCGGATTGGACAGGCTGATAACCGTCGACACCGGCATGCGGATTAACCCACAGTACGGCGTGGGCGAGACGCCGCAACTGTGCCATCTGCTCGGCCAGCAGCGTCGGGTCGCCGCGTTCCCAGCCGTCCGAGAACACGACGACGACGGCACCGCGTGCGAGACCGCGCCGGCCCCATCGATCCAGGAAGGCCCGTAGCGTTTCCCCCAGCCTGGTCCCGCCGGCCCAGTCGGGCACGGCGCGACCGGCACCGCCGAGCGCGATCTCGGGGTCGCGTGCCCGCAGCGCCCGGGAGAGCCGGGTGAGCCGGGTACCAAGCGAGAACACTTCGGTGCCGGACGGGTTCGCCCGGGTGACGACGTGCGCGAACCGCAGGAGGGCGTCGGCGTACGGGCTCATCGATCCGGACACGTCGACGAGCAGCACGACGCGACGCGGGCGGGTGGTCTTGCGGTGGTGGCTCGGCCGCACGGGTTCGCCGCCGGCGGCGAGCATCGCGCGCAGGGTGCGGCGCGGGTCTACCGGTCCTCGCCGCGACGGCCGCACCCGCAACGCCGCGCGCAGCGGGGGGCGCGGACGCAACGTGGCGATGAGTTCGTCGAGGTGGGCGCGCTCGGCCGGGGTGAGCTCGGCGATGTCACGGTGCCGCAGTACCTCGGTCTCGTCCGCGGCGACCTGCAGCTCGGGTGCCGCCTCGTCCGAGCTCCGGGTGGCCGCTTCGGCGAGGGCGGCGATTCGCGAGTGCTTCGGTTGCGGTTCCGGCGTCGCCCCGGACCGGGCGGGAACGCTTCCCCCGAACCAGCTTTCGAAGGCCAGATCGTAGCGGGCGAGGTCGTCGGGGTTGTGGCACAGCGTCGCGCGTCCGGCCCAGTACACGTGCGCCGGGTCGGCGAGATCGAGCCGGGTCACAGCCGTTGTGAACGCGGCGGTGGCGTCCGGGGTGACGGGCAGACCGGCCGCGGCGAGCGCGCGGGTGAAGCCGGTGAGGCCGACGAGTACTCCGCCGGGGGGCGAGGCGGTGTCCACGGTGGGGTCGGTGTCCACGGTGGGTTCACCCCGCCAGCAGCCGGTCCAGGCCGGCGCGGGCGACCCGTTCGAGGTCCTCCCGATACTTGAGCACAGCGCCGAGGGTCGCCGCCGCGGTTGCCGCGTCCAGCACGGTGCGGTCGAGTTCGAGCAGGGCCCGCGCCCAGTCGAGCGTTTCGGCGACGCCGGGGGGTTTGAGCAGTTCCATCTCGCGCAGGGTGTGTACGGCACGGGTGACCTGCCGGGCGAGGGTCTCGTCGATGCCGGGTATGCGCCGGCGCAGGATCGCGACCTCGCGTTCGAGGTCCGGGTGGTCGACCCACAGGTACAGGCAGCGCCGTTTGAGAGCGTCGTGGACTTCGCGGGTGCGGTTGGACGTGAGCACCACCAGCGGGGGTACGGTCGCGCGGATCTCGCCGAGTTCGGGGATGGTGACGGCGTTCTCGTCGAGCAGTTGCAGCAGGAATGCCTCGAACTCGTCGTCGGCGCGGTCGATCTCGTCGACGAGCAGTACGCACGGGGAGTCTGTGAGGGCACGCAGCAGCGGTCGCGCGAGGAGGAACCTCTCGGTGTAGAGCGAGCGTTCCGCGGCGTCGGCGTCGAGGGCTCCGGTCGATGCGGCTTCGAGGGTGCGCAGGTGCAGCAGCTGACGCGGGAAGTCCCAGTCGTAGAGGGCCTGCGCGGCGTCGATACCTTCGTGGCACTGCAGCCGGACGAGGGGCAGGGCGAGTGCTTCGGCGAGCGCCACCGCGAGGGATGTCTTGCCGGTGCCGGGTTCCCCCTCGCAGAAGAGTGGCCGGCCCATCCGCAGCGCGAGATACGCCGAGACGGCCAGGCCGTCGTCCGCGAGATAGCCGGTGCCGTCGAGTTTTTGCATCAGGTCGCCGGGGGAGTCGACCGCGTCTGCAGGTGCGCGCATGCCGCGAGCCTAGGTGCGGCTCCGCCGCTGGTGTGCCTTTCCGGCGGTGGGACGCCCCAAAAGGCACACGGGCGCGTCAGCGCACCTTGTGTCGTCTGTCACATCGGAAAAAACGGACAACGCGGCTACCTGCGCGAACCACCGTTTGATAGCTTTCCTTTATTGAACTTCTAGGAACAATCGATTGGCGCAATCAATCGGTGGACGTTAACGTCGATAACTGTCAACCCCATCCAAAACGAATGAGGCTCTACATGTCGCTGATCAACAAGCAGATCAAGCCCTTCACCGCGGAGGCCTTCAAGGACGGCGCCTTCGTGACCGTGTCCGACGAGGACATCAAGGGCAAGTGGGCGATCTTCTTCTTCTACCCCGCCGACTTCACGTTCGTCTGCCCGACCGAGCTCGGTGACCTCGCGGATCACTACGAGGAGCTGCAGGGCCTGGGTGTCGAGGTCTTCTCCGTCTCGACCGACACGCACTTCACGCACAAGGCGTGGCACGGCTCGTCCGAGACCATCGGCAAGATCAAGTACGCCATGATCGGCGACCCCACCCTCCAGATCAGCAGCGACTTCGAGGTCCTCCGCGAGAACCAGGGCCTCGCCGACCGCGGCACCTTCCTGGTCGACCCGGACGGCGTCGTCCAGTTCACCGAGGTCACCGCCGAGGGCATCGGCCGCAACGCCGCCGAGCTCGTCCGCAAGGTCAAGGCTGCTCAGTACGTCCGCAACCACCCGGGCGAGGTCTGCCCGGCCAAGTGGGAAGAGGGCGACGAGACCCTCGCTCCGTCGCTGGAGCTCGTCGGCAAGATCTGATTCGCCGACGGAATCCGTTCCGGTGGCACGGGGTCTCGGTCCCGTGCCACCGGGCACCGTCCGGATCTCCCTCGGCTCGAGCTGAGAAGTTCGCCGACTCCCTTCCCTCACAAGTCACAGTTCTTCCACGTCTGGAGTTGATCCTCATGCTCGATGCCCCCCTCGCCAAGCAGCTCGAGTCCCTGCTCGAAAAGGTCACCCAGCCGATCGAGCTGGAGTCCTCCCTCGACGACCGCCCGAAGTCGAAGGAACTCGCCGATCTGCTCGACCAGATCGCCGGCATGTCCGACCTCGTCACCCACGTGCGCACCGGCAACGACCGCCGCCGCCCGTCCTTCGTCATCCGCCGCCTCGGTTCCGACATCGAGGTCCGGTTCGCCGGCATCCCGCTCGGCCACGAGTTCACCTCCCTCGTGCTCGCCCTGCTCCAGGTCGGCGGCCACCCGTCGAAGGAAGCCGCCGAGCTGCTCGACCAGGTGCGCAACCTCGACGGCGACCTGCACTTCGAGACGTACTTCTCGCTGTCGTGCCAGAACTGCCCGGACGTCGTGCAGGCATTGAACGTGATGAGCGTGGTCAACCCGCGCATCAAGCACACCGCGATCGAAGGATCCCTGTTCCAGGACGAGGTCGACGCTCGTCAGGTCATGGCCGTGCCGACCGTGTTCCTCAACGGTGAACCGTTCGGTTCCGGCCGCATGAACCTCGAGCAGATCGTCGGCAAGCTCGACACCGGATCCGCCGAGCGCACCGCCGCCGCGATCTCCGAGAAGGACCCCTTCGACGTCCTCGTCGTCGGTGGTGGACCGGCCGGCGCGACCGCCGCGATCTACGCCTCCCGCAAGGGAATTCGCACCGGTGTCGTATCCGAGCGGTTCGGCGGTCAAGTGCTCGACACCATGGCCATCGAGAACTTCTCCTCGGTTCCCTACACCGAGGGCCCGAAGTTCGCCGCCGAACTCGAGAACCACGTGCGCCAGTACGACGTCGACATCATGAACGTGCAGAACGCCGCGAAGCTGATGCCCGCCACCAACGAGGGCGGTCTGGTCGAGATCGAACTCGAGAACGGCGCGCGACTGCTCTCGCGCAGCATCGTCCTGGCGACCGGCGCACGCTGGCGCGCAATGAACGTGCCCGGCGAGAACGAGTACCGCAACAAGGGCGTCACCTACTGCCCGCACTGCGACGGTCCGCTCTTCAAGGGCAAGCGCGTCGCCGTGATCGGCGGCGGCAACTCCGGCGTCGAGGCGGCGATCGACCTCGCCGGTGTCGTCTCGCACGTCACGCTCATCGAGTTCGACTCGGTGCTGCGCGCCGACGAGGTGCTCCAGCGCAAGCTGCGCAGCCTGCCCAACGTGGACATCGTCGTCAGCGCCCTGACCACCGAGGTCCTCGGCGACGGTTCGAAGGTCACCGGTCTGGCCTACACCGACCGCACCACCGACGAGTCGCGCACCGTCGACCTGGACGGCGTGTTCGTCCAGATCGGTCTGCTGCCCAACACCGACTGGCTCTCCGGCACCGTCGACCTCAGCCCGCGCGGCGAAATCGTCGTCGACGCGCACGGCCGCACCTCGGTGCCCGGTGTGTTCGCCGCCGGTGACTGCACGACGGTCCCGTTCAAGCAGATCATCGTCGCCGCCGGTGCGGGTGCGACAGCCGCGCTCAGCGCGTTCGACCACCTGATCCGCACGAGCAGCCCGGCCGAGGCCGACGAGAAGGTCGGCGCGACCGTCTGACGGTCGAACCGGAAACACTGTGGCCGCTGTCCTCCGGGCAGCGGCCACGGTTCTCATCCGAGCAGTGGTGGTGGGGTGCGGTACGTCGCGGGTGTGCTGCTCAGGCGGATCGGATTCGCGATCTGCCGTACCGGGGCACCCCTGCTCGGATCGTCGATCTCCACCACCGGTGCCAGGCCGAGACGTTCGGCCAGCGCGACCGCGTCGGCGATGTCGTTCAGGGGCCCGCACGGGACGCGCTCGGCGGTCAGTGCCTCGAACCAGGCATCTGCGGTGCGGGCCGACAATGCCTGCCCGAGGACCGTGACGAGGGTGTCGCGGTGGGCGACCCGCGCCGCGTTGGTGGAATACCGCGCGTCGGCCGGGAGGTCGACGAGACCGAGAACCTTGCACAGCGAACCGAATTGGCGGTCGTTGCCGACGGCGAGCACCAGCGGCCGGTCCGCCGTGGCGAACAACTCGTACGGCGCGATGCTCGGATGCCGGTTGCCCATCGCTCGGGGCACCACCCCGGCCGACACGTAGCCGGAGGACTGATTCGCCAATGCCGACAACAGCGACGACAACAGATTCACCTCGACGCGCTGCCCCTCGCCGGTGCGGTCCCGGTGCCGCAGCGCAGCCAGGATGCCCAGCGCCGCATGCATTCCGGTGATCACGTCGACGACGGCGACTCCCACCTTCGTGGGTGTTGCGGCGTCCGGGCCGGTGATGCTCATCAGTCCGCCAACAGCCTGGATCAGCAGGTCGTAGCCCGGCAGATTGTTGTGCCCACCGAATCCGGTGATCGAGCAGTACACGATGTCGGGATTGATCTGCCGAACCTGGCCGTAGCCGAGTCCGAGTCGCTCCATCGTGCCGGGTAGGAAGTTCTCGACCACGACGTCGGCGCGTTCGACGAGACGACGTGCCTCGCTGAGCCCCTCCGGGGTCGCCAGGTCGAGTGACACCGATTTCTTGTTGCGGTTGACTCCGAGGAAGTAGGTGGACTCGTTGCCGACCCAGGGTGGTCCCCAATGACGGGTGTCGTCGCCGAACCCGGGGCGTTCGATCTTGACGACCTCGGCGCCGAGGTCGGCGAGCAGCATCGTCGCGTAGGGACCGGCGAGCACCCGACCGAAGTCTGCGATCACCAGCCCGTCCAGCGCCCCGGTCGCACTCCCCGTTTCGGTCACCGGAATGCGGCCTCTCCGGTCAGGGCGTTGCCGATGGTCAGCTGGTGCACCTCGGAGGTGCCCTCGTAGGTGAGCACCGACTCGAGGTTGTTGGCGTGACGGATGACCGGGTACTCGAGGGTGATCCCGTTGGCGCCGAGGATGGTCCGGCACTCGCGAGCGACGGCGATGGCCTCCCGCACGTTGTTGAGCTTGCCGAGGCTGACCTGCTCGGGGGTGATCTCACCGCGGTCCTTGATGCGGCCGAGGTGGTAGGCGAGCAGGTGGCCCTTGCCGACCTCGAGGGCCATGTCGGCGATCTTGGCCTGGGTGAGCTGGTAGCCGGCGAGCGGCTTGTCGAACACCTCGCGGCTGCGGGCGTAGTCGACGGCGGTTTCGAGGCAGTCGCGGGCGGCGCCGATTGCACCGAAGACGATGCCGAATCGGGCCTCCCCCAATGCGGTGAGCGGGCCCCGCAAGCCCTTGGCCAGCGGCAGCATCGCCGAGGCCGGCAGGCGCACTCCATCGAGGACGAGTTCGGATGTCACCGAGGCGCGCAGCGACAGCTTCGCGTGGATCTCCGGCGCTGAGAAGCCGGGGGTGTCGGTGGGGACGACGAACCCGCGGATGCCCCGGGCGCCCTCGTCGAGATCGGTCTGCGCCCACACGACGGCGACGTCGGCGATCGATCCGTTGGTGATCCACATCTTGGTTCCGTTGAGGATCCAGTCGTCACCGTCGCGCTTGGCGTTGGTGCGCATCCCGGCGGGGTTGGACCCGAAGTCCGGTTCGGTCAGGCCGAAGCAGCCGATCGCCTCACCGGCGGCCATCCGCGGCAGCCACTGCTGCTTCTGCTCCTCGCTGCCCCAGTGGTGGATGGAGAACATCGCGAGTGAACCCTGCACGGAGACGAGGCTGCGGATGCCGGAGTCGACGGCCTCGAGTTCGAGGCAGGCCAGACCGTATGCGGTGGCGCTCATGCCGGCGCAGCCGTAACCGTCGAGGTGCATGCCCAGCACGCCCAGCTGCCCGAGTTCCTTGGCGAGCTCGCGGGCCGGGAGCTTCGCTTCCTCGAACCACTTGGCCACATGCGGGCGGATCCGCTCGTTCGCGAACTTGCGAACCGTATTGCGGATTTCGATCTCCTCCGGTTCGAGGAGGGCGTCGAGGGCGAACAGCTGGGTCAAGGACTGGGGCTGGGACATGTGGCTCTCCGAAGTTCGGGCTCGTCGTATGCAATCGATAGGAAGAACGTTCGCGAGAACGTTTGCATCGCCTAGGCTAGGGGCGTGGTCGGGCATCGTCAACCCGGATCCGCACAGACGCGAGAGAGCTGGAGAAAACCGTATGCCGCCCCCCGATCGAGCACCGACGCTCAAGGAGATCGCCGAACGAGCCGGCGTCCACGTCTCGACGGCGTCCAGGGTGCTGCGCCAGCCCGAACCCGTCGACGGCTGGTCGGCCTCGGCTCTCCGGGTGCGCGAGGTCGCCGAAGAGCTCGGCTACCAGCGCAACCTGTGGGCGGCGAGCCTGCGCACCCGCCGGACCACCACCCTCGGTGTGGTGATGCCGCGACTGACCGACGGGGTTGTCGCGACCACCTACCAAGGCATCGAGGAGGCGGCTACCCGCGCCGGGTACTCGGTGCTGCTGTCGAGCCCGCCCGACGACCTCGATGCCCAGCGTCGCGCGATCGGATTGCTCGTCGGCCGACAGGTCGACGGTCTCCTGCTGAGCAGCCTGCACATCCCCGGCCGTCCGTTCGTGGATTCGCTCGCGCTCGGTCCGCTGCCGATCCTCACCGTCACCCGGCACGCCGACGCCGGGCTGCCGTTCGCCGGCGGCGACGACTACCGCGGCGGCACCCTCGCAGCCCGGCATCTGCTCGACCGCGGATATACGGATCTCGCGATCATCGCCGGCCCTGAGCATGCGAGCACGGCCCGCGACCGCACGAACGGGTTCCTCCGCACACTGGAGGACGCATCGATCGTGCTGCCTCCGGAGAGGATCGTACGGTCCGGGTTCGATGTCGCCGGCGGTGTCGAGGCCGGACGCGCCCTGCTCGACCGACCGGACCGGCCCCGGGCGGTCTTCACCGTCAGCGACACCATCGCGATCGGAGTGCTCGGAGTCGCCCGCGATCTGGGTCTGTCCGTCCCCGACGACCTTGCGGTGGTGGGCTACAACGACATTCCCATCGCCGCCCAGTTGCCCGTCGCGCTCACGACTGTGCGGTCCCCGGCGTACGACATCGGCGCGGTCGCGGTGCGTTCGCTGCTCGACCTGCTGCGCGGTGCCGACGCCGAGACCGTGCGCCTGCCGGTCGAGCTGGTCTCGCGGGCGAGCACCTGATCAGGTCGCGGACGCGACCTCCGGTCCGGTCCTGCCTGCGACACGGTCGGCGAAGCCGGTGAGCGCCTCGGCGAGTTCGTCGCGGGCCGACAGCTGGGGCGCGTGATCGCTGACGACCGTGACGACCTGCGCTCCAGGCACCAGGCGCTGCATCTCGCGTTGTGTGACGAGCGGAACCGAACGGTCCAGTGTCGCTTCGACATACAGGCGCGGTACGGATCCGAAGCGCCGGTCGGTCCAGGTCGGCGCCATCAGCCGCGCCGTTTCGAGTTGCGGTACGAGGCGGCGGGCCGCGCCGATCGCATCGGCGACCGTCGCTTCGTGGAAGAACACCGCCGCGCCCGCTTCCGGTGGCACCACCGTGCCGCGGCCGTCCGCGGTCGGCCGCAGCCACGCCGAGATACCTACGGGTGCAGCCAATCCGAGGCTGTCGCACAGTATCCCGAAATCCGTACCCGACGGCAGCATCATGCCGGCAACGTAGGCGACCCCCGCGACCTTCTCGGTCATCATCTCGGCGACCCGGGTGACGACGATACCGCCACCGGAATGCCCGACGAGCACGACCGGCTCCCCGAGGCCCCGAATGTGGTCGGCGACATGGGCCGCGACGTCGTCGAGCGTGATGTCGTCGTCGCCCCACGAGCCGGCGCCCGGCAGCGCCGGCGCGTGCGGAACGTGTCCCGCGGCGCGCAGCGGCCCGAGCATCGTGTCCCACACCCAGGGCCCGGCCCACGCGCCGTGCACCAGAACGACATGGCTCACGGCGCCACCGCATTCCCCGCAGCGGCCAGCACCCGTGCCGCTTCACGGACCGCCGCGGTGTTCGCCTTTCCGTGCCGGGAGCCGGCCAGCTTGGCCTTGATGTGGTCGCGGACGGTGATCGGCTCGTATGCGTCGGCGTCCGCATCGACGAAAGCGGAAAGGGTCGCAACGACCGCGTCGACGTTGCCGTCGTGGAAGAACGCGGCGGAGCGGCGGCGCACGATGGTGCCGTCGACGATCGGCGGTTTGACGCGGTGCAGTGTCGACATCCACCGGTCGTTGGTCAGTCGGGCGGTGAGGTCTCCGAGGTTGACCAGCAGTGCGCCCTGACGTGGGGCGACATCGTGCCACATCCCGTCGCCGCCGAGTACCTGCAGACCGGCCACGTCGTCGGCCCACAGGACGGTGACGATACCGAAATCGGTGTGCTCACCCATTCCCACGAGGTCCCCGTCGAGGGTGACCGTGCCCTCGGGCAGCGCATAGTTGTTCATCCGCAGCACGTCGATGGAGTGATCGGTGAGAGCATCGAAGAAACCCGGGGCCTGGCCGAGCGCATCGGCGAAGATGCGTGTCAGGGTGCGTGCGACGCGGGACGCCTCGGCGAAGTACCGCTGCACGCGGGGCTCGAACCCGTCGACGGCGGGCCACAGGTTGAGGCCGTAGTCGGATTCGGAGAGGGCCAGTTCGGGGAACGAGCGGGCTTCGACACCGACGTTGAACGCCTCGAAGAAGTCGTTCATGCGGCTCGCGGATTCGACACCGAGGCTCAGCGACAGCGACTCGCTCTTCGGTGGGCTGTATCCGCGGTTGGCTCCCTGCACCCGGTAGGACTTCTTGTCGCCGAGCGGAAGAGCGAAGAACTCGTCCATCGCGCCGGTGAGCCCGCCGACGACGTCCGCGGATATCCCGTGCCCGACGATCTGGATGAAACCCACCCTTCGGCAGGCATCGTCGACCTGCCCGGCGACGAGCCTCCGTTCGTCCTCCGTGCCCGTTGTCACGTAGGGGGAGATGTCGATGGTCGGGACCTCGAAGGGGTCACGCGGTGGCGGGTTCATGCACGGCTCCTGGGCGGTTGGGGGGTCCGGCCGAGGTGACGGGGGCCGGTGTGCCGGGCTCGGTGCCGCCGGTGCCGGGACCGGCCGGCGCGACGGTCGCACGGGCGATGGTCCCGAGCCGAGTGTGGTTGAACAGCAGGTTGAGTCCGAACGCGGTGAGCGCGGCGAGGGTGATGCCGCTGCCGAGCAGGATCTGCGCGGACGACGGAAACTTCTCGAACATGCCCTCGGCGAGTTCGGGCATCAAACCGACGCCGACAGCGACCGCGGCGATCGTGGTGTTGATGCGGTCGGACAGATCCACCTTGCGAAGGGTGTTGATCCCGACGACGGCGACGGTGGCGAACAGGATGAGCCCGACACCGCCGACGACCGGTTGCGGCAGACCGGCGACGACCGCGCCGACCTTGGGGAGAGCGCCGAGCAACACCAGGATCACACCGCTGGTCGCGGTGACGTAGCGACTGTGGACGCGGGTGGTGGCGACCGCGCCGACGTTCTGGGTGAAGACGGTGTCGACGAACGCGTTGAAGACACCACCGAGGACGGCGGACAGGCCGTCGCCGGCGAGACCACGGGCGATGTCCCCCCTGCCGACCGGCTTGCCGGTGATCTCGGCGACCGCGAGCATGCTCGCGGTCGATTCGGCGAAGACGACCGCGACGACGATGCTCATGGCGACCACGGCGGTGATCGGGAATTCGGGGGCACCGAAGTGGAACGGGGCGGGGATCCCGATCCAGGCACTTCCGGCGACGCCTCCGAGGTCGATCAGGCCCATGGGCAGCGCGATGATCGTGCCCGCGACCAACGCCACGAGCACACCGAGCTGGGACCAGATTCCGCGGCCGAGGCAGATGAAGCCGATCGCGACGGCCATGACGGTGACGGCGAGCGCGATGTGCGACGGCGAGGCGAAGGTCGGGGAAGACGGGTCGTTGCCGATGATCAGGCCGCCCGCGACACCGATCAGCGAGATGCCGACGACGGTGAGGACCGCGCCGGTGACCAGGGGCGGGAAGAACCGGATGATCTTGGCGAACGGATACGCCAGCGCGAGACCGACGATGCCGCCGACGAGCATCGAGCCGTACACGGCCTGAAGTCCGTATTCGTTCGCGATGAGGATCATGGGGGTCAGGCCGGCGAACGTCGCGCCGCACACGATCGGCAGCCGCACGCCCATGAGTTTGCCGACGCCGAGGCTCTGCACGATCGTGATCACGCCGGCGATCAGCAGGTCCGCGCTGATGAGCATCGCGATGGTCTCGCGATCGAGTCCTACGGCGGCGCCGAACACCAGGGGCACCGTGATGCACCCGGTGTACATGATCAGGACGTGCTGGATGCCGAACGCGAGTTGTCGCAGGAACGGCAACGGGGTGTCGACGGGATGTGCTGTGGCCATGGGAAACTCCAACCGAGCGGGAAATCCGTGTCCCTTGCAGTTCTATCGGTGCGGAATTACGGTTACGCGACCGGATGTTTCGTCCAGGTAATCGATGCTCGGCCGGAGCACGTCAGGCGAGGCGGCCGTGCACACGCAGCCGGGCGATGCCGCCGTCCGGATACACGTCGAGCCGAACGAACCGCAGCGGGCCGTCCGCGTCGACCCGGAACCGGTGCCGGCAGTCCGGGAGCAACTCGACCCGCGGCACCAGCGTCACCCACGACGATTCGTCGGAAAGCGCGGACTCGTCGGCTGTTCCGGTCAACCGTGCCCAGCCGGGTGCGTTTCCGAGGAAGTAGGAGGTGTCGATCTCGACGTGCTCGATCAGGCCCGCACCGGCGAGGCGCACCACGACGTGGTCGTTGCCGTCGTCGCGGCGTCGTGCGTTCTCCCACCCCTCGCCCATGTGACGGGCGCGGCCGAGACCGATGATGTTCCGCGGCGACGAATAGAAGCGGTTCGAGCAGTCCACGACATCCCCACCGTTCTCGAGCGCGGCGAGATCGATGGTGCCGGTGAGGAACAACGGATCCGGTCGCGGCTCCCCGTGCACGCGCAGCCGCGCCACCCCGCCGTCGGGAAAGATGTTGAGCCGCACATGGGTCCACCGCTTCTCGCTCGCCACCGGGAACCCGTTTGCGGTGTCGCCCAGCAGTGCGACCTTGTCGAGGATCGGCTCCCACGGCGCGTCCTGCAACTGCGCTGCCGATTGATATCCCTCGACGCAGAGTCCGTCGATCGACGCGAACGGGGGATAGTTGCCGGTGAACCACGCAGTGTCGATCACGACGCCGCGGACGACGCCGGGCACCCCGAGCCGGACGATCGCGTAGTCGTGCCCGGGCTCTCGGCGGCGACGGGTCTCCCACCCGTCGTACACCTTGCCCTTGTGCCCGAAGTCGCTCACGTCGTGCGCCGCAGGTTCCGGACTGATGAGATTCTCTCTCTGGGCGAACAATTCGTCGTTCGCGAACATCACCGAGCCGGCCAGCGCGCGCGACGCGAGATCGGGCAACTGCAGGAAATCCGGGGTGCTCATGAAGATCCTTCCGAGGGTGGACGGGTGAGCAGGCCGCCGCGCGGCGCGGGGTCCTGGGTCGCATCGAGGGTGACGGTGAGCGGAGTGCCGGCCAGCCACGAGTGCCGGACCACCCCTGCCAGTGCCATCTCCGCGTAGGGGGTGACGGCATTGCGGTGGTGCAGCCGGTCGGGGAACACGACGAACGCGTCGTCGGGCGCGAAGACGCAGAGGTCGGCGGTGTTGCCGGCGGCAATCCCGCCGCGGTCGGCCAAACCCACCAGACTACTTGTGTTGCTTCCCATCCAGCGCACGACATCGACGAGGGTGTGACCGCGGCGGCGTGCCTCGGACCAGACGATGGGCAGGCCCAGTTGCAGCGACGAGATGCCACCCCAGGCCTCCCCGAAATCACCGCTGGTGAACTTCTTCAGTTCGGGGGTACACGGCGAATGGTCGGAGACGACGCAATCGATCGTGCCGTCGGCGAGTCCACGCCACAGCCCCTCCCGGTTGCCCGCTTCGCGGATCGGCGGACAGCACTTGAAATGTGTGGAACCATCGAGGATTTCCTCACTGAACAGCGACAGGTAGTGCGGGCACGTCTCGGCGGTGATGCGAACTCCGTCCGCCTTCGCGGCGGCCAGCATCGGCAGGCTCCCGGCGTCGGACAGGTGCAGGATGTGCACGCGGCAGCCGGTTTCCCGTGCCCCGTCGATCACCTGTGCGACAGCCCGGGATTCGGCGACGGGTGGCCGTGACCGCAGAAAATCGGCATAGTGACGCCCGGACGCCGGCGTCTGCGCGTCGAGGGTCGGGCCGTCCTCGGCGTGCACGATGAGAAGCCCGTCGAACTCGGCGATCTCGCGCATCGCCGCGACCATCTGTTCTCCGTCCAGGGGCGGATACTCGTCGAGGCCCGAATAGGCCAGGAAGCACTTGAATCCGTACACACCCTCGTCCCACAACGCGCGCAGGTGGCCGAGATTGCCGGGGACGACACCACCCCAGAACCCGACATCGACGGTCGTCTGCCCGATCGCGGTCGCGCGCTTGACTTCCAGTGCCGCGACGTCGATCGTCGACGGAATCGAGTTGAGCGGCATGTCGATCACCGTGGTGACGCCCCCGGCCGCCGCGGCCCGCGTGGCGCTCGCGAAGCCCTCCCATTCCGTCCGGCCCGGATCGTTGATGTGCACGTGTGTGTCGACGAGGCCGGGAAGCAGCACCTCGTCGTCGGCGAGGACGATCTCGTCCGCACCGGCGGGTAACGCCGTGTCGTAACCGTCGACGGCGGCGATGCGGCCCGCCTGTAACGTCACGGCGCAGGCGATGTCGCGGTCGCCGACGATCGCGCGGCGGGCACGGATCACGGTGGTCACAGCTGCTGTCCCTTCTCGATGGTGTGGCCGGCGAGGCGCCGAAGGTCCGCTGCCCCGATGCCGGTGCGGCCGTGCACCTCGCCGGCGGTGAGGGCCCCGCAGCCCAGGCCGCGCAGCAGGAACGACGCCAGGGCACGTGCGGTGGCCGGTTCGTCGAGGTAGCCGGAGTCGGCGCGGCCGACGTACGCGGCGATTCGGTCCGCGGAAGTGGGGAAGGAGCGGCGGTAGAACGCGAAGGTCGCGGCGAACCGGGTGGGTAGTTGCGCCGGGTGCAGGTCCCAGCCCTGATGGAAACCGCGGCGCAGCGACCGGTCGACCAGCCGCGCGTGCAGCGCCCACGCGCGGCGGATCTCCTCGGCGGTGCCCACCGGGATCCGGTTGGTGGACCCGTCGGACAGGAACACACCGGTGCCGGCGGCCGCGACCTGCATGGTGGCCTTGGCGTGGTCGGCGACCGGATGATCCATCGCCTGATATTCGGCCGCGATACCGCACGCCGCCGAGTAGTCGTACGTGCCGTAGTGCAGGCCCGAGCAGCGGCCGGCGGCAGCGTGGATCATCGCCGCGACCTGTGCGGTGCCGTCGGGTCCGCAGATCGCCTGCGGCGTCTCGATCTGGATCTCGAAGCGCAGCGGCACGGTGAGCGAATACGTGGACTCCAGGTGCTCGCACACCGTCACCATCGCCGAAACCTGCTCGGGTGAAGTGACCTTCGGGAGGGTCACCACGAAACCGTCAGGAAGGGAACCGTTCTCGGAGACGGAGCCCACGAATTCGTCCAGCGTCCGGACACCGCGCCTGCGGGTGGCCGCCTCGAAACACTTGAACCGGATGCCGGAGAACGGAGTTGCCGTACCGCTTGCCCGGAGGTCCGCCGCGGCCCGTGCGACGTGCGAGTCCTCGTCGGCGTCGCGGTCGGCGGCCGGTACCTCTGACTGGGGGAATCCGTCCTCGAAGTCGATGCGCAGATCCTCGATCGGTTCGGACTCGAGCTTGGCCAGCACGAGGGGCAGAACCTCCTCGGCAATACCGTGCTCGATCCCGGTGACGGCGGCGAGATCGGAGGCATCGGTGATGTTCTCCGAGAACACCTGCCGGGCCTGCTCGCCCCACGCTCCGACGGTGCCGGCGTCGTAGCGGTCGCCCGGTACGTACACGGTGTGCACCGGCTGCCGGCCGGGCCGTGGCCCCGGGTAGGCGGCAGCGTACGCGGCATCGACAGGGCCCAGCGTCTCGTCGAGCACCGAGTACAGCCGTTCGAGCCCGTCCGACATGCTGCCTCCCGCCGTTCGATTCCGACTTCGATGTTTCCACCTCGACAGCAGACGGTAACGGCGACATGTCAATCGGTTGGTTACCCAGGGTAACGGTGGTGTTACGCGGCAGCCGCCGGATCAGCGCTGGTGCCCGCGCAGCAGCTGCGTGAGCCGGTGCGCCTCGCGCAGCAGCAGTTCGCCGAGCTCGGGGCGACGATCCTCCCGGAAGCGGCTCTCCACCCCGGTCACGCTCAACGCCCACGCCGGCGAATCACGATGATCGAACACCGCGGCACCCATGCCCCAACTGCCCTCGACGAGCAGCGCCGGGTTCGTCGAGTAGCCGGTCAGCCGAGTCGCTGCGATACGTTCCTCGAGGGCGGCCCGGCTGTGAGGCTGCCCCCATCCGTCGGTGAGATCGGTCCGGGACAGGTACTCGTCGATGTCGTGGTCGGGCAGATGCGACAGGATCACCAGTCCCGCCGACGCGACCCCCAGGGGCAGCCGCCGGCCCACGTGCAGCACGTGCGAGCGCAACGGGAAACTGCCCTCCTCGCTCGCCAGGCACACCGTGCCGTCACCGCGGCGAGCCGACAGGTGCGCGGTCTCTCCCGTCTCCCTCGCCAGGCCGCGCAGGATCTCGCCGGCCAGATCGGTGATGTCGTAGCGCTCGGCCGCGAGCGACCCCAGCAGGTACAGCTCCGGCCCCAGCGACCACCGGCCCGACCTGGGGTCGCGGTCGACGAGACCCTCCTCGGCGAGGGACGTCAGCAGCCGGTGCGCGGTGGGCCGGGCCAGCCCGGTTGCGCGTGCCAGATCGGTGGTCGACGATCCGTGCGGTTCGAACCCCGCAACGGCCCGCAGCAGCGCACTCACCCGACTGATCACCTGCGGTCTCTGTTCACCGTCCACCGACCCAGCATACGTTCACTCAGTGAACGCGACGCCGACAGCCATTCCGGCGAGCGAGCAATCTCTGTAGGGTTGTCGCATACCCCTTGAAATGCGCGTCTGCTCCCTCTGTAGTTAGTAACGTTCGATGCGTCCTCGTCCACCCAGTGAACGCATCCGTAGGGCCGGCACCACACGGCCGAGGTTTCCCGAGAGAGGTCATGGAATGGCAACGAAAGTGTTCGACACAGCCGCGGCGGCCGTCGCGGACGTGTCCGACGGCGCGACGCTCGCCGTCGGCGGATTCGGCCTGTGTGGCATCCCCGACGTCCTGATCCAGGCGCTCGTCGACTCCGGTGTCGGCGATCTCGAAGTCTTCTCCAACAACTGCGGCGTCGACGACCACGGCCTGGGCCTGCTGCTCAACGAGCACCGTGTTCGCCGGGTCGTCGCGTCCTACGTCGGCGAGAACAAGGAGTTCGCCCGCCAGTACCTCGCGGGTGAACTCGAGGTCGAGCTGACCCCGCAGGGCACCCTCGCCGAGCGGCTGCGGGCGGGTGGCGCCGGCATCCCCGCCTTCTTCACCCCCGCCGGTGTCGGCACCCCCGTCTCGGATGGTGGCCTGCCGTGGCGGTACGCGTCCGACGGCTCCGTCGCGGTGGCCTCGCCGCCGAAGGAGACCCGTGTCTTCGGCGACAAGCGGTACGTGATGGAACTCGGCATCAATGCCGACTTCGCGCTCGTGCACGCCGTCAAGGGCGACACCGCGGGCAACCTCGTCTTCGACAAGACCGCGATGAACTTCAACCCGCTGGCCGCGATGGCCGGGAAGATCACGATCGCTCAGGTCGAGGAACTCGTCGAGCCCGGCGACATCGACCCCGCGCAGGTGCACCTGCCCGGCATCTTCGTCAAGCGGATCGTGCACACCGGCCCGCAGAACAAGCGCATCGAGAAGCGCACCGTGACGGCATCGGAAGGAGCGGCACAGTGACCGGAGAGAAGGCGACGACCGACAAGAAGGGCTGGAGCCGCAACGAGATGGCGGCCCGCGCGGCCGCCGAGATGGTCGACGGCGAGTACGTCAACCTCGGTATCGGCCTGCCCACCCTCATCCCGGGTTACCTGCCCGCCGATGTGCACGTCACGCTGCACTCGGAGAACGGCATCCTCGGCACCGGACCGTACCCGACCGAGGACAAGATCGACCCCGATCTGATCAACGCGGGCAAGGAGACCGTGACGGTCAATCCGGGCGCTGCGTTCTTCGACTCGGCGACGTCCTTCGGGATGATCCGCGGCGGGCACATCGACACCGCGGTCCTCGGTGGGATGCAGGTCTCCCGCACCGGCGACCTCGCCAACTGGATGGTCCCCGGCAAGATGGTCAAGGGCATGGGCGGCGCCATGGACCTCGTACACGGGGCGAGCCGGGTCATCGTGGTCATGGAACACACCGACCGCGACGGCAACCCCAAGATCGTCGATACCTGCACCCTCCCGCTGACCGGCCAGGGCGTGGTCGACCGCATCATCACCGATCTGGCCGTCATCGACGTGGCCGAGGGCGGCACGCTCGTGCTGCGCGAACTCGCGCCCGGGGTCACGGTCGACGACGTGATCGCCGCGACCGGCACACCCCTCGAGATCCCCGCCGGCGAACTCGTCTGATTTTCCGAAAGCTCTTTCCCCACAACATCACCGGAGTCCCACAATGTCTGCTTCGCCGAACACCACTGTCATCGTTGCCGGTGCCCGCACCCCCATGGGGCGTTTGCAGGGTGCGTTGAAGGACTTCTCGGGGTCGGATCTGGGTGGGGTCGCGATCGCGGGTGCGTTGGCCAGGGCGGGGGTGGCGCCGGAGCAGGTCGAGTACGTGATCATGGGTCAGGTGCTCACCGCCGGGGCCGGGCAGATCCCGGCGCGGCAGGCCGCGGTGGCGGCGGGTATCCCGATGGATGTGCCGGCGTTGACGATCAACAAGGTGTGCCTGTCGGGGATCAACGCGATCGCGATGGCCGATCAGCTGATCCGGGCGGGGGAGTTCGAGATCGTCGTGGCCGGTGGGCAGGAGTCGATGTCGCAGGCTCCGCATCTGCTGGAGAAGTCGCGGTCCGGGTTCAAGTACGGGGATGTGACGTTGCGGGATCACATGGCGTTCGACGGGTTGCACGATATTTTCACTGATCAGGCGATGGGGAATCTGACCGAGTCCGCGAACAGCGGGGAGCGGTTCGTCTCGCGGGCCGAGCAGGATGCGTTCGCGGCGGCTTCGCATCAGAATGCGGCGCGGGCGTGGAAGGACGGGGTGTTCGACGACGAGGTGGTGCCGGTGTCGATTCCGCAGCGGAGGGGGGATGCGGTGGAGTTCGCCTCCGATGAGGGGATCCGGGCGGAGACGACGGTGGAGTCGTTGGGCAGGTTGCGGCCGGCGTTCGCGAAGGACGGGACGGTCACGGCGGGGTCGGCGTCGCAGATTTCCGATGGTGCGGCGGCGGTGGTGGTGATGAGCCGGGCCAGGGCCGAGGAGTTGGGTGTGGAGTGGATCGCG
>NZ_LRRH01000081.1 GCF_001646785.1 Rhodococcus phenolicus
CACTCCACGGGGCACTATCCGCGTTCACCGCGTCCGCCCAGCGCATTCAGCGCCTCACCGATATCGGCGCGCGCCAAACGGTACTTCGGTAGGTAGGTTCCGTACGATACGATCCCGGGCTGGGAATCCGGCATGAGTCTCTCCTGACATACATTCGCTGCGGCCGATACCGGCCTGGAAGCGGGGCGATCGGCGGGTGCGTTCTACAAGTCCCTGTAGTCGGGTGCGCACGCGAAACAAGCCGCCGCCGGCGCTTCTCGGCCATGCGAAGGGTCCTGCCGACACAAGCTACAGCAGCCCGGATCGGTAACTCGGATGATGTGCACAACAACGGTTTCGCCAGTGCACGGCCCCTACCGCCGCCATACGATGCGACACCGATAGAACCCGCATACCCTCGAGCTCAGCGCACACGGGTGGGAAGGCCGATAAACGCCCGAAGACCGATCGACCGGCGTGCGTTGACCAACTAATCTCTCGGTCAGGGTTCGTGTTTCGCCGCGCGCCCGCCTAGCCGGCCGTGTTCCCGGTGCAGATGGACTCGCTGAGGCCGAGTTCATCCGCGGTCGGCTTCAGCATCACCGAGGGACATCCGGCATAGGGGTTTCGCGCCAGCGATCGGAAGAGGGATCGAGCAAATCTTCCAGATGTTCGTCGCGCAACCACACAATCGTCTCCAGTTCGAGGGCGTCGAGGAACCGCACCCGGCCGGTCTTGAGGTCCTCGAGCCGCAGGCGCGGGCTGAGACCTTCGTAGTCGATGCCGATGCGCACCTGGGCGAACTCACTATGGACGATTCCGGTCCTCGAGTCACGGGACATGACTGCTCCTAGATCAAAAAGCCGAGTGTCGGGATGGCTTCGGCGTTGTCGACCAACACCACGGTCTTCCCCACGAGGCGGATCTCGTTGTCCACCACTCGAAGTCGATAGGTGTATCGACCTGCCCATACCTCTTTGCCTCGCGGCTTCGATTCGTACAGCACGAAATTTGCTCCGACGACGGTATCGGTCGTACCCGGAAACTTCTCTTCGAGACCGAGGATCTCGATATTCCCGAGCACGCGCCGCAGGTGCGAAGGTGGAGACTGCGCGTATCGCTTACCTGTGCGCAACTGCTCCAGCCGGGTGTTGATGCGACGACGATTGTCATAGACCACCGACACATGCGTCATCGGATCGTAGTCACCACCATCGACGGGCACCCAATACAGTGCATCGTCGGTCCACAGCGCTTCCCACGAGTCGAAGTCGTGTTCGTCGGCGTATCGTGCCTCCCGGTAGAGGAACTGTTCCACCTGACGGATGTCTGTAAGGTCGGGCGCCGGACGGTCGGTATCGAATGCGACGGTCACTGCTCTTCTCCTTCCACAGGCGCAGAAGCCATGATGCTCTTGTAGTTGCGCCAGAATGCGCGCATCGCCGTTTCATCGTTGGCCGCACCGATCGTGTGCCCACGCTCGTCGATGCTCTCCCGGTGGACACCGCGGCGGATGTCCACCCATTTCGGCTCACGCATTCCGACCCCGACCTGGTTCCGCTCGTACATCTCCGTGTCGTCGGCGAGCAGCATGCCCGCCGGCCCCACGGAACCGATCGACTGGGACACCATCCGGGTGTTCAGTTCCGGGGCGCCCTTGAGCTGCACGGCGGTCGAATACTGCACACACTCACGCTCGGAGATCGGCTGGATGTTGAATACTTGGATCTCCGCAATGAACAGGTTCGGGAAGATCATCACGTGTGGAGCGCCCTCGATGAGGATCTCCTCCGCGGCCTCACCGTGCTTCGCACGCATCGCCGCCACATAGTTCGGTACGCGATCCTCGGTCGTGCCGAACCACTTCATCGGCTCGTTCATCCGGCGGAACTCCGGGCGCAGATCGTTCTCACTGTGCCCATTTCCGAGAGCTCGTGTCACAGATGTCGCGGAGTCGCTGTAGAGCTCACCGATGTGACTACCGGTGACCGAGAAGATCGATCCGTGAACGAATTGCGGGTGATATCCGTCGGTTTCGTTCTCGGCCAGCAGCTTCCAGTTTGCGCGCGTCTTATGGCGCAACCATCCGGCGGTCAGCTCGACCTCACCCTCAGGGGACAAACGTGCGAGCCGATCGATCTCTCCGGCCGCATCGCCGAGGTGTTCGAGGAGTGTCGGCCCGTCCTCGGCAAAACTGCCGAACACGAAACCGTGGTACACGGCGACGCGCGGCACCTTGCCCATGTTCAGGTTCAGCTTGCCCTTGCCTCCGTACCCCTTGTTGTAGGGGTAACCGAGCATCTCGCCGTTGTTGCGGTACGTCCACCCGTGGTACGGACACCGGAACGAACTCGAGTTTCCCGACGGTTCGTCGCACACCAGGTTCGCTCGATGCGCACATCGATTGAGCAGGAGATGAATCTCGCCGTTCTTGTCGCGCGTCATGATGACGTCCTGCAAGCCGAGCTTCTTGCGGATGTAGTCATTGGGCTCGGGAATCTCACTGGCATGCCCGACGAACACCCAGGTGCGGTACCAGATCCGCTCCAGCTCGTCGGCGAAGACATCAGGATTGGTGTAAAGCGATCCGTGGATGCGCTCGGGCTGGATCAGGGTGTCGTAGTCGACGCGCGGCGCTCGGTCCGGGGTCGCGTCCGCAAGTGGTTCGATGAGCGTCATGACTGCTGCTCCGATCTGTCGGTGACGTGATGGGTCGCGGCCTGCTGGACGAGCCGAAACTTCTGAATCTTGCCTGTCGGGGTCTTCGGAAGATCGTCGGCGTCGAGGAACCACACGACCTTGGGGACCTTGAAACGCGCGAGATACTGTTTGCAGTACTCGATGACCTCGTCTTCAGTGATGGCCGAGCCGGGTGCACGGACAACACATGCGCACCCGATCTCGCCCCAGCGCTCGTCGACGAGTCCGATTGCATAGGCCTGCGAGATGTCGGGATGGGCGGTGAGAAGTTCTTCGATCTCCTTCGGCATGACCAGCTCACCGCCGCTCTTGTAGAGCTCCTTGCTTCGCCCGGTGATCTCTACGTACCCGTCGGAGCGAACCCGACCGAGATCACCCGAGAACACCCAGTTGTCACGGAGCCCGAGCGCGGTTTCCTCGGGCTTCTTCCAGAAACCGAGCATGTTCGTCGGGCCCTGCGACACCAACTCACCCTCTTCACCGTCCGGAAGGAACTCCCCGGTCAGAGGGTCGACCGTCCGGTAAACGGTGAGCGCACCGCCGTGTTCGGCGATACCGGCGACCCCCGCCCATTTCGGCTGACCGGCAGTGGTGGATGTCAGTTCGAAGGGGTCGCCGGGCAGGGTCAAGGTCATTGCGCCGCCACATTCGGTCATGCCGTATCCGGTCACGATCTCGGATGCCCCCAGCTGCTTCTCGACTTTCTCCCACAGCCATACGGGACCCGGGGCAGCGCCGGAGAGGACGGCTTGAAGGCTCGACAGGTCGTACTTGTCGACAGCCGGATGTTCCAGGATCGCCACAGTCATCGTCGGAACGCACAGTATGTCGGTTGCCCGGTGACGTTCGATGCCGCGCAAGTACGCTTCGGGGTCGAACTTCGGCTGCAGTATGACCGCACCGCCGACCACCATCGTCGCCATCAGGCCTTCGATGTAGCCGAACATGTGGTAGCAGGGTAGGGAGAACAGCACGCGCCAACCGTCGTCGAATGCCCTGGTCAACGCTGAGGCATATCCGGTGCGCTGCGCGGCGTCGTGCATGATCATCACCCCCTTGGGCGATCCCGTGGTGCCGGAGGTGTAGAGGATGTCGGCGAGCGAGCGAGGGTCGATGTCGAGTCCGGCAGACCCGCCGGCGTGCTCCCGCCCGAGAGCGTCGAGATCGTCGATGGTGCGTACACCCGGTCGGGTCCGTCCGCCGGTGGGGAGCAGGATGACGTCGCGGAGGAGCGGCAACTCGTCCGAGTTCCGTCCTTGGTCCCAACCGGGCGCGATGGTGTCGAGCATCTTCGGATAGTCCATGCCCCCGTACTCGGTCATCGTGATCAGGACTCGGCATTCCGACTGTTCGAGAACGTATTTCAGTTCTTCTTCCTTGTAGAGGAAGTTCATCGGCACCGCGACTCCCCCGGCACGCGCGACAGCGAATTTCACCGGAACGAACTCGGTGTAGTTCGCCATGACGATTCCCACGTGCTCCCCCGGCTTGAGGCCGAGAGCCACGAGCCCGTCGGCGAGGCGCGTTGCCCACGCATCGACTTCGGCGTAGGTCGTCGTACGTTCGTCGGTGATCACGAGGGGGCGTTCCGCGTAGCGCTCCGCGCTGAACGCGAGCCAGTCGCCGAGGGATCGCTCGACCCACTCCGGGAAGAGAGATGTGATGTGCTCGCGACGTCGATCCAGGGCTGTCGACATTCCGAGTACTCCTTAATTTTGACTTGAACTTAGATTAAATAAGGTGGACGCTTTCGGCAACCCGTGTCCGCTAGCCCGGGATCTACGCCTGGTCAGACACCCCGGAACCGCGGTGCGCGTTTCGCATGGAACGCGTCGATGCCCTCAGCGAAGTCGGCGGAGTCGAATAATCTTGTTTGAGCCTGCGTCTCGAATTCGAGCACGTCGAACGGGTCGGCTGCCCACCGCCGCCACAGTCGCTTCATCTCACGAAGCGCCAGCGGTGGCGCAGCAACAATCTGCTCCGCATCCGCGAACGCGCGATCCAACGCCGCTCCGGCAGGAACAACCTCATCCACAAGACCCAGCTCCTGCGCTTCAATGCCATTCAACCGACGCGGTAGCAACATCAGTTGACGTGCCACAGCCGGACCGACCCTGGCAGGTAGGGACGAGAACAGACCCATATCGCCCGCGAGCCCGACTCCGGTGAACGCGGTGCCAAAGACGGCGTTCTCGCTGGCCACGACCCGGTCGCACGCGGCAGCCAACGAAACACCCGCCCCGAACGCGGCGCCTTCGACGGCAGCAAGCACCGGCTTGTCGCTGTTCCATATCGCGCGGATCACCCGATTCGCGGCTTCGGCCCGGGGAACGGTCTCGTCCGGACCCATCCGACGCATGGTCGATATGTCACCGCCCGAACAGAATGCACCGCCCGCACCCGTAAGTACGACAACACGTACGTTCGGGGCGTCCGAGGCCGCCTCGAACGCGTCGGCGAGTTCGACCCGAAGGACCAGATCGATCGCATTCCTCCGCTCCGGACGATTGAGCGTGACGATGCGGATCGGCCCACGGTCCTCGGTCAACACCGTAGGTTCTGCCATGTCAACGCCCCTCGAATCGTGGTGCCCGCTTCTCGATCACCGCGGCGAGGCCCTCGAGGGAATCTGCAGTTCCGGATAGCTCGGAGACGGTGCGGGCCTCCTCGTTGAGACGGTCCGCAAGCGTAGCTCCGACACCTCCCCACAGGAGTCGCTTGACCGCAGCCACTGCAAGCGGTGCGGTCCGGGTGAACTGCTCGGCATAGGACTCGGTTTCGGCCTCGAGCTCTGCAGCAGGGACCACCTTGGTCAAAATGCCGAGGTCCAGTGCTTCCTTTGCGTCGAGCACAGGGTTCGTCAGCAGAATCTCAGCGGCTTTACGTAGGCCGACGAGTTGCGTCAATGTCACCGACGCTCCCCCATCGGGCGCCATACCTACCCGGACTGCACCGGACATGAACTTGGCGTCTTCGGCTGCAATGACGAAGTCGGACGCACATACCAGACCGAATCCTCCGCCACCTGCAGCAAATCCGTGCACCGAAGCAATGACGGGGACCTTCAGTTGGATCAGTGCGGACGTCGCGATCTGCAGCCACGCCGTAGCTTCACGGAGATAGTCAGGAAGGTCTTGTCCCTTGGACGCGAACGTTTTTACATCGCCCCCTGCACAGAAGTGACGGCCCTCCCCCGACAGAATCACCACCCGTGCTGTCGGTTCGGAGTGCACACGCAGGATCGCAGTGTGTAGCGCCTGAAGGAACGGAACATCCATACCGTTCGACGCTTCGGGCCGATTGAGACGGATACGAGCGATACCGTTCGTATCCAGGTCGAGGAGCACTGGGGCGTCCTCAATGAGATGCTCCGTCATGAGCTACGAACCCTTCTTCTTCGTGAAGGCGTCGATGCCCTCACCACTCGAGTCTTCGGACAGATGGTCGAGAACGACGGAAGCCTCCATGGCTATTCCGTCCTCGAGGGGCTGCTGCAAACCCTGGTAGACCAGGCGCTTACTCCGCGCGAGCGCCGTTCGATCCTTGCCGGCGAGGGCCCGCGCGAAGTCGGCAACATCCGCATCGAACGTGTCGGCAGGGATCACCTTGTACGCCAGACCCCACGCCACTGCCTCCGCGGCGGACAATCGGTCACCGGTGAGAATGTGCGCGAGCGCGCGCTGTCGTCCCACCAAACGCGGGAGACGCTGCGTGCTACCGCCGCCAGGAACCATGCCGTGGTTCGAGTGCGTGTCGGCGAGTTTTGCCTTCTCATGGACCAGCGCGATATCCGCGGATTGCATCAGCTCGAATCCGCCGGCCATCGCATAACCTTCCACCGCAGCGATAACCGGGACATCGAGTTCTGCGATGGTGGCGCACGCGCGGGTGAAGTTGGCGAACAACGGCGCCATCGCTTCGCGACCCTGTTCACGTAGTGCTTGAAGCTCGTTGAAGTCGCCTCCCACCGAGAAATTGCCACCGGATCCTCGGATCACAATGACGTCGACCTGCTCTGCGAGAGTGCGCAGCGCTGCCTCGAGCTCGGTGCCGAGTGCAATCGTGATCGCGTTCATGGCGGCGGGTCGATTGAGCAGGATCGTCCCGACCCGATCGTCGATGGAGGACTCGATGACGGAACCGTCCGCCTGCGGGGCTGCCACTTCGGTGTGCTGGTCGGTGCCGCTCACATGTATCGCCCCGCCCCCACCTCGATGACCACCCCGGTCACGCAACTGGAGTGCTCGGATGCGGGAAAAGCAGTCCGTTTTGTACTATCGGAGAGCTTTTTCGCCGCAGCGTCCGCATGCATGGGGTCGACATCGACGAGTGAGACCCGAGCACCGTTCGTAGCGAGCCGCTGTCCGACCGCCACGTCGATTTCGTGTGCACCGTTGGTCCCTACCGCGGATTCCCCTTCGAGCAAACCGTACATAGGCCGGCCTTCCCTCTTGCGTTTGGATTTGATCTTTCGCATCGCAACACTTTTGAATTGAACATAAATTAAGCTACCGTCGGAGTCAACGGGAGTTACTTGACGGAAGGACCCCTCCATGGACCTCGGACTCACCGATGCACGTGTACTGGTCACGGGCGGCGGATCCAATGTCGGACGCGGTATCGTCCACGGATTCGCCCGCGAGCACGCACGCATCGCCATCTGCGACATCGACGGCGAACAGGCCGAGAAAGTCCGAGGCGAAGCACTCGAACTCGGAGCCACGGAAGCTGAGGTCATCGCAGAAGATCTCACCTCCGACGGCGCAGGCGACCGAGCAGTCGGTCACCTGCTCACGAAATGGGGCGGCATCGACGCCCTGGTCAACAACGCCGGGTGGAGCGACGCCGAGTTCTTCGCAAAAGACACCGACCGCGCCCGCTGGCAGAAGACCATCGAGATCAACCTGTTCACCGCCATCGCCTGCACCCAAGCCGCTCTCACCCCGATGCGCAACGCCGGAGCAGGATCGATCGTCTTCATCTCGAGCGATGCCGCCTTCGGCCAGATCCGCCAGGGAATCTACGGCAGCACCAAAGCCGGCCTGATCGCAATTGCACGAACAGTCGCCAAAGAACACGGCCGACACGGCATTCGATCCAACGTGATCTGCCCCGGACTGGTCCTCCCCGCCGACGAGAATGCAGTCGGCGCAACCAGTCTGTGGGCTGCAGGACGCGACAACGTGTTCAACGAGAAACAGATCGAATCCCTCGAAAAAGACATCCCCCTCCGCCGACTCACCACGGCACACGACGTCGCGGACAGCGTGGTCTTCCTCAGCTCGGATAAGGTCTCGCGCCAGATCACCGGGCAGGTGCTGTCCGTCAGCGGCGGGTATTCGATGCCATGAGGACCGCCGAAGCCAGAGTAGCCGCGAAGACCCCCAGCCGAGGAAAATCCGAAGCCACCCGCAACCGGATCCTCTTCGCCGCTGCCAAAGTACTGAGCCGAAAAGGCTACTCGGCAACCAGACTCAGCGAGATCGCAGAAGAAGCCGAACTCCGAGCACCAGCCGTCTACTACTACTTCGCCTCCCGACACGATCTGATCTCCGAGGTGATGGCAGTCGGGCAGGCACGCCTGCGCAACCATGTAGTAAACGTTCTCGACACGCTTCCACCCGACAGCGAACCTATGGACCGGATCTGCACCGCCGCTGCCGCTCATCTCGAAGTGGAGCTGGAGCTGTCGGATTTCGCCACGGCCGTCACACGGAACACCGGCCAACTCCCAGAAGACATTCGCATACGCCTGCGAGAAGACAGCCATGCGTACTCGATACTCTGGCGCGACATGATAGAAGAAGCGTACCGGGCCGGGCAGGTACGCGCGGACCTCGACCGTCGCGCGGCGATCAAACTCATCATGGGCGCGTTGAACTGGACCCCTGAATGGTGGAACCGCTCCCAGGGATCGATCGACGAATTGATCACGACGACACAGTCACTGATACGCCACGGGCTCGGTCCGACGCCTACGAAAGGCCCACGCGCGTGACACAACCACTCACCGAGAAGATCACCGACGGCGTTCATCGCATACCACTTGCGTTGCCACTGGACGACCTGAAGGTGATCAATGCCTACGCCTTCGAATCAGCCGACGGCCTCGTCCTCATCGATCCCGGCTGGGCAACCTCCGAGACCGAACGCACCCTCACCCACGCAGTGAGCGAGCTTGGCTATACCCCCCGAGACATCACAACAATTATTGCCACGCATGCACATTGGGACCATTACACGCAGGCTGTCGGACTGCGCGACGACTACGGCTGCCGACTCCACCTCGGAGCAGGCGAACGGTATTCCCTCGACGCGTTCGCCACGCTCACAGGCCCGTACCCTCGCCAGGTCGAACTGCTGCGAGCCGCGGGAGCGCGCGACCTCGCAGATTACATCGATACGCTGCCATACCAAGAGCACGAGATCGGACTACCCCTGGGACACCCCGACGTGTGGATGCACGACGGCGATATCTTCGACCTCGGTGACCGCACACTCACCGTGCACGAAGTACCAGGCCACACCCGCGGACACATGATCATTGCCGACGAAACCGCAGGCGTGATGGTGACCGGCGATCACATTCTCCCCCGCATCACCCCCTCCATCGGGTTCGAACGCGAACCCGAAGCGATGCCATTGGGCTCGTTCCTGTCGTCGCTACGAGCCACCCTCGAACTTCCCGATGCGCGGATGCTCCCGGCACATGGACCGATGGCCGACAGTGTCCACGATCGCGCTCGAGAACTGCTCGCCCACCATGACGAACGACTGACCGAGATCCGGAAACTCGCCGAAGACGGACGCTCGCCGCACGAGATAGCACAAGCACTGCCCTGGACGCGGTACGCACGCCGCCTCGACGACCTCAATCCAGTACATCGCATGGTGGCAATTCTCGAAGTCGCCACGCACCTCGACTACGACCGGTCCGTGCAGACCGGACCGTCCCACACCAACACAGGGAGCTAACATGCACGAGAACCGATGCACCGTCACCGTAAACGACGACGGCGTCGCCCACTTACGCTTGACACGAGTTGCCGGACGCAACGCCATCGACCGCACAATGGTCGAAGCCATCGCACACGCAACCGACTCAATCGAAGCAGATGACCGAATTCGTAGTCTCCTCATCACCGGCGACGGCCCCTCTTTCTGCGTCGGCGGAGACCTGAAGTACTTCACCGACAATCTCGACACTCTCGCTGACGAGTTCGACACGATGGTCTCCCTCTGGCATCGCACCCTGCCACGTCTCGCCGAACTGCCATACGCCGTCGTAACAGCCATCCACGGGGGCACGGCCGGCGGCGGCCTCGGCCTGGTGTGGTGCGCAGATCACGTCATTGCCGGAGAAAGCACGAAGATCGCCACCGGATTCTCGGATCTGGGACTGTCCGGCGACGGCGGAAGCTCGTGGCACCTCCCTCGACTGGTCGGGATGCGGCGAGCGCAGGAAATGATCTTGGAAAATCGGGTCCTCGACGCGACCACCGCGCTCGAATGGAACCTCGTCAACCGCGTCGTCCCCGACGCCGAACTGGTCGACACCGCGCTCGAACGCGCCCGATGGTTTGCTACCCGCTCGATCACTGCGACACGCGAAGGCAAGCGACTGTTGGCCGCCGCCACCTCGTCGACACACCGCGAACAACTCGCCGCCGAACACCAGGCGATGCTCGTGTGCGGGTCAGCCCAGGACGCACAAGCGGGCATTCGGGCGTTCATCGAAAGAAAGGCACCCACATTCCTCGATCGCTGACTGCGCAGACAACAGCACAAACATGTCCACACATCTACGTTCGCTCCGTCGCCAACTCGCACGTTCTCGATAAACTCGCAGTGCCTCGAAAATGCCGTCGGCGACGCATTTGTGCGGCGTGGACAGCTCTGGCGGCGGCGAACCTTATCCCGATCAGCCCGATCAGTCCGAGCCGCACACGCACCTCGAGCAACAACCGAGCACACTTGGGTCGCGCCAGTTACACCGCCACGCCCACGCCCCACAACCCCGGTATGTTCGCGCCCACCTGGGAAAAGGACCTGTTCGCAGTACTGCACTCCACCGAGCCCACCGACTACATCGCCATCTCCCGCACGCACAGCAGAACAGCGCCCCACGCACACCTGTTCGCCGCCATGCTCGAAGAACCGCTGCACTTCGAGCTCGGTGCCGGCAACCCCCAGGCTGCCCGCGAGCACGATTGCTGCTCGGCTGGGCCGTCTCCCAAGACGCGGCAGAACCGCTGACGCGGTTCATCAGCCCCTACCTTGCTGATCGCACCTGGCCCATGGAAATCTTGCACGGTGTCACCGCCAAACTTCGGTTTCACGGCGACGTTGCGCTCCTCGTCGCTGCCGAGCTCCATCAGGCCGCCGGTGACCTCGACACCGCTATCTGGACCGTCGCACACGCACAGCCCACCGCGCACGCTGCCTTACCCCCGTCGAGCTCTACACCAACTAATCCCGTGTGTCAGAACCGGATCCACCGATTACCTGACAGTCCCGTGCACGGCGGGCCCTACCCCGCCACCTCAGCGCCGTCGACCACCTCGGTCGGCAGCCTGGCCATCGAAAGATTCCTGCGCCCGGTGGCCTACCAGAACGTTCCCGAGACACTGCTCGCTCCAGAGATCCGTACCGGGAATCCGCTGCAGATCTGGCGACGGATCGACGGCACGCCGGGTCACAGCTGACCCCTCGGCACAGCGCGATCGGTACAGGTCATGTACATCCTGCCTGTACCGATCGCCTCGGTGCGGGGTTTTCCATCGTGCTGGACGATGTGGGACGACCGAGTCCCCGGTGCGCAGCCGGCCCCCAACCCTTTATGGCTCGTCGGTGGGACAGGGTCGAGACTCGCCAATAGCTGCCGGGATTCGACGCCGCGGACTTCCATGGCAGTCGCCGCGGCAGGCACGAGCGCGATTCCCAGCTCTGCTTCGACCCGACCCGCAAGACCGAGGATCTGCTGCTCGGCTCGTGGGAGCTGATCCACCAGCTCGGTGGGGTGCCCCGCCGGTTGATCTGGGACAACGCGCCCGGCATAGGGCGCGGACGTCGGCATGGCGACGGGGTCACCGCGTTCACCGGGACGCTGGCGACGAAACTGGTGGTGCTGAGCCCGCACGATCCCGAGTCCAAAGGACTGGTCGAGCGCCGCAATCGCTGGCTGGAGACCTCCTTCATACCGGGACGGACCTTCGCGTCCCCGGCGGACTTCAACAGCCAACTCGCCGACTGGCTCGCCCGCGCCAACACCCGCATCGTGCGCACCACCAAGGCCGCCCCGATCGAGTTGCTCGACGCCGATCGCGCCGCGATGTTGCCGTTGCCGCCGGTGCCGCTGCATCTGGGCTGGCGCAACCGGATCCGTCTGGTCCGGGACTACTACGTCGGGGTCGACACCTGCGACTACTGGGTCGATCCGACCGCAATCGGCCGAATCGTCGAGGTGATCGGCGATCTCGAACAGGTCTGGGTCCGGCTCGACGGCCGGCCGATCGCCGAGCATCGTCGCTGCTGGGCGCGACAGATTGGTCGATCAGTCACTAAGGGAAAAGGCCATCACTTCGATGTACTGCTGGGCAGCCCGGACAGCGTTCCGTTGACCGGAGCTGACTGCGACTGAACCGGGGTGGGCGCGACTGCCGGAGCGACCGCAACGGAGGTGGTTGATGCCGGCGCCCGGTACGTGCTGCTGGAGACCGGACTCTTTGTTGTGCTGGGCGGGGGGCTGGCCACCGTCGGCGTGCTGACGATCGGTGCGACGGTCGTGGGCGTCGACATTTTCGGCGTCGTGGAAGCCTCGACTGACACGGTCACCGTTTCGGTGACCACAACCGGCGAACCGCTGTCGGTCGAGCAACCCGCGACGAGAAGTAAGAAGACAGAGCTGGCGACAAGGACACGAACCCTCATGCCGGGCTCATCCATCCTTGCCCTATTTTTTGATACCGAAGGCAAACGACTCGTGCCACCCGTCACCGACAGAGCACCGCCGATGCATGACCTACGAAGGTGGTCTTGCTTGCCCTACCGACGCCGGACCATCCTTTCAAATCAGGAGGGGTCCTCAGGCAAGGATCCCGTGCTTGCGTGCTTCCTTCACCCACGACGGGAATTCAGACAGCAGCAGATCGTATAGTTTGTCGTCGGAAACCTTTTCAATCTTGTCGACCGCAAAGAATCCGACGTTGTCGACATGCCGATCCGGCAACGTATCGAAACGTTCGAGCACCCCGAACCCAGCTCGGCCGAGACCGACGAACTGCCAGAAGATCGGCTCCGACACCGCGGCACGCAACTCGGCTTCGATCTCCTGATTTCGGTACACACCACCATCGGAAAAGAACAAGACCAACGTGGGAACAGGCTGAGGATCCGCCCGAACCAGGGCACGCACATCGGCGATGACCTTCTGCTCCTCGTTCTGGATACCCACCGTACGCATATCGATCTGCCCGGCGGCGAGGTTGCGACGCCGCCCGAAACCCTTCATCTCACCCACGCGAACATGCAATCGGATCCACTCAGGCATGTCGCCGAGAACGAGATCCGGTAAGCGAGCACTGTTACTGGCAAAGGTGAACGCCTGCATGCGACCGTCGTCGTCGAGTTGCGCAGCTACGGCCGCCATTCGTTCCACGACGCCGGCAACCACACCCTTGTCATACAACCGGGACATCGATCCCGAAGCATCCAGCACGAGAATCACCCGGGCCCTCAGTCCGGTGGCACCGCGTTTCGTCAACGATACTGCGACCTGCTTCTTGCGCAGTTCCAACCGCTTACGCATGTCCACAGGAAGCCGCTCGAGCTCCGCAGCAACTCCCCCGGATGTCGGCGGCGTTGTAGTGGTTGAACCACGAGGGGGTTGGGTTCGGCTATCTACGTGAGATGGCGGCGGCGGATCGTCAACCGTGATCCCGAAATCGGTTGCGATTCCGTACAGTCCCGATGCGTATCCCTGCCCTACTGCCCGGAACTTCCACTGCTCGCCCCGGCGGTACACCTCACCGAACAAAAACGCAGACTCGACCGAAGCGTCGGTGATATCGAATCGAAGAAGCGGGTGGTCGGCACCGTCTCGTACGACCAACGCCAAACCCTGCAGCTGGCCGAACGTACCCCCGTCTGCGGATGCAGCTATCACGACGCGGTCGATGTCTGCGGGGAGGCGGGAAGTGTCGACTGTGAGAGTGTCGCTCCCCGGACGTGGCTTGCCGGTATGCACCACCGCGCCTGATACGTGTGACGGCTGGTTGAAGAACACAAAATCGTCGTCCGAGCGCACCTTGCCGGACCCCGAAAGCAGCAAAGCCGATACGTCCACATCCGGCACGCCAGCGCTAGCCGACCACACCAATTCGATACGCAACATCGTCGTGCCCAACGCAACGTTGGCGCCCTTACTCATCGCTACCGGCATGCGAGAGAGCCTATACCGCCTGAAAACTCACCTGCGTGTCCACCGCAGGTTCGTCGACCCTTACTGATGTCAAGGGACATGAGGACGTCCCTGTAGGCGGACAGATGGTGTCCCTGTGCGCGGACAGCTGATCTGCCTGTCGGCGGTCAGCTGATCTCCCGCACCAGGTCAGCTCAGGGCATCACTCCGCGCCCAACGGCGGCGTCCTGCACCCGCAACGAGGTGTCCTCGGTGATCACCACGTGCGCATGGTGCAACCTGTCGACCGCGGCGGTCATCTTCGCCCGGATCCGGACCGTCCCGGCCGCCGACACAGCGATCAACCAGGTGTGTGCACCGGGTCCGAGATCAAGGAACCGGGCCTCGGCCGCGGAGCGGGCCCTCGGGACCGGCGGCGTCGGGGCCCCGCTCGGATCCTGCGGATGATCTTCGGTAATGCGCCGGGTCGATCTGCAGATGCCGCATCGTGATGCCGGCGACGTGATCGATCCTCACGGTGCGCGGATTGTCGGTCAACGCGTAGGTCGCGACTTCGCCGAAGCGACGCACCGTGGCATCGAGACACAAAATCAACATCGACAACGTTTGATCCCAAACCGGGATCACCACCCGGTAGCGCGACCACGCCAACCAGGCGCAGAACAACAACGTTGAACGTAGAATCCCGCCAGGGTCAGTCACTTCCGTTCCGTCGCCCCAGTCGAACTGCATCCACAACCCGGGCTCGGTGATCCTCCCCCACTCCGTGGGAGGAGCCGACTTAAGCCAGCAGTCGACTGTGGGTAGTCAGTGCGCCAAGGCCGCAGGCTGCCGCGTCGAACGCCCTCGTCTGGCGGTGCGCGGCCCGCGCGGCCGCGGGGTGGGCGAGATACCGAGAAGTTCGAGGACCGCTTGCTCATCAGCCGGGAGGTGACCGTCTCGCCACTTGCGGACCTTGCGGTAGAGCCACTCCCCTACGGGTTCACCGTCGTCGGAGAGGTAGGTGCTCGGAACCTCGCCGGTACCGTGCTTTTCGCGGTAGGCAGCAATCTCGAGCAGCATCCGGCGATGCTTGCTGTCGAAACCTGCGGGACGGGGCACTTTCCAGTCGAATCCGATCGCGTCGAGTTCGGCCTCACGATCTGCGGGAAGGATGCCGAGGACGCGGGCGATGCGGTGCCGGTCCGCCCAGCGTCCGAGATGAAAACCGTCCTCGGCCACAGCATGCGAATCCGGGTCCGAGGTGTTCGCATGTTCTAGGTAGCGACGCACCGCCGGCGCCAACACGGTGGCGGGTCGGGGTGCTCGGCGCGCATAGGGAGCGGTGCGATCCAGCTTTCGCATGGGTTCAGTATGCCCGGCGACGTTGGTGCTCACACCCGTTGAGTTGAGGGATGGGCGCTTACAACTCTGTTCCGTTATGTCCCGGGTGTTCCGTGTCGACCGCTGCGTGGGGCTGAGACGGTCCGGCCAGGATCACTGCGATCACTACGGCGACCAGCGCAATCGTTGCGGTGATCGCGCAGAACCACAGCGGCGCCGCCAGATGGGTTGTGGTCGGGTCCGCCAGAAAACGTGAGCTGAACACACCGGCAGCAAGTCCTCCGAAGGCCAGAGCGATCGCTGCACACCACATCTCCGGGCGTCGCCGCGCAGCCAGGAGAGCGCCGACGGGCAGGCATACGAACAGGCCGATTATGAAGGCGCCCACCGCTGACTCGGCTGTCGGTGGGCACGGCGGGTAGTCTCCCCCGCAGGAGCCGGGAACTTCACCGCGGACGTAGACGAACGACGCCCATGCCAGCAGTGGGGCAGCAGCGATCAGCAGGGCGCTGCCCACAACGAGTTGCACCGATGCGAACAGGTTTTTCGCGCTCATCGCGTTGCTCTTCCGTGCAGATCTACGGTCACGGAGTCGTCGGCCGAGGAGTCAGCAGGCTCGAAGTGGAAGGTCCACTCGTCCGAAGGGCCGTAGCCGCTGCCGAGAGTCAGCCATGGCGGTTCGGGTCGGCCGGTGCGAGGATCGAGTTGATGATCGCCGGCGCGCCACAGGGTGTGCAGGCTGGTCAGTACCGAGTCGATGTCGATTCCCGCGAACTCGGTGGCGGAGATCCCGTCGTCGAACCGCTCCGGTTTTGCCGTGGAAAAGTCGCGGCTTTCGATCTGCCCGGTGATGTCCGTCGCGATCTCGGTGGCGCGGCCGGCCCGGTCGACGACGCTGATTCTGAATGCGTGCCCGTCGAGGACGATCTGGTGGATTCGGTGCTGGTCCGTGACCCGCTCGCCGAGACGGTCGAGTCCGGCGCGGGCATTGCCGGGTTCGAGCATCGAGCGTGAACCGAACGGCTCGTACGCCACCGCGAACGAGAGCGTCTTGGGCCGGTCCTTCGCCCAGTCGATCGCGTACGCCATGCACGCCCCGACGGCCAGCATCCCGGCGCACAGGACCACCAACAACACCCTGCGACGAGACCACCTGTCCGTCAGTTCCGGGTGCGGGCCGGCCTCACTCGTACTCATGACCTGTGAGCCTAGCGAGCAGGCCCGCAGCAGAATGTCCCCAACCCGCGCCGTTTCCGCAGAGGTCACTGCCGCCCGCCCCCGCCAGGCCCCTGACGAACCCCGGACACGAGAGCATCAGAAACCATCCGGATCTCGTGTAACGACACCTCCCCCAGCCAACGACGACTCGCACACCGAACCCCGCAGCCACGGATCACCGAAAAGATCGCCCCGCGACTCCCGCTGTCTCTGAGCATGCAGGCGGCGATGTCCTGCCCGATGTTGTCGAGTACATGCGACAACGCGCTGGCCGGGATCCGGTAGGTGTTGCATCGGCGGACGCTGCGAGCAGCGCGGTTGGCGGCTTCGGTGTGCAGATCCCCGTCGTGTCCTTTCACCCATTCGAAGCTGACCCTGCGATCGGTGATGGCCCGGACGATGCGCTTCGAGACGTAGTTGATGTAGAGAGCGGTCCGGTAGTCGCCATGCCGAGGTCGACGAGATCGGCCCCCTCCCTGCGCTACGCCTCCGCGAAGGTCCTCAAGGCCGGCCCCAGCGGCGGAACCGGGGGTGGTTTCGGCGGTGGGCAGTCCAATTCCGGTGGCAGCGACGAACCTCCGTTCTGATCCGACCAGCCATGGTGAGGCGGCAGGCGCCGATCCTGGTGCCTGCCGCCTTTCCAGGTGAAGGGAGCAGCCATGACACGCACCACCGACACTGCCGCCGGGGGTCTCCACTGCGGCAGCCGCGCCCGGCGCTACCCGAGGGCGTCGAAGACAACAGCCGGCCAGACCTGGTTCGCCGACGGCGATACCAGAGTCGACAACACCGAACCCGGGGACCGGCCGGATGCATCCGCGGTACCGAGACATCTGCTGATAGACGGGGAGTGGGCTTATCCGACGTAGAGGAAGTCGGTCATGTCCGAAGGTGAGACGCGCCGTTGAGGTCCAGGATTGTCCCGGTGGCCCATTCGGCTTCGGGTGAGGCGAGATAGACGATGGCTGCGGCCACTTCGGCCGGTGTCCCGACGCGACCGAGCGGACTCTGTTGCCGTAGTGCGGTGCCTTCTTCGCTGTTGAGCTTCGGTTGCTGACGTTCGCTGGAGACGAACCCGGGTGCGACGCTGCTCACGGCGATTCCTCGTGGTGCCAGTCCGATCGCCAGCGATTGTCCGAGTGCGTGCACAGCAGCTTTGGTTGCGCCGTAGGCCGGATGCTCGGGTTCACCTCGAAACGCCCCACGGGAGCCGACGTTGATGATGCGGCCCCCGGCGGTCATGTGTTGTGCCGCTGCCCAGGTCACGCAGGCAGACCCGAGAAGGTTCACCTCCACCATCCTGGTCCACACGGTGCACCAATCGTCGTAGCTGGTATCCGTAATCGGGTGGCGATTGCCCGCGGACGGTGCTAGGCCGTGTTTCATAAGC
>NZ_LRRH01000082.1 GCF_001646785.1 Rhodococcus phenolicus
GGGTAAGTCCCGGGGAGTGGTGGGAATCGGCTGAGGGCATCCGGCCAGGTCCGCGGCGTGTCGCTCCCTCGATGAGAGTGGGCCATCGCGTAGTGATCAACGAGTTACCTCTCACAGTGACTCACAGAAAGCACCCACGCGATGACCCACGATCATTCTGCACTGCTCACCCAGCTCGACGCGCTCAAGGGCGCCGACAGCGCCAGCGTGTTCGCCGAACTGATCCGCACCGGCCTGCAAGCGTTGATCGAAGCCGAGGCCACCGACAAGCTCGGCGCCGGCCGCTACGAACGCACCGACACCCGGATAACGCACCGCAACGGACATCGAACGAAGACCGTGGCCACCACCAGCGGCGATGTCGAGGTCAAGATCCCCAAGCTGCGGTCCGGCTCGTTCTTCCCGTCGCTGCTGGAACGACGCCGCCGGATCGACAAGGCGCTGTATGCGGTGGTGATGGAAGCGTATGTGCACGGCGTATCGACCCGCAGCGTCGACGACCTGGTCGGCGCGTTGGGTGTCGGATCCGGGATCTCGAAGTCGGAGGTGTCACGGATCTGCGCCGGCCTCGATGCCGAGATCGCCCGGTTCCGGGAGCGCACGCTGACGCACACGAGCTTTCCGTACGTGTTTCTCGACGCTACGTTCTGCAAGGTCCGAGTGGGTGCGCATGTGGTGTCCCAGGCGCTGGTGGTGGCCACCGGAGTGTCGATCGACGGTACCCGCGAGGTCCTGGGTACCGCCGTCGGTGATTCGGAGTCATTCGAGTTCTGGCGTGAGTTCCTCACCAGCCTCAAGGCCCGGGGTCTGTCCGGGGTGCATCTGGTGATCTCCGACGCCCATAGTGGGCTCAAAGCCGCTGTGATGCAGCAGTTCGCGGGATCGTCGTGGCAGCGATGCCGGGTGCATTTCATGCGCAACATCCGAGCAGCTGTGGCGGCCAAGCATGTGCCGCCGGTGATGGCCGCGGTCAAGACGATCTTCGCGCACACCGATCCGGTCGAGGTCGCCGCGCAGTGGGATCAGGTCACCGACACCTTCTCCGGGTCGTTTCCGAAGGTCGCGGCGTTGATGGAGGCCGCCAAGCACGATGTTTTGGCGTTCACCGCGTTTCCGAAGGCGCATTGGCAGAAGATCTGGTCCAACAATCCGATCGAGCGGTTGAACAAGGAAATCAAGCGTCGAGCCGATGTCGTGGAGATCTTCCCGAATCCGGCGGCATTCCTGCGGTTGGCGACCGCGGTGGTCATCGAGCAGCACGACGAGTGGCAGGTCACCCGCCGGTATGTCTCGGATGTGAGCATGGACGAGCTCCGGGCGGTGATCGCCGCCAAGCAGCACGCTACCGGACCGGTTGTGTCGTTGACCGGTTCGAGCGAAACAGCATAGTATTCACCGCGACTCGTTGATCACCGCGCATACCGCGAGCCGATCCGAAGTCCACCACTCCACGGGGCACTATCGCCTGCGGCGGCTGCCCGATCGGCCTGATACGGCAGATACCGGCCCTCGAGGCTGCCGCGACGAATCTCCCTCGAGACGGTGGAGACGTTCTTGCCGATCCGAGCGGCGAGGGTCCGGAGCGAGGCCTCTCCGAGCAGGCCGTCGG
>NZ_LRRH01000009.1 GCF_001646785.1 Rhodococcus phenolicus
GTCGCCGCGGCGGGTGGTCCGACAACCCTCGCCGAGCTGGGGATGGCCGAGGCCGGACCGCGACGAGCCCCCGACACATCGCCACCCACCGTGCGGGACCCGAAGCCGCGTGGAGATTGCACGCCCCGTCGAGGGGTACGACGGGTGCTGGGGGAGGCGTTCGGCGGGTTCCGCCCGGTCTGATCGTCACAGCACGTGGTGGCCGTACATCTCGCCGAGCGGGTCGGCGATCAGTTCGACGCGGGCACCGTCCGGGTCGCGGAAGTACAGCGAGACGCCGCTGTGTTCCTCGACAGCGACCCCCGCGTCGCCGAGTGCTGACCGCAACCGGTCCCAGCGGTCGGGGGCGACGCTGATCGCGATGTGGTGCAGTCCGCCGAGGACCTCGCGGTAGGGGCCCACGTCGAGTCCGGGGAAGTCGAAGAACGCGAGCAGGTTGCCGTTGCCGATGTCGAAGAAGAAGTGGGACGAGCCCGGGTAGTCGCGATTCTCGATCAGTTCGGTGAGGGGGAACCCGAGCAGGTCCTGGTAGAAGCGGATGGTCGTCTCGACGTCGCTGCTGAGCAGCGCCGTGTGGTGCAGTCCGCGGGCGGTGGAGGCGGGTCGCCGGTCCGCGGGCAGCAGATATTGCGCGCGGAGACGTTCGCGCTGGGATTCGAACCTGCGGCTGCGTTCCCGGTCGGTGGTGGTGCTCACGGTCCGCTCCTCACATTTTGTTGCTCATTCAACTACCTGAGCGTAGCGCATGTAGTTGCGTAGTCAACTTGTTTCCCGGGGTGCGATACATTGAGTGTGACGTGCATCACCGATGCGCGTGAACCTTCTGCCCCCGGATGGAGGGGTTCCCCATGAGAGGCGCGCTGTTCCGCGACATCGCGATCCTGCTGGCGCGGCTGGTTTTCGGCGTCATCTTCCTGGTCCACGGTCTGCAGAAGCTCACCGTCGACGGCTATGCCGGCACCAAGGCCGGATTCGAGGGCATGGATGTGCCCGTGCCCGCGGTGACCGCGTTCATCGCGACCTGGGCGGAGATCCTCGGGGGGATCTCTCTGATCCTGGGTCTGTTCGTCCCCGTGTTCGGGGTGTTGCTGTTCCTGGACATGCTCGGTGCGTACCTGTTCGTCCACATGGGGAACGGCGTCTACGTCAGCGACGGCGGGTGGGAACTCGTCGGTGCCCTCGGCCTCGGTTCGCTGCTGCTCGCCGCGGTCGGGTCGGGAGCGTTCGGACTCGATCGGTTCCTCGCTCCGAGGATGCGGTTCCCGGCCCGACGGTAGCCGGGCGGCGCAGGTCGCCGACGACGAGGACAACCGCGCTGCCGGGTGGGCGCGCGGCTGTCCAACACGTGCACGCACAGGGAAATCGAATGGTGAATTCCGACATCCGCACATCAAATCCCACCCCTGTAATTCGGGTGCGAACCGGACGCTCGTCCCACTTTTTCCGAGCCTTGGCGGGATGATCGAAAATCACGAAATGTGACGGTGTCTTAACAACTGAATACGCAGGTCAAACGGGTGTAGTTGCCGTATCAAAGCCGGTTCGTTACCGTGCTGTGATCGCAGTTGTCGTCCGTTTGGAATTGTTGTGTCACCCTTCACCAAGCTCAACAGAGCAAAATCTCCCGTGCTGTACTCGGTTGTCGCGGCCCTGTTCGTGACCCTCGTCACCGGCGGAATCTTCGCCCTCGTCAAGCACAAGGATCTGACCCTCGACGTCGACGGAGAGCAGCGTGCCTTCGGCACCATGAGCTCCACCGTCGGCGACATCCTCGCCGACGCCGGATACGAAATCGGCGAGCACGACGTCGTCGCGCCGTCCGCCGACGCCACGGTCTCCGACGGCGACACCGTCGTCCTGCGCCGTGCCCGCGAGGTCAACCTGACCGTCGACGGCGAGGAGCGCTCGGTGTGGACCACCGCGCTCACCGTCGACGAGGCGCTGGCACAGTTCCAGCTCTCGTCCGACGTGCACGTCTCCGCCTCGCGGTCGCACCGTCTGCCGCTCGAGGGCATCGACCTCGACGTCGTGAACCCGCGCAACGTCCAGTTCACCGACGGCAACGCCCCCGCGGTCCCGGTCCGGCTCGCCGCCCCCACCGTCGGCGAATTCCTCGCCGCGAACGGCACCGTGCTCGAGCAGGGCGACTCGGTCGCCCCCGCCGTCGACGCCCCGCTCACCGAGGGCCTGAGCGTCGTCGTCACCCGCGACCGCGTCGAGGAGCGTGTCGAGAACCAGCCCATCGCGCCGCCGGAGCACCGCGTCGACGACCCGAACATGACCGAGGGCGAGACCGCACTGGACAACCCGGGTGCACCGGGTGAGCGTTCCGTCACGTTCGACGTGCACACCGTCAACGGCGCCGAGGTCGGCCGCACCGAGAAGGCGTCGACCGTGGTCACCGAGCCCGTCGCCGCGACCGTCCGCGTCGGCACCAAGCCCAAGCCCGCCGTGCCGGCCTCCGGCCGCGCGTCCACCTGGGATGCGCTCGCGCAGTGCGAGGCGACCGGGAACTGGGCCATCAACACCGGCAACGGCTTCTACGGCGGCCTGCAGTTCACCCAGCAGACGTGGGCCGGCTTCGGTGGCACCCAGTACGCCCCGCGCGCCGACATGGCCACCCGCGAGCAGCAGATCGCCGTCGCCGAGAAGGTGCAGGCGGCGCAGGGCTGGGGCGCGTGGCCGTCGTGCACCAGCAAGCTCGGCCTGCGGTAGGAACGGGGGACTCGTCTCTGCGGTCCGGGACGATCACGCTCGACGTGCTGCCCGATGCCGGATCCGGCATCGGGCAGCGCCGCGTCGTGGCACCGGATGCCGACCTGGCACGGGCCGCGTGGCCGTCGTGCTCCGGCAGCCCGGGCGTGCGCTAGGTTCAGGACGTGTCAGACGATTCTCCCCGCGGACAGGCCGCACTGCTCGGCCCCGCCGAGGTCCGGACGCTCGCCGAGGAGTTCGGCGTCCGCCCGACCAAGCAGCTCGGCCAGAACTTCGTGCACGACGCCAACACCGTGCGCCGCATCGTGTCGGTCGCCGGGGTGGGCCGCGACGACGTGGTGCTCGAGGTCGGCCCCGGCCTCGGATCGCTGACGCTCGCCCTCCTCGACGTCGTGGATCGGGTGGTCGCGGTCGAGATCGACCCCAAGCTCGCGGCGCGGCTGCCCGAGACCGTGGCGCAGCGGGCCCCCGAGCTCGCCGGGAACCTCGACGTGGTGCTGCAGGACGCGATGAAGGTGATGCCGGACGATCTTCCGGTCACCCCGACCGCGCTCGTCGCGAACCTGCCCTACAACGTCGCGGTGCCGGTCCTGCTGCACCTGTTCGCCGAGTTCCCGTCGCTGCGCACCGCGCTGGTGATGGTCCAGGCCGAGGTCGCCGACCGGCTCGCCGCGCAACCCGGCAGCAAGGTCTACGGCGTGCCGAGTGTCAAGGCATGTTTCTTCGGGGAGGTGCGTCGTGCCGGTGCGGTCGGGCGCGCGGTGTTCTGGCCTGTGCCGCAGGTCGAATCCGGTCTCGTGCGGGTCGACCGCTACACCGAACCGCCGTGGCCCACGGACGCCGAGCACCGCAGGCGTGTCTTCGCGGCCGTCGACGCGGCGTTCGCTCAGCGCCGCAAGACGCTTCGCGCGGCGCTGAGCGGCTGGGCGGGATCGGCCGCCGAGGCGGAACGGCGCCTCGTCGCCGCGGGCATCGAGCCGTCGATGCGCGGCGAGAAGCTCGACGCCGCAGCGTTCGTGCGGCTCGCGGCCACCGAGTGACGACCGGCTGTTGTTGCTTTACAAGGAATTTCGCTCTGCGGTTGCAGGGTCGCGCAGTCTGTGGTCTACTGGATCTCGGTCGTTAGGTAGTGTGTTTGTGGTTTACCCTCGCACATTTCTGGTTGCGAGCGGATGCGATAGCCACCACGGAAATCGTTTCAGCCGTCGAGTGACAGACCCGGGCGGTGTTCAGCCGTCCGACGACGGGGCGGCGACCGCCACCCCACTGCAGTAAGGAAACATCATGGCTGAAGGTACCGTGAAGTGGTTCAACGGCGAAAAGGGCTTCGGCTTCATCGCTCCGGCCGACGGTTCGGCTGACGTCTTCGTGCACTTCTCCGAGATCCAGGGCCGCGGCTTCCGCACCCTCGAGGAGAACCAGCGCGTGAGCTTCGAGATCGGTCAGGGCCAGAAGGGCCCGCAGGCCACCGGCGTCACCGTCATCGGCTGATACCGATACCTCGACGAAACCCCGGAACTCGCAACGAGTTCCGGGGTTTCGTGCTGTAACCGACTGAGACAGGCCGCTTCTCGGGTCAGGCGCGTCGGTACCGCGCGGCGATCAGCGTGTGCCGCTCGGCGAGAGCCCGGCAGGCGTCGCGCAGGTCCGGTGGATCGAGCACCGTGAAGTCCACGTCGAACGCGTACAACCATTTCGCGACCGCGTCGAGCGACCTCCCGTCGAGCACGACCGCGCAACTGTCGTCGTCGACGAGTTCCACACTGCCCCAGTCGTCGTAGACCTTCGGGGCGATCTCCTCGAACGGCGCGTGCAGCAGCACCCGGACCCGTACCTGTGCGGCACCGCGCCGGATGCCGCGTGCCACGAATTCCGCGGCGCCGCCGGGCGGCAGCTCGCGCGGTGTGAACCGTGGGCCGGTGGGAATCTTCGGTTCCATCCGGTCGACCCGGAACGTGCGCCAGTCCCGGCGCTCGATGTCCCACGCCATGAGGTACCAGCGCAACCGCGACCGCACCAGCCGATACGGCTCGACCTCGCGCCGCGTGGCCTCCCCGTCGTGCGCGCGGTAGTCGAACCGCAATCGCTCGTGGTTGTGGCACACGGAGGCGATCGTGCTCAGCAGCGCCGCGTCCACCGCCGACGCCACCGGCGTCCGGTCCACCACCTCGACTTCGAGCGCCTCGAGCCGGTGCCGCAACCGTGACGGCATCACCTGCCGCAACTTGGACAAGGCCCGGCTCGCGGCCTCACCGATCCCGGTGACCGAGTCGTTCGCGCCGGCCTGCAGCGCGAACGCGACGGCGACGACCTCCTCGTCGTCGAGCAGCAGCGGCGGCATCTCGGCACCCGCGCCCAGCCGGTAGCCGCCACCGACCCCGACGGTCGCGTCCACCGGATAGCCGAGGTCGCGGAGCTTGTCGACGTCGCGCCGCACCGTCCGGGTGGTGATCGCCAATCGTTCGGCGAGTTCGGTGCCCGACCAGTCCCGGCGGGTCTGCAGCAGGGACAGCAACCGGAGCAGGCGGGCGGAGGTTTCACGCATGCGACGACGATCCCACGGATCGCGGACGAGTCCGGTCCTATTTCGCCGGGCTGCCGGACCGTGGCGGTCTCGCCGTCCGGGTAAGCTCTGTACTCGTGCTTTCCGTCGTTCCGACGCCCGTCACGGTGCGGGCTCCGTCCAAGGTCAACCTGCATCTCGCAGTCGGTGACCTGCGCGAGGACGGCTACCACGAGCTGCGCACCGTGTTCCAGGCGCTGTCGCTGAGCGACGAGGTCTCGGTGGTGCCGGCCGACACGTTGAGCGTGACCGTGCGCGGCGCCGACGCCGCGCTGGTTCCCGCGGACTCCACCAACCTCGCGTGGCGGGCCGCCGAGCTCGTCGCCGCCCGGGCCGGCCGCGAACCCGCGGTCGCGATCACGATCGACAAGGGCATCCCCGTCGCGGGCGGCATGGCCGGCGGAAGCGCCGACGCCGCCGCGACCCTCGTCGCCCTCGACGCGCTGTGGCACCTCGGGCTGGGGCGCGACGAACTCGACGACCTCGCCGCCGACCTCGGCAGCGACGTGCCGTTCTGCCTGCACGGCGGCATCGCCATCGGCACCGGCCGCGGTGAGCAGCTCGTGCCGGTGCTGTCGCGGCACACCTTCCACTGGGTGCTCGCGCTCGCCAAGGACGGCCTGTCCACGCCGGTGGTGTTCCGCGAACTCGACCGGCTCCGCGCCGAGGGCGACCCGCGCCGTGTCGGCGACACCGACGACCTGCTGCACGCGCTCGCCAGCGGCGATCCGCACGTGCTCGCCCCGCTGCTCGGCAACGACCTGCAGGCGGCGGCGCTGTCGCTGAACCCGGCGCTGCGCCGCACCCTGCGCGCCGGGGTGGAGGCCGGGGCGCTGGCCGGCATCGTGTCCGGTTCCGGACCGACCTGCGCGTTCCTGTGCGCCGACGAGGACGCCGCGGTCACCGTGAGCGCCGAGCTCGCCGGTGCCGGGGTGTGCCGCACGGTCCGGGTCGCGTCCGGCCCGGTGCACGGCGCTCGCGTCGTCGGCGCCTCCACCCACTGACCCCTCGATCCCCGAAAACCGGAAGGCTCTGCTCCGCGTGGCGAATCTGATCAATCTCGAACAGGTCTCGAAGTCCTTCGGCATCAAGCCGCTGCTGGACTCGGTGTCCCTCGGCGTGGAGGAAGGCGAACGCATCGGCGTCGTCGGCCTCAACGGCGGCGGCAAGACGACGATGCTCGAGGTCCTGGCCGGGCTCGAGGAACCGGACTCCGGTCGCGTCAGCCGCGTCGGGGGCCTGCGCATGGCCGTGGTCACCCAGCGCGGCGTGTTGCCGGCCGGTTCCACCGTCGGCGACGTGGTCCTGGGGCCGCTCGGGGTCGCCGAACACGAATGGGCCGGCGACGCCCGCATCCGCTCGGTGCTCGCGGGCATCGGCATCGACAACCTCGGGCTCGACGCGGTCGTCGACGGTCTGTCCGGTGGCGAACGCCGCCGCGTCGCGCTCGCCGCCGCGCTCGTACAGGACCTGGACCTGCTGGTACTCGACGAACCCACCAACCACCTCGACGTGGAGGGTGTCCAGTGGCTCGCCGAGCATCTGCTGTCGCGGCGCAGCGCGCTCGTCGTCGTCACCCACGACCGCTGGTTCCTCGACACCGTCGCGACCCGGACGTGGGAGGTCGTGGGCGGCAAGGTCGAAAGCTATGACGGTGGCTACAACGACTGGATCTTCGCGCGGGCCGAGCGGGCCCGCCAGGCCGACGCCATGGAGGAGCGGCGCCGCAACCTCGCCCGCAAGGAGCTCGCCTGGCTGCGTCGCGGCGCCCCGGCCCGCACGTCCAAGCCGAAGTACCGGATCGATGCCGCCGAGGCACTGATCGCCAACGTGCCGCCGCCACGCGACTCGGTGGCGCTGGCGTCGTTCGCCAAGCGCCGGCTCGGCCGCATCGTGATCGAACTCGAGGACGCATCGCTCACCACCCCGGACGGTCGCGAACTCGTGCACGACCTGACGTGGCGTCTGGGACCGGGGGAGCGGATCGGTCTGGTCGGGGTCAACGGTTCCGGCAAGACGACGCTGCTGCGTACCCTCGCGGGTGAGCTCGAGCCGGCGTCGGGACGTCGCGTGCAGGGCCAGACCGTCGAGATCGGCTGGCTGCGACAGGAACTCGACGACCTGCCCACGGACATGCGTGTGCTCGAGGCGGTTCAGGATGTGGCCGAGCGGATCACCCTGGGCGACAAGGAGATGTCCGCCGGCCAGCTCGCCGAACGTCTCGGTTTCACGCCGGCCAAGCAACGCACCCCCGTCGGTGACCTGTCCGGCGGCGAGCGGCGGCGGCTGCAGCTGACGCGGGTGCTCATGGCCGAACCCAACGTGCTGCTGCTCGACGAGCCCACCAACGACCTCGACATCGACACCCTGCAGCAGCTCGAGGACCTGCTCGACGGCTGGGCCGGAACGCTGGTCGTCATCAGCCACGACCGGTACCTGATCGAACGCATCTGTGATTCGACGTGGGCGCTGTTCGGTGACGGCAAGCTCACCAACCTGCCCGGCGGCATCGAGGAATACCTGCGCCGCCGAGCGGAACTCGGCGACGGTGGTGTGCCGTCCGTCGCGTCGACGGTCGCCAGGCAGTCCGGTGCCGAGAGTGCTGCGTCCCCGAAGCGCGACGGCGCGGCCGAGCGTGCGGCGCGCAAGGAACTCGCCCGGCTGGAACGGGCGGTCGCGAAGTTCACCGAGCGCGAGGAGAAGCTGCACCACCAGCTCGCCGAGGCCGCGACCGATCCCGATCGGTTGCAGAAGCTCGACGCCGAACTGCGCCAGGTGGTCGCGGAAAAGGAAGCCGCAGAAGAGCAGTGGATGGAGCTCGCCGAAGAGGTGGGCTGACGCCCCGGTGTGCCTTTGTGGCGGTTCCCGCCGCCACAAAGGCACACGGGCGGCGGAGCCGCCTCTTGACCTCGAGTCGGCTCGAGGTCGGACGATGGGTCGCGTCAGCAGACAACACCCTTCAGGAGGATCGATGTCCACCACCGAAACATCCAGTCCGTCACCGGTTCTGTCGCGATCGTGGACTACCGGCCGACCCGTCGTCGTGGCCGCCGCGGTCGCGGGGGCACTCGTCGTCAACCTGGTCCTGTGGCTGATCGGCCTGGCCGCGGGCGGCTCGTTCGAGCACACCGACGCCGGCGCGACCGTCAGCGCCGCACCCGGCGGGGTGATTCTCATGACCGTGGTCCCGCTCGGTGTCGGCCTCACGGTCGCGGTCCTGCTGGGCATGTGGTGGCCAGGGTTCGTGCGGATCGCCCAGGTCGTCGGGGCGCTGCTGCCGCTCGCCACGATCACGGGCACGCTCTCGGCCGACTTCGACACGGCCAGCACCGTGACACTGACCCTCATGCACGTCGTGATCGCCGCTGTGGCCGTCGTCGCGCTGGAAAAAGTGCGCTGACGCGCCGGTGTGTCTTTGTGGCGGTCCCACCGCCACAAAGACCCACCGGCGGCGACGCCGCCTACAGGCCCAGCAGCTTGCCGATGATCTCGTTCATGATCTCGGTGGTGCCGCCACCGATACCGAGGACGCGGGCGTCGCGGAAGTGCCGCTCGACCTCGCTCTCGCGCATCAGGCCGATACCGCCGGCGAGCTGGACGGCCTCCAGCACGGCGTTGTCGCAGACCTTCACCGCGTTGTTCTTCGCCATCGACGTCTCGAGCAACATGCCTTCGCCGTTGACCCAGCGCTCCGCGACGGAACGGCAGAAGGTTTGCGCCGCAGTGATTTCGGTGGCCAGATCGGCCAGTCGGTGGCGCACCACCTGGCGCGTGGACAGCGGGCGGCCCATCGTCTCGCGGGACTTGACCCACTCGATCGTCAGGTCGAAGCAGCGCTGGGCGGTCGCGACCGCCTGGAACGCGAGGGACAGCCGCTCGCCCTGGAACTGCTGCGCGATCTGACCGAACGCCGAGTTCTCCGCGCCGACGAGGTTCGCGGCGGGCACGCGCACGTCGTCGTAGAACAGTTCGGCGGTGTCCGAGCACAGCCAGCCCATCTTGTCGAGCTTCCGGGACACCGTGAATCCCGGCGTGTCCGTGGGCACGACGATCAGCGAGATGCCCCCGGCGCCGGCGTCACCGGTGCGGACCGCGGTGGTGACGAAGTCGGCGCGGGTCCCGGAGGTGATGTACAGCTTCGAGCCGTTGATCACGTACTCGTCGCCGTCGCGGCGTGCGGTGGTGCGGATGTTCGCGACGTCGGAGCCGCCGCTGGGCTCGGTGATCGCCAGGGACCCGATGATCCGGCCCTCGAGTGCGGGCCGGGCGAACCGGTCGATGAGGTCGGTGTCGCCCGACGAGACGATGTGCGGGGTGGCGATGCCGTGGCTGAACAACGCCGAGATCAGGCCGGACGAGCCGCCCGCGAGGATGATTTCCTCGAGGATGGCGAGCATGTCCAGGGCGTTGCCACCGGAACCGCCGTGCTCCTCGGCGACGGACGCGCCGAGCAGACCGGCGTCGGCGGCCTTGCGGTGGAGCTCCCGCGGGATCGCGCCCTCACGTTCCCAGGTGTCGAGGTGCGGGACGATCTCCTTGCGGGTGAAGTCCGCGGCGAGCCGTCGCAGCGCCTTCCGCTCCTCGGTGTCCCAGCGCTGGATCTCGGTGGTGGTCACGGTCATTCGCCCTTCCAGACGGGTGCTCGCTTCTGCATGAACGCCATGACGCCTTCGAGGGTGTCGGCGCTGGTGGTCAGCCGCGCGAGAGCTCGATCGGTCAGTTCCCAGGCATGGGCCTCGGCGGCGACCGTGCCGTCGACGATGCCCCTCGCGACGGTCTTGCTGGCCTGCACCGCCAGCGGGGCACCGGCCGCGACGTCCTCGGCGAGCGCCAGTGCCGTGGACAGGACGTCCGCCTGCGGCACCACCCGGTTGACCAGGCCCCACCGCAACGCGTCCTGCGCGGTCATCGGTTTACCCGTGAGGATCAGTTCCATCGCGACCGCGCGCGGGATGGCCTGACCGATGCGGAACACGCCGCCGGCACCGGCGATGAGCCCGCGGTGCACCTCGGGCAGGCCGAATTCGGCACCGTCGGAGGCGACGACGAGATCGCTGGCCAGGGCGAGTTCGGTGCCGCCGCCGAGCGCGGTGCCGTTCACCGCGGCGATCACGGGCTTGCGGATGTGGTGCTTGACCACCCCGGCGAATCCCCAGTGCGCGGTCTCGGGCGGGGTGACACCGTCGGGTCCGGTGGTGCCGAGCGCCTCGAGGTCGGCGCCACCACAGAACGCGCCATCGCCGGCACCGGTGAGCACGACCGCCCGGACGCCGGCGTCGGCGTCGGCGCGTTCCCACGCCTCGCCGAGCCCGCGGTGCACGGCTGCGTTGATGCTGTTCGCGGCGCCGGGACGGTTGATGGTCACGAGCAGCGTGTGATCCCGCTGCTCGACGAGAACGGCCGGTTCGGTCACGATGCGGACTCCTCGGAGGGCTGGTCGGAGAGGGTGACGGTGAGGGCGCCGCCGGCGTCGACGACGTGCACGGTGCGCCCGATGATGCCGGGACCGGCCGCGAGGATCGCGGCTCCGGCGGCGTCGGTGTGGCCCGCGACGCGGCGGCCGTCGGGTGTGAGGCCGATGAGGAATCCGATGGCCGGATTGCCGTCGCGCCCGTATTCGGCTGTGGCGGTGACGACTTCGATGTCGCCCTCGTGGTCGAGGGCGGCGTCGGGTGCGGTCGCCGGCAGCAGCACCGGTTCCGGATCGCCGATGTAACCGTCGGTGTGTGGTGCTGCGGCGAGGACGACGGTGTGCTGGTACGTCAGGTATCCGCCGTTGCCGTGGACCAGGGCGAGCTCGCCGTCGATGCGCAGCCGCCGCGTGACCGCGACGACCGAGTGCAGCGTGTAGCTGTTGAGCGGTCCGCCGAAGAACGAGTGTCCGCCGGTGACGCTGGGTACGGTCTCGCGCGGCAGCCCGAGGTGCTCGACGAGCAGCTTCGGGACCACCGGGAAGCAGCTGTATGCGTCGACGATGTCGAGGTCGCCGGCTGTGATGCCGGCCCGGGACAGGGTGCGGGCGAGCGCGTCGGCGAGCGCGGCCGAGCGTCCGACGTCGGCGCGGGCGAGCACGTCGGTGGGTTCGGTCGCGCCGGCGCCGCCCCACACGTACACGAGCCGGTCGTCGTCGATGCCGAGGTCGCGGGCGACGGCCAGCGAGGTCACGAGGACCGCGGCGGCCTGGTCGACGAACGGCATCGCGTTGAGCATCAGTGGATAGGGATCGGTCACCATCCGGTTGCGGGGACCGGCCGTGGCGATGTCGTCGGCGGTGCGCAGGTCGGGGTTCCACGCGGCGGGATTGTCCGCGGCGATCTCGGAGAACGCGGCGTAGAGCCGCGCGGACCAGGCGAGGGATTCGTCGTGTCCGTGCCCGGCGTCGAAGCTGAGCCGGTTCTCGAACAGCGGGTAGACGCGGGTGGGCGCGATCATCGCGGCGCGTTGCATGGCGACGCTGCCGAGGTCGTCCGGGTCGAATGCGGGCGGCCCGCCGGGGGCGGTGGTCCAGCCGAGCGTCGCGGGGTCGGTGCCGGCCTTGGCGGCGTTGGTGACCGAGGCCTGTGATTCGCCTCCGACGAGGAGGGCGATCGTGCTCGTGCCTGCGGCGATGTCGTGGGCGATCCGGTCGAGCAGCGCGGCCGGCCAGTGACCGCCGATCGGCGTGGTGGAGGTGTGCGCGGGGGCCGCGCCGAGGCGGCCGGCGAGGAGCCCGGGCAGGTCGTCGTAGGCCCAGCTCGCGGTCCTGACGGCACGGACGGTGTCGACGCGCGCGACCAGGGCGGCGGTGTCGGCGACGCCGGTGTCGGCGAGGGCTGCGGTGGTGGCCTCGTGGATCAGGTCGAGGGGCTCGCGGGGATCGGCGGGGGAGCCCGCGCGACCGGATCGGAGGTCGCCGACGCCGATCACGACCGGTGTCCGGGTGGGGTCTGTCATCACTGTCCTTACGGAAGACGAGGTGTGAACCGACCGAAGAATAATACGGACTGATTCAGTCTGTAAATGTCCGTGAGGTCTGGCAGACTTCCGGTGTGACCGAAGCAGCCCCCCGGCGCCGTGGCCGGCCCCGCGACGCCGACCTGGAAGACCGCGTGTTCGACGCCGTGCTCGAGGTCTACGCGGAGACGAGCTGGCGCGGCTTCACCCTCGACGCCGTCGGCCGCCGGGCCCGCGTCGGCCGCGCCGCGCTGTACCGGCGGTGGTCCTCCAAAGACGAGCTGCTCGTGCAGGCACTCGAGGCCCGCAGCCCGCTGCCCGACCCGATCGACACCGGCAGCCTGCGCTCGGATCTGGTCGAACTGGCCGGTCAGCTCCTCCGCGGCTACCGCACCACACCCGGCCTCGTGAGCCTGCGAGTCGCGCTCGACGCCCGCGCCCACCCGGAGCTGCTCGCCCGGCTCACCGACACGCTCAACCGCAGCCGCGTGCTCGCGGCGCGCACCATCGTGCATCGAGCGGTCGCGCGCGGCGAGCTGCGTGGCGACACGTCGGTGACACTGCTGCTCGAGATGGTCACCGGTGCGGTGCTCAGTCACGTGCTGTTCGCCCTCGGTGCGTCCGCGACCGCGGGAGAGGACGCGGCCTACGCGGAGACGATCGTCGACGCGACCGTCCGGGCGCTGACCGGGCCGGACACGGACCGGCTTTCGCGGTGACACGGATCGGCCGCGGTGCGGGGGTGACGTAACCGAACTGCAATCGAAATGATCGGCGTGCCTCCGAAACCGATACCGCCCGACGGTGATCCGGGATAGCCTGACTGTCAGGTTCCAACAGTGGTCGTAGGGGCTCGGGAGGTCGGCGATGGATCTGGAGGCCGTCAGCGCGATCGAGCGGGTCAAGTACCGCTACGCTCGGACGCTCGACACCAAGGAATGGGCCGAGTTCGCGGACACCCTGACTCCGGAGGCCACCGCCGTCTACGGCGAGCATCTCAGTTTCGAATCCCGCGACGCCTTCGTCGGTTTCCTCGCGAACACGCTCGGCGCCCACGTCGTCACCGAGCACCATTGCAGTCATCCCGAGATCGACCTCGCGCCGGACGGGCAGAGCGCCACCGGGGTGTGGCTGCTCGCCGACACCGTCGTCGTCCCCGAGGACGGGATGCTCCTGCGCGGCTCGGCCTACTATCACGACCGGTACGTTCGCTGCGAGGACGGGAAGTGGCGCATCGCGCACACCTCCTACGAACGGAACTGGGAGACAGTCGTTTCCCTCGACGACCTGCCGAGCTTCCGGCTCACCTCGAACCGCTGGGATCTGCTCGAGGTCCCGCGCGCATCATGACGTTCGACGGTGTCGACTTCCCCCGGCCGGGAGCGTTGCCGTACCTCACGGTGTCCGGCGCTGTAGCGGCGATCGACTGGTACACAACGGTTTTCGGAGCGGAACTCGCGGGTGATCCCGTCGTGATGGACGACGGCCGGATCGGTCACGCGGAACTGATCTTCCCGACCGGCATGGTGTACGTCGCCGAGGAATTCCCCGAGATGGGACTGACCGCCGCGGAGGCCGGCGCCACGTCGGTGAGCCTGATGCTGCCGGTCGACGACACCGACGCCGTCCTCACACGCGCCCGGGACGCCGGCGGCACCGTCGAGCGCTGGATCGCCGAAAGCCACGGCAACCGCAACGCGACGCTGCTCGACCCGTTCGGGCACCGCTGGCTCCTCGTCGGCCCGGTCACCGGCGAACCACCCGGTGACACGAGATAAGGCCGGGCAGACCGCGCGTCCAGCCGGTGTCGACCCCTCCCGGTAGGCTCCCGCCCGTGACAGAACCGTCCTACATACGCACCCGCGTCGCCAACGGCGTCGGCGAGGTGGTGCTCGATCGGCCCGCGGCTCTCAACGCCCTGGACAGTTCGATGATCCGTGACCTGTATGCGCCGTTGTCGCAGTGGCGCGACGACCCGGCGATCACCGCGGTCCTGGTCACCAGTGCCTCCGACCGTGCCTTCTGCGCCGGCGGAGACATCAAGTCCGTGCGGGACGCCGCACTGGCCGGCGACACCGACCGGGTCCGCGCCTACTTCGCCGGGGAATACCGGCTCGACGAGCTCGTCGCCACCTATCCGAAGCCCTACCTGGCGTTGCTCGACGGCGTCACCATGGGCGGCGGACTCGGCATCTCCGTGCACGGCGCGGTCCGGGTCGTCTCGGAGAAGGCGCTGCTCGCGATGCCCGAAACGGCGATCGGTTTCGTTCCCGATGTCGGTGCGAGTCATTTTCTGCCGCGGCTGCGCGGCACCACCGCCCGCTGCGACGCCGTCGGCATGTACCTCGGGCTGACCGGGGCGCGGATCACCGCCGGCGATGCTCTGGCGGTCGGGCTGGCCACCCATTTTGTGCCCGGCGACCGCATCGGTGCGCTCGCCGACCGCATCCGGGCCGGTCTGTGGCAGGACGCTCTCGACGAGTTCGCCGAACCGGCCCCGGAGTCGGCGCTCGCCGAGCGGTTCACCGACATCGAAAAGGTCTTCGGTGACGGCACCGTCGCCGACATCGTCACCCGGCTCGACGACGACTCGCTCGGCGACCCCGCCTGGGCCGCGGCGACCCGCGACGCTCTGCGGGCGCTGTCGCCGACGAGCCTGTACGCGACCGCCGAACTGCTGCGGCGCGGTGCGGAGAGCACGTTGAGCGAGTGCTTCGCGCGGGAACTCGAGGTTGCCGTGCGGATCAGCGGCGAACCCGACTTCGCGGAAGGGGTACGCGCGGTGCTCGTCGACAAGGACCGCAACCCGGCGTGGTCGCCGAAGACCGTCGAGGACATCGATCCGGCGCGGATCGCCGCGCTGTTCGGCGACTAGCGCCGCCGGGTGGCGGGAACCGGGATCCGGTCCGACCGGGTGACGGTTCCCGGCACCCGGCGGGCCTGGGTGCAGGTCAGCGCGTGGGGCGCTGCGGGGCCTGCAGGTCGACGACGATCGGCTGGCCGCCGAGGGTCGCGTGGATCTCGGGCTTCTCGAGGCCACCGGCGAGCAGGTACTCGCCGAGCAGGCTCAGCAGTTCGTCGTTGTCGAGGGTCGGGTCCGACGCCAGACCCCGGTTCCGGGTTGCCAGCTCGCCCTGCGCGAGTCGCGCGGCGATGCGCACCGACGCCTGCCCCATCGAGTTGCGGCGTGCCGGACCGGCCGACGGCCCGGCCGACGGCAGGCTCGTGCCGAGCTCGGCCGTGGTGGTGGGCCCTGCGCCGATACCGTTGGTACCGGCAGTCGTGCCGTTCGTGCTGGTGCTGCTCACCGGGGACGTCCCTTCCGTAGTGGTGCCGGCGCCCACCCCGCCGGCCGGGTTGCGATCGGATGCGTGACTGCCCGTGGCACGTGGACCGGGGCCGCTCGCCATCGGGGTACTGCTCGGGAGCGGGGTGCTCGGCAGTGGATAGATGAAGGTGCCCGAGCGCTTCGGCGAATCGTTCCGCTTGGCCGAGTCGGCCCGGCCGCGCGGCGGTGTACCGTCCGGCTCGGCGGCCGAGGTGTCGTCGTTCATGCACAGCTCCTGAGAATCCCCCGAGCCAGCGTCAGCTCGACGGCTCAGGAAATTACCAGTATTCGCGGTCACATGCACTACCGCTGCAACAATCTCAGTCGGTCGCGGCGACCAGCGGCTCCAGCGTCAGATCCGGCAGCTCCTTCTGGATGTACTGCAGCCGCCACTTGTCGCTGACCAGTGCGAGCAGCACCCCATCCGACCGGGTGAACACCTCGACGCCGCGCTGCCGGTTCAGTTCGTCCGCAGACTCCGCATCGGTGCGCCGCGCGAGCGCGTAGCCGAGCGGCTCGATCCGCGGTTCGACGTTGTACTCGGCCTTCATCCGCGCCGCGACGACCTCGAACTGCATGGGCCCGACCGCCGCCATCACCGGGGAAGCGTCCCCGCGCACGTCGTTGCGCAGGATCTGCACGACGCCTTCGGAGTCGAGCTGGTCGACGGCCTTGCGGAACTGCTTGTACTTCGACGCGGCGTCGACGCGCAGGATCGCGAAATGCTCCGGCGCGAACGACGGGATCGGCGGGAACTCGACCTTCCGGTCCACGAACAGCGTGTGCCCGGGCGCGAGGGCGGTCGCGTTGACCAGGCCCACGACGTCGCCCGGGTAGGCGTTCTCCACGGTGGAGCGTTCCCGGCCGAACACGGTCAGCGCGTACTTGGTGGTGAACGGCTTGCCGGTCTGGGCGTGCGTGACGACCATGCCACGCTCGAAGACTCCGGACACCACCCGCATGAACGCGAGGCGGTCGCGGTGCGCGGTGTCCATGCCGGCCTGCACCTTGAACACCACCGCGCTGAACGGGTCGTCGACGTTGCGGGGCGTGTCGTCGACGGCGAGGCGGGCGCGCGGCGGCGGCGCCAGCGCGACGAGGGTGTCGAGGATCTGCCGGACGCCGAAGTTCAGCATCGCCGACGCGAAGATCACCGGCGAGGTCTGACCGGCGAGGAACAGTTCCTGGTCGTGGTCCTGCCCGCTCGCCGACAGCAGTTCCGATTCCTCCGCCGCCTCGGCCCACGTGTCGCCCTCGCGGTCGAGAGCGTCGTCCGACGTCAGGTGCTCCTCGGGGGCGATCTTCGCGCCGCCCGCGGTGCGGGTGAACTTGATGTACTCCTCGGCTGCGCCGTCCTCGCCGCGTCGCAGCAGACCGCGGAAGTCCCCGGCGATGCCGACGGGCCAGAACAGGGGGGTCGGCGTCAGGCCGATTCGTTCGTCGATCTCGTCGAGCAGTTCGAGCGGTGCGCGGCCCGGCCGGTCCCATTTGTTGATCACGGTGATCACCGGAATCCCGCGGTGGCGGCACACCTGGAACAGCTTGAGGGTCTGCGGCTCGAGACCCTTCGCGGCGTCGATGAGCATCACCGCGGCGTCGACGGCGGTCAGGACCCGGTAGGTGTCCTCGGAGAAATCCGAGTGGCCGGGGGTGTCGACGAGGTTGATGACGTTGCCCGGATCGTCCTCGTCGGCGGTGGACTCGCTGGACCGGTAGTTGAACTGCAGTGCCGTGGAGCTGACGGAGATGCCGCGGGCCTTCTCCATCTCCATCCAGTCCGAGACGGTCGACTTGCGGCCGGCCTTGCCGTGCACGGCGCCGGCCTCGGAGATCACCTTCGCGTGCAGCGCCAGCGCCTCGGTGAGTGTGGACTTACCGGCGTCCGGGTGGGAGATGACGGCGAACGTGCGGCGCCGACCGGCCTCCGCGCGCACTTCCTTGGACAGGGCAGCAGTGCCGGTGTCGCTGCCGGTGGTGCCGGTGGCCGAGGCGGGCGGAGTACTCAACGCGGAACTGACCTCTCGAAACGGGGTGGGGCGTGCGGGTATCGCAGGCAACTCCTCCATGTTACTCGGCGATTCGATGTCGATTTCCGCCAGATTCGGTCACGTTTGCCGTGGCGCCGTTCCCCGTCGGCTCCGGCGCGAGGACTCTGGACCGCAGACCTTCGGATCGAGGAGTGCCCGTGAGCAGATTCACCGACGAGATGTACGAGACGGCGTCGACCACGAACCGGGCGCTGATCACCGGTGAGCCCGACGAACCGATGCGGCAGACGTGGGGGGAGATCCATCGGCAGGCCCGGTGCATGGCCGGGACGCTGGCCGCGGTCGGAATCGGCCACGGGGACTCCGTCGGTGTGCTCGCGGGCAATCCCGTCGACATCGCCCCGGTGTGCCAGGCCATCTGGATGCGTGGCGGCAGCGTCACCATGCTGCACCAGCCGACGCCGCGCACCGATCTGGTGGTGTGGGCCCGGGACACCGAAACGGTCGTCCGCATGATCGATGCGCGGACCGTGGTGCTCGGCGCACCGTTCGACGCGGCGGAACCGCTGCTGCGCGAACGCGGTATCCCCGTCGTGACCGTCGGGCAGATGCGGTCGGGCACGCCGATCGACCCGGTCGACACCACCGAATCGGACATTGCGTTGCAGCAGTTGACGTCCGGTTCGACCGGATCGCCGAAGGCGGTGCAGATCTCGCACGAGAACTTCTACGTCAACGCGTACGCGATGATCGATCGCATCAAGTTCTCCCTCGACGACGACGTGATGATCAGCTGGCTGCCGCTGTTCCACGACATGGGAATGGTCGGGTTCCTCAGCGTGCCCATGCAGGTCGGTGCCGAAGTCGTCTCGGTGACACCGCTGGAGTTCCTCAGGAGTCCGCTGCTGTGGGCCGAGCTGATCGGCAAGTACCGCGGAACGGTCACGGCCGCACCGAATTTCGCCTACTCGCTGCTTGCCCGGAAGCTCGCGCAGGCGCCGGACGGCGCGGTCGACCTGTCGTCGATGAGGTGGATGTGGAACGGCGCCGAGCCCGTCGACCCGGACACCATGATCGCGCTGGCCGAGGCCGGTGCACGCTTCGGGCTCGACCCGATGGCCCTGGCTCCCGTCTACGGCATGGCCGAGACGACTCTCGCGGTGTCGGTCCCCGATCCCGGGCACGGGCAGGTCCTCGACATCGTCGACCCCGACCTGCTGGAAGCGGGCGGCATGGCCGTGCCCACCACCCGGCCGCACGCGCGGCGCCTGGCCACGCTCGGGCATCTCGTTCCCGGGCTCGAGGGGCGCGTCGTCGGGCACGACGGGCAGGTGCTTCCCGCGCGCGGTGTCGGCATCATCCAGTTGCGCGGTAAGGCCGTGACCTCCGGATACCTCACCGTGGACGGGCCCGTCCCGGCGCAGGACCCGGACGGCTGGTTCGACACCGGCGACGTCGGCTACTTCACCGAGGAAGGTCGCGTGGTGGTGTGCGGTCGCGTCAAGGACGTCATCATCATGGGCGGCCGCAACGTGTACCCGACCGACATCGAACGCGCCGCGTGCAGCGTCGACGGAGTGCGGCCCGGCAACGCCGTCGCGATCCGGCTCGACGCCGGCGACAAGCGTGAATCCTTCGCGGTCGCAGTCGAAACCAACCGGATCGACGACCGCGACGAGGTTCGCCGCATCGAGCACGACGTGGTGCACGCCGTCGTCGCCGAGGTCGGGGTACGCCCCCGCACGGTCGCGGTGCTCGGTCCCGGGAGCATCCCGAAGACATCCTCCGGCAAGCTGCGCCGCGGCAGTTCGGTCGCGCTGCTGGCCGGCTGAACCCGTGCGCGTTTTCGGTAGCGGCCGCTACCGAAAACGCGCACGGGCCGGAAACCACGCACGGCTCAGTGGATCCGGTTCTGCGCGCCTTCGAGGCCCAGACGCAGCAGCAGTTCGA
>NZ_LRRH01000083.1 GCF_001646785.1 Rhodococcus phenolicus
CGGACCCGACACCGCGCCCGCCCGTCTGCAAGATCATGGACTACGGCAAGTTCAAGTACGAGGCCGCGCAGAAGGCGCGCGAATCGCGCAAGAACCAGCAGCTGACCGTGATCAAGGAGCAGAAGCTCCGGCCGAAGATCGACGACCACGACTACGAGACCAAGAAGCGCAACGTCGTCCGCTTCCTCGAAGCCGGTTCCAAGGTCAAGGTCACCATCATGTTCCGCGGCCGCGAGCAGTCGCGTCCGGAACTCGGATTCCGGTTGCTGCAGCGTCTGGGCGCCGACGTGGCCGAACTCGGCTTCATCGAGACCGCTCCGAAGCAGGACGGCCGCAACATGACGATGGTGCTGGCCCCGCACAAGGGCGCGAAGACACGGGTGAAGGCCCAGGAAGCAGCCCAGGCGAGCACCGCCAAGCCCGCTCCCGCAGCTCCCGCGCCCGCCGCCGAGCAGCAGCCGGCCGAGCAGGGCGACGCGCAGACCAGCTAGCCGCTCGGGCAGCACAGCCGGTGCTGCACGAGCAGACGTACCCGAACAACCGGAAGAACTGAGGACTCCATGCCCAAGTCGAAGACCCACAGCGGCACCGCGAAGCGATTCAAGGTGTCCGGCAGCGGGAAGATCCTGCGCCAGAAGGCCGGCCGCCGCCACCTGCTCGAGCACAAGTCCTCGCGCGTGACCCGTCGCCTCGACGGCACGGCCGTCGTCGCCGCCGTCGACGCGCCGCGCATCAAGCGCCTGCTCGACATCTGAGCTTTCCCGACCGACCATCCCGGGGGCGAGTACCTGCCCCCCGAAACTGACAGGACATATCAGTGGCACGCGTGAAGAGGGCAGTCAACGCCCAGAAGAAGCGCCGTTCGATTCTCGAGGCTTCCAAGGGCTACCGCGGGCAGCGCTCGCGGCTGTACCGCAAGGCCAAGGAGCAGCAGCTTCACTCGCTGACCTACGCCTATCGCGACCGTCGTGCGCGCAAGGGTGACTTCCGCAAGCTGTGGATCAGCCGCATCAATGCTGCTGCCCGCGCGAACGACATCACCTACAACCGGTTCATCCAGGGCCTCAAGGCCGCCGGTGTCGAGGTCGACCGCAAGATCCTCGCCGAGCTCGCCGTCTCCGACGCCGAGGCGTTCGCGGGTCTCGTCGCCGTCGCGAAGGCCGCTCTTCCGGCCGACGTGAACGCTCCGGCTGCCTGAGCGCCGCGCTGAACGACACGACAGCACAGCAACGACCCGTGGACCCGCTCACCGAGCGCACCCCACGGGTCGTTTCTGCTGTGAAACTGCTGCGCACCGCCGAACGCCGCAAAACCGGCCGGTTCCTCGCCGAAGGGGAGAACTCGGTCGCCGAGGCGCTCGACACCGCGACCGTTCACGAGGTGTTCGTCACCGCCGCCGCCGCCGACCGTTATCCGGGTCTGCTCGACGCCGCCCACGACCGCCGCGTCCGCGTCTCGTTCGTCACCGACCGCGCTGCCGAGCGCCTGTCGGACACCGTCACCCCGCCGGGTGTCGTCGCCGTGTGCGACCTGCTCGACGTGCCGCTCGATCGTGCCCTCTCACCGCGGGCCCGGCTGCTCGCGGTGCCCGTCGCGGTCGGCGAGCCCGGTAACGCCGGGACGATGATCCGGGTCGCCGACGCGGTGGGCGCCGACGGCGTGATCCTCGCCGGCGACAGTGTCGACCCGCACAACGGCAAGTGCGTGCGTTCGTCCGCGGGCAGCGTGTTCCACCTGCCGGTAGCCCGCGAACGCGACACCGACCGGGTTCTCGACGCGCTCGCCGACGCCGGTCTGCAGGTACTCGCCACCGCTGCGGACGGCGAGGTGGATCTCGACGACGCCGACGAGCTGCTCGCCGCCCCCACCGCCTGGCTGTTCGGAAACGAAGCGCACGGACTGGACCCGCGCATCGCCGCCCGCGCCGACCACCGCGTGCGGATTCCCATCCGCGGCCGCGCCGAATCGCTGAACCTGGCAACGGCCGCATCGATCTGCCTGTATGCCAGCGCCCGGGTGCAGCATCGCGTGCACGGACCGATCGCCTAGGATTTGTGTGTTGTGCAGCCGGGACCCGCTCCCGACCGCACCCCGTTGAAACGTTCGCCGGAAGAAGGAGTTGCACCGGTCGTGGCCAAGAATGAGGGCGGCACCCCGCCGGCAGTGGACCCGAACGCGCTGACCGAGGAATCGCTCGCCGCAGCAGAGAAGGCCGCGCAGGACGCATTCACCGCCGCCACCGACCTCGATGCGCTCGCCCAGGCGAAGATCGAGCACCTCGGCGACAAGGCGCCCATCTCGCTCGCGAAGCGCGCGCTCGGTTCGCTGCCCGGCAACGAGCGCGCCGACGCCGGCAAGCGGGTCAACGCGCACCGCACCGCCGTGCAGGCGGCGTTCGACGAGCGCAAAGCGCAGTTGCAGGCCGAGCGCGACGCCGCGGTCCTCGTCGCCGAGGCGATCGATGTGACCCTGCCGGCGAACCGCCGCGCGGTCGGTGCCCGGCACCCCATCACGATCATCTCCGAGCAGGTCTCCGACGTGTTCGTCGCGATGGGCTGGGAGGTCGCCGAGGGTCCCGAGGTCGAGACCGAGCACTTCAACTTCGACGCCCTGAACTTTCTGCCGGACCACCCGGCGCGGACCATGCAGGACACCTTCCACATCGCGCCCGAAGGCTCGCGGCAGGTGCTGCGCACCCACACCTCGCCGGTGCAGGTGCGCACCATGCTGTCCCGCGACATTCCGATCTACGTGGTGTGCCCGGGCCGCACGTTCCGCACCGACGAGCTCGACGCCACCCACACCCCGGTCTTCTCGCAGATCGAAGGTCTCGCGGTGGACAAGGGTCTGACCATGGCGCACCTGCGCGGCACCCTCGACGCGTTCGCCCGCGCATTGTTCGGGCCGAACACCCGCACCCGCATGCGGCCGAACTACTTCCCGTTCACGGAACCGTCCGCCGAGGTCGACGTGTGGTTCCCGAACAAGAAGGGCGGCGCCGGCTGGGTGGAGTGGGGCGGCTGCGGCATGGTCAACCCCAACGTCCTCCGCGCATCGGGCATAGATCCGGACGTGTACACCGGGTTCGCGTTCGGGATGGGACTCGAACGCACCCTGCAGTTCCGCAACGGCATCTCCGACATGCGCGACATCGTCGAAGGCGACGTGCGGTTCACGCTGCCGTTCGGTGTGCAGGGCTGACGCCCGCCCCCGAACCGACAACACCCGAGTTTCGAACGAACGAGAAAGCTGAACTCACGTGCGAGTAGCGCAGTCCTGGCTGACCGAGATCCTGCAGCGTTCCACCCCGGAATGGAACGTCACCGCCGAGGAACTCGACGCGGGATTCGTCCGGGTCGGTCTCGAGGTGGAAGAGGTCGACACCCTCGATCGCATCGACAACCTCGTCGTCGGCCGAGTCGTCGAGATCACCGAGCTCACCGAGTTCAAGAAGCCCATCCGGTTCTGCAAGGTCGATGTCGGTGAAGCCGAACCGCGCGGCATCGTGTGCGGTGCCCGCAACTTCGCCGAGGGCGACCTGATCGTCGCTGCGCTGCCGGGCGCGGTGCTGCCCGGCAACTTCGTCATCGCGAGCCGCAAGACCTACGGCCAGGTGTCCGACGGCATGATCTGCTCGCTCGCCGAGCTCGGTATCGGCAAGGACCACTCGGGCATCCTCGTCCTCGAGGAGGGCAGCGCGCTGCCCGGCGCCGACGCCAACGACCTGCTCGGTCTCGGCGACACCGTCATCGAACTGAACATCACCCCGGACCGCGGCTACTGTTTCTCGGTGCGCGGCCTGACCCGCGAACTCGCGTGCGGTTTCGACCTCGAGTTCTCCGATCCGGCGCAGGTCACCCCGAACCCCGCCGACGGCGAGGCCTACCCGATCCGACTCGAGCCGGAATCGAGTGCCACCCGTTTCGCTGCACGCCGCGTCACCGGAATCGACCCCGACGCCGTGTCGCCGTGGTGGCTGCAGCGGCGGCTGCTCACCGCCGGCGTCCGTCCGATCAGCCCGGCCGTCGACGTCACCAACTACGTGATGCTCGAGCTCGGGCAGCCGCTGCACGCGTTCGACGCGGCGACCCTGCAGGGCGAGCTCGTCATCCGCCGTGCCCGCGCGGGCGAGAAGCTCACCACCCTCGACGGTGTCGAGCGCGACCTCGACCCCGAGGACGTCGTCATCACCGACGACTCCGGTGTCATCTCCCTGGCCGGCATCATGGGCGGCGCCACCACCGAGGTCGGCGACACCACCACCGACGTGCTCCTCGAGGCGGCCACCTGGGATCCGCTGGCGGTGTTCCGCGGCAACCGTCGGCACAAACTGTCCAGCGAGGCCGGTAAGCGCTTCGAACGCAACGTCGACCCGGACGTGGCCCTGCCCGCCCTGGACCGGGCGGCATCGCTGCTGGTGGAGATCGCCGGTGGCCGCGTCGAACCGTTGCTGACCGACGTGTCGATCCCGGTCGAGCCGGTGTCGATCCGTATGGACATCGACCTGCCGGACCGGGTCGCGGGTGTCGCCTACCCGAACGGGACGGCCGCGCGCCGGCTCACCCAGATCGGCTGCGCCGTCGAGGTCGGGGTCGGGGTGGACGGGCACGGTCAGCTGATCGTGACGCCGCCGTCGTGGCGTCCGGATCTGCGGCAGCCCGCCGACCTGGTCGAGGAGGTGCTGCGCCTCGAGGGTCTCGAACAGATCCCGTCGGTGTTGCCCGCCGCACCGGCCGGTCGCGGCCTGACACCGTCGCAGAAGCGCCGCCGCGCCGTGGGTCGGGCACTGGCCTCCGACGGGTACGTTGAGGTGCTGGCCCCGGTGTTCCTGCCCGCGCACGTGTTCGACACGTGGGGGCTGGACGCCGACGACCCGCGCCGCACCACCACCAAGGTGCTCAACCCGCTCGAGTCGGATCGGCCCGAACTCGCCACGACGCTGCTGCCGGGTCTGCTCGAGGTGCTGTCGCGCAACGTCGCCCGCGGCCAGCGTGACCTGTCGTTGTTCTCGATCGCTCAGGTCGTGCTGCCCGGCGCCGAAACGCGTGCGGTCGAGGCGCTGCCGGTGGACCGACGGCCCACCGACGAGCAGATCGCCGTGCTCGAGGGGTCGCTGCCGAAGCAGCCGGTGCGTATCGGTGGGGTGCTCTGCGGCCTGCGCGAGCCCGCCGGTCCGTGGGGAGGCGGTCGCGCCGCCGATGCCGTGGACGCGTTCGCCGCGGCCGACACGGTCGCGGCGGCGGCCGGGGTGCGGCTCGAGCGTCGCGCCGCCCAGCACTTGCCGTGGCATCCGGGCCGCTGCGCCGAACTGCTCGTCGACGGCGAGGTCGTCGGGCATGCCGGTGAGCTGCATCCCGCGGTGATCGAGCGGGCCGGGCTTCCGGCACGGACCTGCGCGTTCGAGCTGGATCTCGATGCGCTGCCGATCGTCGAGTCGCTGCCCGCTCCGGCCGTGTCGCCGTTCCCGCCGGTTCTCCAGGACGTCGCGGTCGTCGTCGACAAGGCGGTGCCCGCCGCGATCGTCGAGGCCGCATTGCGCGCCGGCGGCGGTGATCTGCTCGAGGACGTGCGCCTGTTCGACGTGTTCGAAGGCACCCAGGTAGGGGAGGACCGCAAGTCGCTGGCGTTCGCGCTGCGATTCCGCGCTCCGGACCGCACGCTCACCGAGGACGAGGCGAGCGCGGCGCGTGACGCCGCGGTGGCTTCCGCGTCGGCTGCTGTGGGAGCTCAGCTGCGCGGATGACGATCGGGTGGGCACGCACGTAACCGTCGGGGGTGTGCGTGCCCACCCGTGTCTCTGCGATCGCCTGTCTCGGCGATCGGCCGGATCCTCCGGGTATCGCGACGGACGGTGCGCGCAGGGAACCCGCGGAGGCCGAACTCGGTGGCATCCCCGCCGATGCACGACGTTCGACGTAGCCTGGAAACATGACCACGGACCCGAGCGAACCCGACCGTGCTCCCGAACCCGAGCGGCCCGACCGGCCAGTGCCGGATGTGACTCCGGCCGAACCGACATCGCCGACGGTTCCCGATGTTCCGCCCGGACCTGATATTCCGGACGTGACGCCCGCCGATCCGGAGCCGGAGATCGAGCCGGGCCCCGTGGTGCCCGACGTGACACCGGCCGAAGGCGTCCGCGCACCGACGATCGAGGAGATCACCGGCTACACCGAGGGCGGGGTACCCACCTTCGATTCGGTTCGGGACAAGATCGAGAAGCGGCTCGGCACCGCGATGGGTGCGGAGGAACTGGCGCGGGAAACCGAACCTGCCCGCACCCTCGACGAGGAGTTCGAGGACAGGAAGAAGGCCGCCGCTGACAAGCTCGCAGAGATCCGGCGCTCGGTGAGTTCCTGAGCCACCGCCGCGTGCTTACCGGTATTCCGAGCGAATGCATCGTTCAGTCGGTTGAAGGAGACGAGCGATACATTCGCTCGGGAGCGGTGAGCGGTACGACGACCCGCCGATGAATTAGTTTGCATCGCCGTGCATAATGAATCGTATGGGTAACTCACCGGCATTCACGGCGACGCCGCAGTCGCCGATTCGGGTCGCGGTGGCGGGCGCCAGCGGCTACGCAGGCGGCGAAGTCCTGCGTCTGCTCCTCGGGCACCCCGCCTACCAGGACGGCTCGCTCGTCATCGGCGCACTGACCGCCGGCGGCAACGCCGGTGCCACCCTGCGTGAATTCCATCCACACCTGCTGCCGCTCGCCGACCGCGTGCTCGGCGCCACCGACCTCGACACGCTCACCGGTCACGACGTCGTGTTCCTCGGCCTGCCCCACGGCCACTCCGCCGTCATCGCCGATCAGCTGCCCGACACCACCGTCGTCATCGACTGCGGTGCCGACTTCCGGCTCGAGTCCAGCGACGACTGGCGGCGCTGGTACGGCGGCGACCACGCCGGCACCTGGCCGTACGGCATGCCGGAGCTGCCCGGCAAGCGCGAGCAACTGGTCGGTGCCACCCGCATCGCGGTCCCGGGCTGCTACCCGACGTCCGCGTCCCTGGCCCTGGCCCCGGCGGTCGCGGCCGGCATCGTCGAACCGAAGGTGCAGATCGTCGCAGTGTCCGGCACCTCCGGCGCCGGCAAGTCCCCGAAGGTCGACCTGCTCGGCTCCGAGGTGATGGGCTCGGTGCGCGCCTACGGCATCGGTGGCGCCCACCGGCACACCCCGGAGATCAAGCAGAACCTGTCCGCGCTGGCCGGCACCGAGGTCTCCGTCTCCTTCACGCCCGTCCTCGCACCCATGCCGCGGGGCATCCTCGCCACCTGCACCGCGCCGACCACTGCCACCGCCGACGAGGCCCGCGCGGTCTACGAGAAGGCGTACGGCGACGAGGCGTTCGTGCAGCTGCTGCCCGAAGGCGTCCTGCCCGCCACCGGCTCGGTGGTCGGTTCCAACGCCGTGCAGCTCGCCGTGACCGTCGATGCCGATGCGGGCCTGCTGATCGTCGTCGCCGCGCTCGACAACCTGACCAAGGGCACCGCCGGAGCCGCGGTGCAGTCCATGAACCTGGCGCTCGGCCTGCCCGAGACCGCCGGCCTGTCCACCGTAGGAGTTGCACCGTGACCGACCGGACACCACCCGCTGCGGACACGCACGTCGAGCACGTCTACGCCGACGCCGTGGAGACCGCGGGCGGCCGGCTCATCCGCACCCAGGGCGTGACCGGCCCCGCCGGTTTCCGGGCCGCCGGGATCCGGGCGGGCATCAAGGTCAGCGGCAACCCCGACCTCGCTCTCGTCTTCAACGAGGGCCCCGACCTGGCCGCCGCCGGCGTCTTCACCACCAACAAGGTCAAGGCCGCCCCGGTGCTCTGGTCCCAGCAGGTCCTCACCGTCGGCGCGCTGCGCGCGGTCGTCCTCAACTCCGGTGGCGCCAACGCGTGCACCGGCCCCGGTGGCTTCCAGGACACCCATGCCACCGCCGAGGCGCTCGCCGCCGCACTGAGCAACTGGGGCACGGAAACCGGCGCGGGCGAGATCGCGGTGTGCTCCACCGGCCTGATCGGCGACCGGCTGCCCATGGACAAGGTCCTCGCCGGCGTGCAGGAGATCGTCCACGAACTCGCCGGGGGCATCTCCGGTGGCACCGACGCCGCGCACGCGATCATGACCACCGATACCGTCCCCAAGCAGGCCGCGCTCCACCACGCCGACAAGTGGAACGTCGGCGGCATGGGCAAGGGCGCCGGCATGCTCGCCCCTGCCCTGGCCACCATGCTGGTCGTGCTCACCACCGACGCGGTCGCCACCGCAGCCCAGCTCGACGAGGCGCTGCGTCACGCCACCCGGCAGACCTTCGACCGGCTCGATGTCGACGGTGCCACCTCGACCAACGACACCGTGCTGCTGCTCGCCTCCGGGGCCAGCGGCATCACCCCCGCCCAGGACGAACTGAACGCGGCGGTCCTCGCCGTGTGCGACAGCCTCGCCGACCAGATGATGGCCGACGCCGAAGGCGTCACCAAGCGGGTGACCGTCACCGTCCGCGGCGCCGCCAGCGAATCCGACGCGCTGATCGGTGCCCGCACCGTCGCGCGCGACAGCCTCGTCAAGACGGCGCTGTTCGGTTCCGATCCCAACTGGGGACGCGTCCTCGCCGCCATCGGCATCGCCCCGATCGAACTCGACCCGAACACGATCTCGGTGACGTTCAACGGCAACCCCGTGTGCATCGACGGCGTCGGCGCCCCGGGTGCCCGCGACGTGGACCTGTCCGGCATCGACATCGCCCTCGACATCGATCTCGGCGTCGGCGACGCCGAGATCTCCATCCGCACCACCGACCTCTCGCACGCGTACGTCGAAGAGAACTCGGCGTACTCGTCGTGACAGCGCAGAACGTGACGGGAGAAGACATGCTCGACGACCTCATCGCGAGCCTCACCTCGCACCAGAAGGCGTTCGTGCTCGCCGAAGCACTGCCGTGGCTGCAGAAGTTCCGCGACAAGATCGTCGTCGTCAAATACGGCGGCAACGCCATGATCGACGACGATCTCAAGTCGGCGTTCGCCGCCGACATGGCGTTCCTGCGCACCGTCGGCATCCACCCGGTGGTCGTGCACGGCGGCGGCCCCCAGATCAACGCCATGCTGAAGCGACTCGGCATGGAAGGGGAGTTCCGCGGCGGCTTCCGGGTCACCACGCCCGAGGTGATGGACGTCGTGCGGATGGTGCTGTTCGGCCAGGTCGGCCGCGAACTCGTCGGACTGATCAACAGCCACGGCCCGTACGCCGTCGGCATTTCCGGTGAGGACGCGAGGCTGTTCACCGCGACCCGTCGCACCGTCGTCGTCGACGGGGAGGACACCGACATCGGGCTCGTCGGCGACGTCACCACCGTCGACCCCGCAGCCGTCCTCGACCTCATCGCCGCCGGACGCATCCCCGTCGTCTCCACGATCGCACCCGACGCCGACGGAGTCGTGCACAACATCAACGCCGACACCGCCGCGGCCGCGCTCGCCGAAGCGCTCGGCGCCGAGAAGCTCGTCGTCCTCACCGACGTCGAGGGGCTCTACACCGACTGGCCCGATCGCAGCTCGCTGACCTCGCAGATCGACACCGCGGCGCTCACCGCACTGCTGCCGTCGCTCGACGCGGGGATGGTCCCCAAGATGGAAGCCTGCCTGCGTGCCGTGCAGGGCGGCGTCCCCACCGCCCACGTCATCGACGGCCGCCAGCCGCACTCGGTACTGCTCGAACTGTTCACCGAGGAGGGCATCGGCACCATGGTGACGCCCACCACCCCCACCCAGGAAGGCACAGCATGACCGGCACGTCCGATCTGCAGGAACGCTGGGCGCATTCGCTCATGCACAACTACGGCGTGCCGAAGGTCGCGCTCGTCGCCGGAGACGGCGCGGTCGTCACCGACGCCGACGGCAAGCAGTACCTCGACCTGCTCGGTGGTATCGCCGTCAACAGCCTCGGCCACCGCCACCCGGCGATCATCGACGCCGTCACCGCCCAGCTGAACCAGCTCGGTCACGTCTCGAACCTGTACGCGTCGCCGCCGGTGCTCGAGCTCGCCGAACGTCTGCTCGCGCACTTCGGTGAGGACACCACCGGTCGCCCCGGCCGCGGCCGCGTGTTCTTCTGCAACTCGGGCACCGAAGCCAACGAGGCCGCCTTCAAGATCGCCCGGCTCACCGGCCGGCCCAAGATCATCGCCGCGGAGAAGGCATTCCACGGCCGCACCATGGGCGCGCTCGCCCTCACCGGCCAGCCCGACAAGCGCGCACCGTTCGAACCGATGCCCGCCGGTGTCGAGTTCGTCCCCTACGGCGACGCCGCCGCCCTCGAAGCCGCCGTCGACGAGAACACCGCCGCGGTCTTCCTCGAACCGATCATGGGGGAGTCCGGCGTCGTCGTGCCGCCCGAGGGCTACCTGGCCGCGGCCCGCCGCATCACCGCCGAGAAGGGCGCCCTGCTCGTCCTCGACGAGGTCCAGACCGGCATCGCCCGCACCGGCACGTTCTTCGCGCACCAGGCCGCCGGAATCGTCCCCGACGTGATGACCCTGGCCAAGGGCCTCGGTGGCGGCCTGCCGATCGGCGCCGTCCTCGCGACCGGCCCCGCCGCCGAGCTGTTCCAGCCCGGCAAGCACGGCACCACCTTCGGGGGCAACCCCGTGTGCGCGGCCGCGGCACTCGCCGTGTTGCGCACCATCGACGAGCAGAACCTGCTCGACCACGTGAACTCCGTCGGCAAGACCCTCGCGGCCGGCATCGAAGAACTCGGGCATCCGCTCGTCTCCCACGTGCGTGGCTCCGGACTGCTCCTCGGCGTCGTGCTCGCCGCCCCGAAGGCGCCGGCCGTGGAGACCGCCGCCCGCGACGCCGGTTTCCTCGTCAACGCCGCCGCACCCGACGTGATCCGGCTCGCGCCGCCGCTGATCCTGACCGAAGAGCAGGCCGAGAACTTCGTGACCGCGTTGCCCGCGATCCTCGACACCGCCGACCGCGAAGGGAACTGACCACCCGTGCTCCGCCACTTCCTGCGCGACGACGACCTCACCCCGGCCGAACAGGCCGAAGTGCTCGAACTCGCCGCCGAACTCAAGAAGGCCCCGTTGTCCCGGCGGCCACTCGAAGGTCCGCTCAGTGTCGCGGTGTTGTTCGACAAGACCTCCACCCGCACCCGCTTCTCCTTCGACGCCGGCATCGCCCAGCTCGGCGGTCACGCGATCGTCGTGGACGCCGGATCGACGCAGATCGGCAAGGGGGAGACGCTCGAGGACACCGCCCGCATGTTCTCCCGGTTCACCGAGGCCGTCGTGTGGCGCACCTACGGCCAGGACCGAATCGAAACCCTGGCCGCACATGCCACGGTGCCGGTCGTCAACGCGCTGACCGACACCTTCCACCCCTGCCAGGTGCTCGCGGACCTGCAGACCATCCGCGAACACAAGGGCCGGACCGCGGGCCTGTCGATGACGTACTTCGGCGACGGCGCCAACAACATGGCCCACTCGCTGATGCTCGGCGGCGTCACCGCCGGCCTGCACGTCACCATCGCCACCCCGGCCGGATTCCTGCCCGACCCGGCCGTGGTGGAGGCCACCCGGGCCCGCGCCGCCGAGACCGGAGGCAGCGTCACCGTCACCGACGACCCGCAGGCCGCCGCGACGAACGCCGACGTGCTCGTCACCGACACCTGGGTGTCGATGGGCCAGGAGGACGACGGACTCGACCGCGAGTCGGTGTTCCGCCCCTTCCAGGTCAACGCCGAGCTGCTCGCCCTGTCGAAGCCGGACTCGATCGTGCTGCACTGCCTGCCCGCCTACCGCGGCCGCGAGATCACCGCCGATGTCATCGACGGACCCCGCGCCGTCGTGTGGGACGAGGCCGAGAACCGACTGCACGCCCAGAAGGCACTGCTCGTGTGGTTGCTCGAGCAGCGGGAGCACTGACCGTGAGTACCGCCGCGGGCCGAACCGAGGGCACGGACCGTACCGCCGCGTCCTCGGCCCCGACGCGCGCGGCGCGGCAGGCGCGGATCACCGCGCTCGTCGCCACCCGCGAGGTGCGCAGCCACACCGAACTCGCCGCGCTGCTCGCCGAGGAGGGCATCGAGGTGTCCACCGCGACCCTCTCACGCGACCTCGAGGAACTCGGCGCGGTCAAGCTTCGCGCCGCCGACGGAGGAGCCGGCGTCTACGTCGTCCCGGAGGACGGCAGCCCCGTCCGCGGAGTGTCCGGAGGCACCGACCGGCTGTCCCGTCTCCTCGGCGAATTGCTCGTCTCGACGGACTGCAGCGGGAACCTCGCGGTCCTGCGCACGCCCCCGGGGGCGGCGCACTATCTGGCCAGTGCACTCGATCGGGCATCATTACCTGAGGTGGTCGGCACGATCGCCGGGGACGACACCATCGCGGTGATCGCCCGGGAGCCGATGACGGGGGCCGAACTGGCCGCGAAAATCGAATCTCTCGCCTGAACTACAACCAATAGACGTCAGTCGAACAAAGAAGGAGCGCAAGAACAATGGCCGATCGCGTCGTACTCGCCTACTCGGGCGGGCTGGACACCTCCGTTGCCATCAGCTGGATCGGCAAGGAGACCGGCAAGGAGGTCGTCGCCGTCGCCATCGATCTCGGCCAGGGTGGCGAGGACATGGAGGTCGTGCGTCAGCGTGCCCTCGACTGCGGTGCCGTCGAATCCGTCGTCGTCGACGCCAAGGACGAATTCGCCAACGAGTACTGCCTGCCCACCGTCCAGGCCAACGCGCTGTACATGGACCGCTACCCGCTGGTCTCGGCGATCAGCCGACCGCTGATCGTCAAGCACATCGTGCAGGCCGCCCGCGAACACGGTGGCACCATCGTCTCGCACGGCTGCACCGGCAAGGGCAACGACCAGGTCCGCTTCGAGGTCGGCTTCGGCGCCCTCGCCCCCGACCTGCAGGTCATCGCGCCGGTGCGCGACTACGCGTGGACCCGGGAGAAGGCCATCGCGTTCGCCGGCGAGCACAACCTCCCGATCAACGTGACCAAGAAGTCCCCGTTCTCCATCGACCAGAACGTGTGGGGCCGCGCCGTCGAGACGGGCTTCCTCGAGGACCTGTGGAACGCCCCCACCAAGGACGTCTACGACTACACCGAGGACCCCACCCTCAACTGGCAGGCCCCGGACGAGCTGATCGTCAGCTTCGAGGCCGGTAAGCCGGTCGCCATCGACGGCAAGCACGTCACCGTCCTCGAGGCGATCCAGCAGCTCAACAAGCGCGCCGGAGCCCAGGGCGTCGGACGGCTCGACATGGTCGAGGACCGCCTCGTCGGCATCAAGAGCCGCGAGATCTACGAGGCACCGGGCGCGATCGCACTGATCACCGCACACCAGGAACTCGAGCACGTCACCCTCGAGCGTGAACTCGGCCGCTACAAGCGCCGCGTCGAGGAGCGCTGGAGCGAACTGGTGTACGACGGCCTGTGGTACTCCCCGCTCAAGTACGCGCTCGACGCGTTCATCGCGCAGACCCAGCAGCGCGTCACCGGCGACATCCGCATGTCCATGCACGGCGGGCACATCACCGTCAACGGCCGCCGCAGCCCCGAATCGCTGTACGACTTCAACCTCGCCACCTATGACGAGGGCGACAGCTTCGACCAGTCCAACGCCAAGGGCTTCGTGCAGATCCACGGCCTGTCGTCGAAGGTCGCCGCGAAGCGCGATCTGGGCCTGTAGGAATGAACAGCCACGACGGCGGTGCCCGAACCCAGGGCACCAACGAAGGCGCCCTGTGGGGCGGCCGGTTCGCATCCGGACCGGCCGCCGCCATGGCGGCACTGAGCAAGTCGACGCACTTCGACTGGGCGCTCGCCCCGTACGACGTGCGCGCCTCCCAGGCGCACGCGAAGGTCCTGCACCGCGCCGGCCTGCTCAGCGACGGCGACCTTGCGACCATGCTCGACGGACTCGACCGGCTCGCCGCCGACGTCGCCTCCGGGGCGTTCGTGCCCGCCGAGTCCGACGAGGACGTCCACGGCGCCCTCGAACGCGGCCTCATCGACCGGGTCGGACCCGAGGTCGGCGGCCGCCTGCGCGCGGGCCGGTCCCGCAACGACCAGGTCGCCACGCTCTTCCGCATGTGGTTGCGCGACGCCGCGCGACGCATCTCCGACGGTGTGCTCGATGTCGTCGAGGCCATCGCGGACCAGGCCGCGGCGCATCCGCACGCGGTCATGCCGGGCAAGACGCACCTGCAGGCGGCACAACCGGTCCTGCTCGCGCATCACCTGCTCGCGCACGCGCACCCGCTGCTGCGTGACGTGCAGCGCCTGCAGGACTTCGACAAGCGTGCCGCGGTGTCCCCGTACGGATCCGGAGCGCTCGCCGGATCGTCGCTCGGCCTCGACCCCGACGCGATCGCCGCCGAGCTGAACTTCGACTCGGCAGCGGACAACTCGATCGACGCGACCAGCTCACGGGACTTCGCGGCCGAGGCCGCGTTCGTGTTCGCGATGATCGCCGTCGACCTGTCCCGCATGGCGGAGGAGGTGATCCTGTGGAGCACCCCGGAGTTCGGGTACATCACCCTCGCCGACGAATGGTCCACCGGATCGTCGATCATGCCGCAGAAGAAGAACCCGGACGTCTCCGAGCTCACCCGCGGCAAGGCCGGCCGGCTCATCGGCAACGTCACCGGGCTCCTCGCGACCCTCAAGGCGCAGCCGCTCGCGTACAACCGCGACCTGCAGGAGGACAAGGAACCGGTGTTCGATTCGGTGGCGCAGCTCGAGCTGCTGCTCCCGGCGATCACCGGCCTGGTGGCGACGCTGACGTTCCACACGGACCGGATGGCCGAGCTCGCGCCCGCCGGATTCACCCTCGCGACCGACATCGCCGAGTGGATGGTGCGCCAGGGCGTACCGTTCCGGGTCGCGCACGAAGCGGCCGGCGCCTGCGTCAAGGTCGCGGAGGGCCGCGGCGTGGGCCTCGAGGACCTCACCGACGAGGAACTCGCCGCGGTCGATCCCGCGCTCACCCCGCAGGTGCGCGAGGTGCTCACCGTGGAAGGGTCCATCGCCTCCCGCAATGCGCGCGGCGGCACGGCCGGCGCCCGGGTCGTCGAACAGCTCGCCCGCGTACGCGCGACCGCGCAGGACCTGAGGGACCGGGTCCGCGCCTGACCGCAACCCACAAGCCGGTTCGAACGATGCCGAGTGTGATGCACACGGCGTTTCGAACCGGCTTGTGGCGTGCCGGACGTGTGGCAGTCTGGATTTTCGAACACGGAAGTTTTCGGTACACGCGGCGGATGGGGTGCGGTTCGTGGGACTGGGCAGTGAATCGTTGAGGGGGCCGCTGCGCCGCGTCGTGGCGACGGCGCAGAACGGCCTCGAGGTGCTTCGGTTCGGCGGGCTCGAGACGGGGGCGACCCCGTCGCCGTTCCAGGTCGTCGCCCGTACACCGATGTACCGCCTGCGCCGCTACTTCCCCGAGTCCGACACCGCGGCGACCGGAATCCCGATCGTGCTGGTTCCACCGATGATGATGTCGGCCGACGTGTACGACGTCACCCGCGACAAGGGTGCCGTCGGAATGTTGCACGCCGTCGGACTCGATCCGTGGGTCGTCGACTTCGGGTCCCCGGATCAGGAGGAGGGCGGCTGGCGCCGCACCCTGACCGACCACATCGTCGCCCTCGACGAGATCGTCGACCGGGTGCGCGACTACACCGGCCAGGACATCCATCTCGCCGGATACTCGCAGGGCGGCATGTTCTGCTATCAGGCCGCGGCCTACCGGCGCAGCCGCAACATCGCGAGCCTGATCACCTTCGGAAGTCCCGTCGACACGTTGGCGGCGCTGCCGCTGGGCATCCCGGACGCCGTGGCGGTCCGCGGCGCGGACTTCCTCGCCGATCACGTCTTCAACCGGATGGCGATCACCGGGTGGATGGCCCGCACCGGGTTCCAGTTCCTCGATCCCGTCAAGACGGTGCGGGCACGGCTCGAATTCGTCATGCAGTTGCACGACCGCGAGGCGTTGCTTCCCCGCGAACCGCAGCGCCGTTTCCTCGACACCGAGGGCTGGGTCGCGTGGTCGGGTCCGGCGGTCGCGGATCTGCTGCGTCAGTTCATCGCGCACAACCGCATGGTCAGCGGCGGGTTCGTCATCAACGACAGACCCGTGAGTCTCGCGGACATCACCTGCCCGGTCCTCGCGTTCGTCGGGGAGGTCGACGACATCGGGCAACCCCTCGCCGTACGCGGTATCCGTAAGGCGTCCCCGCGTGCCGAGGTCTTCGAATATTGTTTGCGTGCAGGGCATTTCGGTCTCGTTGTGGGTTCGGCGGCGGCGCAGCACACCTGGCCCGCCGTCGGCGAATGGGTGCTGTGGCGGGAGAATCAGGGCGATCGGCCGATCGGCATCGTCCCGATGGCCGTCCCCGAGCCGCACGCCGAAGGCGACACGGGGGTGTCCGTCACCAGCCGGCTGACCCACACCGTCGCCACCATCGCCGAGGTCGGTGCACAGGTCGGCAGGGGACTCGCGGAGATCGCCGCGGGCACCGTCCGCGGTGCACGCGAACTGTCCGAGGAAGCCGCGCGGGCACTGCCGCGGCTGGCGCGACTCGGGCAGATCCAGCCGCACACCCGAATCTCGGTCGGCAGCCTCCTCGCCGAGCAGGTCCGCAAGGGACCCGACCGCGAAGGCTTCATCTTCGAGGACCGTGTCTACACCTACGCGGCCGTCAACCGGCGGATCGACAACGTCGTGCGCGGTCTCATCCACTGCGGCGTGCGGCCGGGCATGCACGTCGGTGTCCTCATGGAGACGCGCCCCAGCGCGATGGCCGCGGTCGCGGCGGTCTCCCGTATCGGCGGGGTCTCGGTGTTGCTCGCGCCCGGCCCCGACCTCGACGAGAAGCTGCGACTGGGCACGGTCGAGAAGATCGTCACGGACCCGGAGAACCTCCCGGCCGCCGTCGCAACCGGTCTGCCCGCCCTCGTGCTCGGCGGCGGCGACGTTCGCGACATCGACATCGAACCGGGGACCGACGTCGTCGACCTCGAACGTCTCGATGCCACCACGGTGGAGCTGCCCGGCTGGTACGTCCCGGACCCGGGCATGGCACGCGAACTCGGTTTCATCCTGTTCACCGGTTACGGCGACTCGCTCGAGATGAAGCTCATCACCAATCATCGGTGGGCACTGTCGGCATTCGGTACCGCGACCGCCGCCGCGCTCGGCCGCGGCGACACCGTGTACTGCCTCGCGCCGCTGCATCACTCGTCGGGACTGCTCGTCAGCCTCGGCGGTGCACTCGCCGGCGGCTCGCGCATCGCGCTGTCGCGGGGACTGGACCCGGCACGGTTCAGCGACGAAGTGCACCGCTACGGCATCACCGTCGTCACCTACACGTGGGCGATGCTGCGCGAGATCCTCGACAGCCCGTCGTTGCACATCGACGACAGCCACCCGGTGCGCCTGTTCATCGGCTCCGGAATGACCCCCGGTCTGTGGCGGCGCACCATGGAACGCTTCACACCCGCACAGGTTCTCGAGTTCTACGCCTCCACCGAGGGCACGATCGTGCTGGCCAACGTGTCGGGCGCGAAGGTCGGCTCCAAGGGGCGGGCGCTGCCCGGCAGCACCGAGGTCAGTCTTGCCGCCTACGATCCCGTCGGCCGCCGATTCGTCGAAGACGACCGGGGCTTCGTCCGGGAAAGCGCGCCCGGTGAGGTCGGACTGCTGCTCGGCCGACAGAGCATGACCACCGACATCTCCGCCGGCGTGATGCGCGGCGTGTTCGAAGCCGGTGACGCGTGGATCCCCACGGAGAACCTGTTCCGGCGCGACGCGGACGGCGACTTCTGGCTCCTCGACAACAAACGCACCGTCATCCTCACGCAGCACGGGCCCGTCTACGCGCAACCCGTCGTCGACGCTCTCGGCGCGCTCCCTCGCGTCGACCTCGTCGTCGCCTACGAAGTGCGCGCCGGTGAGGCGGATCTCGCCGTCGCGGCGTGCACGCTGCGGGAGAACAAGGCACCGAGCGCAGTGGAGATCACCGCAGCCCTCGACGCGCTGCCCGCCGCCGAACGCCCGGACGTCGTCCACGTCGTGCCGCACATCCCGGTCGGCCCGTCCTTCCGCCCCGTCGCCGATGCATTGCGGGCACAGGGTCTGCCCCGGCCGACCGTGCGTTCGTGGTACGCCGATCCCGGGACCGGGACCTACAAGCGGCTCACCAAGTCGGTCGCGGCACGACTGGAGACGGGCGTCGTCGATACGGGTTCCGCTGCGCGGTAGCCTGGTCCGGTTCGCACGTCGCACTTCGAGAGGACAACGGTGGCTGTCGACCCCACGCTGTTGAGCATCCTGGCCTGCCCGCAGGACAAGGGGCCGTTGCTCCTCGTGGACGACGCGGTGCTCTACAACCCCCGGCTGCGGCGCGCCTACCCGATCGAGAACGGCATCCCGGTTCTGCTCGTCGACGAGGCCCGCGATGTCACGGACGCCGAGCACGACGACTACGTCGCGCGCGGGGTCGCCGGCTGGACGCAGGACTGATCACCTGATCTGCGACGACCCCCCCACCCAGAGGGCGCTGCTCGCCGAGGCGGACCCGGTCGCCGGCGCCCGCATGCTGCTCGGCGCGACCCTTCGCGTCGACGACGTCGCGCTACGTATCACCGAGGTCGAGGCGTACGGCGGACCGGAGGGCGGTCCGTGGCCGGACCCGGCCGCGCACTCCTACCGCGGCCGCACCGCCCGCAACACCGTCATGTACGGCCCGGCCGGGCATCTGTACGTGTATCGCAGCTACGGCCTGCATCACTGCGCGAACATCTCGATCGGACCGGACGGTGTCGCGGGCGCGGTGCTGCTGCGCGGCGCGCAGGTCCTGTCCGGGGAGGAAACCGTCCGCATCCGGCGCACCCCGGGTATCGCCACCCCGAATCTGGCGCGGGGCCCGGGAAATCTCGCGGAAGCACTCGGCCTGACACTCGACGACAACGGCCTCGACGTGTTCGGCGCACCGTCGCGGGTGCGTCTCGTCCTCGGCACCGGCGACGCGCCCAACGAGGTGGAGGCCGGTCCGCGCGTCGGAATCGCGCAGGCGGCAGACAGGCCGTGGCGGTTGTGGATTCCCGGTGCGGTCGGCGTCTCGGCCTACCGGCGGAGCCCACGGGCGCCGGTCGCGAAACCGCGAATGGGATGATCGAGCGGTGACTGAGCACATTCTCGACGAACTGACCTGGCGCGGGCTCATCGCCCAATCGACCGACATCGACGCACTGCGCCGTGATCTCGACGCGGGACCGCTCACGTTGTATGCCGGTTTCGATCCGACCGGGCCGAGTCTGCACGCCGGTCACCTCGTTCCGCTTCTTGCTCTGAAGCGGTTCCAGCGCGCGGGCCATCGGCCGATCGTCCTGGCAGGTGGCGCGACCGGCATGATCGGAGACCCCCGTGACGTGGGGGAGCGGACGATGAACTCCATCGACACCGTCGCGGAATGGTCCGAACGCATCCGCAGCCAGCTCGAGCGGTTCGTCGACTTCGACGATTCGCCGACCGGTGCCGTCGTGGCGAACAATCTGGACTGGACCGGCCAACTCAGCGCGATCGATTTCCTGCGCGGAATCGGCAAGCACTTCTCGGTCAACGTGATGCTCGCCCGCGACACCGTCAAGCGGCGCCTCGAAGGTGACGGCATCTCGTACACCGAGTTCAGCTACATGCTCCTGCAGGCGAACGACTTCGTCGAACTGCGCCGCAAGTACGGCTGCGCACTGCAGGTCGGCGGCTCCGACCAGTGGGGCAACATCATCGCGGGTGTCGAACTCAACCGCCGCACCGACGGCGAACCGGTGCACGCGCTGACCGTCCCGCTGGTGACCTCCGCGGACGGCAAGAAGTTCGGTAAGTCCACCGGTGGCGGCAGTCTGTGGCTCGATCCGGAGATGACCACGCCGTACGCCTGGTACCAGTACTTCGTGAACGCCGGCGACGCCGACGTGATCAAGTACCTGCGCTGGTTCACCTTTCTCGATCAGGACGAGCTCGCCGAACTCGAAGTCGCCACCGCTGAACGGCCGCAGGCCCGCGAAGCACAGCGTCGGCTCGCGGCCGAGATGACGACCCTGGTCCACGGTGAGGCGAACACCCGTGCCGTCGAACTGGCGAGCCGGGCTCTGTTCGGTCGTGCGGAGCTCACAGATCTCGACGAGGGCACCCTCGCGGCCGCGCTGGCGGAGGCGTCGATCGCCGAGGTCCGCGCCGGCGAGCCGTCCACGATCGTGGACCTGCTCGTCGCGACCGGGCTGTGCGAGAGCAAAGGCGCGGCACGGCGCACGGTGAAGGAAGGTGGCGCGTCGGTCAACAACGGCCGGATCGCCGCGGAGGACTGGGCACCGGGCGAGTCGGATCTCCTGCACGGCCAGTGGCTCGTCGTGCGCCGCGGCAAGCGCAACTTCGCCGGTGTGCGCGTCGTGCGCGACCGACAGGCGTGAATGTTACCGCTGACGGGCCGTTGACCTGCGGATTTGACGGCCTGTTAGCGGTGGCGTAACTTAGTTGTCGTTCGAGCGACAGGGACACCGACCCGGACCACAAGGTTCGGGTCAAATATGATGCCCCGAGATGTTTGAACACCTCAGCAGAAGATCCTACCGAGCCGAATGATTTTGACTCGGTGAGAACCATCTGCTAGGTTGGAACAGTTGCCCCGGAGCGGGTCGGACAGTCAAGTTCGGTCGTGATGGTGTGTGCGTGTTCTTTGAGAACTCAACAGTGTGCCGATGAATGTCAGTGCCAATAATTATTGGTGCGACCACTTCACTTTCTGGAGTGGTTGTCTGCTGATCTATCACATTCTTCCGTCTGTG
>NZ_LRRH01000084.1 GCF_001646785.1 Rhodococcus phenolicus
GAGGTCAGCCGGTCCAGGGTAGCGGTCATGCGGGCGGTCGCTGCGGCGTTGGTCTCCTGGTACGGCACGTAGGCGCCGAGCATCGCCTGTTGCAGGTCCTTGCCGGCCTGGACGCTCGGGACGAAATCGGTGATCAGAGCGCGCTTCTGGGCGACATTGCCGAGCATGCCCTCGACCTGGCCGTTGTCGATGGAGGTGCCGCGCAGCAGCCCGAGGGTCGATTCTTCGATGTTCAGGGCATTGAGGGCCATGAGCCGTGCCGCGTCGGGGTTGGTCGCGAAGACGGCGAGCGAGGTCATCTGGTCGAGCATGGTCCGCTGCGCGTTCCACGCGGTCAGCATGTTCGTGCCGTCGGTGAGCACGTCGGTGTTCTCGGTGAGGTCGAGCAGCATGCGGAAGGTCGCTTCACACCGGATGAGGAAGTCGATGGTGCGCTTCTTCAGCTCGTCCCGCGACATGCCGCCGCCCTGGATCGTGTTGTAGAGCGCCTGCCCGTCCTCGACGAGCGCGGTCAGGCTCTCGGTGATCCTCGGGTCGAAATCACCGGCAGCCGCGTGGTTTCGCACGTTGGCCATCGACGTGGTGACCATCTCGGGGGTGATGTCGTCCGAGGTGAGACCGAGGCTGGCCGCGGTCGCGGGACTGACCACGACGTTGGAGAACTCGAACAGTGCCGGTACGACTTCCATCTGGTCCGACAACGAACCGAAGCGGCGCGCCTCGTCGAGCTGCGTCGAGACCCGCAGCGCGCCGAGCGCGATGGCCGCCAGGAGTGGAATCGCGAGCACGACGGCGAGCTTGTACGACAAGCGCCAGTTCATCAGATTGAGGGAGCGGCTCTTTCGTTGCCCCATGTGGTTGCGTCGTCCTTCCCGGGGGATGCGTCTCGGGTAGGCGGGATGGGCGCACCCTTCGGCATATCAGGTGCTCGTTATACAGGACGACAATGCCTGTTGTACATATGAGTTATATGTTCGGTTTTGCGACCTCGCAGAATCTCGTTCCGGGCACGTGATGTCCGTCACTTCAAGATCGAATCCGGAGCAGATCTCGTACGTGTCCGGTCTCGTTGATCGACGCTGCCCGCCGGGTTCCGTCCCGCGAGACCAGGACTCGGGTCACCGAGGTGTACTCGATGGGGAACTCGAGCGGCCGCCCCAATCCGAGGATGCCCTGCAACACGATGTTGACGACTCCGCCGTGGACGACGACGGCAACGGTGTCCTCGTGCGCGCAGTCCGCGACGATCCGCTCGATGCCGGCGTGCACGCGGGTGCGGAACGAGTCCTCGTCGACGAAGTCCGGCAACAGGCCGGCGCGGATGTGCTCGTACGCGGCGGGGGCGAGGTCGCGGGCGTCGTGCAGCGGGATGTAGTGATCGAGCCCGTAGTCGTATTCCGCGAGATCGACGATCTGCTCGACGGGAAGGTCCCGGTCGGCGGCGATCGGTGCGGCTGTTTCCAGCGCGCGGCGCTGCGGGCTGCTGAAGATCCGGTGGATGGGGTACGGGGTGAGCGCACCGGGCAGTCGTGCGGCCTGGGTCCGGCCGTCGTCGGCGAGTGCGGGGTCGGCAGGCCCACCGGACGCCCAGGCGGGCACGGGAAGGGCGTGGCGGATCAGGAGCAACTGCACCCGATCACAGTGCCACGCGTGCCGAGCGCTCGCTCGGCGGGGTGCGAGGTTTCACGTGAAACCACGTACCGGCTCAGCGACCGCGCGGCTTGGCGAGCGGGAAGGCCAACGATTCCCGGATGCTGCCGCCGGTGATGAGCATGACGATGCGATCGACGCCCATCCCCAGCCCGCCGGTCGGGGGCATCGCGTGCTCGAGCGCCTGGAGGAAGTCCTCGTCCAGCTCCATGGCCTCCTCGTCGCCGCCGGCCGCGAGCAGCGACTGTTCGGTCAGTCGCCTCCGCTGATCGATCGGATCGGTCAATTCGCTGTAGGCGGTACCCAGTTCGATGCCCCACGCGACGAGATCCCACTTGGCGGCGACCCCCGGTTTCGTCGGGTGCGGCCTCGTCAGCGGCGACACCGACGTCGGGAAGTCGGTGTAGAAGGTCGGAAACTCGGTGCGGGACTCGACGAGATGCTCGTACATCTCCTGCGCGGTCGCGCCGGCATCCCAGGCCGGGTTGTAGGGGATCTCGCGGTCGTCGCACAGGCGCCGCAGTTCCTCGACCGGTGTGCTCGCATCGACGTCGACGCCGAGTGCCTTCGAGATCGCACCGTGGAATGTCTCGACCGGCCACTCCCCGGAGATGTCGATCTCCACCGGTGTCCCGTCGGGGCCGGGGCGGATCAGGATCTCGCGACCGTGCGCGGCGACCGCGGCATGCTGGATCAGCTCGCGTGCCATCACCCGCATCTGCTCGTAGTCGCTGTGCGCCTCGTAGGCCTCGAGGATCGTGAACTCGGGATTGTGCTTGAAGTCCGCGCCCTCGTTGCGGAACACCCGGCCGATCTCGAAGACCTTCTCCATGCCGGCGACGCACAGACGCTTCAGATACAGCTCCGGAGCGATCCGCAGATACAGATCCAGGTCGTAGGCATTGATGTGCGTGACGAACGGGGCGGCGTTGGCGCCCCCGTGCACCGACTGCAGGATCGGTGTTTCCACCTCGAGATAGCCGCGCGCGCCGAGCCGGTCGCGTAGGGACCGCACGATGGCGCTGCGCGCGGCGAGCAGCCGGCGTGCGTCGGGGTTGATCGCGAGATCGACGTAGCGTTGCCGCACGCGAGCCTCGGGATCGACGAGTCCGCGCCACTTGTCGGGCAGCGGATGCAGGCATTTGCCGTCCAGCCGCCAGTCGTCGACGAGCAACGCCACGTCGCCGCTGCGGCTGCGTCCCATCGTCCCGCTCACTTCGACGAGGTCACCGAGGTCGAACGCGAAGCGGCGGCCGTCGACGCGGTCGCGGTCGACGAGGAGTTGGACGTCGCCGGACCAGTCGCGCAGCACCGCGAACAGCACGCCGCCGAAGTCGCGGATGCGCAGCAACCGCCCGGCGACGCGGACCGGGGTCCCTGCGGGTGCCTCGTGTGCGGCGACCGCGGTGTGGGTGGGGCGCACGGCCACCGGGTACGGATCGATGTCCGCGTCGGCCAGCGGGGCGAGTTTCGCCATGCGCACTCGCACCTGCTCGGGGCGGCGCGGTCCGGCCGGCGCACCGACGCCGGTGCTGCCCGCCGCGGTGCTCATGTCGGCGGAGGGGGCGCTGCCGTCGTCGTGCAGCAACCCGGATTCGACGAGCGACTCCGGAGCGTGATCGTGTGTTCCGGTGTGTCGCGCGGCCTTTCGTCGTCCGAAGCTGGGAACGGTCAGGAAGCCCTCGGCGATCGCGGACGCGATGCCCACGCGAGGCAGTTCCCGGTTCTCCCGGAAGCACAGGTACCGGGGAGCCCACCGCGGACGGTATTTCAGATTGGAGCGATACAGCGCCTCGAGCTGCCACCAGCGGGAGAAGAACAGCAGGATCGAGCGCCACATCCGCAGGATCGGGCCCGCCCCGATGCGCGACCCCTCCTCGAACACCGATCGGAACACGGCGAAGTTCAACGAGATCCGGGCGACACCGAACTCGTTTCCGCGCGCGGCCAGTTCCGAGACCATCATCTCCACCACCCCGTTCGGGGCGGAGGGATTGCGCCGCATCAGGTCCAGCGAGACGCCGTCGGTGCCCCACGGCACCAGCGAGAGCAGCGCGACGACCTCACCGTGAACCAGCGCCTCGACGAGGAGGCAGTTGCCGTCCAGGGAATCGCCGAGCCGGCCGAGCGCCATGGAGAAACCGCGTTCGGTTTCGGTGTCCCGCCACTCGTCCGACAGCCGGATCACCTCGGCGGTCTCGTCGTCGGTCAGATCGCGGTGCCGCCGGATCCGCACCGTCACGCCTTGTTTCCTGGCGCGGTTCACCGCCTGCCGGACGGGACGCATCTCCCTGCCGGACAGCGTGAAATCCGCGGTGTGCAGGATCGCTTCGTCGCCGAGTTCGAGCACCGACAGCCCGGCGCGGCTGTATGCCGTGGCGCCGGCTTCGCTCGCACCCATCACCGCCGGCGCCCAGCCGTAGCCGCGCGCCAGGGCGAGCCATTCGTCGATCGCGTGCGGCCACGCCTCCGGGTTGCCGATCGGGTCACCGCTGGCCAGGCACACCCCGACCTCGACGCGGTAGGTGACCGCGGCCTTCCCGCTGGGGGCGAACACCACCGCCTTGTCGCGGCGGGTCGCGAAATAGCCGAGCGAGTCGTCGCCGTCGCGGTCGAGCAGACCGCGGATCGCGGATTCGTCGCTGCCGGTGAGCGCGTTGGCCGAGCGTTGCGAGCGGAACAGGACGACGACCGCGGCCAGCAGTGCCAGTGCGCCGAGCAGGCCCAGCAGTGTGTTGACGAAACCGTGTGGGCGACCGCTGAACTGGTCGTTGTCCAGTGCGGTCAGCGCGGTCACCCGGTTGAACGCCCACAGCAGTCGTTCGTCGCCGGGCAACGAGCCGGGGAACAGTTCGACCAGACCCCAGCCGACGAGGGTCGCGAGTGCGAGTCCGGCGACGAGGACCCCGAGCGCCTTCCACACCGCTCCGCGCCGGACCCGCGTGTAGAACTGCGGATACGCGGCGACGAGGATCGCGACGACGACCACGTGCACGGCGAGCGCGACGGCCGCGTCGGGGTCGCGGTCGGTGATCGTGACGACCGCGTTGTCGATCGTGAAGGCGATGAGATAGACGGTCAGGATCCACCAGGCGATGCGTTTGCGTCCGGCCAGCGCCGCCGCGAGCAGCCCCAGGACCAGCGCGTACGAGAGACTGGTGTCCGGCGCGTCGAAATAGTAGGTGTCGATGTACTCGCGCGGCGCGTGGATCCAGTAGCGCAGGGTGGGGGAGATCGACCACAGCGCCACCATCACGGCGAATACGCCCAGGCTCGTGCCGGCCACGTGCGGGACCGAAGCGAGTCGCCCCCCTGCGGGCGCGGCCGGGAGGCGGGTGGATACGGCCGGTGGGACGGTGACATCCGCAGGCATGATCACGACGTTAGCCGCGCGGCCCGGAGCGGAAGGTGAAACCGCGGGATCGGGCAGACGCGCCGAGGGTGGGCGCCGTGACGGCGCCCACCCTCGGGGGTACTGGATTCCGGTCGGGCCGGAGCGGGGTCAGACCCGGCTGCGACCGGTGACCAGCTTGACCAGGAACAGCAGGATGCATGCACCGACCAGGCAGGTGATGAAGCTGAAGATCCAGCCGCCGCTCTCGACATCGACGCCGAACAGGCCGAAGATCCAGCCGCCGAGCAGACCACCGATGACGCCGACGACGATGTTGAGCAGGATGCCCTGCTGCGCGTCGGTACCCATCAGTTTCGAGCCGATCCAGCCGGCCAGGCCGCCGATGATGATCCAGGCGATGATGCTCAGTGACAACATAGCGTCGAGTCTCCTTTGTGCGTTATCGGTGTCGTACCGGGGAATTCCCCGTTTCGATCATCGATATACCTTGCGTCGGAATGTGTTTCGCGGTCACGAGATGGTGGTGCTCATCCGCCGATCATCATCGACGCGGTGAGGATGGCTCCGGCGGTGGCGAGCGCGACCAGGGCGCCGAGGGGCGCCGACTGTGTGAGGACGGCGGACGGGACTCCCGTCACGCCGATGCCGGCAAGGGCGAGCGAGGCGGGGAAGCCGAGTGGGTGGTCGGCGAGGGGGGCCAGGGAGTCGTTCGAGCGGGATCCGAAATCGTTCCCGCGGGACGCGATCGGCCGTTCGGCAATGTCGGCGTGCATAGTCGTCCTCTCCTGAACGGCGCTCGAATGCGCCATCGGGGGCGTACCTGCTGTCTGCCGTACGGATGCCCATTTCGCATCGGGTTCATACCCCGGAATATCCGATATCGACGATTCCGGTTTCCTCGGCGGAATTTCTTCTCCGGCGAGACCGAATTTCCGGCCGAGTCCTTCCGGGGTCAGGCGGAGGCAGGGCGCAGCGCCCGCCGTTCGGTTTCGGACAGTCCGCCCCACACTCCGTACGGTTCCCGGATCGCGAGGGCGTGTCTCAGGCAGGCCGTCCGTACCGGGCAGCTCATGCACACCGTCTTCGCAGCGATCTCGCGCTTGCGCCGGTTGCGTCGGGACTCACCGGTCGGCGCGAAGAACACCGCCGAGTCGGTTCCGCGGCAGGCCCCGTGCAGTTGCCATTCCCATTCGCTGTCGACCGGTCGCAGACGGGGATTTCGGTAGTTTCCGATTCGGTTGCTGTTCCTGACGTTCTGGGTCATTCTCAAACCTCCGGCTCGATGGGAAATTGCATTTCACTCGTTCGAACAGGTGAATACTTCTATGGCACTCGGCACGGACGTGTCAAGCAGCGAAAAATGGGTTTGAAATGCGAAAAGGATGGGTACAGGGCCCTCGCCGGATCGCGATGTATGAGATGGCTGCGATCGGGGTAAGAGGGGGCGATCGTGTGTGAATCACACCGAAGGGAGCTGTCGAACGATGCAGGACGGACCGGCAGGAATGCAGTCGGGTGCCGAGCCCTCGCTCGTGAGCGGCGTGGACGTCGCGCGGGGGCCCGCAGCCGAACCGGACGCGGCGACTGTCCAGGTCACGCCCTGTTTCGTGAGCGGAGGGCGGTCCCGTGGGTGAAGTGGACGCGGAGCGATCAGCGTCGGGTTGTAGCGTTCAGCGAATGGAAAACCCAGAAGTTGCATCCGGATCTCATCTCGGACTGGACGTGGATGTCACCGAGGGCGTGGTCGTGCTGCACGTGAGCGGGGAGATCGACGTGGTCACCGCGCCGGTGTTCGAGCGCAAGCTCGCCGAGCTGGCGTCCGTGTCCGGCGTCCCGGTCCTGGTGGTCGACCTGCTCGGCGTCCAATTCCTCTCGTCTGCGGGCCTGGCCGTGCTGATGCGCACGGCCGACGACCTCGAAGGGCGCTCCCGGTTCCTGATCGCTGCCGACGGCCCGGCCACCGCTCGGCCGATGACCCTGGTGGGGATGGCCGACGCCCTCGAGATCTTCCCGACGGTCGAAGCGGCACTCTCGACGGTATGAGCGAGCAGGGACCGCAGTTCGCCCCGCCGTCTCCGGCAGCTGCCGGGGGCGGCGTTCGCGGTGCCGTGGACCGGCCGCTGACGTTCGAGGGCGTGCAGGCCGACCCGCACGTGCTCGCGTGGGCGCGCAGGCAGCTGGCGGGGTGCGCATCCGAGCTCGGATTGCCGCCGGATACGACCGGCGACGTTCTTCTGGCGACCTACGAGGCGCTGGCGAACGTCGTGGAACATGCCTATCCGCCCGGCGAGCCGGGAACGTTCGATCTGGTCGTCGAGAACAATCGCGAGGAAGCAGTGCTCACCGTCACCATCCTCGATCGAGGGGTCTGGAAACCGGAGAGCGACAACCGCGTGACGAGGCGCGGACAGGGACTTCGTCTGATGCGCGCCTGCAGCGACGCCGTGCGGGTCGATCGTCGGGACGGGGGAACGCAGATTCAGCTGCAGTGGAACTACGGGGAGACTCGCAGGTCGCTGCCCGAACGAGAACAGCAGGTCGACCCTTGAGCCACTCACCGCTGGCGCACGCCATGTCCGACTCCGTCGCCTCCTCGCGACCGAACGCCGAACCCGTCCCGACGACGTTGTCCGTCCCCGCCCTGCACACCCAGCTCCCGATCGTGCGGATGCTGACCGAGGTCGTGGCCATGCACAGCGGCTGCACACTCGACCAGGTCTCGGACCTCAAGCTCGCGGTCGACCAGGTCTGCACGCTGCTCATCGATGCGGCCGCCCCGCATTCCGGGGTCTCGTGCTCCTACCGGGTCGTCGGTGACGACCTGCACGTCTCGGTCACCGCGACCACCGTCGCGCACTGGCGCCCGGCGTCCGACAGTCTCGAATGGCGGATCCTCGAACTGCTGACCGACACGGTCACCGCCGGGGAAGAGCCCGCCGAGTCCGGCCGGGGCACCGTGTCGACGGTCGAGTTCACCTTGGCGAAGCCCGCGTGACGGTCGCCGAGACCGGCCCGCCGGCAGGCCGGTCGCCGTCGGCGGGCACTCGGAGAATCGACGAACAGCGAGTCGACGAACTGTTCGCCGCGCTGCGCGGCTGCGCGTCCGGCGCCGAGTCCACCGCGCTCCACGAGCAGATCGTCACTGCGGCGATGCCGTTGGCACAGAACATCGCCCAGCGGTTCTCCGGGCGCGGCGAAGACATGGACGACCTGAATCAGGTTGCGTACGTGGGGTTGCTGCAGGCGATCGACCGGTTCGACGCGGACAAGGGAAGAAGTTTCGTCGCCTACGCCGTTCCCACGATCATGGGGGAGATCCGCCGCTATTTCCGCGATCACGCCTGGACCGCCCACGTGCCGCGCCGGCTCAAGGATCTGACCGTTGCCGTCAACAAGGTCACCGATGGCCTCGCGCAACGTCTGGGCCGGTCCCCGACGGTACCGGAGATCGCGGCCGAGATCGGTGCCGATCCCGCGGAGGTCATCGAGGCACTCGCCGCCCGCAGCGCGTATCAGCCTGCGTCCCTCGACACGCCGCTCGATCTCGGCGACGACGGGTCGGGCGCGACGCTCGCGGACACTCTCGGCGAGGAGGACGACGAACTCGAGAAATCCGAGCGGTACCTCGTGTTGCGCCCGCTGCTCGACCGCGTTCCGGAAAGGGAGCGTCGCATCCTCGTCCTCCGGTTCTTCAAGGAGAAGAGCCAATCCGAGATCGCGCGGGAGATCGGCGTCTCCCAGGTGCACGTCTCCCGTCTGCTGACCCGGACCCTGGCCGAGATGCGAGCGCGACTCGGCGAGGAGTGATTGACATGTGCGGCCTGTGGGTATGAGGTCTCGTACCCCAGACGAGGAGGGCCCATGAAGAAGATCATCGCCGCCGCACTGGTTGCATCCGGAGCCGTGCTGTCGCTGGCCGCCTGTGGAGACGACGACTCCGATTCCGCTTCGGTCACCAACGACAACTCCGTCGAACAGCCGACCTCGGCCGAGGAGACGACCGCCGCCGAAACCTCGGTCACCTCCACGGAACAGCTGGGGACGTTCGACCAGGCCAAGTTGTCCGCCTTCGTCGTCGCGTTCCGCACCGGGTATTCGGACCTCTCGGAGAACCGGGACGATGCGAGCATCGAGAACATCGTGATCACGTCGTGCAACGACCTCGCCAACGGTGTCGACGAACAGCAGGTCACCGAGAAGATCGTGACGCTGGCCGCCAACAACGAGGCGCAGCCCACCCCCGAGCAGGCCGAGCAGATCTACGACCTCGTCACGCCCGCCTGCCCCTGATACAGCCTCACTCTCCGGCGCGGCTGTCTCCGCTCACGTCCGTTCGTGACGTTTCCGGAGGCGGTCGCGTTCGGCCGTGAGTGCCGTGTTCGCGTCCTCGAGTTCGAGGATGCGCGCGATCCCGGCGAGATTGACGCCCTGACCAGACAGTCTGGTGATCCGTTCCAGCCGGGCGAGATCGTCCCCGCTGTAGCGGCGCGTGCCACCGTCGCTGCGGGCCGGGGTGAGCAGGCCGTGCTGTTCGTACAGGCGCAGGGTCTGGATTCCGACGCCGGCCAGCTCTGCGGCGACCGAGATCGCGTACACGGCCTTGGCCGACCCGGGCAGGTGGTCGCGTCGATCCGGGTCCATCACGTTCCTCTCTGATCGGTGCTCAGATTACCTGATATCACCTCTTGCACTCTCCTGTCAGGAGTGCTAAATAATATCTGTGTCAGATGACATAGGTTATCTGAGTTCCCTTCAAGTGAGAATGGAGTGAACCGGAGGTGGCGACCATGTTGATGCGCACCGATCCTTTCCGCGACCTGGATCGTTTGACCCAGCAGGTGTTCGGGACGCCGGCACGTCCGGCGGTGATGCCCATGGACGCGTGGCGTGAAGGCGACGAGTTCTTCGTGGAGTTCGATCTCCCGGGCATCGACGCGAACTCCCTGGATCTCGATGTCGAACGCAACGTGATCACCGTCCGGGCCTCGCGGCCCGAGCTGGACCAGGGACGATCCATGATCGCTGCGGAACGCACCCGCGGGGTGTTCAGCCGGCAGCTGTTCCTGGGGGAGAACCTCGACACCGACGCGATCCGCGCCGACTATCGCGACGGTGTGCTGCGCCTGACGATCCCGGTCGCGGAGAAGGCCAAACCCCGCAAGATCGAAATCGCGCGCCACGATCACGAGCAGCAGGCCATCGACGCCTGAGCCGACCGCTCGAGTCCGGGGAGATCCGATGACGACCGTCGCATTTCCTGATCTGTCATGGCTCGACGACCTGCAGGGCAGGCGGCCCGCACCGATACCGCCCACCCAGCGAAGTCCTCCGCACGGAGTGCCGGCACCGAGCCGCTCACCGAAAGCGAGGTGATGCCCGTCGCATCCACATGTGCTCCTGTAATCCGTCGTGTCTTTCTGCCCGCGGGTGGGTCCGGACGACTCGTGTCTCCGGGCCCACCCGAACTTTGTGGTCACTGCCGTATAGGCACGCCTTCGAGACTTCGAGGCGACGACCAGGGCGAACCGGCATCCAACCGGGCGGCTCGACCGAGCGGGAGCGGAATTTCCGGAAGAAGAGGAATGAGAGGCCCGCGATGTGGGTATCAGGGGGCCGATTCCTGTGGCACGAAGGGTGGAACGATGCAGACGAGGCAGGGGAAAGCGCCATGGACGGCCGCTCGCCGGTCGATGGTCAAGAGCATGTACGCGTTGTACGGAGTCTCGTACTTCCGCGGTCCCGCTCCGGAAGCCGGTTCACGGGCGCGCACGCAGCAGGCAGGAGGAACCGTCTCGTGGGTGTAGCGGATCCCGAACGCGTATCGACCGGTGACGCCGGCCGGGCGAGCGAGGTGGCCGAGGGCGCGCCGGGCTCGCCGTTGAGCCTGGACGTCGACTTCATCGAAGGCGTCGCGGTGCTGCACGCCGGTGGCGAGATCGATGTGGTCACCGCTCCGGTGTTCGAACAGAAGCTGAACGAACTGGGTGCGATGTGCGGCACGTCCACGCTGGTCGTGGACCTGCTGGGGGTCCAGTTCCTGTCGTCGGCGGGGCTGGCGGTTCTCATGCGTACCGCCGACGATCTCGAAGGCCGCTCCCGCTTCCTCGTCGTTGCCGACGGCCCGGCCACCGCGCGTCCGATGACGCTGGTGGGCCTGACCGAGACTCTCGAGGTGTTCCCGACCGTCGAAGCAGCCCTGTCGACGGTATGAACGAACAGGGACGACAGACTGCGTCTCCGCCGCCGGCACAGCCCGGCGGCGGGAGCGATCGACGTCTCTGCCTCGACGAGGTTCGCGCCGACCTGACCGTGCTCGCCCCGATCCGGCGCCGGTTGGCGGAGTTCGCGCGCGAGATCGGACTCTCGGCGGACATGACCGGGGACATGCTCCTGGCGACCTACGAAGCGCTCGCCAACGTCGCCGAGCACGCCTACCCGCCGGGGGTGGAGGGAACCTTCGATCTGTGCGCGGACGATCGTCCCGACGAGGGTGTTCTGATCGTCACGATCGTGGATCGAGGACGATGGAAGCCGGAAGTCGACAACAGCCGTGCCCGCCGGGGACGGGGCGTGCGACTGATGCACGCGTGCACCGACAGCGCCCGGGTCGACACGGGCAGCGGCGGAACCAGAATTCATCTGCAGTGGAACTACGGAACGGACCGCACTTCCCTGCCCGAGCCGGAACAGCAGGTAAAACCTTGACACAGACCGCATCTCATCCGATCGCGGCGGAAGCCGATCCGGGTCCGGGCCCGATGTCGACCGGCGACGGGATTCCCACGACGTTGTCGGTTCCCGCGCTGCACGCCCAGCTGCCGGTCATCCGCATGCTCACCGAGGTGGTGGCGATGCACAGCGGGTGCACGCTCGACCAGGTCTCGGACCTGAAACTGGCGGTCGACCAGATCTGCACCCTCCTCATCGATGCGGCCGCGCCCGCCAGCGAGATCACCTGCCGATTCGACGGCGCCGGCGAGGTGTTCCGCATCGAGGTCACCGCGACGACGATCGCACCGTGGCGACCTGCGCCGGACAGTCTCGAGTGGCGAATCGTGGAGCTGCTGGCAGACACCCTGTCCGCGAGCGAGGAGCCTGCGCCGACCGGTGAGACAGCGGAATCGAGGGTCGAGCTGAGCATCGGGATGCCGGCATGACCGTCGCCGAACTCGATTCGCCGTCCGCCCGGACGGGCCCGGCGAACAACCGCAGAATCGACGAGCAACAACTCTCGGACCTGTTCACCGCCTACCGTGCCTGTCCCGCCGGTTCCGCGCGGGCCACCGCCCTGCACGAGCAGATCGTCACGACCGCGATGCCGTTGGCGCAGAACATTGCTCAGCGTTTCTCGGGCCGCGGCGAGGACATGGACGACCTGAACCAGGTCGCGTACGTCGGGTTGCTGCAGGCGATCGACCGGTTCGACGCCGAGAAGGGGCGGGGGTTCGTGGCATACGCCGTTCCCACCGTCATGGGCGAGATCCGACGTTACTTCCGCGACCATGCCTGGTCCACGCACGTACCGCGGCGGCTCAAGGATCTGACCGTCGGCATCAACAAGGTCACCGACGATCTGGCGCAGCGGCTGGGCCGGTCCCCGACAGCCGCCGAGATCGCCGCCGAGATCGGTGCCGAAACCGGGGAGGTGATCGAGGCTCTCGCCGCTCGCAGCGCGTATCAGCCTGCCTCCCTGGACACTCCGCTCGACCTGTCCGACGACGGTTCGGGTGCGACGCTGGCGGACACGCTCGGCGAGGAAGACGGCGAACTCGCGAAGTCCGAGCGGTACCTCCTTCTCCGGCCGCTGCTCGAGCGGGTCCCGGAGCGGGAGCGCCGAATCCTGATGCTGCGCTTCTTCGAGGAGAAGAGCCAGTCGGACATCGCGCGCGAGATCGGTGTCTCCCAGGTCCACGTTTCCCGGCTGCTGGCCAGGACCCTGGCCGACATGCGGTCCCGGTTGCTCGAGGAATAGGCCCAGTCCACTCACCGGAGACGGGACCGGAGAAGCGGGCCCGCTGCTTCGCGACAGGAAGAGAACCATCGATGACGAACCCCGCTCGGAAGATCCTGTACAAGACCCTGTCCACGGCCACCGGCGTGCTCGGCGGTGTGCTGGCCGGACTGGCGTTCCGCCAGGTGTGGATGCGACTCGGCGACGGCGACACACCGCCGGATCCCAAGGACCTGTCCCAATCGAACCGCGAGGTGCTTTTCGCCGCGGCCCTGCAGGGTGCCGTGTTCGCCGTCGTCAAGGCGGCCGTCGACCGTGCCGGGGAACGCAGTTTCCGAACCCTGGCCCGCTGAACGATTCCCCCGGCCGGGCCGGTTCGACCCTGCCCGTCCGGGGGCCTGCGTCACCGCAGTGCGGCGAGCTCGTAGCCCGTGGCGAACTGCTGCGGACCCAGCAGACGATGGGCGGCGTAGACCGTGAACAGGGGCGCAGCCGCTCCGTGCAGCATCAGAGGCTGCGAATTCCGGAACTCGAAGACCACGCGCCCGCTCAGCGGCTCCGGATGGAAAGCGGTGACCGTGGACCAGTCGAAGTGCATCACCTGTCCCCGTACGAACGCGATCAGCCCGTAGCCGGATGCCATGACGTGCACCTGCTGGTGCTCCCGCCACTTCTGGGCTGCCGCGGCGGCGGCGGCGGATCGTCTCCGCGCGTTGCCGATCATCGATCCGACCGCCATCCCCACCCCGATCGCTCCGGTCCCCACAGCGACGGTGTGCACATACGATCCGTCGCCTGCCGAGACGTAGCGGGCGTACCCCACGGGCGCCTGGACGTGCACCTGTTCCTCGGGCCGCAGGACCACCGGGCCGCACGGCTGAGGTGCCAGCGGGGTGCCGATGCTCAGATGCCGGTAGAGCGCGCGGGCAGCTGCCCACTGGCGCTCCACGTCGTCGCGGTGGCGCCGGGCCGCCGCCTGTTCGGCGGGCCATCCCTTCCAGCGCCAGCTCAGGCCGGCGAGCGCCAGGCACAGGGCGACGATCGTCAGCGGCGGTCCTCCGAGTAACGCGAAGCTCGCGAGCGTCGACGTGTCGCCGGTCTTGGTCGTCGTGTCGACCCCGATCGCAGCCGCCACGGTGCACAGCACCCCTGTCATGGCGACGAATGCCCATGTGATCCATCGGCGTTCGCGTTCCCACACGAAGCGTGAACCTCCGCTCGGGCCTTTCCCCTCGCTGTTCATCGATCCCCCTCGATATCCATGGGTCGAATGCTATTGCTGCCGATCCGGCCACCCGCACGGGGCCGGACGCCGTCCCGGGTGCCCTCGTCCCCGGCCACTCGCGTCTCGGCTGTGACATGGAACACATCCTGAAACCTCGGAGCCGCCCGGCGCATCGAACCTGGGACGAATCGAATACCTCGCGGGGTGGGGAGGAGTGCGTCGTAGGATGCCGGCCCGACCGGTTCGATCCGTCGCGAGAACCGTCGGCCGCCATCGGCCGGCGACGTGGACACCACGTAGGTGAACGAGCCTGTCGCGGTGCACGTTCGGATATCCACGCATCGAAAGTCCATGTGGTGCACGGCTGTCGGAGTCGACATCTGTGCGGGCGTGGACGAGCTACCGGAGAGGAATGCTGTGAAGCGCACCTTGAAATTCATCACTGCTGCGGCAGTCGTACTCGCACCCACGCTGGGCGCGATGCCCACCGCCCAGGCCACGCCGCTCGGCTGCGCGGGCGGGTATCTGGCCCTGGGTGCCGCGGGGGCGGGCTCGATGACCGGAGCCGGCACCGTGCCGTCTCTTCTCGGCGCAGGCGCGGCCACCGCCGTCATCTTCGATCAGTGCGGGATGATGCCGGAAGAGGGGGTTGTCATGGATATCCCCGCCGGTGCCACCTGCGTCGAGATGAGCAACCCCGACAACCGGGTTCCCTGTCCCGGACAGGCACGTGTGTATCCCGGACCGATGACTGCGTGACCGGTCGGGCCGCTACACCGTCCCGGGGGTAGCGGCCCACGCCGTCGGACGCCGCCTTCGCCGGGCGGGTCGGATCAGTGTCCCGGCAAGCGCACGACCTGGACGAAGAAGTTGTCGATCTGCCGCACCGCCGCGATGAACTGGTCCAGATCGACCGGCTTCGTGACGTAGGCATTGGCATGCAACTTGTAACTGCGGACGATGTCCTCCTCGGCACCGGAAGTGGTGAGGATGACGACCGGGATGTCCGCGAGATCCTGGTCGGACTTGATCTTCTCGAGCACCTGCCGTCCGTCGTACTTGGGGAGGTTCAGGTCGAGCAGGATCAGGTCGGGACGGACCGCATCGACGAATTCGCCCCGCCGGTACAGGAAGTCCAGCGCCTGTTCCCCGTCGCGCACCACGTGCAGGGTGTTGCCGACCTTGTTGAACTCGAAGGCCTCCTGGGTCATCAGGACGTCTCCCGGATCGTCCTCGACGAGCAGGACGTCGATGGCGTGTGCTTCGGGGTTCATGGGTTCGTTCCTTCGGTGGTGGCGGCTGTGGGGGCGGGCTGCCCGGACACGGTGACGAGGCCCTCGGTGGCGGGCCGGGCGACGGGCAGAGTAAAGCAGAAGCGGGCGCCGGTGCCGGAATCCGGGTCGAGCCGGATGTCTCCGCCGTGGTACTCGACGATCTTCTTGCACAGGGCGAGCCCGATGCCGGTTCCCGAGTACTCCTCGCGGGCGTGCAGCCGCTGGAAGATGACGAAGATCTTCTCCGAGAACTCTTCCGGAACTCCGATTCCGTTGTCCTGGACGCAGATCCGCCACATGTCGTCGGATTGCTCGGCGGTGACGGTGATCCTCGGTTCGGTGTCGGGCCGGGTGAACTTGAGGGCGTTTCCGATGAGGTTCTGCCAGAGCATCGACAGCAGCGTCGGGTCCCCTTCGATCTCCGGGAGCCGCTCGGGCCGCTCGATGTGGGCGCCGGATTCCTCGATGACGGAACCGAGGTTCGCCAGGGCCTTGTCGAGGGGCCGGTCCAGCGGGATCCGCTCGAAGTCGCTCCCGACCCGTCCGACCCGGGAGAACGCCAGCAGATCGTTGATCAGCGCCTGCATCCGGCGTGCGCCGTCGACCGCGAAATCGATGTACTGGCGGCCGCGGTCGTCGAGCTCGTTGCCGTAGCGTTTCTCGAGCAACTGGCAGAACGATGCGACCTTGCGCAGCGGCTCCTGCAGGTCGTGGGACGCAACGTAGGCGAACTGCTCGAGGTCCGCATTGGACCGCCGCAGCTCCTCCGCCGTGGCGTCGAGCTGGCGGGTCTGCTCCTCCAGTTGCCGCTGCCGGTCGCGGACCACGTCCAGTTCGGCGACGATGCGCCGGCGCATCCCCTCGATGTCGGTGGCGAGGGAACGGATGTCGGCGGGACCGCGGCCGCCGTCGACCCGATGCTCGAACTCGCCCTGCGCGACCCGGCGCGAGGACGCCGACAGCCGTGCGAGCGGGTTGGTGACGGCGATGCGCACCAGCACCGCGAAGACGGCTGCCGCGATCACCAGCACGAGAGCGAGGACCGTGAACACGGCGTTGCGGATCGCACGCATGTGATCGATCTGTGCCCGCGCGTCGGCCACCGCCTCGGTCAAATGCAGGTTCTGCTGGTCGAAGCCCGCGCGGACCTCGTCGAACAGGTCCCTGCCGCGGTCGTAGAACGCCGGGTCGGGTGCCGTACCGGCGAGCAGGGGTTCGGCGAAGCCGGACCGCCAGTCCTGCGCCGCCGCGTCGATGGCGTCGAGATCGGCGAGCAGGTCGGGCCAGTCATGGAGCAGTTCCCGGATCCGGGTCTCGGACTGCTCCTGGGCCTGCACGCCGTCCCGGTAGGGGGCGAGGAAGGTCGCGTCCCGGGTGAGGGCGTAGCCGCGCACACCCGTCTCCTGGTTGACCAGCGCGGCCTGCAGTTGGTAGACGGTCGAGCGGGCGGGCATCAGGCGATCCGTCAGATCGTCGGTCACCCGCGAATTCGCCGAGAGCGCCGTGGCGCCGGCCGCCGAGCCCGCGATGACGAGCAGCGTCATGATCGCCAGGATCAGATTGAACCAGCCCTGCACCGTCAGTTTCGTGCCGCCGGGATTCTGCGGAATCGAAGTCGTCACGCGCGGCCTTCCTCGGTGGCCCACTGCACGTGCAGGACCGCGACGTCGTCACTGAGCCCGTCGTGCGGTGCGGCGAGCGTCTCCACATGCGCGATCAGGGAATCGACGAATTTCTCCCCGCTGCAGGCGCTGCCCAGGGAGCGCGCATACGCCAGCAGGCCCTCCTCACCCAGCCGGTCCTGCTCGTCGACCCGCGCCTCGAACAATCCGTCGGTGAACAGTACGAGCGCGGTCCGCTCGTCGACCTCGAGCGTGGTCTTCCGCCAGGTGCCGCTCTGCCTGCGCAGGCCGAGGGCGGGGCCGCCGGGTACCTCGAGCCACTGGACATCGCTCGGTGTGCGCAGCAGGATTCCCGGATGGCCGGCACGCACAACCTCGATGGAGCGGCGATCCGGGGCGAGGACCACGCTGGTGGCGGTGGCGAAGACGTGCGACCGGGGTCTTTCGGCGACGAGCACCTGTTCCAGCGTACTCATCGCCGTCTCTGCGTCGACGCCACCGAGAACGAGTGTGCGCCAGGCTATTCGCAATCCGACACCGAGAGCCGCCTCGTCGGCGCCGTGCCCGCAGACATCGCCGATCAGCACGTGGACGGTACCGTCGCCGGACTCGACGACATCGAAGAAGTCGCCGCCCAGCAGGCCGCCCGCCCGGCCGGTCCGGTATCGGGTCACCACGTCCACGCTCTCGCTGCGCAGCAGCGGAACCGGAAGCAGACCGCGCTCGAGGCGGGCGTTCTCACGGGAGCGCTGCTCGCTCGCCCGCAACGCGGCGGCGGCCTGCTCGGCGCGTTTACGTTCGATCGCGTAGCGCACCGAGCGGGTGAGCAGTTCCGCGTCCACGACGCCCTTGACCAGGTAGTCCTGGGCGCCTTCGGCCACGGCGGTGAGCCCGGCCTGTTCCTCGGCCAGTCCTGTCATCACGATCACCGGCACCCCGGCGGCGTACCTCTGCACGGCCCCGAGTGCGTCGAGTCCGTGCGCGTCCGGAAGGTTCAGGTCCAGCACGATGCAGTCGGGCAGGCTTTCGCCGAGCCGGGTGCGGGCTTCGTCGAGTGAACGAGCCCACGTGATGGCGAATTCGATCATGGCGTCCGACGCCATCTCCTCGACGAGGACAGCGTCCCCCGGATCGTCCTCGATCAGCAGGAGGGTCACCGCGGCCGCTTCGGACCGGCCGAGGCCACCGTCGGAGTCGAGCACATTTCCTCCTGCAGTCGTCGTGCAACGTCCGCCGGGCCCCACGGACCCGGCGAACGTTGTGAACCATACGAATCTATCGTTACGTGACCCGTTCGTGATCCTCAGCCGCCTCGACGGAGTCCGCTCCGTCCCGCGAGGCGAGCCTGCTGGGCCACCAGATTCGCTTGCCGATGTCGATGGTCAGCGCCGGCACCAGCAACGACCGCACGATCAACGCGTCGAGCAACACGCCGAACGCCACGATGAACGCGAGCTGTCCCAGGAACAGTAGCGGAATCACCGCGAGCGCCGAGAACGTCGCAGCCAGGACGACCCCCGCCGACGTGATGACGCCGCCGGTCACCGTCAGCGCACGCAGCGTGCCCTCCCGGGTTCCGACCCGCGCGCTCTCCTCGCGGACGCGGGTCATGAGGAAGATGTTGTAGTCGATCCCGAGTGCGACCAGGAACACGAACCCGAACAGCGGCACCACCGGGTCCGCGCCCGGGAAATGGAACACGTGGTTGAACAGCAGCGACGCCACCCCGAGCGTCGCCGCATACGAGACGATGACGGTGAGCATCAGCAGCACCGGTGCCACGATCGCCCGCAACAGCAGGATCAGGATCAGCAGCACCACCGCCGTGACCACCGGGATGATGACGGTGCGGTCGCGCGTGGCGGTGTCCTTCGTGTCGAGATCGACCGCAGTGGTGCCGCCGACGAGCGCGTCGGCATCCGGCACGGCGTGCACGGCGTCACGGATCCGTTCGACGGTGCGTTCGGCCTCGAGCGAATCGGCGGGATCGGACAAGGTGGCCTGCACCGCGACGCGACCGTCGACGACGGTCGGCGTCCCGTCGGGACCGGTCACCGGCGTGACGGTCGTGACACCCTCGACCCGGGCCGCCGAGGTGACCGCGCCGAGGGAGTTCTCGCGTGCGACGACGATCGTGGGCGAACCGGTGCCTGCATCGAAGTGCTCACCGAGGATCTGCTGACCGGACGACGAATCCGTCTCGAGCAGGAACACATCCGACGACGCGACACCGCCCGCCTTGAACTGCGGCAGCAACAGTGCGAACCCGACGAGGACGATGCTGCACACCATCCAGATCGGACGCGGATTGGCACCGACCTTCTGCGCGATCGAATTCCAGAACCGGTGCGCCGAAGCGAGATCACCTCGGTCCGCATCGGGATCCACCTTCGGCCGGGTCGGCCAGAACGCGGTCCGGCCCAGCAGCACCAGCGCGGCCGGCAGGAACGTCATCGACGCGATGAACGACGCGGCGATCCCGATCGCCGCGACAGGCCCGAGACCGCGGTTCGAGTTCAGGTCCGACAACAGCAGGCACAGCACACCCGCGATCACCGTCGCGGCGGACGCGGCGATCGGTTCGAGCGTCGAACGCCACGCGGTGCGGATCGCCTCGTACTTGTCCTCGACCGAGCGTAGTTCCTCGCGGTACCGCGCCACCAGCAACAGGGCGTAGTCGGTGGCGGCACCGAACACCAGGATGAACAGGATGCCCTGGCTCTGCCCGTTGAGCGCGATCGCGCCCGCATCGGCGAGCAGATACACCGCGAGGCCGGCCAGAGCGAGCGCGAAGATCGCCGACACGATCACGACGAACGGGAGAATCGGGCTGCGGTACACGGCGAAGAGGATCAACAGCACCACGCCACCCGCGACCAGCAGCAACATCCCGTCGATCCCGGCGAACGCGGAGGACAGGTCGGCGATCTGCCCGGCCGGGCCGGTGACGTGCACGGTCAGCCCGTCCGGCGGAGACGCCACCCGCTCGCGCAGCTCCTCCACCGCCTCACCGACGTCGCTGTCGCCGTCGATCGGCACGATCAACTGGGCGGCCCTGCCGTCCTGGGAGGGGATCGGCGGCGGACCCACCGATTCGGCTGCGAGGAACGCCAGGTCCTCGGGGGTGATCCCGGAATCACGCTCCGCGACGACGATCGCCGGCACGGCGTTCGTATCGGTGAACTCCGCATACAGCTGATCCGCCCGGGTCGACTCGGCCGACGCCGGCAGGAACGCGCTGTTCCCGTTCTGCGCGACCTCGCTGAGCTTCCCGGCGAACGGGCCGCCACCCCCGGCGATCGCGAGCCACACGAGCAGCAGCAGGGCGGGCAGGAGCCATCGCAGGCGCCGCGTCGGGCGCTTCGGTGGTGTCGAGGTCGTGGTGGTCAAGCGTTCCTCCTGGAGTCGGTGGCCCCTCGCAGTGTGAACCATCGTGCCCGCGCTCGGAGCGGACGATCGGTATTCGGAGCCGGCCCGGATGCGGACGGGTGCCGCACGATCTGTGACGTGCCGCCTCGCTCCGCGTCGGCGTGAGGTGCCGCCTCGCTCCGCGCGTTAGGGTGAGGCGTGGCCGCCTCACCGCCGACCCCGGACCGGTCCCACACCCCCCTCGCCGACGAACTGCGCGCGGCCGGATGCGTGTTCGCGGAGGAGGAAGCGGCCCTGCTCGCGGACGCGGCCCGCAGCCCGGAGGAACTGTCCGAGCTGGTCCGGCGGCGCGTAGACGGCGTGCCCCTCGAGCACGTCCTGGGCTGGGCCGAATTCTGTGGCCGGCGCATCGTGGTCGAGCCCGGAGTGTTCGTGCCGCGTCGTCGCACCGAGTTCCTCGCCCGCTGCGCTGCCGAGCGCCTGAGGCCGGGGAACGTCGTCGTCGACATGTGCTGTGGTTCGGGCGCGGTCGGCGCGGTCCTGGGGCACGAGGTCGCGGGGATCGATCTGTACGCCGTCGACGTCGATCCGGTCGCAGTGGGATGCGCCCGCCGCAACATCGAACGGTTCGGTGGTCGCGTCTTCACCGGCGACCTGTGCGCGGCCCTGCCCACGTCGATCGCGGGGCGGGTCGACGTCCTCGTCGCGAACGCGCCCTACGTCCCGTCCCGTGCCGTCGCGTTCATGCCACCGGAAGCACGCCTGCACGAGCCGCGGGTCGCCCTCGACGGCGGCGGGGACGGACTGGACGTGCACCGGAGACTGGCGGACGCCGCACCCGGCTGGCTCGCGCCCGGCGGGCGCCTTCTGATGGAGGCGGGTGTTTCCCAGGCGGACACGGCGGCGCTCATCCTCGCCGCCGCAGGGCTCGACGCGATGGTGCGGACGTCGGAGGAACTCGACGCCACCGTCGTCGTCGGGACCTGCCCGTCGTGATGCGACCGCGGCCGCTGTCCCGGCGGACGGCCGCGCGGTGCCGGGCGTGCGCGGCTGCCCCCTCGGCGCGGGGACAGTGCCGACTCAGCTCAACGGCAGTTCGGCGAAGATGCTCGTCGGCTGTGCGGAGCCGCCCGTCGGTTCGACGCTGAAGCCCAGCGCCGTGGCGCCGGAGAGGTCGCCGAGCACGGCCGTCGTCGACGGTGCGACGTCGGCGGGAGTCATGGTGCCCGCGGACGTGGTGCCCTGGGGTCCGATCAGCCACATCTGGTAGACGGTGCCCTCGCTCGGCGGGGTCACGTTGTTCATCACCAGGACCCCCGCGTCGACCTCCTTCGAGTAGACGACGGTCGCGGTGCCGCCGCCCTCGATCGAGCCCGAGGTGGTGCGCACGTCGTCGGCCGCGAGAATCTGCGCGGACGTCGGCGGGGTGGCGACGTTCTGCCCGATCCGCGACCCGATGCCGACGGCGCCGATCGCGACGATCACCGCGGCAGCCACGGCCAGCAGGAAATTCCGTCGCCGGTTGCGGTGCTGCGCGAGCGAGATCGGCGCAGGTGTCTCCGATGCGGAAGTGGCTGTGGCGGAGACCGTTTCGAGGAGCCGCTGCCGGACCCGCTCCGGCGGTTCCACGGCGCCGATGAGAGAGACCTGCGCCATCGCCTCCCGGATCTCACGGACCTCCCGCGCGAATGCGGCGGCCACTTCGGAACCGGCGGCGGTCACGCGCGCGTCGATCTCGTGGCGTTCGGAATCCGAGACCGCGTCGAGGGCATAGACCGCGGCGAGCCCGAGGAGCTCCTCACCGCCGAAATCGGCGTGGGTACTGTTCGTCATCGCTGGTCACCCCCGAGGCAATTTCGTAGACGGAGCAATCCGTCCCTGATTCTCGATTTGACGGTCGGCAGAGTGGCGGACAGTCGTTCCGACACCTCTCGGTAGGTCAGGCCGCTGTAGTACGCGAGTTCCACCGACTGGCGTTGCAGATCGGTGAGCGTGCCGAGACAGTCCGCGACCTGCTGTGTGTCGTCGCGGCGCACCACCTCCTCGCTCACCGAGTCGAAGGCCGCGTCCGCGGACACCGCGCCGTAGCGGGCCTCGCGGTCGGCGCCGGACTGTTCGGAACGGACCCGGTCCACGGCCCGCCGGTGGGCGAGTGTGATCAGCCACGACAACGCCGAACCCTGGGCGGGATCGAACCCGGGTGCCGTCCGCCACACCTGCAGATAGACCTCCTGCAGCGTTTCCTCGCTGTATCCCGGATCGCGCAGCACCCGCAGCACCATGCCGTAGGCGCGGGCGCGCGTCAGATCGTAGAACTCGGCGAATGCCGCCTGATCCTCCGTCGCTACCTTCGCGAGGAGTGCGTCGAGTGTGTCGGTGCCGCCGCCGACGTCGGTCATCGGCCGTGTCCGCTCATCGCCGAAAAGCCTAGCTGGGCGAATCGGGCAGCTCAACTCGCTTCGGGCACGGACGGATGCGGGGTCAGCGAACGGCGCGGGGGCGAACATGGCGATCGGTTCTCTCGGGCGGGCGGCGCGGCGGCCGCGGAAGGAACGCTTCGGGCCCTCGGTCGCCGCTGCCGGTCGCGGCGACCGCACGGACCCGGTCACGCTTCACGGTGACCTCCGGGGGCTCGCGCGGTGGTGAGGGCGTCGCGCAGGAAGTCGGCGGTCACCGCGTGCCAGCGCCACGGCCGGGTGAGCAGGAAGTGACCGGCGCCGGGAAAGGGCTGCCAGGTCGCGTCCACGCCCCGCCGCCGGGCGGCCTCGGTCTGGGCCGCGGAGGCAGAAGGGTCGGTCCGCCGGTCCGCGGTGCCGTGCGCGACGAGAAGGCGCCGGCCCGGGGGTATGAGGGCCGCCTCGTCGTCCGGCCACCACGGGGCCAGCGCCACCACCGCTTCGACCTGCGGCTGCGCGGCGAGATACGCGACGGCGCGCCCGCCCATCGAGTGGCCGACGAGCCCGATGGGCGCATCGGGCCGCCGTCGTCGGATCTCGTCGAGGGCGCGCAGGCCGTCCTGCACCGGGCTGCGGGCCTCCCCGTTCCATCCCCGCACCGTGTACAGGACCTGACGGACGGTGATGCCGGTGCCGGAAAGCCGTAGCCGCAGAGACTCGGTGAGCAGCGCCATCCGTAACTGCGACGGGTGCCACCACCGCGCGGTCGCAGTGCTCGACGGCATGCCGCCGGGCAGCACCAGCACGTGAGCGCGGCCCCGGCTCGAAGGAATCTCCATGCCCGCCATTCGGAGCCGTGGACGCGATGGATGGGTCGGCCCGGGAAACTCCCCCGGCCGCGGCCCGCGAAAAAAATGTTCCGATCCGACCCATCCACCGGATGACCGGCGGCGAATGACCGGTGACACACCCGATCGACGGAGCCCCCGGGCCCTCGCCACGGAAGGAAGACGAACGATGGCTATTCGAACGCGAAAGAGCATGGCGCTGATCGGTATCGGCGCGGCAGCAGTGATGGGTCTGTCGGCGTGCTCGTCCGACGACTCCGACACGACGATGGAGTCCGCGACTTCGGCAGCGACCTCGGCGATGGAGTCGGCGACCGCCACCGGCACGGCCGAGGCCACGGCGTCCGGTCCGGTGGGACCGGGCTGTGCCGCCTACGCCGAGCAGGTACCGTCCGGGCCCGGCTCGCTCGAGGCGATCGCGCAGGAGCCGGTCGCGACGGCCGCCGGGAACGTGCCGGTGCTGACGACGCTGACCGCGGCGCTGTCCGGGCAGCTCAACCCCGATGTGAACCTCGTCGATACGCTCAACGGCGGCGAGTTCACCGTGTTCGCGCCGGTCGACGACGCGTTTGCGCAGGTCGACCCCGCCACCGTGGAGACGCTGAAGACCGATTCGGCGATGCTCACCGACATCCTGACGTACCACGTGGTTCCGGGCCAGATCCCGCCCGCCGACATCGCCGGTGAGAAGACCACCGTCGAAGGCGGAACCGTGACGGTGACCGGATCCGGCGAGAACTGGAAGGTCAACGAAGCCAACGTGATCTGTGGTGGAATCGAGACCGAGAACGCGACCGTCTACCTCATCGACGGTGTGCTGCTGCCCCCGCAGTGACCCAGGTGCCCGGTCCGACGAAAGGAGATCCCGTGAAACGAGCGTTGTTCGGACTCGCCGCGACGGTACTCGCCGCGGCGGGCTCCGCCGTGGTCGCGGCACCCGCCCAGGCGGCGCCGCTGACTCCCGTTCCCCAGCTGGACGTGACCAGGTATGTCGGCGGCTGGTATCAGCTCGCCGCCAACCCGGCACCGTACAACATCGATTGTGTTCGCGACACGACCGCGAACTACACGCTGCTCGACGAACGCAATGTGCGCGTGGAGAACTCGTGCACGACGATCACCGGTGAGCGGCGCGGGATCGTCGGCAACGCGCGCGTGAACGACACCGCCTCGCTGCACGTGTCCTTCCCGGGCGTGCCGTTCCAGGACTCGCTCGACGGCCCGAGCAACTACCTCGTCACCTATCTCGCCGACGACTACTCGTGGGCACTCGTCGGTGACCCGACCCGCGTGTCCGGCTTCGTGCTGTCGCGCTCACCGGTGGTGGACGAGGCTGCGTGGCAACAGATCCGGGCTGTCGTCGAGGACGCCGGGTACAACTCGTGCCTGATGCTGACCTCGCCGACCACGGAGGGCCTCCAGGAGATCAAGCCGCTCTGCACGGTGTAGCGGAGGTTGTGGCCGGCGCCGGGGACGTGTCTCCGGCGCCGGTTCATCCGTCGCGGGTCCGCACGAGCCGCCACGTGTTGCGGTCGTCCGCACGACGGTAGGTCAGCTCGTCGAGGCATTCGAGCGCGATGGCCAATCCTCGTCCGTGCTCGGCCAGTTCGTCCGGAAACGACACCGATTCCAGATCCACGTCCGCGGCGCGTCCGTCGTCGTGGAAGATCGCTTCGGCCCGGTCGGGGAGGAGCGTCAGTTCCAGGTCGAGGGTCACCGGTTCGCCGCGCCCGGCGTGCTCGACGATGTTCGCGGCGATCTCGACGACCGCCAGCTCGAACTGCGCGAGCGCGGTGCTCTCGACGGCGCCGGGACTCAGCCCGGCGAACAGTGCATGGATCTCGTCGATGGTGGAGGGTCCGGTCACGGTGGTCAGCGAGGCGTGCGCGCCCGTGCCGTGCCCGGGCGTGCCGTCATCCGCCATCGTGTGTCCTCATCCGCCGTCGAAGGCGCTGTCGGCCGAGTCATGGCTTCGCAGAACACGATTGAGATTCGTCAGGGTCAGGACGTTCTGAACCTGATCGGTGGGGGCGGCGATGCGGAGATCGCCGCCGGCCTGGCGAGCGGACTTCAGTCCCGAGATCAGCGCGCCGAGACCGGACGAGTCGATGAAGTCGATCGCGCCGAGATCGACGACGAGCCGCGTGGATCCGTTCTCCACGAGTTCCCGCAGCTGTTCCCGGAGCCGGGGGGCCGCGACCATGTTGAGGCGGCCCTCGGGGCGGATCACGACCGCCCCCGCCTGCGTGGTCCGGGTCTCGAATCCCATCAGCGCACTCCTTCCGAATCCGGTCCCCGATAGCGGACCGCCTGAATCACCACACCGAGAATTACCAGGTCGAACAGGACCCAGAACAGGTTGACGCCCACCCCGAGCGCCGAGATCGCACCGAAATACAGCCGGGTGATCCCGATGACGGAGGCCACCACCAGCACCGCCATGGCGATCAGCTGGAAGCGGACCAGGTGCCAGGGCAGTGCGCCGTCCCCCTGGCGGGTCTTCGGCGTGACCGCGAAGCCGAGCGGTTTGCCGCGGTAGACGTTGTTGAACGCCGTGGTGCACGCCTTGATCCACACCGGGAACAACGCGAGGCTGTACTGCTGGCCCCGCCAGGTGGGGGTACCGCGGCTCACCACCAGGAACAGCAGCTGGTTCAGCAGCAGGAAGGGTATGAGCCGGCCGAAGAAGTCCCAGCTGTACGCCTGCACCGGCATGACACCCAGGACCAGGTATGCCACGGGCGCGAGGATGTACGCGACAGCCGCGAAGCCCGCGAGGTAACTCCACATCGTCGCCCAGTACATCAGCCGCTGTGCCGGCGTGAGTCCGCGCTGCAACAGGGGGTTCTCGCGCAGCATCACCTGGATCGTCCCCTGCGCCCACCGCAGCCGCTGGGTGAGCATCGTGCCCAGATCCTCGGGTGCGAGACCGTGCGCGAGTACCTCGTGGTGGTAGGCGGAGCGCCAGCCCTGGCGGTGCAGCCGCATGCACGTGGCCATGTCCTCGGTCACCGAGATGGTCGCCAGCGGCAGCATGGGCTGGGCCTCGTCGTCACGTCCGACGTCGACGGCGCGGATCAACGCGCGGATCGACTCGATCGCGCCGAGGGGAGACCATTCCCGGCCGGCCAGCCGGTCGAGCGCGTCGTCGTCGAGAAGCAGCGCCGCGCCACCGGATTCGCCGGATCCACCGGTGAGCTCCGCGATCGCCGCGAGGTCCGCGCGCATCGCGTCCGCGTCGGCCTCGACGACGGAACGGGCCGCGGCGTCCACACTCTGCTGGAACTCGTAGGTGATCTCGCCCAGCGGGAGGTGGGCCCGCAGGTCCCGCTTGGCGGTGTCCACGGCAGCGCTCACCGAGTCGAGCGCCGCGAGCACGTCGGCCTGCCCGGGTCCGGTTTCGGCTCGGGCCCGGTCGACGACGGTCTGCGCGGTTTTCAGGGTGCGCCGCACCCCGTCCTCCACCGCCCGGACGTATCCGGTGATGCCGAGCTGCATGAGCGCGTCGCGTCGCAGCACCGCGTTCGAGCCGCAGAAGAAGGCGGCGTTCCAGCCGTCCTTGCCCTGCTGGATCGGTCCGTAGAACAGCGGCGCCTGGCTGCCCAGCGGATCGGACGGCGGCACATTGGTGAAGTACTGCGGGGTCTGCACCAGCGCCATCTTCTCGTCGCGGAAGTACCCGAGGGTGCGATGCAGGATCTCGGGATCGGGCACCTGGTCGGCGTCGAGGATCAGCAGGAACTCGCCCTCGGTCGCGAGCAGCGCGTTGTTGAGGTTGCCCGCTTTGGCGTGCCGGGGCCTGTTCGTCCAGCTCGCCGACCGCGTCAGGTATCGGACGCCGAGTTCCGCGGCGGCGGAAGCGAGCTCGGGCCGGTCGCCGTCGTCGAGGATCCAGGTGGTGTGGGGATAGCGGATGCGCTGCGCGGCCGCGGCGGTGTTCAGCACCAGATCCATCGGTTCGTTGTACGTCGTGATGAACACGTCGACGGTGAGACCGTCCGGCGGTTCGGCCGGGGCGGGCCGGCGCCGCAGCCGCCACATGGTCGATCCGAACAACAGCGAATCGATGAGGCTGTAGGTTTCGGCGACGACCAGCGGCACCGCGATCCACCACGCCGGCCAGTTCACCGAGAACAGCCAGCGCCACACGATGTAGTTGAGGCCGAGCACCGCGGTGAGCACGATGAGCGCGCGGAGCGCGAACGACGGCCCGGTACCGGAGCCCACGTCGTCGCGGTGGCTCACGGTGCGTCCCGATGGACGGCGACGAACGTGACGTCGTCGAGCGGGGGGAGCTCCGACGTGAGTTCCCGGACGGCGCTCAGCAACGCTTCGGGCGTCGGATGTCGGGCCGCGAACCGGTGCAGGACGGCCGGATCGCTGCTCTCGTCGAGCAGATCGAGCAGGCCGTCGGAACACACCACGAGCATGTCACCGGGTGCGAGGAGCGTCTGCTGCGCGGGCCAATCGGCGCCGGGCAGCACCCCGAGCGGAAGTCCCGACGTCGCGAGGGACTCGACGGTGCCGTCGCCGCGGCACATGACCGCGAGCCCGTGCCCGGCGTCGACGTAGCTGATGCACCCGGTGACGGTGTCGAGGACCAGGTGGAACAGGGTGACGAAGCTGCCGGTGTGGTCGAGGTCGTCGTCGAGGTGCTCGGCGGCCGCGGTGGTGAGCGCACCGGCGTCGAGAACCAGCGACTTCGAGGATCCGAACCGTTCGAGCACGCGCGCCGCACCACGGAACGTCGAACGCACGGCCGACGCCAGGATGGCGGCCCCGAGGCCCTTGCCCATGACGTCGGCCACCGTCACGGCGACCCCGCCGGGGACCGGGTAGTGGTCGTAGAAATCTCCGCCGACCACGAACGCCGGGACGCACAGGGAGGTCACGGAATAACCCGGCAGACCCTCCACGGGGTGCGGCAGCAACTGCCGTTGCATCGTGGCGGCCCGATCCAGGTCGTCGGACTGTTCCAGTTCGCGCTGCACCCACGCTGCCAGTTCCTCGAATGCGGCCAGCTGCGTGGCGTCGAGGGTGCGGGGGCGGGTGTCGTACACGCACAGCGTGCCGACCGGGTGACCGCCGGGGCCGCGCAGCGGATACCCGGCGTAGAAGCGGATCCCGTCCTCGCCGCCGATACCGGGGATCCAGGAGAACTCGGGGTCGGCACTCGCGTCCTCGATCACCAGGGCGGGATCGTCGGGTTTCCGGTAGCTGCGCGCGATCGTCGTCTGGCACACCGTCTCGTGCCGGGGCACGTCGATCATCGGGAAACCCTGCGTCGATTTGAACCACTGCCGGCGGTCGTCGATCAGCGACACGGTGGACATCGGGGCGCCGAAGACGTGGCAGGCCATCCGGGTGATCCGGTCGAAGCGTTCCTCACGCGGCGAGTCGATCAGGTTCAGCTGCTCCATCGAATGGAGCCGGGCCTGTTCGAGGGCGGGGGGAATGAACGCATTCGAACCCGCGCCCGTCATGTCAGTGGAACCTCTTCCCTAGTGCCTCGGCGAACGCGGCCGCGGACTCCGGGGTGCTCGCAAGCCGCCAGTTCGTTTCCTTGTCATGATCGAACCACACGAATCCGGCTACGTCGCCGCGACTCTCGAGATAGGTCACAAATTCGCTGATCCATTCTCCCTTCGAGCCGCCCGCGTCCGCGCATCCGACCTCGGTGATCAGCAGCGGGTCGTCCTCCGCGATCCGGCGCAGCTCGTCCAGGGTGGGGCCGAACAGATCTCGTGGTGCGATCCAGTGGCTCCACGGCTGGGACGTGCCCCAGTTGTAGCCGTCCACCCCGACGACGTCGACGTAGTCGCTGCCGGGATAGGTCGCGCCGGTGGGGCTGCTTCCCTCGAACGAGACGTTGGGCGCCCACACCCACTTCACGTTGCGCACCGACTTCGACGCGAACAGGTCGTGGATGTGACGCCAGGCCGCCACGTACACCTCCGGCGGTGTTCCACCGGCTGTGCTCCACGGATACCAGGTCCCGTTCGGCTCGTGGGCGAATCTCAGGTACACGAGCCTTCCCCATGCGGCCAGCTCGTCGGCCCATCGGTACAGGTAGTCGTCGTGCGCCCCTGCCGCGATCGACTCCATCGCGAAATCCTCTGCGTCGTAACGTCCCTCGCCGAGCCATCGCCACGGTTCCCAGGTGATGACCGGATCGGCGCCGGCCGCGGCCACCGCGTCGAGCCCGGCGATCGGCGGAGGCGAGGCGAAATCGGAGAACGACAGGACGATCGTCGGGCGTTCCCCGACCGTGTCCGCCACGGCCCGGAACTCCTCCACCGCGAGTGGCCCCCCGGGAGTGCTCAACCCGAACCGCAGACATCCGCGGGCGGGGTCGTGCAGCGCCGTGACCTCGGTACCGCAATCGGGCCGGGACGGACCGCACGCGGCGGTCGTCGCGGCCAGCGCCACGATCAGACCGGTCAGCAGAAGCCGCGCCGCACAGCCTTTCATCCGGTCGTGTCCACCTCCCGGCGCGCCGCACCCGCGATGTTCTCGAGCATCCCCTTGAAGATGATCCCGTGGAACGGCAGCAGGGCGTACCAATACAGCCGTCCGGCAAGTCCTCTCGGAAAGAAGATCGCCCGCTGGTGCAGTCGCGTCCGGTCCGGCCCGAGTGGTTCGAGGCGCCATTCGAGCCATGCACCGCCCGGGGCGAGCATCTCGGCGCGCAGCCGCAAGAGTTCGAAGCGGTCGATCCGCTCGACCCGCCAGAAGTCCAGGGCATCTCCGGTGTGCAGCGTGGTCGCGTTGCGTCGTCCCCGTGTCAGGCCCACCCCACCGGCGAACCGATCCAGCCAGCCCCGGATCGTCCACGCCAGCGGGAAGGAATACCAGCCGTTCTCGCCGCCGATGCTCTCGACCACCGGCCACACGTCCCGGGCGGGACAGTCGCAGTCCAGGCTGCGTTCGTCGGTGAAGACCACCTCCCCGGCCCAGTCGGGGTCGGACGGAAGCGGCTCGGCGGGTGCGCCCACCGGTGACGCGTTCGCCCACGTGGTTTCGACCTCCCCGCGGTCGATGCGCCGCAACGCCAGCGCGACCGCGTCCCGGTATCCGGTGGTGCCGCCCGGAGGGGGCGGGATCACCTCGTCGATGTCGTGTTCCGTGACCACCGCGTCGGTGCTCAGCGATTCGATCAGGGCCCGGCCCAAAGACGGGGGGATCGGGGTGACCAGGCCGATCCACAGACCGGCCAGTCGCGGCGTGAGGACCGGCAGCACCACGATGCGCCGCCGCAGCAATCCGGCGATCTCGGCATAGACCTGCAGCATCTCGCCGTAGCGGAGCACGTCGGGTCCGCCGATGTCGAAGGTGCGGCTGCTCGGCAGCGGTGCGTCGGCGGCCGCGACGAGATAGTGCAGCACGTCGCGCACCGCGATCGGCTGGATCCGGTTGTTCACCCAGCGGGGTGTGGTCATCACCGGCAGCCGGTTGCCGAGGTGCCGGATCATCTCGAACGACGCCGAACCCGACCCGATGACGACGCCCGCCTGCAACACCAGCGTCGGTACTCCGGAATCGAGCAGGATCCGGCCGACCTGTTCCCGCGACCTCAGATGCGGCGACAGCCGATCGGAATTCGGATGCAGGCCCCCGAGATACACGATCCGCCCGACGCCGGCGCGCCGCGCCGCGTCCGCAACGTTCTCCGCCGATCGCTGCTCGGCCTCGGCGAATTCGCCTCGCCCGCTCATGGAGTGGACGAGATAGTAGACGACGTCGATGTCGAGGCACGCGGCCTCGACCGAGTCCGAGTCGTCGAGATCGCCCTGCACCACCTCGACATCGCCCGCCCACGGGACGTCGCGCAACTTGTCGGGAGTGCGTGCCAGAACCCGCACGCTGTGCCCGGCCGCGACGAGCCGGGGAGCGAGGCGGCCGCCGATGTAGCCGGTCGCCCCGGTGACGAGAATTCGCAACGGTGCCGTCATGCGGCCGGTTCGATGATGTGCCCGAGCTGGTGCCGCAGGCAGTCCTCGATGTGGGGGCGCCGGAAGGTGTGTCCGGCCTCGACCAGCCGACGCGGCACGACGTGCTGGTCGGCCAGCGCGACCTCACGGGCACCCTGGTCGCCGAGAAGCAGTTTCGGGCCGAACGACGGGACCGGCAGCCGGGCGGGACGGTGCAGCACGCTCGCCAGGATCCGCGTGTACTCGTCGTTGCGGACGGGCTCGGGCGAGACGGCATTCACCGGACCGGACAGGGCCGGGTCGGCGAGTGCCCGGTGGTAGACGTCGATCAGGTCGTCGAGGTCGATCCACGACAGCCATTGCCGGCCGTCACCGAGCCGGCCGCCGAGCCCGGCGGTGAACAGCGGGCGCATCAGTTGCAGCGGGCCACCGCGCGGGGTCTGCACGATGCCCGTGCGCACATGGACAACGCGCAGGCCACCGGCCTCCGCGGGTTTGGTCGCGGCCTCCCAGTCGGCGACCACGTCGGCCAGGAAACCCGAACCGCGGGAAGCGCTCTCGTCCAATGTCTCGTCCCCGCGGTAGTAGCCGTACAAGCCGATCGCGGACGCACACACGAACGAGGCCGGTCCGTTCGCGGTGTTCGCGGCGCATTCGGCGAGCAGCCGGGTCGGTTCGACACGGCTGTCGCGCACCGCGGCCTTGTGGTCGTCGGTGAAGCGCCCGGCGATCGAGGCGCCCGCCAGATGCACGACGGCGTCGACTCCTTCGAGCAGGTCGCCGGCCGGTGAGCCGGGATCCCACTGCCGTTCGTGACGGTCGCGGGCGGGCCGGCGCACCAGCCGGACGACCCGGTATCCGCCGGTGCTGAGGAACGCGGTCAGTGCGCTGCCGATCAGCCCGGAGGCGCCGCTCACCGCGACCGTCACCGGCCGCACGCCCTGGGCCTGCGCCCAGCGATGCCGGTCGAGGTCGTCGGCGAGCTGACGGTGCCGGAACCGGAACGTCTGCAGCAGAACCCTTTCGGGCACCGGGGTGTCGACCCGGTCCACGACACGGGTTCGGTCGCGCCCGACCGTCTCGAAGGTGTGCTCGTGCCGCCAGGAGCCGACGAGACCGACCGGCATCGAAGTGAGGCCGTCACGGCCGAGTTCGTCGACGAATCGAGCGGGCGGGTCGTACTCCTCGGGACGGTGGTCGGCGACCCACCGCAGACCGCCCGGCAGACCGAGGACGGCGCGCCCGTCGGCGAGCGAGTCCGCCTCCGCGATCACCCGCATCGGCTGCCACGGCGGCAGCAGCCGGGTGATCGCCCCGGGCCGGGCGTACCACGCGAAGACCTCGTCGCGCGGGACGTCGACGATGCTCGAGTATTCGATGCCCATGGTCCCTCCGTCGTCCCTCGGCCCGTCTGGTTCGGTGCCACACTCTCCGGTGATTCGGGGCCGGGGCACCACCGGATGGGTGGATCATCGGCCCGGCGAGATCTCCCCGTACCGGGCCAGCGCGACCTGCCGTTCCTGCGCGTGGTCGACGATCGGGTCCGGATAGCCCTGAGGCGCTCCGTTCGACGACGACCCGGTCGGCGGCCGATGCACCCCCTTGCCGGAAATGCCGCGTAACTCGGGTACCCACCGGCGCACGTAGTCACCCTTCGGATCGAACTTCTCGCCCTGCGTGGTCGGGTTGAACACCCGGAAATACGGTGCGGCGTCCGTGCCGCACCCGGCCGTCCACTGCCATCCGTGCTGGTTGGACGCCAGGTCGCCGTCGACGAGGTGATCCATGAAATGTTGCGCGCCCCACCACCACGGCAGGTGCAGGTCCTTGGTGAGGAACGACGCGACGATCATCCGGACCCGGTTGTGCATCCAGCCCTCGGCGAGCAACTGGCGCATGCCGGCGTCCACGATCGGGAAGCCGGTGCGGCCCTGCTGCCATGCGGTGAAGTTGCGGTCGGCGTCCGGGCCGGTGTCGTAGCGGATGCCGTCGAACCGGTCGTTGTAGTTGCGGCGCGCGGTGTCCGGCCGGTGGTGCAGCACGTCGGCGTAGAAGTCGCGCCAGCACAGTTCGCTGCGCAGTGTCGTCGCACCGGGATCGGAGCGGTCCCGCAGATCGTGCAGGAGCGTGCGTGGATGCAGGCACCCGAACTTCAGGTACGGCGACAGCCGGCTCGTCCCGTCCAGGTCCGGGCGGTCCCGGTCGCTGTCGTACCGGTCCAGTCCGTCGTCGCGGAACTGCCGCCAGCGTTTCCGTGCCGCGGCCTCCCCGGCCGGCGGCAACGCCACCTCGAGGCCGGCCTCGTCGGCCGGAATCGCCGTCCGGCCGCGGACACCGTCCGGGTCGATCCACGTCACCGTCGACGCCCGGGTCCGCGCCGGCGGTCGCCACCCGTGCTCGAGCCAGGCCTTCCGGAACGGCGTGAACACCCGGTACGGGCTGCCGTCGCCCTTGAGTACGCGGCCGGGGGAGACCGCATAGGGCGACCCGGTGCGCACGAGCGGCACGTCGCCCAGCGCGTCCTCGACGGCGCGGTCCCGGCGCGTACCGTAGGGCGCGTGGTCGGCGCTGACGTGCACCGACCCGGCACCCACCTCCCCGGCGAGTCGCGGGATCACCGTCACCGGATCGCCGCGGACGACGAGCAGCCGCCCCTCGAGATCGTCGTCGAGCGCCCGCAGGCAGCGCATCAGGAAGGTGGTGCGCGGGCCGGGCCGCAGCAGCCGGTCGTCGAGCACGAACACGGCAACCGCGTCCTCGGCGGCATCGGCTGCGGACAGCAGGGTGGGCAGGTCGTGCAGCCGCAGGTCGCGTCGGAACCAGATCAGTGCGGGACTACTCACCCGTCCAGTGTGCCCGGCCCGAATCACGGGGAAACAACGACGACGCCGGTGGACGTCGCGAATAGTCGATCCGGACCTTCTCGGAGACAATGGACGACATGTCCGACGCTTACGAAGTTCCCATCCGCGACGAGTCGATCCGGCTCGGCCAGTTCCTGAAGCTGGCGAACCTCATCGAATCCGGAGCCGAGGCGAAGGAAGTGATCGCGGACGGCCTGGTCTCGGTCAACGGCGAAGCGGAGTTCCGGCGCGGACGGCAGCTGCACGTCGGGGACACCGTGGAGATCGCCGGGGCGAGCGCGCGCGTCACCCGTGAGGGATAGCTAGGTCGTGCGCGCCGCGACCCACGCGGCGATCTGTGTGCGCGAGGCGAAACCGAGCTTCGCGAGTATCCGTTCGACATGACCGTCGACCGTGCGTGAGGAGATCACCAGGTGCTCGGCGACCGCACGGTTGCTGCGTCCCTCCGCGATCAGCATCGCGATCTCGAGTTCCCGCTTCGTCAGCGGCGATACCGTTTTCGGTCCGGTGGTCTCGGCGGTGGTGGACTCTCCGAGCGCGAACGCGACCGCCTCGTCGATCGTGGTTCCCGCCTGTTCCGCGGCGAGCTTGCCGAACGCCGCTTCGCCGAGCGCGTCGACCGCGCGCCTCCGCGCGGCACGCGAATCGTCGGTGACGTGGGGCCCGAACGCGGCGATGTCGGTGCCCAGTCGTGTCCACACCGCGTCGGCCGCGCCGAACAGCTGCGCCGACCTCCGGGGATCACCGGATCCCGCGCACGTCCACGCCAGTACCTCGATGGACAGCGCGGTGCAGATCTTGTCCTTGTAGGACCGCTGGATGCGCAGCGCGTCGCGGGCCGCGTCCACCGCAGCGCCGGACGCGCCCTGATGCAGGTGCACCAGACTCGAAACCCACAGCGAGTAGGCCCGATTCCAGTTCTCGCCGTAGCGGCCGGACAGGTCGAGTACCGCGTTGCACGTGGTGAGGGCGTCGTCGGCGCGCCCGTCGTAGATCTGCGCCATCGCGAGCTGGAACGACGCGGTGAGGACCGCGGCGGTGTCGCCGTGGGCGCGGTGCACGCCGATCGCCGATTCGTACCCTGCGATCGCGTCGGCGGTGCGCCCGCGGAACAGCGCGTGCAGCGCAGCCCAGTGGTCGGCGTGCGCACGCAGCCGGTCGTCGGCAAGAGTTGCTGCGAGAGAGTGGCATTCGATCAGGTGCTGTTCGGCGGCATCGTGGTCGCCCTGGATCAGTGCGATCCACGCCGCCACCCACAGGGCATCGCCGCGTTCGCGGACCGGGTCGGTGGCGCTGTGCAGGATGCGTTCGATGCGGGAACGGCCGTCGGCGAGATTGCCCCCTGCGATCCAGTGATAGCGCAACGCCACCGCGAACTCTGCCGTCGTCGGCGACGACGATTCTTCGCGCAGCGACCAGTCCAGCGCCGCAATGTGATTCGGGTGATCGATACGCAGGCGGGTGAGGATCTCGCGCTGGGTCGAGCCGCACCAGTCCTGCGCCGATCGCGCGGCCCGCGCGGCGTAGTGGTCGCGATGCCGGCGGAACAGTTCGGCGGTTTCCCCGATGCTCTCGGCGAGTTCGGCCCCGTATTCGCGCACCGTCATCAGCTGGAGGTACCGGAGATCTTCGGTGGCGCGATCCGTGCCGACGAGAGATTTGGCGACGAGCCGGTCGAGCAGATCGACGATCTCGTCCTCCGGAAGCGCACCGAACCCGCAGACCGCTTCTGCCGCTTCGAGATCGAACGATCCGGGGAAGACGGACAGGCGTGCCCAGAGCAGCCGCTCGTCGTCCGAGCACAGGTCGTGGCTCCAGTCGATCAGAGCGCGGAGAGTCTGCTGCCGGGGCAGGGCGCTGCGGTTGCCACCGGTGAGCAGCGCGAAACGCCGGTCGATCCGCTCGACGAGCTGTGACGGCGACAGCGACCGGAGCCGGGTCGCCGCGAGTTCGACGGCCAGCGGAATGCCGTCGAGCGAGCGGCAGAGCTGGGCGACGGCGTCGGCGTTCGCGTCGGTGAGTTCGAACCCCGACACGGTGTTGCGGGCGCGTTCGACCAGCAGTGTCACCGCTTCGAACGGCGCGATGTCCACCGCCCGGCACCCGGTACCCGCCGGGGGAGTACCCAGCGGCGGCAGCACATAGGTCTGCTCGCCGGCGATCCCGAGCGGTTCGCGGCTGGTGGTGACGATCCGGATCTCCGGAGCGGCGTCGAGCAGCGTCGTGACCAGTGTGATCACCGCGGGCAGGAGGTGCTCGCAGTTGTCGACGACGATCAGCATGTGCCGGGAGCGGGTGTGATCGGCGAGCTTGTCGAGCACCGGACGGTTCGACTGGTCGGTCACGCCGAGTGCCGCGGCGGCCGCGGACGGCACGGTGTCCGGGTCCCGGACGGCAGCCAGGTCGATCCACCGGACCGAGTCGCGGAACGCGCGCGCCGAGCGCGCCGCCAGCTCCTCCGCGAGCCGGGTCTTCCCGACCCCGCCGGGGCCGATCAGCGACACCAGATGGGCATGCTGCAGGCATGCGCGGGCCGCGTCGAGTTCGCGGCGGCGCCCGACGAAGCTGGTCAGAGACCTGTGCGGGACGGTGGTGGCGGGCAGCGCCGGACTCCCTTCCGAGGTGCCGAAGGATCGGGGCCGAACATACCCGATCGCGCTGTGACCCCCAACACAGGTAGCGATGGGGGTGTTCTGCCCCATCCCGGGCGGGTGTGATCCACGTCATGGTTGTCGGTGTCCGGATCGGCACCCCTCGAGCGCCGTCCCCCGTGATCCACGAGGAGTCACCATCATGTCCTTCGATCGTTCTTCCGCGTCCGCCGACCTCGACGCCGTCGTGGTGGGAGCCGGGTTCACCGGTCTGTATGCGCTGTACAAGATGCGCGACGAAATGGGCCTGTCGGTCCGGGTCTTCGACGCGGCCGACGATGTGGGCGGTACCTGGTACTGGAACCGGTATCCGGGTGCGCGCGTCGACATCGAATCGGTCCACTACTCGTACTCCTTCTCGAAGGAATTGCAGCAGGAGTGGCGGTGGAGCGAGCGGTTCGCGGCGCAGCCGGAGATCCTCGACTACCTGCAGCACGTCGCCGACCGTTTCGACCTGCGCAGGGACATCACGTTCGGCACCCGGATCATCTCCGCGGTGTGGGACGACGATCGCCGCGTGTGGACGGTGGGCACCGAGTCCGGCGAGTCGGTCACCGCGACCTACCTGATCTCCGGGGCGGGCAACCTGTCGGTGCCGAAGAAGCCGGAGTTCCCGGGTATCGACAACTTCGCCGGTGAGGTCCACCTGACCGGCAACTGGCCGCACGAGCCGGTCGATTTCACCGGCAAGCGGGTCGGGGTCATCGGTACCGGATCGAGTGGGATCCAGGCGATCACCGAGATCGCGAAGCAGGCCGGGCATCTGTCGGTGTTCCAGCGCACGCCGAACTACGCGACGCCGATCGGCAACACGCCGATGACCGACGACGAGATCGCGCACGTCAAGGCGAACTACGACGAGATCCGCGCCGCGTCCCGCAACCACTTCCTGGGTGTCCCGTACGACCAGGTGCAGGAATCCGCGCTGGCGGTGTCCGCGGAGGAACGCCGTCGCGTGTTCGACGAGCGTTGGGATGCAGGCGGATTCCGGTTGTTCATCGACAGCTTCCAGGACATACTGTTCGACCGGGAAGCCAACGACACCGTCGCCGAGTACATCCGCGAGCGGATCCACGAGCGGGTGAACGACCCCGAGGTCGCGAAACTGCTCGCACCGACGGGTTATCCCTACGCCACCAAGCGGCCGCCGCTCGAGACGAACTACTACGAAACCTACAACCGGGACAACGTCACCCTCGTCGACGTCGCGAGTGCGCCGATCCGGGAGATCACCGCGACCGGTGTGCGCACCGCGGCCGGCGAGCACGAGCTCGACGTGATCGTCCTGGCCACCGGGTTCGACGCGATGACCGGGCCGCTGCTGGCGATGGGCATCGTCGGCCGCGACGGTGAACGGCTCGAGGACAAGTTCGCGGACGGGCCGCGCACCTACCTGGGCCTGATGATGCACAAGTTCCCGAACCTGTTCCTGGTCACCGGGCCGCAGTCCCCGTCGGTGCTCTACAACATGCCGCTCGCTATCGAGGATCACGTGGACTTCGTCACCGACGCGATCGCACACCTGCGGCAGCGCGGCCTCGACACCATCGAGCCGACCCGGGAGGCCGAGGACGCGTGGGTCGCGCACTGCGCCGCGCTGGCGGAAGCAACGCTGATGCCCGACACCGATTCCTGGTACATGGGCGCGAACATCCCGGGCAAGCCGCGGGCGTGCATGGTCTACCTCGGCGGAGCACCCGCCTACCGGGCGAAGTGCGCCGACGTGGTCGACCGCGGCTACGAGGGCTTCGAACTCGCCGGTGACCGGACCGTGGCCCGGGTCTCCTGACAACCCGAACATCGCTCAGCGCAACACTTTCGAAAGAGGAGAGCACATGGCACTCGACGAGCATGTCGCACAGTTGATCGCGGGACTGCAGGCGCAGGGACTGAAATCGTTCGAACAGATGTCGGTGGAGGAGGCGCGCGGCGTCGTCGCCACCTTCACCGGTCTGCAGGCACCGCCGGAGCCGGTCGCGCGGATCCACGACGACCGGTACCCGAGCGACGGTGGCGAGCAGAACCTGCGGATCTACGTGCCGGAGGGGGACGGCCCGCATCCGGTGGTGCTGTACTTCCACGGCGGGGGATTCGTCGCCGGCGGACTCGATGTCGTCGAGGAGCCGGCGCGCGGCGTCGCCCACGACACCGGCGCCATCGTCGTGACCGCCGCGTATCGCCTCGCACCCGAGCACCGGTTCCCCGCCGCCCCCGACGACGCGTGGGCCGCGCTGCTGTGGGTCGCAGGCAACATCGCCGGTTACGGCGGCGACCCGGACGACATCGTGGTCATGGGCGACAGTGCCGGCGGCAATCTGGCGGCGGTGACGGCTCTTCGGGCCCGCGACGAGGGTGGCCCTCGCCTGCGCGGCCAGGTGCTGGTGTATCCCGTCGTCGACCCGGTGGCGCAACTACCGTCGCGGCGGGAGTACGCCGACGGTTACGTCATCACCGCGGCGGGCCTGGACTGGTTCTGGCGGCAGTACCTGTCCGCGCCCGGGGACGCACGGAATCCGTATGCGGTGCCGGTCCGTGCGCAGTCTCTCGCGGGTCTGCCGCCCACTCTGATCCTCACCACGGAGAACGAGGTCGCGCGCGACGAGGCCGAAGAGTACGGAGCCCGTCTTCACCAGGACGGTGTCGACGTGACCACCGTCCGGTTCGACGGCCTCGTGCACGGGGTGTTCTGGATGTCCGGTGCGGTGCCGCGCAGTCGTGAACTACGCAGTGCGGTAGCCGAATTCGTCGGCACCGTCACCTCGTCCGATCAGGCCTCGGCGCGGACGACGACGCCGTCGTGGTCGCTGTAGACGATCTCACCCGGGTTGAACGTGATCCCGCCGAACTCGACGGGCACGTTCTTCTCCCCGGAACCGGTCTGGGTGCTCTTGCGCGGGTTGGTGCCCAGCGCCTTGATGCCGATGTCGAGGGTGCGGAGGATCGCGGAGTCGCGGACCGCGCCGTTGACGATGACCCCGGCCCAGCCGTTGTCGACGCCGCGCCCGGCGATGATGTCGCCGACCAGAGCGGTGTGGATGCCGGCACCACCGTCGACGACGAGAACCCCGCCGTTGCCCGGCTCGCTCAGGGTCTGCTTGACGAGAAGGTTGTCCTGGAAGCAACGGATGGTGGTGATCGGTCCGCAGAACTCGGTGCGCTTGCCGAACTGGATGAACTGCGTGTCGCAGCTGCGGATGTCCGGGCCGATCTCGTCGGCCAGGTCGGCGGTCGCGGTGAACTCGGGCGTGGTTGCGTCGCTCATACCGCAGAGGATAAATCCCAGCTCATACGGGCAGATGAATATACTCATAACGCCTGAAAGCGGTAGATTCTTGTATTCTTAACGGACAGCGCTGGCTGCACGACGGGACTACAGGACGGTGAAATGCCACTCGACGGACGCTCGACGGTTGTTCGCGTGCCGAAGGCCGGCGAACTGATCGCGGCGAGCCTGCGCCGACAGATCATCACCGGAGAACTCCGGCCCGGCGAGCCGTTGCCGAACGAAGCGGCGCTGATGGAACGGTTCGGCGTATCCCGGCCGACGCTGCGCGAGGCGTTCCGCATCCTCGAATCCGAGGGGATCATCACCGTCCTGCGTGGCGCCCACGGCGGCGCCCGCGTCCAGGCGCCGGACCGGTCCACCGCTGCCCGCTCCACCGGTCTGCTGCTGCAGTACCAGGGTGTGCCCCTCGCCGACGTCTACCGCGCACGCACCGAACTCGAGGTCGCGGCGGTCGGCCTGATCGCCGCCAACCCCGGCGATCGCGTCGACACCCTCGGCGACCTGGTCGAGCGCGGCGACGAACTGACCGGCGACCCGGCGGCGTTCGCGCGGCACGACACCGAGGTGCACCGGATGGTGATGGAACTCGGCGGCAACGAGACGATGGCGGTGCTCGCCGGCATGCTGCTCGACATCATGGACGCCCACAACGCCCTCTACATCTCGACGCGCACCGAGGTGTCCGACCGCCCGGGCGCGGCGGTCGCGCTGCGCTCCAACCGCAAGCTCGTCGCCCTGCTGCGCAGCGGCGAACCCGGTGCCGCGGAAGCGTTCTGGCGCAAACACCTCGACAGCGTCGAACGGGTCATGACGGGCGACTCCGCGACCACTCTCGTCGAGGTCCTGTCCTAGCGGTCCGCCGACGACGGTCCGGTGATGCTCAGCCGGTGAAGGTCAGCCACAGCAGCGCCGCGTTCAGCGCGACGATCAGACCCACCGTCAGCCAGGCCGCACCACTCGTCGCGGCGCGATTGCGCTGCCCGCCCATCAACACCGGATCCGAACTGATCCGCACCAGCGGCACCAGTGCGAACGGGATGCACATGCTCAGCACCACCTGACTGAGCACCAACGCGAACGTCGGATCGACACCCACCGCGAGCAGGATCAGTGCGGGCACCATCACGATCACGCGGCGCAGGATCGGCCGGATCCGGATGTGCAGCAGGCCCGCCATGATCTCGGCGCCGGCCGCCGATCCGACCGCTGTCGACGCCAGGCCGGAGGCGAGCAGACCGATCGCGAAGACCACGCCGATAGTCGGGCCGAGGGAATCGGTGATCGCCGCGTGCGCGCCCTCGATGCTGTCGGTGCCGTCCCGGCCGCGCAGCGCCGACGCGGCGAGCAGCAGCATGCCGATGTTGACGGTGCCCGCCACGAGCAGGCCACCCATCACGTCCCAGCGGGTCGCCCGCATCACCCGGTCCAGACGCGGGCCGGGCTCGACCTTGCCGTGCCGGGCGCGGGCGAGCGCCGAATGCAGGTAGATCGCGTGCGGCATCACCGTCGCGCCGAGCATCGACGCAGCCAGCAGGACCGTCTCGGTCCCCTCGAAACGTGGCACCAGGCCGGCCGTGGCGTCGGTGAACGACACATCCGTGAACGCCAGGCCGGCCAGGAATCCGACGGTGATGATCGCCAGCAGCGAGACCACCACGAATTCGAAGGAACGCTGGCCGCGCCGGTCCTGCACCGACAGGATCGTGATGGACACGGCACCGGTGATCAGTCCACCGACGAACAGCGGCAGACCGAACAGCAGGTGCAGAGCGAGGGCGCCACCGATCACCTCCGCGATGTCGGTGGCGATCGCCATCACCTCGGCCTGAACCCAGAACGCGCGACGCGTCGGGGTACGCAGCCGGGTACCCAGCAGTTCCGGCAGCGAACGGCCGGTGACCACACCGATCTTCGCGGACAGGTACTGCACGAGGATCGCCATGGCATTGGCGACCACCAGCACCCACAGCAGCAGATATCCGTAGCGGGCACCGGCGGTCAGGTTCGCCGCGACATTGCCGGGATCGACGTAGGCGACGGCCGCCACGAAGGCGGGACCCAGCAGCAGGAAGAGGCGCGGTGTGTGCGTCGGCGAGTGGGTCGTGCTCACCGACCGTGTCGGCGTTCGTACTCGGCGCGTTCGACGTCCGCGCGCGCCCGCTCCTTCGACCCGAGCAGATCCGGGTCCAGGCCGTGCTGCTGCAACCGGTGTCGCTGCCAGATCGGCCGCAGCGCGACCGCGAAGTAGATCCACGGGAGGAACAGCAGCAGCATCATGGCGACCGGAATCCACACCGGACCCGGAATCAACAGGAACAGCAACAGGAACGGGATGATCGGGGTGATCCAGCGCACCAGGTAGCGGCGCGTCGCCCCGGGGCCGAGCACGTCGTTGCGGACCCATTCCTGCATGTCGGCGGGCAGCCGACGACCGAACACGTACCCGAGGAGTTGGAAGAAATTCGGTCGTGCGCTACTCATGTGGACCAGGATAGTGGCCTATCCGTACAGGCCGGAGATGCTGTCCGCGAAGTTGGTGACCACCACCTTGCGCCGCAACTTCATGCTCGGGGTCAGATCCCCCGCCTCGACCGTCAGTTCCCGCTCCAGGATCGTGAACTTCTTGACCTGTTCCCACCGGTTGAGCTGGGCGTTGAGTTCGTCGACGTAGGCGGCGATCAGCGACTCGGTCTTCTCGTGCCGCGCGATCTCCGCGAACGACTGCCCGTCGAGGTCGTTCTTGACCGCCCATTCGCCGATCGCCTCGGCATCGAGCCCGATGAGTGCCACACAGTACGGTTTGCCCTCGCCGTGCACGACGATCTCGGCCGCGTACGGACAGATGCCCTTGAACGTCGCCGCGACCGCGGACGGTGCGACGTACTTGCCCTGCGACGTCTTGAACATGTCCTTCTTGCGGTCGGTGATGCGCAGGAAACCATCGTCGTCGATCGATCCGATGTCGCCGGTGTGGAACCAGCCGGCGTCGTCGAACGCTTCGGCGTCCGCATCGGGACGGTCGTGGTAGCCGCTCATCACGCCCGGGCCCTTGATGAGGATCTCGCCGTCCTCGGCGATCTCCACCTCGGTGCCGGGGAACGGCCAGCCGACGGTTCCGAACCGGTATGCGCCCGGGCGGTTGAGGAACGACGCGGCGGACGTCTCCGACAGGCCGTAGCCCTCGAGAACCTTGATGCCGACCGCGTCGAACCACTGCGCGACGTCGTGGTCGAGCGGGGCCGAGCCGGAGACGAAGAAGCGCAACCGGCCGCCGAAGCGTTCCCGGATGGTCGAGAAGACGAGCTTGTCGGCGAGCTTGTACTGCACCGAATCCAACGGCGACGGCGATCGTCCGGCCTGGCGGGCCTTCGACACCCGCAGCCCGACACCGATCGCCCAGTCGAAGATCTTCTTCTTGGCGCCGCCCTCTTCCTCCATCATTCCGTTGATGCGGGCGTGGGCCTTCTCGAAGATCCGCGGCGCGGCACCCATGAACGTCGGCCGAACCACCGCGAGGTTCTCGACGATCTTGTCGACGCGGCCGTCCACGACGGTCGGGAACCCGATCTGGATCGGCACGGAGAGCAGCACCTTGCCGAAGACATGAGACAGCGGCAGCCACAGATACTGAAGGTCGTCGGGATGCAGGATGCCCAGCGCGTCGACCGCGGACGCGGTGTACGTCCACGCCGAATGCGGCAGCCGGACGCCCTTCGGTTTGCCGGTGGTCCCGGACGTGTAGATGAGCGTCGCCAGATGCTCGGGCCTGATGCCGTGGATGCGATCGAGTACGGCACTGTGCTGCTCCTCGAGCAGTTTCCGGCCGAGGTCTTCGAGTTCGGACAGGCCGATCACCCAGTCGCCGTCACCCGGCCCGTCGATGACCACCACCTTGCGCACGTCGGGCAGCTCGTTGCGGTGCGCGGCGAGCTTGCCGACCTGCTCCTGGTCCTCCGCGATGACCACGCGGCTGCCGGAGTTCGCGACGATGAACGCCACGTCGGTGGCGTTCGTCGTCGGGTACACCGTGGTGGTCGCGCCACCGGCGCACATCGTGCCGAAGTCGGCGAGCACCCATTCGTACCGGGTCGACGACGCGAGCGCGACCCGATCCTCCGGCTCGATTCCCAGGGCGATCAGGCCACCGGCGATGAGACGCACGCGGTCGCCGGTCTGTTCCCACGTGACACTCGCCCAGCCGCCCGTTCCGTCCGGGAAGCGGAACGCCTCGTCGTCCGGGTTGCTGGTGACGCGGTCGACGAACAGTCGGGCCAGAGAGGGGGACCGGTGCTCGATCTTGGAGAAGTCGACGGGCTCGTCGGATTTCCTCAGGTCAGCCATGCGCTCAAGTCTAGAAACCCGGGTTCGGCCTCGTCCCCGCTTCCGTCAACCCGGTCCGCGCGGCGGGCACACGGTCGCGCGCTGCAGGTCACGCGCGGCTGTCTGTTCGTTCGGCGGGTGTTGCCGGATCGCGGCCGATGGCGAGTGCCATGAACGCGGCGACCGCGCACAGAGCGCCGGCGACGTAGAAGGCGGCGTCGTAACCGCCGAGCCGGTCGCGCACGAGCCCCGCCAGGAACGCCACGAGACCGGCGCCGATCTGGTGCGAGGCCAGCACCCAGCCGAACACGATCGGTGCATCCGGTCCGAAGTGCCGCCGGCACAGCGCCACCGTGGGCGGGACCGTCGCGACCCAGTCGAGACCGTAGAAGACGATGAACGCGATCATCGGCGGGTGCACGGTGTTCGCGAACAGCAGCGGCAGCACCAGCAGCGAGATGCCGCGCAGCAGGTAGTAGATGCCGAGCAGGCGGCGCGCGTCGAACCGGTCGGTGAACCAGCCGGACGCGATGGTGCCGACGACGTCGAAGATGCCGATCACCGCGAGCAGGCTCGCCGCGGCGGTCATGGGCATGCCGTGGTCGTGGGCTGCGGGCACGAAGTGCGTGCCGACGAGTCCGTTGGTGCTGGCACCACAGATCGCGAATGTGCCTGCAAGAAGCCAGAAGACGCGGGTGCGTGCGGCGGCCGCGAGGACACGCAGGGCGCGCAGTCCGGCGTTGCCGGTGCTCGGTTCGGCGGGCCGGTGGTCGGGTCCGGCGCCGTAGGGGACGGTGCCCACGTCCTCGGGACGCTCGCGCAGGAACAGCATCACGAGCGGTACGACGGCCAGCGACGCGAACGCCACCGTCAACGCGACCGCCTGCCAGTTGTACTTCTCGGCGAGCAGCGCCAACACCGGAAGGAACACGAGCTGACCGGCCGCGCTCGCGGCGGTGAGGATGCCGGTGACCAGGCCGCGCCGGGCGACGAACCAGCGGTCGGTGACGGTCGCGACGAACGCGAGGGCCATCGAGCCGGTGCCGAGCCCGACCAGCACGCCCCACAGCAGGATCAGCTGCCACGTCGCGGTCATGAACACCGTCAGCCCGCTGCCGGCGGCGACGAGCCCGAGCGCGGCGGTGACGACCGTGCGCATCCCGAAGCGTTCCATGAGGGCCGCCGCGAACGGAGCGGTGAGCCCGTAGAGCACCAGGTTGATGGACACGGCCGCCGAGATGCTCGCCCGTGACCAGCCGAAATCCTCGTGTAGGGGTTCGATGAGAACGGACGGCGCCGCACGGAACGCGGCGGCTCCGACGAGCGCGAGGAACGCGACTGTCGCGACCACCCAGGCGAAGTGGATCCGGTGGGTGGTCGGGCGCGGGGCGGCGGTCTCGATCGTCACGCCGATCATTGTCGCTGCTACCGATCTTCCGCGTGAGTGGCGGAAACGACATGTATCGTCCGAATCCTGCCAATCCCATCCCCCGTCTCCGGGTGTCTCCAGAGGACAGGTGAGGGGCAGCGTCCGGATCCGGAAATGTCCGTGTGCGTGATCGTCGAGGAGACTCGAGGTGTCAGGGGTTCACAGGGTCTGGGGAATCACAGGGGCGCCACGACCGATGCCAGGCGTGGAAGCTCCCGAAGGCTGTTGTCGCGTTCGATCCTGATGCGGGCAGAGACGTCGAATGTTTCGCTCAGCTCCGGTTGCGGATCGCCGGAGCCGGACAGCGCCAGAGCGCTGAACGGCCAGTCGCTGCCGAACACGATGTGATCGAGTTCGGTGACGGCGAGGACGCTACGCATCGCCGACGGAGCCGGGCTCAGAGCGGTGTCGTAGAAGAAGCCGCGGATGTGGCGCGAAACATCGAGCGCAGAGGGGCGCGGCACGGCATCGGGCCACTTCTCGCCGATGGGCGTCCGGGACACGATGCCCAGGCGATACGCCAGGAACGGGACCGTGCCGCCGGCATGGGCGAGCTGGAACCGGATGTTCGGGTAGCGGGCGAGAGTGCCACCGGCGATGAGCAGGCTGGCTGCGCGGGTCGTGTCGAAGGTGAACTCCTCCAGGAAATCCGGCAGGGGCAGACTCGGCTTGGCATCGTCGGGTATCGCGGCCGGGTGCACGAAGACGTACGCGGAACGGGCGTCGAGCGCACGCATCAACGGCTCGAACCGCGGGTCACCGAGATAGGCACCGTTGTAGGCGGACAACAACACAACGCCGTCGAGCCGAAGGTGGTCGAGCGCGTGTTCCACTTCGGCGAGTGCGGCGCCGACGTCGTGCATGGGCAACACTGCGAGTCCGCCGAACCGCTCTCGGTGAGTGCGAAAAAGGTCGGCGGCGTAGGTGTTGCAGTAACGCGCCATCTCGATCGCTTCCGCGGGCGGGAGGAAATCGACACCCGGGTCGGAGACGGACAGCACCTGTGCGGCGATGCCGTAGCGGCCCATGAAGTCGAGCGTTGCCTCGGGTGACCACTGGGGCGTCGGATAGCCGCCGATCGTCAGGTGTCCGTGGGACAGCAACGCCGCGCGGTAGTCCGGCGGCAGGAAGTGAGCGTGCAGATCGATACGGTACGGCGCCGACGGGAGCGGATCGCTCTGCTGCCGCGACGGAAGTCCTGCGGCGACAGGCGTGTCGGCGAGCAGGGCACCTGCGCCTGCCGCGGCGACTGCGGTGGTGCGCAACAGTGCTCGGCGGTTGACCAATGTTCCCGGACTCTCGGTTCTCTCGGATGCCATGCGTTCTCCTGTGGACACGGGTTCCTTCGCGGATGTGAATCCGGAAGGGGTGGGCAACTATCGGCGGTCTGCGGTGCCGGTCCCGCTGAGTGCCGGGATCGTCTTCTCGGGGTGCCGCAGAGACCGCGCGGCGGTCTTGAACTGTGTGAGTTTGTCGATGATCGTCTGTCCCTCGGGGGTGTGGCCCCAGATGCTGATGCCGCGGTGCGTGGTGGGCTCCCACGTGGATTCGTCGACCACGATGGGGTTCCAGCCGACCTCCCACTCGAAACCGGACGGAGTGAGCGCATAGTAGGACAGTTCGCGGTCGTTGGTGTGCTGGCCGACTCCGAGCGCCATGCGGAAGCCGAGTTCCTTGACTCTCCGATAGGACCGGGTCATATCGTCGAGTTCGGCGACCTGGATGTTCAGGTGCTGGATGCGGGTGCGGATCGGGTCGACTGGCAGGCCGCGCACGGCCGCGACGGCCACGGAATGATGGCGTTCGTTGACGCGGAGGAAGCGGATCTTCAGTTTCACGCCGCTGATGGTTTCGTCGATGTAGTCCGACAGGCGGGCGTCGAAGACGGTGTCGTAGTAGCCCTGGATCTTGCTCGGCTGCGTCGAGGTGATCGCGACGTGTCCCATTCCCGAAGCGCCGGTGACGAATCCGTCGCTGCTCATCACCAGCGGGGCGGGAGTGAGATGAGCCCGGGTGAAGATCTCCTGATCGATGCCTTTGGGGCCGGGGAAGCGGAGCAGGCGTTCGACGCCCCGGCGGGCAGCATCCTCCTCGGTTCCCTCGGTGACGGGCACACCGCGGTCGCGCACCCGGGCCACGATCCGGTCGAACGACTCGTGATCGTCGATCTCCCAGCCGAAGGCGGTGACATCCTCGGCGTCGCCGCGCTGCAGCAGGAACCGGCATTGATGGTCGTCGAGGCGAAAACGCATGTCCCGGTTCGACAGACGATCCACATGCAGGCCGATCGCGTCGCGGCCGAAACGATGCCAGTCGGTGAACTTCTCGGTCTCGATGACGATGAAACCGAGATGAACGGCGCCGAAAAGTGATGTGGTGGCGCCCATCATGGTTTCCCGGTGAGGAAGGTGGTGGTGACGGCATTGAAGAAGCCGGCACGTTCCCATTGCACCCAATGACCGGTGTTCGCGGTCAGCAGCAGATCGCAGTTGGGCATGGTGTCGGCCAGCATCCGGCCACCGCTGGGACGGTTGACCTTGTCGTCGGCTCCCCAGATCACGAGGGTCGGGGTGGCGAGCCTGCGCAGGCGCCGGTCGCGGGTGAAGTCCATGCGCCACAAGGTGCGCAGAGCACCGGGACCGGAGGGACGACGCAGGGGTGGGTCCGCGACGACCTCCGGATCGATGCTCGATCGGTAGCGTTCGTCGATCACGTCGGCAGGGATCGCGGTGCCGTCGAACACGAGGTACTTGCGGATGAAGGTGTCGAGTTTGTCGCGCGAAGGACCGTCGCCGGTGTAGTACGACAGGAGGGACTGCAGGCCCGGGGTGGGCAGGCCGCGGGTGGTGCCGATGCCACCGGGGCCCATGAGGACCATCCTGTCGACGCGCTCGGGGGTGTCGAGCGCCATGCGCAGCGCGCAGGCACCCCCGTAGGAATTGCCCACCAGGTGGGCGCGGTCGAGTTCCAGACGGTCGAGCACGCCGCAGATGTTGTCGGCCAGACAGCCGAACGGATCGGCCCGGTCGACGCCTTTGCTCGACCGTCCGTACCCGGGAAGGTCCGGCACGATCACCCGGAAGTGGTCGGCGAGGGCGTCGATGTTGCGGGAATAGTTGGACACACCGGACGCTCCGGGGCCGCCGCCGTGCAACAGCAGCACCGGCGGGCCTTCCCCGGCCTCGGTGACGTGGATGTCCTTGCCGCCGACGGTCACGGTCCGTTCGGTCAGTGCTGCAGGGGTCATGCGAAGGTTTCCCTTTCTTCTGGAAGCTCCAGTGCGCAAGTGGGTTTCATTCCTGGCGGCGGTGGTGCGAGGCTGCCGGCTGCGCCGGCGGCCGCGTAGACGACACCGTCCGGCCGAAGTGCCAGTGCGGTGACACCCCTGTCGCGCATCCAGCGCATCAGGGAACCGTCCAGGTCGGCGATGGTGCCGGGCGCGGGGACGCCGCTCCTGGTGAGGCGCACGGCCGGCACACAAACGGTGCGCCACCCGGGCCACGAGTCCGCAGCGCCCAGGTGGACGATGGTCCACCGCCCGCCGAGTACATCGTCGAGGCGGCGGCGGTTGCCCTGCTCGTCCAGGACCCACGGCTGTGGAATCAACCAGCCGATCGGGCCCGATTCGACCGCCTTCGAGGTCGACAACAGGCCCTGTGGATAGAAGGCGTCCGGAATCCAGCGGTTGTCCCGAAGCCATTCGGCGGTACCGGGCACTCGCAGGACGGCCCGGAAGAACCGGTTCCGCACCGCCGCGAGCGCGGGGTTGCGCTGCGTGATGATCTTGCCGACCTTGACGGCCCGGTTGGTCACCTCCCGCACGTGCGGGAGGCGTTCCTGCTGGTAGGTGTCGAGAATCGACTCGGGCAGCGTGCCGCCGAGCACTGCGGTGAGTTTCCAGCACAGGTTGGCCACATCGCGTACCCCGGCGGACATGCCCTGACCGATCCACGGTGGCATCGCGTGTGCGGCGTCGCCGGCGAGGAAGATCCGGCCCACACGCCAACGATCGGCGAAGCGCACGTGGTGGCTGTACACGACCGCACGCAGGATTTTCACCTGGGTGTCGGTGACGCCCTGATCGGCCAGCACCTTCCGGATCGCTGCCTCGGCGACCAGTTCCTTCTCGTCCTCGTCGTCGCGGACGGGGAACTCCCACCGGTGATGCCCGAGCGGGGTGGGACAGTCCACGGTGGGACGAGAAGGGTTGCAGTGGAACCGCAGACGGTCGTGTCCGGGCCATTCCTCGAGCACTTTCGTGTCGATGACCACCCATCGTTCGGCGTAGGTCGTACCCTCGTAACCGATACCGAGCTGGGCGCGGGTGGGGCTCGAACCCCCATCCGCGGCGATCACATAGGACGCCCGCACTCGCCGGAACGCGTCCGCGCGCAGGTCGGCCAACATCAGCTCGGCGCCATCCGCGTCCTGCAGCACCCTCAGGCACTCGTGTTCGAGCAGAACCTCGACGTCGGGGAAGCGGTTCACCCCCTCGCGCAGCACCTTCTCGAGCGCGGGCTGATAGATGAACTGCTGGGGGTGATGCCCGGATCCGTGGGACACGGCCGCGATCTCGACGATCGGTTCGCCCGCGGCGTCGACGAACGCGACGTTCCCGCCGGGGAGCATGTCCCGGTCCAACCGGTCGGCAAGGCCGACCTGCTGCCAGATCCGCAACACTTCCTCGTCGGTCGAAATGGCGCGTGCCCGACCGTAGATATCCGGGTTCCTTTCGACGACAACAACCTTCAGTCCAGCCTGGCCGAGAAGGTTTGCGGCGGTCACGCCGGTCGGGCCGTAGCCGATCACGGCAACGTCGTAGTGCGGGATGTCGGTCACGTCGAGACCTCTCGTCAGGCAGAAAATCGGGGCCGCAGGACGGGGGGAAGGCGGCTGTCGAACCAGGAGTACTGTTCCTGTATCGATCACTACAGTAAAATGATGGGCGGAACGAGTCAATGGACTCGGCGAGCGACCCGAGGAGTGAACGGTGGCCGAGCAGAGGAAGACGCGACAACGCCGCGCGAACGGTGAGGAATCGCGCCGCCGGATCCTGGATGCCGCCGTGGAGGTGGCCACCGAGCGCGGCTACGACGGCACCAGCATTTCGCTGGTGAGCAAGAAGAGCGGCCTACCCGCCAGTTCCATCTACTGGCATTTCAAGGACAAGGACGAACTGATAGCCGCGGTGATCGAACGCAGCTTCGGGACGTGGATGGCGGGCTGGAGGGTACCCGAGGGCACCGAGCCGCTCGAGCGCATCCGGGCGGTGGCAGTGCAGGTCGCCAAGACATTGCTGGATTCTCCGGACTTCCTGCGGCTCGGCCTGATGCTGACCCTGGAGCGACGGCCGGTCGAACCGAGCGCACGCACCATGTTCCTGCAGGTGCGTGAACAAGCGCGACTGCGCTTGGCCGAAGCCGGCCGCGAACTCGCTCCCGATCTGCCCGACGACGCGCTGTCTCTGCTGGTCGTCTATGCGATGGCCGCGGCCGACGGGTTGTTCATCGCGAAGGAAATCGGTGGTGACAGCGTCGATCTTGTGGCGCTGTTCGAAATACACGCCCATTCCCTCTACGACGCCGCGCAGCGGTTGAGCGCTGCCGCGGGGAAGTGAGGCGAGCATGCGCAACGGGCCGGGCGGCCCCGACTTCTACGGCGGAAATTCGCCCGAATCGAGCCGGTTGAGCGGGTGAACCGAGATGAAACGATTTCGTGGCCGAACGAAAATCCGACGGTAGGTGTGAACCGCTCGTGGTGGGGAATCCTCCGGCATGGAACCGAATCGACGAAGTGTGAGTCCCGAGGCGCTCCACGGTGGCCGATTGCTTGCCTTCGCCGGTGACGGCGACCGGGTCACGCTGACTCAGCAGGCGGCCGCACTGGTGTACGGCCGAAGACCGGGTGAAGCGTCGTACGACGACGTGCTCGAGTGGGTGGTGAACACCGTCGCCGACGTGATCGCGGAGAAGATGGGGCCAGCCGTCGACGGCGACGTGGACGGGACCACCGGCTATGCGATCACGCTGCGAACCCCGGAGGGAGACCACCTCCCGATCGAGGATCTGCCGACACCCGAACGGTACGTGTGGCAGGCGGTCGTCGAGGCTCTCGAAGGCGACGCCCGACGCGTGCACGGCTGTCTCGAGATCGTCGAACGCGGTAGCGGGCCCGGCGAACGGGCCCGCGCGCTGATCGAGGCGGTCTGCCTGCTCGATCGCCTGCTCGACCTTCCCGCCTTGCCCGGGACATACACGGTTCCCGAGTAGGGCTTGTTCGAACGCAGCTGCGTTCCGCGGGGCAGGACGTCCTACGCCGGCCGTGTCGGCGACGAGAGTGTCACGCTGCGACCTCGACTCCCAGCGCCTCCAGCAGCTTGCGCCGGTATTCGGCCGTCTCCACAACCCGCGAGGCGCGCGGGTGGGGGAGGTCGATGTCGAGTTCCACCGAGAGCTCGCCGTGGTCGAGCACGATGACCCGGTCGGCGAGGGCGATGGCCTCGTCGACGTCGTGGGTCACCAGCAGCACGGCCGGCTTGTGGGCGGCGCAGAGTTCCTGGAGCAGTGCGTGCATGCGGATCTTCGTCAGCGCGTCGAGTGCGCCGAACGGTTCGTCGGCGAGCAGCAGTTCGGGCTCCCGCACGAGCGACCGGGCGAGCGAAACACGCTGCTGCTCACCGCCGGAAAGTTCGCTCGGCCATGCCGTCTCACGCCCGGCGAGGCCGACCTCGCCGAGTGCCTTGGTGCCGCGTTCCACCGCGTCGGAGCCCTCGAGGCCGAGGATCACGTTGTCGAGCACCCGGGCCCACGGCAGCAGCCGCGAATCCTGGAAGACGACGGCGCGGCGCTCGGGCACGTCGATCGTCCCCGATCCCGGGACGCCGTGGTCGAGTTCGGCGAGGGCACGCAGCAGGGTGCTCTTGCCGGACCCGCTGCGCCCGAGGAGGGCGACGAATTCGCCGGCGCGGATCTGGAGGTCGATGTTCCGCAGGACCGCGCGACCGTCGAACCCGCGGCTGAGGTTCGAGGTGCGGACCGTCAGCTTCCGATCGTCCTGCGCCATGACAACGCCTTCCTTTCCACTGTGCGGACCGCGAGGTCGCTGCCGAACCCGAGGATCGCGTAGACCACCAGGCCGACGATGATGATGTCGGTGAGCCCGTAGTTGCGGGCCTGGAACATGAGGAACCCGATGCCACTCGTCGCGTTGACCTGCTCGACGACGACCAGCGCCAGCCACGCCACCGTGACCGCCATGCGCAGGCCGGTGAAGAATCCGGGCAGGGCTCCCGGCAGTGCGACGCGCCGGATGAACTGTGCGCGAGACAGATTCAGCGTCTCGGCGAGTTCGACATAGCGGGAGTCGATGCCGCGCAGCGCCGCATACGTGTTGATGTAGATCGGGACGAACACCGACAGTGCGATGAGCAGGATCTTCATCTCCTCACCGATGCCGAACCAGAGGATCGCGAGCGGCATCAGCGCGAGGGTCGGGATCGACCGTTTGATCTGGACAGGACCGTCGACGAGCGCCTCGCCGATCCGGGACAGGCCGGAGATCAGCGCGAGGACGACACCGAGGACCACGCCGATGACGCCACCGATCACCGCGCGCTGCACGGACGTCCACAGATTGCTCGGCAGGCGGCCGTCCTGGATCAGGTCCCAGCCGGTGGTCACGACCGTCCACGGGGCCGACAGCGTCTTCGGGTCGAGTGTCCCGGTGGCCGACGCCACGGTCCAGACCGCCAGCAGCAGAACGGGTCCGATCGCCAGGCCGAACCTGATCGGCTTGCCGGGCGCGAGGCGACTGCGGGTGGTGCGGGGTTGCAGATCCGGCCCGCCGGACCGTTCGGGTTTCCGGTCGGTGTCGGTGTCGGTGTCGGCGTCGCCGGCCAGGCCGCTGCCGAAACGCCGGGTTCGGACGACCGAGGTGCTCATCGACCTTGTCCTTTCGTCGGTTCCGGTCAGACGCCGGCGGGGTCGAGTGCGCGCGCGTACTGGCTCGCCGGACGCGGCAGGCCGTAGTGGTCGCGCAGGGTCGTGCCGGTGTACTCGGTGCGGAACAGGCCGCGCTCCTGCAGGATCGGCACCACCGACGAGGTGAACGCCTCGAGACCCTGCGGGTACTGCGGCGGCATGATGTTGAAACCGTCCGCGGCGCCCCCGCGGAACCACTGTTCGATGGTGTCGGCGATCTGAACGGCGGTACCGGCGACGACGTTGTGCCCGCGCGCCCCGGCGAGCTTGTGCAGCAGCTGACGCAGAGTCGGCTGTTCTCTCTCGACGATCTTCGCGAACACCAGCCGGCGGCTGTTGTTGTTGTCGGTGATGTCACCGGATCCGGCGAACAGTTCGGCGGGAACCGGGGCGTCGAGATCGAGCTCGGTGACGTCGATCCGCCCCATCTTCGAGAGCTGGCCGAGTCCGTATTCGACGATCGTGAGTTCGTTGAACTCGCGATGCAGGTCTTGTGCCTGAGCCTCGGTCGCGCCGATGAACGGGCTCAGACCGGGAAGGATCTTGACGTGCTCAGGATTGCGGCCGAAGTCTGTTGCGCGCGATTTGATGTCGCCGTAGAACGCCTGGGCGTCCTCGATTCGCTGATGGGCGGTGAAGATGGCCTCGGCGTACTGTGCTGCGAAGTCGCGCCCGTCGTTCGACGATCCGGCCTGCACCAGCACCGGCCGCCCCTGCGGCGAGCGGGCCGAATTGAATGGGCCACGGACGCTGAGGTATTCACCCTCCACGTCGATGCGATGGATCTTGCTCGGGTCGGCGTAGACGCCGGCCGCCTTGTCGATGACGACGGCGTCGTCCTCCCACGAGTCCCACAGCTTGACCGCGGCGTCGACGAACTCGCGGGCGCGGGCGTATCGCTGTTGCACATCGGGATGGTCGGTGAGGCCGAAGTTCGCCGCCGCCGCGTCGGTCGCGGTGGTGACGATGTTCCATGCGGCCCGGCCACCCGAGATGTGGTCGAGTGAGGAGAACAGGCGCGCGAGGTTGTAGGGCTCGTAGTAGGTGGTCGACGCGGTGGCGATCAGACCGAGATGCGTGGTGGCCGTCGCCATTGCGACGAGTGTGGTGATCGGCTCGAGCCCGTAGTCGGGTCGGTACTCGACCTCGGTGCGCAACGCGGGACCGTCGGCGAAGAACGCGGCGTCGAGCTTGGCGGCCTCGGCGGTGCGGGCCAGATCCTGGTAGTAGCGCACGTCGTAGATGCGTTCGGGAGTGCTGTCGGGATGGCGCCACGACGCTTCGTGGTGACCGGTCGGGTAGATGAAGGCGTTGAGGTTGAGCTGACGGTTCGTCATGAATTTTCCTCGATTCAGGGTCGGTCGTGGCCGGCGCCGATGTCGGCGACCGTGGTGGCGATGACCTCGTCGAATCGGAGGTCGAAGGCGTCGGCCGCCTCGACGGGCCGGGGCAGTTCGCCTGCCGCGTCGATCACGTCGACGATGTGCTGCTCGGTCGCGACCAGGTTCTCGTCCAGTCGCGGAAAGGTGGTCTTGCCCGCCGCATCGAGGATGCGGGCACCGTCGGCTGCGGTCAGACCCTGGCTGGTGACGAAGTACGCGTCGATCCAGGCGTCACGGTTGTCGTTGATCCAGTCCTGTGCCCGCACGTAGGAGGCAACGTAGGAGCGGATCGCCGCGGCGGTCGCCGGGTCGGACAGGGCGCGCTTGCTCGAGTACAGGTAGGACAGACCGTCGCTGAGGTCGGCCGTCTCGGCGCGCGAGAGCGCGGTGGCGCCCGGGTTCTGCATGTAACGGGAGAACACCGGCTCGCTCATCGGCGCGGCGTCGATCTGGTTCGAGCGCAACGCGTCCGGGAAGTCGGGCAGCGCCATCGGGGTGAGCTGTACGTCGTCGACGGACAATCCGGCCTTGTCCAGTGCCCGCAGCACGAACGCCTGCTGGGAAGTGCCTTCGGCGTAGCCGATGCGGCGTCCCTTCAGGTCGGCCAGCGACCCGATGTCGGATGCGCCCGGAGCGATCCCCAGGTTGAGGCCGTTGTCGGTCTGGAGCGCGGCGACCACCTGCACGTCGTCATCGGCGACGAGCGATTGGACGGCCATGATCTCGCCGGCCCATGCCACGTCGACCGCGTCGGCGCGGAACGCCTCCAGGATGGACGGTGCCCCCTGGAAGGTCGCGAATTCTGTTTCGAACAGCAGGCTTTCGAGCTGACCGGACGCTTCGAGTGCGACCTGCTGACGCTCGCCCTGGTCCGCGACGACGAGCTTGGTGCCGACGGGGACCTCGGTCGGCAACGGTCCGTCCAGAGACGGCGACTCGCCGGAGGAACCGGATCCACAGGCGGTGACCGCGGTCAGGACGAGCGCGACTGCGGCCGTGAATCCGGCGCGACGGAGGCGAGACATGCGAAGCCTTCTCTTTCGGACGATCGACGGTGACGGCCGGACGGAGAAGAACCGGCCCGTGATCATCTTGGGGAAGGGATCGCCAGCAGAACAGAATTATCGTCAGCGTGATCGAAAGGGGTGTGTGGTCCGCGACGGTGCCCCCGGCTCGGGTGCAGATCCCGGTCGGGTACGAGTACAGGTTCGAGCCCGAGGCGATCGGACTCGAACCCCGTGGGCTTCGGGCGGACCTCACTCGGGTCTCCCGCTAAACAGGGCAACCGGTATCTTCTTCGACTGGGCGACGAACGCCCGATCGACGCGGAGAACCGGATGGGGGCAGGGACGGGAGGACGATGCTCAACCAGTGGCATCTCGTGGAGACGCTCATCGACGACGAGATGTCGGTCGTCGGCTGCGGCGGTGCGCTGCGGGATTGGTCGTCGGTGAACCGGCACGTGCAGCCGGCTCCCGACATCCGGATTCTCCCCGTGATCCGTGAGGTCTGCCGGAGCCGCCGCCCCGTCGCGATCGACCTGCGCTCCCGGACGGGCTCGCGCCGGACCTTCCATGTCGACACGGTCCCGGTGCTCGGTCCCGGCGGGGACGTGCACGGCGTTCAGGTGTGGGTCGGTGATCCGGGGCGATCACCGAGTCCCCCGCGCACCGTCTCGGGCATCGCATGGCACCTCGACCGGATGGTGATCGCGCAGACGGTCGAGGCATCGATGATGTCCGGTGTCCTGCCGCAGGATCATGTCCCGGAGCGCACGCCCGCCGAGTACATCGCGAAGGCCGTGAAGTTCGACGAGTCGGCCTCGCTGTTCGAGCTGGCCCTGGATCCGGTGCACGGCCGGAGATGGGCTGCGCCGATGTCGGTCCTGCACGCCGATGGGCGGGTGATGCGGTGGCACTGCTGGGGCAAAGGGCGCACCGACACCGGGAACGTGGGCGTCCGCTTTCTCTGGCACGACGTGACCGACGTTGCGGCGCCGGAGGTTCCGACGTTGCGGGAACTCGGGATGCAGGAAGTGCTGCGCACGGCCGGGGTGTACACCGGCGTCTTCGTTGCCGATCCGGCCGTGCTCGCGATGTGGCTGCCCGACGCCCCGCCCTGGGTTGAATGGCGGAACATCAAGGGTGGCAACGATATCCTCCATCCCGATGACAGGCATGTGCTGGCCGACGCCATCGCGGTGTTCCGGTCGGAGCGGCCCGCTCCTCGCACTGCGTGGGCACGGTTGCGGTCCGCATCGGGGTGGCGGACCGCGGAACTGCTGATAGGGCCGTACCCGGGCAGCCTGGGCGACAGACTGGTCCTCGTGCAGATCTCGCTTCCGGGCGGTCAACGCGAAGGCATGCGGGGCGCTCACCGAGGTGATCCTTGAATCGTTCCGCTTTCGCCCTCCCTGGTCGGAAGGAACTCCGAGGGCTGATCTGGTAGATTCTCAGAGCATCCCCAGCCGGGGTTCCCTGAGGCTTGTCGCGTCGGCCCCGGATGCAGCACAGTTCTTTTCGGCCGCCCTCGCGCATGTCTGCGCGGGGGCGGGCTGCTACGTCATGGGAGGCCATGTCATGGTGATCCGCACGTTCGGTGCGTCGACCGACGGTGCGTCGTGACGGCGATGACGCGGCGTCCCGCCGTTGTCCAGGAGCGCGCCCGCCATACGCGAGCCCGGATCTGCCTGGCGGCAGCGCGAGTGTTCGAGGCTCGGGGCTTCGCCGCCGCTACCCTCGGGGAGATCCGGGATGAACTCGGAATCACCAACGGCGCATTGTATTTCCATTTCTCGTCGAAACAGGAGCTGGCCGCCGAGATCGTCGAGCGCCACCGCGCGGTGGTCGTCGCGGTTCTGCGGAAGCTCGACGACGGCGACGGCACGGCGTTGACCAAGCTGGTGGGGGCGACGTTCGCGCTGACTCGGCTTCTCACCGGTGATCCGTACGTGCGGGCAGGGATCCGGTTGTCCCTCGAAGCGAGCGAGGGCCCCGAATTCGGACGGGAGGCGATCCCGACGCAGGGGTGGATACGTTGGGCTACGGGTCATGTCGGGCAGGCCCTGGCGGCCGGGGAGATCGCCGACCGGCTGGGTGCGGACATGCTCGGCCGGTTCCTGGTGTCGGCGTTGATCGGAACACATCTGGTGTCGAACGTGCTCACCGGTCATGCCGATCTGGAACAACGGATCGATCAGATGTGGCGTGTGACGCTGCCGGCAGTGCTCACCCCGGATCGGGCCGGGGCCGTCGGCGAGATCATTGCGGCAGGGCTCGCGGCCGCGACGGACGTGACGAAACAGGTCAGCGGTTTTTTTAGTTTTCAAGATTAAGTACCGATCCTCCGGGGAATCACCTGGATGTCCCGGAAGTACTGGGATCGAAAGAAATTCGAACCGAGTTCGAATCGACACGAGGAGGAACACGATGACCGAGATCCTGAGCGCCTTCATCGCCAACTTCGACGTTTTCCTGCAGACCGTGACGACCGGAAGCGCGGACCTCATCGGCACCGTGCTGTGATCGGACTCCGGTAGAGGGAATCGGAGGGTTTTCCTCGCGGAGTTCGATCTCCGGCCTCGGCCACAGCGGCCCCGGCGGCCGCTGTGTCCGAACCGGATACCACATCCGAATTCTGTTTACGCGCCCGAACATTCGCAATCACCCCGAAGAACGCCGAAGGCGTCCGGAGTGGTATCAGGTCGGACCCCACCCGATCGCCCGCACGGGCGGTCGGGTTTCCGCTGTCGGCCCGTGCCGGTGCGTGGTGCCGATCGCACCACTGGAGGCGTGACGGTGCGCTCGCCGGCCTCCGCTGTCGCGGAATTGTGACAGCGACCACCCCGGCGCGCTAAGTTTGGTGCAACTCGGAAAACTACTCACCGGTAGGGGTGCGATATGCCTGCTCCCAGCGCTGCGACATTCACGCGGCTCGCGGACCTCATTGCCATCGACGACGCCGCGGAACGGGTCACCCGTCCGGTCCTGGAGGCATTCAGCGGCCGGGAGATCGCGACGATTCCGGTCGGCACCGCCGACGACGCGAAGGCCGCGATCGAACGTGCCCGAATCGCCCAGGCGGCGTGGGCGGCCCGGCCCGTCGCCGACCGCGCGCGGATCTTCCACCGTTACCGCGACCTCGTGCTGAGCCGGCGCGAGGAACTGATGGACATGGCCCAGGCCGAAACGGGCAAGTCCCGCGCGTCCGCGCAGGAGGAGGTCGTGGACATCGCGATCACCGCCCGCTACTACGCGCGGGCCGCCGAGAAGCTGCTGCGCCCGCGGCGTGCCACCGGCATGTTGCCCGGCCTGACGAAGACCGTCGTGCGGCACCACCCGAAGGGGGTCGTCGGGGTCATCTCGCCGTGGAACTACCCGATGACCCTTGCCGTGTCCGACGCGATCCCGGCGCTGCTCGCGGGCAACGCCGTAGTCCTCAAGCCGGACAGCCAGACTCCCTACTGCGCGCTGGCGTGCGTCGAACTGCTCTACGAGGCGGGGCTGCCGCGCGACCTGTTCGCCGTCGTGCCCGGTCCCGGCTCGGTCGTCGGCACCGCGCTCGTCGAGAACACCGACTACCTGATGTTCACCGGGTCGTCGCAGACCGGCCGCCTGCTCGCCGAGCAGGCCGGCCGACGCCTCATCGGTTTCTCCGCCGAACTCGGCGGCAAGAACCCCATGATCGTCACCGCCGGTGCGAACCTGCGTGAGGTCACCGACGCCGCCGTGCGCGCGTGCTTCTCGAACTCCGGTCAGCTGTGCATCTCGATCGAACGCATCTACGTCGAGAAGTCGATCGCTCCCGAGTTCACCCGGATGCTCGGCGACCGCGTCCGCAAGATGACCCTCGGCCCCGGTTACGAGTTCGGGACCGAGATGGGCAGCCTCATCAACGAGACACAGGTCAAGACGGTGTCGGCCCACGTCGACGACGCGGTGGTCAAGGGCGCGACCGTCGTCGCCGGTGGCAAGGCCCGCCCCGATCTGGGACCCCTGTTCTACGAACCGACCGTGCTCACCGACGTCCCGGAGGACGCCGAGTGCTACCGGGAGGAGACGTTCGGTCCGCTCGTGTCGGTGTATCCGGTGGAGAACGTCGACGAGGCGATCCGCCGCGCCAACGACACCGAGTACGGACTGAATGCGTCGGTGTGGGCGGCGACCAAGGCGCAGGGCGAGGCCATCGCGTCGCGTGTCCGCGCCGGTACCGTCAACGTCGACGAGGGTTACGCGCCCGCCTGGGCGAGTACGGACGCGCCGATGGGCGGCATGGGCATCTCGGGTGTCGGCCGCCGGCACGGGGCGGACGGCCTGCTCAAGTACACCGAATCGCAGACGGTCGCGACCACGCGGATCCTGAACCTCGGCGGGCCGCGGGGGCTGCCGCCGAAGCTGTGGGCGAAGATCATCCCGCCGTTCATCCGGTCGCTGCAGTGGCTTCCGGGCAGGTGATCGGGTAGGCCGCGACCCGAGCCCCGCTCACGAACCGGTGGTCGCGGCCTCCACCGGAAGTTCCTGCCGGCGCTCGATGGTGGTGGCCAGCGGTTTCTCCACGACGAAACACAGCAGCACCGTCGCGACCAGTGCGAGCGGGCTGATCCACAGGTAGATCGGTGCGAGCGCGTCGTTGTATGCCTCGACGACGGGTAGCCGCGCCGCGTCGGGCAGTTGCCGGACGCTCTCGGGCGTCAGGGAATCGGCGACGATGCCGGCCGGGGCACGCTCGGCGATGAGCGTGGCCACCCGGCTGGCGAAGACGCTGCCGACGACGGCCGAGCCCAGCGTCGCACCGATCTGCCGGAAGTAGTTGTTGCCGGCGGTGGCGGTCCCGACCTCCTCGATGGGGAAGGAGTTCTGGACGACGAGCACCATCAGCTGCCCGGTCATGCCCAGGCCGACTCCGATCACGGCGATGCAGCACCCCAGCACCCACGTCGGGGTGGTGACGGTCAGTTGCGACAGGAGCACCAGTCCGATCGCGATCAGTACCGAACCGGCGATCGGGATCGCCTTGTACCGCCCGGTGCTCGTCACCACCCGTCCGGCGAGCGTGGAGGTGAGGAACAACGAACCCATCATCGGCAGCATCAGCAGGCCCGCCACGGTGGCGCTGACACCCGTGACCATCTGGAGGTAGGTGGGCAGGTATCCGGCGACACCGAACAGCGCGACGCTGACGAGCAGGCCGGAGACGGTGATGAGGTCGAAGTTGCGGTCGCGGAACAGGTGCAGCGGCAGTACGGGTTCGGCGGCGCGGGACTCGACGAACACGAACAGGGCCGCCGCTGCGATCGTGCCGGCGATCAGACCGAGGATCGTCGGGGAGGTCCACGCGTAGGTCGTGCCGCCCCACGTGCCGACGAGCACGATGCCGGTGGTGGTGACGGACAGGATCGCCATGCCGGCGACGTCGATCGACGGGCGCGGACCGGTGCGTGCGGGCAGGCGCAGGAACACCACCGCCGCGGTCGCGGCGAGCAGGCCGAGCGGCACGGTGACCCAGAAGACCCACCGCCAGCCGGGTCCCTCGGTGAACCAGCCGCCGAGCAGCGGGCCGGCCACCGAGGACAGCGCGAAGACTCCGCTCATGATGCCCATGTACCGGCCGCGTTCGCGCGCGGGGATGACGTCGGCGATCGCGGCCTGCGACAGGATCATCAGACCGCCGCCGCCGACGCCCTGGATCGTGCGGCCGACGATGAGCCAGGTGATGTCGCCCGCGGTCGCGCTCACGACAGAGCCGACGAGGAAAATTCCGATTGCGCTGAGCAGCAACGGTTTCCGACCGAACAGGTCGCCGAGTTTGCCGTACGCGGGCATCGTGATCGTCGACGCGAGAATGTAGACGGTGATGACCCACAGCATCAGGTCGGCCCCGTGCAGTTCGCCGACGATGGTCGGCAGCGCGGGGTTGAGCACGGTCTGGTTCAGCGAGGCCAGCAGCATCGTGAGCATGAGTCCGGCGAACAGGAACACCAGCCCGCGGGGTGACTGGGAAGCGGTGGTGCCGCCCGACGTTTCGGCCATGAAAATTTACATTACTGCAAAAAACTAACCGTATGAATCCTTTCGTGCGCCGCAATCGGATGTCCACCGACGCAGCACCCGCGGTGGCTAGCCTGCACAGGTGACCGCCGATCTGCACCTCCTCACCCAGGGACTCGCCGGTGTGATCGCCCTCGTCGTCGTGGCCACCGCAGTGCTGTGGGGCTTCGGTGTGCCGCACCGGTTCGCGCCCGCACTCGCGATCGCGCGCGGTGCCGTCCAGCTCGCCCTCGTCAGCCTCGTGCTCAGCGGCGTCATCACCGACGGCCGCTGGGTCGCGGTCGTGCTCGCGGTCATGTTCGCGGTCGCAGTGTGGACCGCGACGCGCCGGATCGGACGTGGCACCGCCACACTCGGGATCGTTGCGGTTGCGGTGCTGGCCGGCGCCGGGGCGGCCCTGACGATCGTCTTCGTGACCGGCGCGATCGAACTGTCGCCGCGCTACGCGCTGGCGATCGGCGGCATCGTGATCGGCAACGCCATGACCGTGGCGGCCCTGGCCGGACGACGGTTCCTCGAGATCGTCGACAGCCGGTGGGAGGAGGTCGAGGGATGGCTCGCGCTCGGCGCCACCCCGCTCCAGTCGACGGCCGACCTCACCCGGGTCGCCGTGCACGCCGCACTGATCCCGGCGACCGATCAGACCCGGACCACCGGCCTGGTGACGCTGCCGGGCGCCTTCGTCGGCGCGATCTTCGGTGGTCTGCCGCCGCTCGAGGCCGGCCGGTTCCAGATCGTGGTGCTCGCGGCGATCATGGCCGCGGCGTCGATCACCTCGGTCGTCGTCGCACGCGGTCTCGGTCCGGTCCGGTACCGGCCGACCGTCCCGTCCTGAATGCGCTCAGCGGCCCGTCACGTCCCGGAACACCGTCAGTGCCCGGTCGACGAGCGCCTCGGTGTCGGCCCCCGGCTCCGTGATCGACGAGCGCATCGCGAACCGGATGATCGCGCCCGCCGAGAGCACCAGCATCTGGGCGGCCTCGCGGGTCCCGACCACGTCGGTGACGGGATCGGACCCGGCGAGTTTCTCCGCGACCAGATCCGAGACCAGCGACTGCGCGGCGTCGACGTGCGCGATGCGCCGCCGCACCAGTTCCGGGTGGCGGCAGGTGAGTTCCGCGTTCCGTTCGCGCTGCTCGGAGCTCGGGCCGGAACTCTGCAGCACGTCGAACAGCAGCCGCGTGACCTTCTCCACGGCGTCGTCGCCTTCACGGAGGACGAACTGCGCCGCGGTGCGGTCGTCGATCGCGGGCGCCCGCAAGCCGAGGACGGCGTCCTCCTTCGACGCGAAATAGTTGAAGAACGTGCGCGCGGACACGTTCGCTTCCGCGACGATCGACTCGATGGTCACGTCGGCGAGACGGTCGTGGGTCAGTGCGGCGTCGGCCGCCGCGGAGTGGATCGCGGTCCACGTCCGAGCTCGTTTGCGGGAGCGCAGCGAGAGTGTCGGCCCGGTATCGGTCAAGAGGTTCCTCCAGCCATCGGTAACACCGTAGTGCAGAGCCCCGATGGCACGGTTCCCCTACGCGGCTGCGATCGCGGTGTCGTCCTCGGGTGTGCGCGCGGCGTCGCGCCGGGCGACGTGCCGCAGCAACGGGATGCTCCCGGCCCCGGCGACCAGCGGGTACCAGTAGGTGCACAGCCGGTAGATCGCGACGGCTGCGGCGGCCGCTCCGGCGTCGAACCCGAGCGCGACGAGACCGGCGACCAGGCCGGCCTCGACGATGCCGACACCGCCCGGTGTCAGCGGGATCTGCCGTGCCACCTGCGTCGCGACGTGCAGGGTGGCGAGGGACGCGACACCGGCTTCGATACCGACCGCCAGGCACGCCGCGATCAGGCACAACAGGTCGAACATCCACTTCGCGGTGGTGAGCGCGAACGCCCGGTGCCACACCATCCGCGGAAGGTGGGCGACCTCGGCGAGAGTGTTCGCGAGTTTCGTCTTCCAGCCGGCGGACGGAGGGGTCTCGACGTTCGGTTCGGGCGCGCGCCGCCGGGCGACCTCGACGGCACCCGCGACCACGGCGATCCCGGCGGCGACGCACGCCGCGAGGACGATGTTGTGCACATCGTCGACCACCCACGAGGCCACCTGTGGACTGACGGTCGCCGAGTAGACAACGCCGAGCGCGAGCATCGACACCCCCGCCGACAGGGTCAGCGCGACCACCGCGTTGCCCGGGGTCAGGCCCGCGACGGTCAGCCAGCGGTAGTTGTAACCCGCGGCGAACGCCCCGCCGGCGGGCAGTCCCTGCGTCACGGCGGTGGACGCGTAGGTGACCAGTTCGGATCGGCGTCGCGACATCTCGCCGCCGAATGCGGAGACGACGACGTTCTGCAGGCGGGCCAGCATGTGCATCGCGACCATCTGGACGGCGAAGGCACCGATCACCCACTGCACCTGCGCGCCCAGCACGGCATCGCGGATCGTGGACAGGGCGGGGAGCTGACCGCGGAGAATCCAGGCGGCGGAGGCGAGGACGGCGAGAGCGAGCAGTCCCCGGACCGCGGGATGCCGGACGAGACTGCGCAACCTCGAAGGGCGTCGCGTGTGCGCTGCCGTCGTCGCGGTTCTCGGCATCGGGTCGTCTCCTGGATCGGTCGGCCGATCGTAACTCTGCAGCGATGCAATCTTTTATTTCTGTGATATTTCATACGGTCCGCGGTGCGAGCCCGGTTCCCGGCCCGAACTCCGGGTATTCACCGGATATGGCCACGCATCCCGGCGCCCAGCAGTACCTGCCGAACAGCAACGATCTCGACGAACTCGCCTCGGCCGCGGCCGGGTGCCGCGGCTGTGATCTGTACCGATATGCCGGGCCCACCGTGTTCGGTGCCGGACCAGCGACGGCGCGGTTGCTGCTCGTCGGGGAACAACCCGGCGACCAGGAGGACCGTGCGGGCGAGCCGTTCGTCGGACCGGCCGGGCACCTGCTCGACCGTGCCCTCGAGAAGGCCGGGGTCGACCGTGGGGACGTCTACGTGACCAACGCCGTCAAACACTTCAAATTCACGCGTGACGCCGGCGGGAAACGACGCATCCACAAGAAACCGGCGCGCGGCGAGGTGATCGCGTGCCGGCCGTGGTTGTTCGCCGAGCTCGAAGCGGTGCGTCCCGACGTGCTGGTGTGCCTGGGGGCGACCGCCGCGCAGGCGCTGCTCGGCCCGAGCTTCCGGATCACCGAGCATCGCGGACAGGTCCTGCACGCCGACCCGGAACTGAATCTGCCGTCGGATCCGCAGATCGTCGCGACCGTACATCCGTCGGCGATCCTGCGGATGCGCACCGGCCGCGAGGACGCACTCGAATCGCTGGTCCGCGATCTGCGGCGCGCGGCGAGTCTGGTCGGCTGAACGGCTCAGGCAGTGGTCGCGAGTGCGGCCGCCAATCCGAGCGCGACCGATGTCGCGCACACCTCGATCACCGCGTTGCGCAGCGACACCTCCGCGGTCGCGCGATGGGCGGTCGCGGCGGGCACCCACGTACGACGCCACCACGATGCCAGGGCCATCAGGCCGGCGAGGACCACGGACTTGGCCAGCACGATGCGGCCGTACCCGGTGTCGGCCAGCGCGGTCACCGAACCCAGCCGCACCGCCGCATCGATCACCCCGGTGACCGTCAGCGCCACCACACACCACACGGCCAGCGTCGAATAGCGCGGCAGCAGCCGGGCCCACGCCCCGCGCGAACGCACAGTCAACGCGAGCGCGGCGAGCACGCCCACCCACAGACCGGCCGCGAGGACGTGCACCGCGTCGAGCAGCGACCCCACCGGCTGCTGCGACATGTGCCCGGACACCGGCCGCGCGATCAGCGCCGGCGCCGCCGCCGCGAGAACCGGAGCCGTCGGCCACGGCGCGTCCCGGCGGTACGCGACGACCGCGACGACCGTGCACACCGCGACGCACACGAACGACGCCACCCCGATCCGTCCGGCCCCCACGGTTCCGGCGAACTGCGCGAACCGTGCGGTGTCGAGCCGGGTGACCGGCACTCCGGCCACCGCCGCCGCCTCGAACACCAGCAACGCGCCCTCGCACACCAGCCACACGCCGCCGAGCGCGGCGATCGCCCGCCACAGATCGGTGAACGCGACCGGCGGGCGCCGCTCGCCGCGGACCACGACACCGAGCGCGGCCAGACCGAGCACGGTCACGCCCGCGCACAACGACAGGGCGCGCACCCAGCTCGACCCCTGCGGTGCGGCCAGCAGCCATCCGGCGGCAACCCCCGCGGTTGCGCCGGCGGCGGCCCCGAGCAGCCACCGTCGGCGCACCCGCAACACGGAGGTCAGGCCTTCGGCTTGCGCAACGCGAACCACAGGCCGCCCGCGACCACGACCACCGCGGCGACGACGAACCACCACACCGCCGCGCCGCCGTCGTCGCCGTCGGCCGAGGTCGCGGCCGGGGTTTCCGGCGAGTCGGCCTTCGTGCCGGCGGCCGGGGCACCGGGCGTGCCCGACCCGTCCTGCGTGAGCGTGAATGTGCGGGTTCCGCTGACGGGGTGGCCGTCGGCGGAGGTGACCCGGAACGCGATGGTGTACTCGCCGGCCGGGCCCAGCTCGCCGACGTCGACGCCGACGGTCGCGCCGTCGACGACGGGATCGCCGTGCGACCACAGGTTTCCGTCCGGTCCGACGACGGTGAGCGCGGCGAACTGCTGCTGCATCGCCTCGTTGAACGTCACCGTCACCTGCTCGGGGGCCCGCGCGATCTGCGCGCCGTCCTCCGGATTGCTGGCCAGGACGACGGCATGCGCCGATGCCGGCCCAGCGGTCGGCAACAGCGCCGCGACCAGGGCGACCAGGACTGCGAACACGCGATTCATGAGCGCCGCCCCTTCACGACCGCGCCGAGGCCGAGGGCGGCGGCGAGCGCGCCGAGCACCAGGCCGACACCGCCGAGCCAGCGGGCCGTGTCGTCCGTGCTGCTCGCGTCGCCGGTGTTCCCGTCGGTGGCCGTGGTGGACTCGGTGCCGTGTGCATCGCCGTCGGTGCTGCTCGCGGCGAGGGTCAGGGTGGGCGCCGGCTTCTCCGGTTCCTCGTCGCCGGTCGTTTCCTGATCCCACGCGACGACCTGACCGTCGCTGTAGGTCTGGACCGCCGGGAACGACACCGTGTCCTGCTCGGGCAGTGGCCCGGCGGACAGGAGGAACTGCTGGAACTGGCCGGGCCCGACGGCGACGCCGGGGTCGGCGGTCCAGGTCACCGAGGTGGCGAGACCGGACGCCGGGTCCTTGGTGACGGCGGCGGTCCAGCCCGGCATCGGTTCGGTCCGCGCGGACTTCAGTCCGGGCAGCGTCACCGTCAACGCGGTGGTTCCGGCCGTCTCGGACTCGGTCGGCACGCGGAAGGTGAGTACCGAGTAGCCGCCCTGCGCGGCGTCGGGTGCGACAACGCTGACGTGCGCGGACGCGATGCCGGCACCGGTGAACAGCAGTGCAGCGGTGATGCCCGCGGCCGTGACGGCGCGGGTCGGGAGGATCTTCATCTGTACGGGCTTTCTGATCGGAGAGGAGATGCGGGCCGGACGACCGCGACGGGTGGTCCCCTCCGACGGATGCTCGGTGGCGGTCGCGCCTCGACGATCCGCCGCACCGCACCGGCCGGCACGACCCGGACCGGAGCCTCGACCGGCACCGGACCGGCCGACAGGGCCGCACGTACCGCGCGGGTGATCGCCGCGTACAGGCGTTCCGCGGCCGTGAGCAGCCGGGCACACCCGGCGATCGCGATCACGTGTGCGGCGAGCATCGTCCACGACATGTGGGTGTGCTCGGCCGGAACGGCCGCGAGGACGACGTGCGTGCCGGCCTGGCCGACCGCGAGCAACGCGATCGTCGGCACCGCCGTCATGTGCGCACCCAGCACCCCGACGACGGCGGCGACCGCGACGAGCAGCGCCGCACCCGGTCCCGTCGGTGCTCCGCCGCCGGCCGCGGCGTGCGCGGCGATCGCGAGCGCCGCCGTCAGGGCACCCGCGGTCGCACCGCGCAGGATCGGACCGGCAGACACGGGAACGTCAGCGCACGCCGAGGCGGGCCAGCAGGTCGGCTTCGATGCCGTCGAGCTCGGTGGAGATCGCCGCGTGCGCCGAGCGGCGGCGCTGGGCCGGCATCTGCTCGGCCGCGCCGATGGCGGTCGTCAGATCGGTGAGCCGGGCACGGATGGCCTCGGCGAACTTCCGGGTTTCGGCATCCTGCGGATGCTGCTCGACGATCTTGGCGACGGACTGCTCGGCACCTGCGACGCGGGCGCTGAGCCGTGCACCGTGCCCGGTGTACTCGCCCAATTGATCGATCGCGATGCCCATGCGCTGCGCCCGCCGGGCGTCGAGTTGCCCGCGCAGCGCGGTGACGGCCTGATAGATCAGCGGCACCAGCACGGGAGCCAGCAGGCGGGCGACACCGAGATAGCGGCGCACCTTCGCGGCGGTGAACCCCTGCGCGGCGGCGGCCTTCTCCTGTGCCTTGAGCGTGGCGACCTGCTGCTTTTCGACGCGGGCCTGTGACTTGACGAGTTCCTTGTCGGTCTTGGCCCGTGCCTTCGCGGCACGCCGGTCCCGTTTCGATTCGTTTTTCGCGCTGAGCTTCGCTTCGAGCGCGGCCTTGTGCTTCAGGGCCTTCGCCTCGGCCTTGCGGGTGGCGCGACGCTTCCGCCGGTTGAACAACGCCATCGAACAGCACCCTCCATTCGGTGTGGCGGCGCAGCGGCGCCTGAACATCAGGCTATCTGTGCCGGTGGTATCGGTTCACCTTAGGACGAATACTCTGGACAGTTGTGAATGCACCCATCGAAAAGCGGCGATCGCCCGTCCTCATCGAGGCGAGCGCGCTGACGCGGTGCCGTCACCGGGTGTATCTGGACGCGACGTTTCCTGAGGACTTGGCGGCAGCACCGGAGAACCCCGGAGCGAAACAGCGGCAGGAGGCCGCGGCCGCACATCGTGAATCGATCCGCAGGCAACTGTTCGGCGCACAGCCCGGCTGGGTGCAGATCGCCGGGGACCGGCCGGCGTCCGCGCGGGCGGAGGACACGATCCGGGCGTGCCGCGACGGGGCCGACCGGATCTGGGGTGCGGTGCTGCCCGCCGACCTCGGCACGGGTCGGCGCGGCCGGTCCGAGATGCTGCTGCGCGATACCGAACACGGCGGTTACATCCCGGTGATCGTCGTCAACCACAAGGTCACCGATCCGGGTCGCGGTGCGACCACGACCGGGCTGTTCGCGTGGGAACCCGCGGTCGACGAGACCCGCAAGGTACGCAGCCAGCCCCGCGACCAGATGCGCGTCGCGCACCTGTACCGGATGCTCGAACGGCACGGGCTGGCCACTCCCGCGAAGATCGCCGGGGCGGTCGGCTACGGCGGCGACTGCATCCTCGTGCACGACCTGTCGGAGGTGCTCGGCGACTACGACGAGCGGTTCGCGGACCGGGTCGCGATCGCGCGCGGCGAGGTCGCGACCGAGCCGGCGCAGATCGGGGAGTGCCGCACCTGCCCGTGGTGGACCCGGTGCCGTGAACAGCTGGTGCGGACGCACGACGTGTCGCTGGTGGCGCCCGGTCAGCGCGCGACGGTCCTGCACGAACTCGGCGTGCACACCGTCGACGAGCTGGCCCGCTGGGACGGTACGGAACCCGAGGTGTGGCCGCAGGGGTCGTTCGCGGACACGGTGGTGACGGCGAAGGCGTGGCTGGTGGGGGCGCCCCTCGTGCGGCGCTACCCGCACGTGCACGTGCACCGGGCCGACATCGAGGTCGACGTCGACATGGAGAGCTACCACGAGTTCGGGGCGTACCTGTGGGGGACGTTGCTGAACGGCGACGGCGACGCCGTGTACCGGCCGTTCGCGACGTGGGATCCCGTGCCCACCGAGGACGAGGCCCGCTCGTTCGGCGAATTCTGGTCGTGGCTGTCCGATCAGCGGAAGGTCGCGGAACGGCGCGGGAAAACCTTTGCCGCATACTGCTATTCGCGAAGCGCCGAGGACAAGTGGTTGTTGTCGTCGGCACGCCGGTTCGGCGGACGGCCCGGTGTGCCGAGCGAAGCCGAGGTGCGCGCGTTCATCGACTCGCCGCAGTGGGTCGACGTGTACCAGGCGGTGACGGATCAGTTCGTCTGCCCGAACGGCAAGGGGCTCAAGAAGATCGCTCCGCTCGCGGGACATCGGTGGCGGGACGACGAGGCCGGCGGCGAGGCGTCCATGAGCTGGTACCGCGAGGCCGTCGGCTACGAGGGCGTGCCCGATCCGACGCAGCGACAGCGACTGCTCGAGTACAACGAGGACGACGTCGTCGCGACGAAGATCCTGCGCGAGTGGATGACCGACCGGGCGGTGCTGGAGATTCCGCACATCGACGACCTCTGACCGTCAGGACCGCACGGCCTCGGCGAGGCGGACCAGCGCATCGACCACCGGTTGCCCGAACATGGGTGGGTCGTTGTGCCCGGTACCCGGCAGGACGACCCGTTCGACGAGATGCGGCGCCGCGTCGGCGACCCGCTCGCTCTGCGCGGACGGGACGATCGTGTCGGCGGTGCCGTGGACGACGGTGACCGGCACCTCGAGACGGGCGACGGTCGCGGCGACCGGAAAGCGGTCCCGCACCAGCACCGTCGGGAGAAGCGGATAGTGGTGCCGCGCGACGGACGGCAGGTCGACGAACGGCGAGCGCAGCAGCAGGCCCGCCGGCGGATGCGCGGCGGCGAGTTCGGCGGCGACGCCGGTACCGAGGCTCTCCCCGAGATACAGCAGCCGCTCGGGCGGGACGGTCTCGCCGGTGAGGAGGAACTGCCGCGCGGCGCGCGCGTCGAGCGCGAGACCGGCCTCGGTGGGCCGGCCCGGATTGCCGCCGTAGCCGCGGTAGTCCATCAGCAGTGTCGCGAAGCCCGCGCCGGACAGGGCCGCGGCGAGAGGTGCCCGGTCGAGCCGGTTGCCGCCGTTCCCGGGCGCGAGCAGCACGGTGAAGCCGGCACCCGGTCCGGTGGGAACGGCGGCCGGGACGAACCAGGCACCGAGCTCGAGGCCGTCGGACGTGTGGAGCCGGACGTCCCGGGCACCGGGAAGGATGTCCGACGCCGGCGGTGGCGTGGACGTGTCCGGCAGGTAGATCAACCGTCGCTGGCCGGCCCACAACAGGACGCCCATCACCGCGACCACCGCGACGACGGCGACGAGCACCCGCACGGCTGCTGCTCCGGGGGGCATGTCACGAGTGTGCCTCGTCGTTCGATCGGATCAAAACCCCCTGCGGCGGCGTGTTCGGATGGCGATCGGGCGTGCTCGGTGCCTACATTGAAAGTCGAGACCACATCAGGGAAGGACGATCGATGCTTCGCAGAATCGGCACTCTCACTGCATTTTTCGCGACGGTAGCGGTGACCGCGGTCGGGGCGGCGAGTGTCTCCCGCGCAGGAAACGCTCCGGGACACAAGGTTTCGGGTAACCGGGTCAGTACCCGCTCGCGGGTGATGGACGAATTGTCCTTGCGGCAGCGTTCTTTCTCGCTGTATCCCGGCTCGTATCTGATGCCGAAGTAGCCGCGGCTCGTGCGTGGTTCCGGTAGCGGGGGCCACCGGAACCACGCACGGGCGGCGGAGCCGCCTAGCGCGGCGCCATGCGCAGCGCACCGTCCATGCGGATGGTCTCGCCGTTGAGGTAGTCGTGCTCGACGATCATCTGCACGAGCTGGGCGTACTCGGCCGGCTGGGCCAGCCGCGACGGGAACGGCACGCCCGCTTCGAGGCCCTTGCGGTACTCCTCGGTGACACCGGCGAGCATCGGGGTGTCGACGATGCCGGGGGCGATGGTGTTGACGCGGATGCCGAACTGCGCGAGATCGCGGGCCGCGGGGACGGTCATGCCGTGCACGCCGCCCTTGGAAGCGGAGTACGCGATCTGCCCGATCTGGCCCTCGAACGCCGCGACGGACGCGGTGTTGATCACGACGCCGCGCTGACCGGCGTCGTCGACCGGATCGGTCTTGGAGATGGCGTCCGCGGCCAGGCGCATCACGTTGAACGTGCCGAGCAGGTTCACGGTGATGACCGTGCGGAACAGTTCGAGGTCGTGCGGGCCGTTCTTCGACAGGATGCGACCGGCCCAGCCGACGCCGGCACAGTTGACGACGGTGCGCAGCGGCACACCCGACTCGACGATCGTGTCGACCGCGGCCTGCACCTCGTCGGCGCTGGTGACGTCCGTGGCGAGCAGCGTGACGCCCTCGGGCGCCTTGCCGCCGACCCGCTCGATGGACTGGGCGAGATCGAGACCGAAGACGGTCGCGCCGGCGTCGGTGAGGCGTTTCGCGGTGGCCGCGCCGAGCCCGGAGGCGGCTCCGGTGACCAGTGCTGCGGTTCCCTGAATTTCCACTGCCTTGCTCCTGTTCCGGCGGCCCGGTCGGCGCGCCTCGTCTGTGGTCGAACCCTAGCGCGGCGGCAGGCGCGCCGGGAGCTACGCGGGCGTCCCTGCGGCGGGCGCGGCGACCTCCTCGAGGGAGCGCCGGCGACCGCGCACCAGCAGTATCGCGCCGAGCCCGGCCGCGACGAGACATGCGACGGCACCGAGCAGCAGTCCGGCCCGTCCGCCGAACTCCTCGCACACCCACCCGGCGAACGGCCCGCCGATCGCGGTGGAACCGAGGAACGCCACCGACCACAGCGCCATGACACGCCCGCGCATCGTCGGGGCCGACGCGAGCTGCAGCGAGCTGTTCGTGGTCGCGGTGAACGATGCGCTCAGGCCGCCGACGAGAACCATCGCGGCGATCATGAACCCGAGGTTCGGAGCGGCCGCGGCGGCTGCCATGGCCACGCCGAAGGCGAGTGCGGTCACCACCAGCGGTTTGACCCCGGTGCGTCCCCACGTGGCGATCACGAGTCCGCCGACGACCGATCCGGCGCCCATCGCGGCGGTCAGGAATCCGTAGCCACCGGCTCCGGCGACGAGCACGTGTTCGGCGACGACCGGAAGGACGACCTGGAATTCGAAGGCCAGGCAGCCGACGAGCGCCATCATGAGCAGCGGCACCGCGAGGTCGGGGCTGCGCCGCACGTATGCCAGGCCCTCCCGCAGCTGGCCGCGCGCCCGGACGGCCGGTGGCGTCGGGTTCAGCAGCGTCACGTCGAGGCGCAGCAGCGAGGTCACGACCGCGACGAAGCTGGCCGCGTTGAGCAGGAAGCAGACGCCGATACCGCCGGCGGCGATGACCAGGCCGGCGACGGCCGGTCCGATCATGCGTGAGCACGAGGCCAGCACGGACTGCAGACTCACGGCATTGCGCAGATCTTCGGGGCCGACCATCTCGAGCATGAACGACTGGCGGGCGGGGTTCTCGAAACACTGGTTCAGTCCGAGCATCACGGCGAGCACCCACACGTGCCACAGCCGGACGGTGCCGGTGACGGTGAGCAGACCCAGGACCAGGGCCTGGATGCCCATCATCGACTGCAGGCCGATCATCAGTCTGCGTTTGTCCACCCGGTCCGCGACGACGCCGCCGTACGGGCCGATGAGCAGCATCGGCACGGTCTGCAACGCCAGCACCACGCCGATCGCGGTACCGGATCCGGTCAGTTCGAGGACGAGCCACGACTGCGCGACGGTCTGCATCCAGGTGCCGATCAGGGAAACGGCCTGGCCGGAGATGTAGCGGCGGAAATTCGCACCGCGGAGTGCGGCGAAGGTCTGTCCGCGCAGGTCGGTGAGGGCTGTCACGGGCGACACCCGGCGTCGGCCATGCTCTCGGCGAGGGCTTCGAGTGCGGGGAGCGCCCGGCGGATCGCGTCGCTGTGCTCGTCGGACAACGCCGCCAGATTCTCCGCGAAGAGCGCGGTCCGAACCTCCCGTAGATGCAGGAACCGTTCCCGGCCGGCGTCGGTGATGCGGGCCCGGACCACGCGTTTGTCGCCGGGGTCGGGGGAGCGGGTGAGCAGGCCGGCGTCCTCGAGCTTGCCGAGCATCCGCGACAGCATCGTCGGGTTGAGGCCCTCGATCTCGGCGACCTCGCGCACGCCGATCTCCTCGTGCCGCGCGACGGTGGACAGCAGGGAGAACTGGGTGCGGGTGAGACCGTCCTCGCCGGAAGAGCGGCGGTCGACGCGGCGGGCGATCTTGCCGAAGGTGACGCGCAGCCGCGCGATCTCGTCGTTCTCGAATCGTGTGCTGTCGGTACCCACGTCGCCTCCCGGTATTAATTGCCTATCGGCAAGCATACTCCTGGGTGCAAGCCGGAGCGGTCCGTTCCGGCGTACGGCCGGGACGGCGGGAGCGGTTTCTACTGCTCGACGGGCACGCGCGGCGCCTCGGCCGCGCGTCGACGGACCACGACCGCGCGGACGGCGGCGATCGCTGCGGCCAGCGCGATCGTCGCGCCACCGGCGACGAACCCGGCAGGCGTCTCGGGGGCCAGGCCCTCGCCGAGCATCCAGGCGCCGAAGGCGAAGAACAGCGCCGCCGCACCGAGCCGGATCGTGTTCTCCGGCAGGTGCTTACCGAGCAGTGCGCCGACGACGACCGCGAGCGCGTCGGCGGCGACCATGCCGATCGTCGATCCGATCCACACGCCGGCCCAGTTGTTGTCCGCGGCCAGGGTGATGGTGGCGAGCATGGTCTTGTCGCCGAGTTCGGCCAGGAAGAATGCGGAGGTCACGGCGAGGAACGCGGACCGGGTGACGCGCGCGGCCTTGTTCTGTTCGTCCTCGTCGAGCGAGTCGCCCCGCAGCGTCCACAGGCCGAAGAACACGAACGCGACACCGCCGATGATCGCGAGCGCCGTGGACGGGATCGCGACTCCGAGATAGTGGCCGACCGCGACCGAGACGAGGTGTACGGCGGTGGTCGCGGCGAGGATGCCGGAGAGGACCACCCACCAGCGGTAGCGCAGCGCGAACGTCATCGCCATGAGCTGGGATTTGTCGCCGAGTTCGGCGACGAAGATGACGGCGAAACTGAGTGCGATCGCGGCGAGCATCCGGTGTTTCCTCCTGTTCCGATGGAGGAAACGGGCTTCCTCCGGTCGCCGGCGCGAGGTGCGTCGACGGCCGAAGGTCTCGCCCACCGGAATCGATGGATCCGGTTCACCCGGCCGGGCCGGACCCCGAGGGGCACGTGCCAGTGTGTCGACCGAGCGATTGGGGGCTACTCCCCTTCGCTTCGGCAACGATAGCGCGATGAGCGCGAAATGGCAAAGGGCACACTAAGTTTGGTTACCCGAACTCGGAGATGTGGGTACGGTTCACGCAGCGAGCAGCATGGCCAGAATCGCGGTGTCGGGGTCGCTGTTCGGATCCACACCCACCCGGCTGACCAGCGCCGTCACCGTCCCGTCGGCTTCGGCCTCCACCCACGCGGCACGATGTTCGAGCCCCAGATGCGGAAGCCCCGGAAGCAGGACGCAGCCCGACGCGACGCCCGCGTTCTCGGGCAGCGACGGCGTCGTCTCCGACGGCGGGTGCAGCATGATCAGCGCCGGCGGCTGATGGGCCGCGAACCGCCCGGGCTCGACGGCCTCCGCGCCCAGCACCGGCCCCTCGGCAACCACGAGCCCGACCGTGCCCGGCTCCGGATCGTCGGGCAGTTCCTCCCGCACACCGAAGACCGTGGACGTGGGCAGCAGACCCGGCAGCGACGCGACGCGCACCGTCATCGCCAGCAACTGGGTCCACTCGCGGGTGGTGTCGGGCCAGCGTCCCGAGACCACGAAACCGCGCAGCATCCCCGCGGACTGGAAGGCGGCGAGTTCGATTCGTCCGTGTCCGTTCATCCCGCAACCTCCCCTGTCGAAGTTCGCCGGCGCGCAGCACCGGCCGGTACACCTCGTCGGGTATATGAGAAGAATGACCGGTTCCCCGGCTGGCACACAAGAGGGCTCGAGTGCCAGGCGCACGGGAGCCGGACGCGAGAGAGGGACGCCGGAAATCCGGCGTCCCTCTCGGCGCAGCGTGTGCGGGTGACTAGACGATCAGACCGGCGGTCTGGGTGCGGGCGCGCTCGAAGCGAGCCTGGACGTCCGCCCAGTTCACGATGTTCCAGAAGGCCTTGACGTAGTCGGCCTTGACGTTCTGGTACTGCAGGTAGAAGGCGTGCTCCCACATGTCGAGCATGAGCAGCGGAACCAGGCCGATGGAGATGTTGCCCTGCTGATCGTAGAGCTGGACGATCTGGAGCCGCTGACCGATGGAATCCCACGCCAGGATGGACCAGCCGGAGCCCTGGATGGAGTTCGCGTTGGCCGAGAAGTGATCGCGGAACTTGTCGAACGAGCCGAAGGCGTCGTCGATGGCAGCGGCGAGCTCACCCTCGGGCTTGTCGCCACCCTCGGGCGAGAGGTTCTGCCAGAACACCGAGTGGTTCGTGTGGCCACCGAGATGGAACGCGAGGTCCTTCTCCAGCTTGGTGGCCTGCGCGGCCATCGTGCCGTTGTCGCGGGCCTCGGCCAGCTTCTCGAGGGCCGTGTTGGCGCCGGCGACGTAGGTGGCGTGGTGCTTGCTGTGGTGCAGCTCCATGATCTTGGCAGAGATGTGCGGTTCGAGGGCCGCGTAGTCGTAGGGCAGTTCCGGAAGCGTGTACTCAGCCACGAAGGGTCCCTTCATCTGCGGGCCTGTTGGGCCCGTTCATGTTTTCGGTACTTCTGGGTTTCCACCCAAACTCATAAGTACACCCTGCGCAACACGCGACTGCAGCCGGTTACGGCATATCCGGCGTACCGCCGTCGAGGGCCGTTGGACGGTCCGGCCGGCGACGAAGGTCTCCACCTGCGCAAACGCCGACGAATTCGGCGGGAAGGTAAACCGGACATTAACATTGCCGGGTGTTTCGGCCACTCTCGAGCGATCCGGCACGCGGAGGCGAAGCACCGCGGGTCGAATTCCCGGGCGTGAATCTGCTGAAGACACTCGCCGTTCTGGCGGTCGTCTATTCGCACATCTCGTTCTATCTGATCGACGATCTCGGCACCGGCTGGTGGGCGATCGACCTCGTCTACGACGTGTTCGTCGACGGCGCGAAACTCAACCAGCACCTGTCGTTCCTCGGCGTCGCCGCGTTCATGATGCTGACCGGGATGCTCATCACCCGATCCGCGATCCGGCAGGACGCGAGGCCGTTCCTCATCGCCAGGGGTGCCCGGCTGCTCCCCGCGTTCTGGGTCGCGATCCTGTCGGCGATCGTGCTCGTGCGGTTCGGCATCAACGGCATGTTCAGCGGCCAGACCGGCATCTCCAACGTCGAGGCGGGTCTCAGTTTCGTACTCGGCGGATTCTTCCTGAAGCCCGAGGTCGCGGTGCTCGGCGTGACGTGGACGCTCGCGGTCCAGTTCACGTTCTATCTGTACTGCGTGCTCGCGCGACCGCTGCTGAGGGCCGCGCCCATGGCGATGCCCACCCTGGGTGCCGCGGTGTGCATGCTCGTCATCTTCTACAACCTGTACGTCCCGCAGCCGTACGCCGTGCCGTTCCTGTCGAAGATCGCCGCGACCCTGCCGTGTGTCTTCCTCGGCCAGATCATCTATCTGGGCTGGGCGCGGCTGACCGGCCCCCGCGGCCTCATCCTCGCGATGCTCGCGCAGGTGATGGTCGTGTGGGTCGCCACCGACTACCAGGTGTACTGGGCCGGAACCCGTTACCTGTGGACGATCGTCGTGGTCACCGCGACCGTCGTGCTGCTCGCCCGCTACGACGGCCGCCTCGCCCGCTCACGGATCGTGTACTGGACCGCGACCCGCAGTTTCGCGATCTACCTCGTGCACACCCTGGTGCTCTACCGGGTGTACGAGAACACCGTCGGGCATCTCGGACGCACCGGCGCCGTGCTCGCGTTCGTGGTGGTGTGCGCGCTCGTGTCCGAGATGCTCCATCGCTTCGTCGAGGTGCCCGCCGGACGCTGGATCACCGACCGGTGGGTGCGCCGCACCCCGTCGACCGGCACCGTTGACGCGACACGGACCGGGAGCGAAGTGCGCGCGTAGCATCGGGACCATGTCCTGGTTCGACGAGATCCTGTCCCACACGAGCACGAAATCCGTGATGGTCACCCGCGAGCAGGCACTGCCCGGACGACCCGATCCCATCCCCGTTCCCGACGCCCACTACGTCAACGGACATCCCCTCACCCCGCCGTTCCCGGACGGTCTGCAGACCGCCGTCGTCGGCATGGGCTGCTTCTGGGGTGCCGAGAAGGAATTCTGGGAACTCGACGGTGTGTACTCGACCGCCGCCGGTTACGCCGGTGGCTACACCCCGAACCCCACGTACGAAGAGGTCTGCTCGGGACGTACCGGGCACACCGAGGTCGTGCTCGTCGTGTTCGACCCCGAGGTGATCGGGTATGCGCAGATCCTGCAGCAGTTCTGGGAGAACCACGACCCGACGCAGGGCATGCGGCAGGGCAACGACCAGGGGACCCAGTACCGGTCGGCGATCTATACGTTCGACGAATCGCAGATCGAGATCGCCGAGGCCACCGCGGAAGCGTTCGGCAAGCGCCTGGCGACCGCCGGATACGGCGCCGTCACCACCGAGATCGCGCCGCTGACGCAGTTCTACTACGCCGAGGACTACCACCAGCAGTACCTCGCGAAGAATCCGAACGGCTACTGCCCGGTGCACGCGACCGGAGTCAGCTGCCCGGTCGGTCTCGGCCTGTAGAAACCGCAGCCGAAACCGGTCGAATACCGGTCGCGCGGGCCGTCGGCGGTGTGATATAAGCCCGTCCCCTTGATCTTGGCGGATCCGAGGATCACCCTGGAATGAGCATCACTCGTGGGGGAAGGACCGGATCCGACATGGTGAACAGCACGGCGGCGTATCTGAGAACGGCCCGCCGGTCTTCGCGACGCCGCAATCCGCTCGTGCGCCGCACCGACCGGATCGAAGCACGGCTGACGTCCGTGCTCGTCTTCCTCGTGGTCGCGATGATCCCCGTCGCCGTCTGGACCGGGGCCCTGACCTGGGACACCCAGCTGGCGTTGTCGGCGCAGCAGACCGCCGAACGGTCCCTGGTGACGGCCACGACCGAGGGCACCCCGGAAGCTCCCGCCGCGTCCTACGGCGACTCCACGATCGCCGGCCCCGCCACGGTCCCGGCGTCGTGGACGTGGGGCCACGAGACACGGCACGGCAACATCCAGGTCGAGGCCACCACCGCCAGCGGCAGCCGGGTCGCGGTCTGGGTCGACGCGGACGGCCACCAGACGTTGCCGCCGATGAGCCCGACGAGCGCGAAGGTGTCGTCGGTTCTGGTCGGCGTGTCCGGATGGATCGGGGCGGTCCTCGTCGCGGGTGCCGTCTTCGCCGTCGCCCGGTGGCGGCTGGATCTCGCCCGTGCCCGCCGGTGGAGCCGGGACATCGAAATCTTCCTCGGCTCCACCAGCAGTCACTGACCCGCCGGATCAGCGCACCGCGGGGAGCACTTCCTGGGCGACCAGTTCGAGATGGTCCAGATCCGCGAGATCGAGGATCTGCAGGTAGATCCGCTGCGTTCCGATCTCGGCGTAACGCCGGATCTTCTCGACGACCTCCTCCGGCGTCCCGGCCAATCCGTTCTCGCGCAGCTCGCCGACCTCCCGTCCGATGCGCGCGGCGCGGCGGGTGATCTCGGCCTCGTCGCGGCCGCAGCACAGCACCAGCGCGTTCGACCACACCAGCTCCGCGGGGTCGCGGTTCACGGCACGGCATGCGTCCTGGACCCGCGCGAACAGCCGCGCGGATTCCTCGGCCGACTCGAACGGAACGTTGAATTCGTCGGCGAAGCGCGCCGCGAGCGCAGGGGTGCGCCGCTTCCCCTTGCCGCCGATCACGATCGGCGGGCCCGGCCGCTGGGCGGGCTTCGCCAGTGCGGGCGAATCGAGGATCCGGTGGTGCGCTCCCTCGTACGAGAACGTCTTGCCCACCGGGGTCTCCCACAGGCCGGTGATCACGGCGAGGGATTCCTCGAGCTTGTCGAAACGCTCCTGCAGCGGCGGGAACGGGATGCCGTAGGCGAGGTGCTCCTCCTCGTACCAGCCGGCGCCGAGCCCGAAGTCGACACGGCCGCCGCTCATCGCGTCGACCTGTGCGACGGTGATCGCGAGCGGGCCCGGATGCCGGAACGTCGCGGACGTGACGAGGGTTCCGAGGCGGATCGTCGAGGTCTCCCGGGCCAGGCCGGCCAGGGTGATCCAGGCGTCGGTGGGGCCGGGCAGGCCCTTGCTGTTCATCGCGAGATAGTGGTCGGATCGGAAGAACGCCCCGTAGCCGAGCCGTTCCGCCGCCTGTGCGACAGCGAGGAGATCGGCGTAGGTGGCGCCCTGCTGGGGTTCGGTGAAGATCCGTAGTTCCATACCCACGATCCTTTCAGTTCGGTGTGACTGCGCGCGCGGCGGCGAGGACCGCCGTTCGGTGGTACGGGAGGTGCCGGTGCGGCGCACGATGTTTCGGACGGCTCGCGTGGCCCGGGAGTGAAATGTTCCCTCCGCGTACGAGGTACGCCCTGTGAATTCTCCCGAGAACTGGGGATGAACCTGTGGAAACTGTGGATAACTCCGTCGCCGTGGAGATTTCGGCGGTCGCTTCTTGCCGTGAATGTGGCCGTCCCGTGACAACCGCGTGACGTGACCGTGGCCAGCGGCCGTGCCGACGGCTGCGTCGCCGCAGGGCGCGTGCCACTATTGACGATGTGAGCTTCTCCGATGTTCCCACCGTGTCGGTCGACGACGTCCCGGAGACCGGCGATGGTGTGGTTCTCCTGGACGTGCGCGAAGTCGACGAGTGGAACCTCGGTCATGCACCGGGCGCACTGCACATCCCGATCGGGGAGGTGCCCGCCCGCATCGAGGACATCGACATCGACGCCGAGGTCTACGTCATCTGCCGCCAGGGCGGGCGTTCCCTCGGTGTCGTCGAGTACCTCAACAACATCGGCTTCGAGGCGTTCCAGGTCACCGGCGGCATGGTGGCCTGGCAGCACAACGGCCGGCCCTTGACCTCCGACGGCGACACTCCGGCGAAGATCTATTGATGCCCGCTTACCAGATCTGCGTTCGCTGCGAACACCGCTGGCCGGTCATGGGACAGCCACGTCAGTGGTGCCCGGGGTGCCGTGGGCTGCTGCTCTCACCCGTCGACCCGCAGCGTCCGGTGCCGCCGGCGCGCCGCAACTTCCGCTGGGTCGCCTCCCCGTCCGCGGGTGCCGGGGTGTCCCGGCCCGGCAAGGCCGCCCCGCTCGGCCCGACGCCCCGGTACGACGCGATGCCCCGGTGGGGTCTGCGCGACCGCCGTCCGATCACGCACCTCGACGAGCCGACCCGCGCGGAGAGACTCGCCGAACTCGCGCCAACCCTTCTCACCGCGACCGCCGTACTGTTCGCGCTCGCCGCCCTCGCCGAGGTGGTCCGGTACGGGTTGCTGCTGTTCAACCGCACCCGCTTGGTGGATCCGATCGCGCTGGCGGTGTCCGACGCCGCAGTCGGCTCGACCCAGGTGCTCGCGCCGCTCGTCGCGCTGGGTGCGGTCGTCGCCGCGGCGATGCGGCTGATCCGGGTACGTGAGCGGGTGTACGCGGCACGCGGGACCTCGGATCCGCGTCCACCCGCGCTGATCGTGCTCGGATGCGCGATACCGCTGGTCAACCTCGCGCTGCCGGGGGTGTTCCTCACCGAGATCGCCGATTCCGGCCCGCGGCTGCGCCGCGCGATCCGCACGTGGTGGGTGCTGTGGGTGGTCAGTGGTGTGCTGGTCGTCGTCACCCTGCTGTGGCGGCAACGGGATACCCTGCAAGCTCGCGCCGACGGGGTGGTCCTGGCCGCGGTGACCGCCGCGGTCGCCGCGGTCGTGGCCGTCGCGGCGCTGCACGTGCTCCGGCTGTTCGACGGCACGGACCTGCGCGGGCGTCCGCTGACGTACCGGCAGCTGACCGTCGCCACCGGCCCGGCGCACGCGCCGATCGCCCCGATCACACCCGCTGCCCGGCATGCCGCCCCCGACGAACCGGCCGAGATCGCCGAACCGGCCGAGATCGCCGGGTCGGCCGGGAAGCCCGTGGAGCAATCGGCACCCGCAGAGGCGGCGGCATCGTGACCGAACCCGAAGCGCCCCGCGTCGTCGCGCACCGCGGCGCCTCCGCCGCGAAGGCCGAACACACCCTCGCCGCGTACGAGCTGGCGTTGCAGGAAGGCGCCGACGGACTCGAATGCGACGTGCGGCTCACCCGGGACGGACACCTCGTGTGCGTCCACGACCGCACCATCGACCGCACGTCCTCGGGCAGCGGCGTGGTCAGCGAGATGACGCTCGACGAACTCTCGGCCTTCGACTACGGCAAGCCCGGCGAGTCCGCGTCGCTGCTGACCCTGCGGCAACTGCTGGAACTCGTGCTGGACTGGACGAGCGTGCCGGTCAAGCTGTTCGTCGAAACGAAGCATCCGGTGCGCTACGGCGCGCTCGTCGAAGCGAAACTGCTGGCGGAACTCGCCCGCTTCGGGCTCGCCACCCCCGCGTCGGCGGATTTCTCCCGGGTCGTGGTGATGTCGTTCGCGGCGAGCGCGGTGTGGCGGGTCCGCAGGTCCGCGCCGCTGCTGCCGACCGTGCTGCTCGGCGACACCTCGCACTATCTGGGCGGCAGCGCCGCGACCACCGTCGGGGCCACCGCGATCGGACCGTCGATCGCGACGCTGCGCGAGCACCGCGACCTGGTGGACCGTGCCGCGGCGGCGGGCCGCGCGACCTACTGCTGGACGGTCGACGAACCGGCGGATGTGGAACTGTGCCGTGCGCTCGGCGTCGGCTGGGTCGCCACGAATCATCCGGGCCGTACCAAGCAACTACTGGCGGTACAGGACGGCGTGTAGGTTGGCGCGGTGGCCAAGAAGAGCAAGAGAAACAGTGGACCGAAGCCCGGTAGCAACCGCGCCGCCAAGCTCGAGCAGCGGCGTGCCGAACGGGAAGCGGCATCGTCTTCGGTGACCCGTCCCTTCGAGGGTCTGGCCGCCGAATGTGACCTCGTCGCGCTGCGCGAGTTCGTGCCGTCGGCGCTCGTCGAACTGCCCCTGGCGAACCCGGTCGAAGGCCGCAGCCTCACTCTCGCGACGGTGCTGCCCGGTGCGGTCGCCGCGCTGGTCCGCAACGAGGGCGACGACGTCGCCGCCTACGTCGGCCTGCAGCTGGCCGCCCCCGGATCGGATCCGGCAGCGGATCTCGGTGCCGCGATCGAATGGGCCCGTACCGCCGAGCCGGGCACGTCGCTGCAGTCGGCCGGTGCCGACGCCGAGTCTCCGCGCCTGCAGGATCTCGTCGTCGCCGACGCGGTCCCGTCGATCACCGTCCACCAGGACTTCGACTGGTGGATCCCCGAGGGCGTCGAGGTCGCGGCGGACGTCGCCCACACCGTTTCGCACGCCAACAAGGCGATCATGCCGTCGGCGCGGCTGTCCGGTGACGGGCTCGTCGGTGCCTGGTGGGTCGACGCGGGCGAGAAGGCGCACCTGCGGTGGGTGCGGCCCGAGGACGAGGATGCACTGATGGTTGCGCTCTCGCGCGTGCACGCCGCCGGTGGACTCCACCTGGGTGAGGGCTCGCGGTTCGCGGGCTCGTTCCGCACGCACGGCCTGCTGGTACCGGTCTTCGACCTGGATCCGGAGAAGCACCCCGACGAGTGGATCGCGGCGACCGTCGAGTTCGGTGCCCGCCTCGACGAGGCGCTGGCCGACGACGCGCCGCTCACCGCGGCCGAGCGTCGTTCGCGTGACGGGCTGCGTGGCCGCCAGGTCACCCTGCGCTGACCCTGTTTCCGCGCCGGAACACCGCTTCGACACGGCACCGCCCGGCAGGCCTGCATCGGTCTGCCGGGCGGTGCCGGCGTTTCGGAGCGAAGTCGGGGTGAAGCCGAGCTCGGCGGCGAAACTCAGACGGTGCCGCCGGCCGCGGCCGGCGCGTTCACCGACGGGGCCGCGACCTTGCTGTTGATCTCGCGCGCCACGAAGTCCTCGATGTGGAACAGGCTGTCGCCGGCGCGGTCGGCGATCGTGAGCAGTGTGTTCATGGTCGCGACCTCCTCGACCTGCTCCTTGAGGAACCACTGCATGAACTGCTCGCCGAGGTAGTCGCCGTCGTCGCGTGCGGTGCGGGCGAGCTCGATGATCTGCTCGGTGACCTTCTGTTCCTGCGTCAGGGCGAGGGCGATGGCCTCGCGTGCGCTGTCGAACATCGACTGCACGGCGTCGACGCCGGTCAGGTCGACTGCCATGTCGCGGTCCAGGAAGTACTGGACGATCATCATCGCGTGGTTGCGCTCTTCGACGGATTGCGCATAGAAGAGCTTGGCGAGTTGCGGCAGATCGGTGTTGTCGAAGAACACTGCGATGGCGATGTACTGATGCGACGCAGTGAATTCGTTGCGGATCTGATCGTGCAGCAACGAATGGAACTTGCTCTTGTTCATCGCACCCATGGTCGTCATGGCGACCACGTTAGTGCAGGTCAGAGGCTCGCGCATCCAAAGGGAGGCTACGCTCATCAAGATCAGTGTTGCCTTGACTGAATTGAGTGAGCCAAGCCTGAGTTAATGTCGAACCCATTTGTCAAGGGGTCGGCGTGAGCAATTCTGGAGGTATTTCCCGGTCCTCCGCAAGGGATTCGAAGAACGGAATCGCGCGTTCGCGGTCCCACAGCAGGACGTTGCCGGAGCCCGAGACATCCTCGAAACCACCGACCGGCACCGTCGCGGTCACAGTCTCGCCGCGCATCGCCCACGCCAGCCGTGCCAGGTTCCACAGATGGGTGCCGTCGTCGACCTCGAGCGTCGCGGTCGCTCCGGACGCGAGCGACCACAACCGGAACGGGTTGAGCATCGTGCCGAGACCGGTCGCCTTGCCCAGCAGCGCCGACATGAACAGCCGCTGATTGTTCATACGATCCAGATCGGCGAGAGGGGTCGCTCGGGTCCGGACGAACCCGAGCGCTTCCGGCCCGGTCAGTTCCTGGCAGCCGGCCTGCAGGTTGATTCCGGCCAGCGGGTCGTCGATCGGATAGGGCACGCAGATGTCGACGCCGCCGAGCGCGTCGACGATGGACGCGAACCCGCCGAAGCCGATCTCGACGTAGTGGTCGATGTGCACGCCCGTCGCACCCTCGACGGTCTGCGCGAGCAGCGTCGGGCCACCGACCGCGAACGATGCGTTCAGTTTGTCCTGGCCGTAGCCGGGGATCGACACGTACGAATCGCGGGGCAGGCTCACCATCGTGGTGGCGCCGCCACCGCTCGGCACGTGGATCAGGATGACCGTGTCGGTGCGTTCGGGCCCGACCTCACCGCCGGTGGCCAGTTCCTGTTCCTGCTCCGAGGTCAATCCGGTGCGGCTGTCCGATCCGACCAGCAGCCAATTGGTGCCGGGCGTGTCCGCCACACGGTCCGGGTAGTCGGCGAGCACGTCGATGCGGGTGAGCTTGCCGTCGAGGTGGACCACCCCGACGACCGTCAGCACGAGCAGCGCGACCACCGCGACCGCGACGCGTCGCGTCCACCGGCGGAAACCGCCGGGCCGCCGTCCGCGCGGGGCCGGTTCGGGACCGGGCCGGGGCCGACGCGGCGGGGCGCCGGGCGGCGGACCGGCCCCGCGAGCCGACGCGCGACGTGACGCCGGGCGTCGTTCGGCGTCACGTCG
>NZ_LRRH01000085.1 GCF_001646785.1 Rhodococcus phenolicus
CCCGGGACTTACCCCCGTCGTGCCCCTGGGACGGAGCGGGCCCCGCGTTCTCGACACGCCACCAGCGTGCCGGTTCGCGCGGGGCGCGGTGGCGGATCGCGGGGCCGATTCATCCTCGGCGGTGAGGCGGGAACCGATCGACTCCGGGAGGGTGGAAGCACGCCGAATCACACCGACGCCGACGGCCGGGTGGTCTGGGACATGGACGCGTAGCGGCTCCTCGACACCGAGGGCGCGGACAGGTGCACCCGGGCCTGGCGAAGGTGCGCGAGTACGCGGACCCGGGCGATCTGCGGTTCGCGGCCGAACTCGGCAGCCATGCGGTGTTCGCGGACCCGGCCGGCACCGCCGCCCGGGTACGGCTGGCGGTCGTCCTCGAACGGCTCGGTTACGGCTCGAGAACGCCACGTGGCGCAACTGCTTCCTGGTCGGTGCGCACGAGTTGCGCCACGGGAAGTTCCACACCCCGTTCGAGCAGGGCGCCGGGCTCGCCCCGGCGATGAGCCTCACCCAGCTGTTCGACACCGTCTCGCTGCGAATCGTCGGCCCCCGGCGTGGGACGAAAAGCTGTCCGCGCCACCGGTTCCCTGGACGGACTGCAGACCCGCGGCGACACGACGGTATGGGCCCGGATCCTCGAGCCGACCGATCGGCCCGACCTCGACTTCGACGTCGTCACGCCGTAGGCCGGGACACCGCCGTGCGCGGCTGGGCCAGGATCGCGGATCCGACCCAGCGGCGCAGGTACCGGCGCATCTCCTCGTCGCTGCGAGGCGGATGACCCGGGGAGACGAAGAACGACTGCATGGTGCGCAGCAGGTATTCGACGAGCTCGTGCAGCGATGCCTCGTCGTATCCGTAACTCTCCCAATCGACGTCGAAGCGCCGGATCATCGTCATGCCGAACAGCTGCGCCTCGTCGGACGTGATGCGGTCGGGGTCGGCGTTCGAGTACGAGTTGGACAGCAGGATCCCCAGGTGCGGCGTGCGCCGGACCTCGGTGAGCGTGTAGAGCACCGCTTCCGTCATCGCCTCGGCCGGGTCCTCGAGGCCCCGGATCTGCTCGGCGAGACGATCGAGGAACCCTGCGACGGAGGCGATCGCGGCGGCCTGCATCAGCGCGTCGGCGCTCGGAAAATAGCGGTACACCGTCTGCCGGATGACGCCGAGCGCCTCGGCGACGTCGGCGATGCTGATCGCCGCGCCGGTGCGCCCGATGAGGTCGACGGCGGCGGCGACGATCCGTTCGGACGCTTCCGCGTCGCTGCCCGGGGGACTTCCACCCCACCCACGCCTGCCTGCCACTGACTGCTTCCTCGGTCGAGCGAGTCCGGGGATCGACGTGCGCCGGAGAGTGCGCGGGACCACGCGGACGGGGTGTCGACGTTAGCACGGACCGGGCCGCGGAGCCGGGTCGCCGAGACCCGCGAAAGTAATCATACAAGTTCCTGAGTCTGTGTATGATCTGGATCACCGTGCCTCGTCGTGTCCGGACGAGACCGCGCCCGCAGCCCCACTTCCGAACGACTCCGCTTTTCGAAAGACGAGGTATCGCAAGTGACCGATCTACAAGTCCGCAAGATGCGTTTCGGGTTCGAGAACCAGGACGTACCGTTCCTGTGGAACGAGGCGAACCCGGCGTTCTCGAGCATGGCCAACGCGGTCTCGTTCCTCGCGGTCGGGTTCGAGAAGATGATCGTCCAGATGATCACCGAGGCGAAGCCGCTGATCACCGATCCCGGGGTCGCTGCCGAAGCCGACGCTTTCATGCGTCAGGAAGGCCAGCACTCGACCGCCCACCGCCAGCACGTCAAGGCGCTGATCGACCGGTATCCGGGCCTGCAGGAAACCCTCGACGATGTGATCGGCGCCTTCGACAAGCTCACCGCCGAGACGTCGCTGCACTACCGGCTGGCCTACACCGCCGACCTCGAAGCCACCTTCACCCCGGTGTTCAAGCTGATGCTCGACAACGACTCGACGCTGTTCGCTCCGGGCGACGACCGGGTCGCGTCGCTGTTCATCTGGCACTTCGTGGAGGAGGTCGAGCATCGCAGCTCAGCGCTGATCATCTTCGACTCCATCGTCGGCAGCGACCTGTACCGGATGCGCATGGCTCCCTCGGTGTTCCGGCACGTGCTGAAGGTCATCCGGATCGCCAGCGAGGGCTTCAACAAGCACGTCCCGGTCGAGGACCGGAAGATCGACGCGATGGCGATGTTCGCCTGGTACCGCCGCCGGCAGACCTTCCGCAGACTGATGCCGACGTTGACCGCCGACTACAACGGCCCGATGACCCGGGCGTTCGACCATCTGCCGCTCGGTGAACAGCTCACCGCCCTCGGCGGTGTCGTCCGCAGCCAGATGCCCAAGCACAATCCGGATCACGAGAAGCTGCCGGAGCTGGCCGGGGTGTGGTTCGAACGTTTCGAATCCGGATACGACGTCACCAACTGGTACACCGCCGGCGCGAAGGCGCAGGGGGCCAACTGATGTCGGACCTGTGTTCCCCCACCTTCGAGGATCTCGCGGGCCGGCTCGGTTTCTCGTGTGAGGAAGCCGGTGGTCTCGTCGAGTTCCGCAGTCCCCTGGCGCTGGAGAACTGGACACTGCCGGTCCTCGAGGTCACCATCGTCGTCGGCGCGATCCTCGCCCTGATCTTCGCGATCGTGCGGCTCCGCCGCCAGGGCGACCCGACGAACCTGGTGCTGTGGCTCGGCGCGACCGCGTACCTGTTCGTCATCGAACCGCCGCTGTATTTCCCGGCCGCGTTCGGCATCGAGGAACACGTGGACACGATGTTCGCGCACAACGTGTTCACGGTCGACTTCATGTGGGGCCGGCTGCCGCTGTACATCGTCGCGATCTATCCGCTGATGGCGACCCTCGCGTTCGAGGTCGTCCGGATGCTCGGCGTGTTCACCCGCTACGGGGTGCTGATCGGCGCCGCCTGCGTGGGCTTCGTGCACCACGCGTTCTACGAGATCTTCGATCACCTCGGCCCGCAACTGCGGTGGTGGGAGTGGTCGCTCGACAACCCGATCAACCAGCCGTTCTTCGAGTCGGTGCCTGTTCCCAGCGTCGTGGTGTTCGCGGCGTTGTGGCCGATGTCGCTGGCGTTGTGCGTGCAGTTCTTCGTCGGCCGGCACGTCGACGCGGGCCGGCACTTCTCCGGTGTGGAACTGACCTGGCGCACGGTGGTGATCGGCCTGCTCGCGTCGGTCGGCACGTTCGTGCTGCCCCTGCCGGCCACCGTTCTGGGCATGGGCAGCGACACTGTGCGCGGCGCGGTGTACCTGGCCGAACTGGCGGTCCTCTCGGTCGTCGCGGTAGTCGCCCTCGTGCGGCGGTGGCGGGACCTACGCGGCGCGGACGCGTCCGTGGAACGCCACACCAACCGGTTCGTGCAGGTCTACAGCCTGGTGTACCTGGGCGTGATGGCACTGCTGTGGATCGCCGCGCTGCCGGCCTTCTTCGGCGCGGTCGACGGCCTCACCGAGAACGGCGACCCGATCGGCAGCCTCTGGTACACCCTGGCATGCTTCGTCGTCGCGATCGCCTGTGTGGCCGCCACGTTCACCGTGGGCCCCCGCACCGGCGCCGGTCCGGTGAACGCGGGCCGATCGACGGAGACCTCCGCCGTGTGAGGTGCGCGCGGCCCGAGGCGCGACCTTCATCGCATTTCCTCGCCGAGCGGCCGCCGGGTTCCCAACACAGTGATGCCGGTCACGTTCGCAACTACACTGACTTCATGAAACATGTCGTCACCTCGGACGCCCGCGACGTGACCGTCGCCGCGGGCGACATCGTCGAGTTGCACCTGATGGAGCGGTCCACCTCGGGGTCCACATGGTTCACCGATCGCATCGGTGACGGTCTCGTGTGGACCAATCTGCGCTACCTGCCCTCGAACAACCCGCTGCCGGGCGGTGGCGCCGAACGGATCATGACGCTCCGCGCGAAGCGGGCCGGATCGTGGCCGGTGTCGCTGCGGCTGCGGCCGGGCCGGCACGCGACCGTGAACGAGTACGAACTGCTCGTCAAGGTCACGTGAGGTACCCGATCCAGGGCCGGTGACGGCGCCGTGAGAACGAGGATCAGAAGTCCTCGTCGATGCAGGCCAGCCGGTCACCGGCGGTGCCGGCCACACCGGGCCCCGTCATGGTGTGTTGTGCGTGGATGACGACGGATTCGGCTGCGTCGTCGCGGAACTCCCAGTCGACGGTGGTCGAGGCGCGCGCATCGCCGTTGTCGTCGGTGGTGATGTCGAGCCACACTTCGTTCTGCGGATTCGCATAGGCGGGGTCCGTCGACGGTGACTCGGGTGTCGCGGCAGGATCGGGGTCGTTCTGGTAGTGCGGTCCCGAATCGGCCGGTTGCGGGCCGCACGCCCGGGTGTGCACGTGGGCGCCGAAGTCCCGGTTGGGGGCCAGGCCGGTGACGGAGAGCGTGACGGTCGTGCGCCCGTTGTCCTCCTCGGTTTCGACGTCGACGGTCGATCCGACCGGCACCGCCGTTTGGTCGTAGGTGAACGCATCGGTCTCGGTGGTGCCGGGCACGCCGAAGGCGTCTCCGGTCATGCCCGATGCCGGGTTCGGCAGGGTCGTGGTGTCCGTGCGTTCGGTGGTCGCGGGCGCCGATTCGACCGTGGTCCCGTCGTCGTTGCCGCAGCCGGCTACGACCAGCACCGTGAGACACGCGCCGGATACGAGGAGGGTGGTTCGTGGTTTCATACCGGGCGCATACCCGGTCCGTGCCGGTTCGGAACCCCGGCGGATCGCACGGCCGGTGAACACCGAATCGCCCGGCACCGCACGCGCGGGACCGGGCGATTCTCCCTCGGACGGTTCAGTGCGCAGCCGCGTCCCAGCTGCGCCCGTATCCGACGGACACCTCGAGCGGGACCGACAACTCGATCGCGGAATCCATCTTCGCGCGGACCAGGGCCTCCACCTGTTCGCGTTCGCTCTCGGTCACCTCGAGCACGAGTTCGTCGTGCACCTGCAGCAGCATCCGCGAACTCAGCCCGGCTTCGCGCAACGCCTTCTGCACGTCGATCATCGCGACCTTGATGATGTCGGCAGCCGTGCCCTGGATCGGCGCGTTGAGCGCGGCGCGCTCGGCGACCTCGCGGCGCTGACGGTTGTCGCTGGTCAGGTCCGGCAGGTAACGGCGTCGCCCGTACAGCGTCGAGGTGTAGCCGACCTTCCGCGCATCCTCGACGACGTTGTGCAGGTAGTCGCGCACCCCACCGAATCGGGTGAAGTACGCCTCCATCTGCTCCTTCGCCTCGTCCGTGGAGATCTTGAGCTGCTGCGCGAGACCGTAGGCGCTGAGCCCGTAGGCCAGGCCGTACGACATCGCCTTGACGCGGCGGCGCAGTTCGGGAGTGACCTCCTCGATCGGTACACCGAACGCGCGGGCCCCGACGAAGCTGTGGAGGTCCTCGCCGGTGTTGAAGGCTTCGATCAGCCCGGCGTCGCCGGACAGGTGCGCCATGATCCGCATCTCGATCTGGCTGTAGTCCGCGGTCAGCAGCAGATCGAAACCGGGGCCGACGACGAAGCCGTCGCGGATGTGCCGACCGGCGTCGGTGCGGACCGGGATGTTCTGCAGGTTCGGCTCGGTCGAGGACAACCGGCCGGTCGCGGCTACGGTCTGGTTGAACGTGGTGTGGATACGGCCGTCGTCGGCGATCGACTTGATGAGCCCGTCCACGGTGGTTTTCATCTTGGTGGACTCGCGGTGCGCCAGCAGGTGTTCGAGGAACGGATGGCCGGTCTTGTCGAACAGGTTCTGCAGGGCGTCGGCATCGGTGGTGTAGCCGGTCTTCGTCTTCTTCGTCTTCGGCATGTCGAGCTCGTCGAACAGCACCACCTGCAGCTGTTTCGGCGATCCCAGGTTGATCTGCTTGCCGATGACCTCGTACGCGGCATTCGCCGCGGTGGCGACATCGGCCGCGAACCCGGACTGCAGGTCGTGCAGGTGGTCGGCGTTCACGGCGATACCGGCGGCCTCGAGGTCGGCGAGCACACCGAGCAGGGGCAATTCCATGTCGGCCAGCAGTGCGGTCGACTCGATGTCCTGCAGTTCGCCGTCGAGGGCTTCGGCCAGGTCGACGACGGCCCGCGCCCGCAGGATCGCGTTCTCGGCGGCCTTCGCGTCGGCGGCGTCGTTGTCGTCGAGCAACGACAACTGCTGCTCGCCGCTCTCCTCGACACGCAGTTCCCGCTTCAGGTACCGCAAGGAGAGGTCGTCGAGGTTGAAGCTGCGCTGCCCGGGCCGCACCAGGTACGCGGCGAGCGCCGTGTCGCTGGTGACACCCGCGAGCGTCCAGCCGCGCCCGCGCAACGCGTGCATCGCCGACTTCGCCTCGTGCAGCGCCTTCGGGGTGCCGGGGTCCGCGAGCCAGGCGGCCAGCGCGGCGTCGTCCTCGGGGGTGAGGGTCGCGGTGGAAACGTATGCTCCCTCCCCGTCGGCCGCGGCGATCGCCAGCGCGGTCGCGTCGCCAGCGTAGGGGGTGCCGAGGCCGACGACGGACAGCCCGTGCCGCACGCCGGCGACGGCGTGTTCGGCGAGCCAGGCCGCGAGCGCACCGGGCTCGAGTGCGCCGCCGCGCACCTCGAATCCCTCCTCGGCCTCGGGTTCGGCGGACGCGAGCGTCGCGAACAGCCGGTCGCGCAACACCTTGAACTCGAGATCGTCGAACAGGCGGTGGATGCGGTCGCGGTCCCAGGGCGCGAGTTCGAGCTGGGCCGGGGTGAACGGCAGTGGCACGTCGCGGACCATCTCGGTCAGGCGCCGGTTCATGAGCACGTTGCCGATGTTCGTGCGCAGGGCATCGCCGGTCTTGCCGCGCACCTCGTCCACGCGGTCGACGAGGGCATTCAGGTCGCCGAATTCGCGGATCCACTTGGCGGCGGTCTTCTCGCCCACGCCGGGGATTCCGGGCAGGTTGTCGCTCGGGTCGCCGCGCAGCGCCGCGAAGTCGGGGTACTGGGCCGGGGTCAGCCCGTACTTCTCCTCGACCGCGTCGGGGGTGAAACGGGTCAGGTCCGACACTCCGCGCTTCGGGTAGAGCACGGTGACCTCGTCGGTGACGAGCTGCAGCGAGTCCCGGTCACCGGTGACCACGAGCACCCGGTAGCCCAGCGCGGTGGCCTGGGTGGTGAGGGTGGCGATGATGTCGTCTGCCTCGAATCCGGCCTCGGCCATCACGCAGATCCCGAGAGCGCCGAGGACGTCCTTGGTGATCTCGATCTGGCCCTTGAACTCGTCGGGCGCGGAGCTGCGCTGCGCCTTGTACTCGGGGTACATCTCGGCGCGGAAGGTCTGCCGGCTGACGTCGAATGCGGCCGCCACGTGAGTGGGCTGCTCGTCGCGCAGCAGATTGATGAGCATGGAGGTGAAGCCGTACACCGCGTTCGTGGTCAGGCCGCTCTGCGTCTTGAAGTTCTCCGCGGGCAGCGCGTAGAAGGCGCGGAAGGCCAGGGAGTGGCCGTCCAGCAACAGCAGGGTCGGACGGTCGCCGCTCGTGGCGGCGGGAGCAGACGAGGTGGATGCACGAGTCACGGGAGCCAGTCTAGGGACCGGCCCCGACAGCCCGTGCAGCGATCGACGAGCGGGCCGATCGCGCGCGGGGCCTACCGGCACCGGTCTCGATCGGGTCCGTCGTCGGTGATGAACAGATCGAGTTCGTACGTTGTCACCGGGCGCTCAGGCGAACATCCGGAGACCACAGCGACGTGGTGTCCTCGACATCCAGGTCGAACCACCGCACGCGCCCGTTGCCCAGGCGATCGGCCGGGTCGACAGACCGCATCCCAGATCGACCACCGTGCCGTCCGGATGCTCGCGCAGGAAGTCGCGCACGTACCCGTCGAAAATCGACGCCCGCCGAACCGATCCGGCCGACGACGGCCCCCGGAACCTGGCGTGCCTGATTCCCGAGCCGGATGTCACATACTCGCTCAATACCCCCTAGGGGTATATAATGCGGATATGGCCGACACCCCTGCTGCAGCACCCCAGTCCGAGACCTGCCACACCGGTCACGGCTACATGGGAGACAAGAGCCGATACCTCGCCCGCCTCAAGCGGATCGAGGGCCAGGCGCGCGGAATCCATCGGATGGTGGACGAGGAACAATACTGCATCGACATCCTCACCCAGATCTCCGCACTCACCAAGGCCCTCGAAGGTGTCGCGCTGGGACTGCTCGACGACCACCTCAAGCACTGCGTCCTCGACGCGGCCCGGCAGGGCGGCGACGACGCGGAGGTCAAGCTCAAGGAAGCATCCGACGCGATCGCCCGCCTCGTCCGCTCCTGAGGCCCTACGACATACGCCGTATTCGATTGCGGGACGACGAAACCCAACCGAAACGACGCGGAAATCCCAGAGCCCCGTGCAACGCGACGACAGCCGCTAGAGTCCGGTTCCACGGCGCCGGTCCCCCGGCGCCGTGCCCGACCACCACCACGCGCGCGGGAGGACCCGAGTGGCCCGAATGGTCAGACCCGGACGAGGATCTCCGCCGCCACGACGGCTCGCCCGAACGCTGCTGCTCCTGTTCGTCCTCGCCGCGAGTCTGTCCGGCCTCGGCAGTGCCTCCGCGCAGGAACCGACGGCACCGCCCGAACCCCCCACGACGGCGCCCCCCGGCGAACCCGCGGCGGGCGTTCCGGTGGGCGGCAGCCTCAACAACGGCGGCGAACGACTGGCCGGGGTCACCGTTCGCGCCCTGGACACCTCCGGGAACGCTGTCGCCGAGACCGTCTCCGGGGACGGCGGCCGGTGGGAGCTGACTCTGCCCCCGGGCAGCTACACCTTCGAAGTGGACACCGAGACGCTGCCGGACGACGTCAGCGTGCAGTCGACGGTGGAGCGGAACGTGACCGCCGGACGCTCGAACGTGGTGATCTTCTCCTTCGGCGAGGCCCGATCCGGTACCGACATCGCCACCGGTGAGAAGATTCTCCGCACCGTGGTCGACGGCTTGCGCTTCGGCCTGATCATCGCGATCGCCGGCGTCGGATTGAGCCTGATCTTCGGGACCACCGGTTTGACGAACTTCGCTCACGGCGAGCTGGTGACACTCGGCGCGGTCGCCGCGTGGGTGTTCAACGTCAGCTTCGGTATCCAGCTCATCCCGGCGACGATCCTGGCCGTGATCGCCGGGATCGCCATCGGCCTGCTCAACGACGGATTGATCTGGGCGCCGCTGCGCCGACGCCGCACCGGCCTGATCGCGCAGCTCGTCGTGTCGATCGGGGTGGCGATCGCGCTGAGGTACCTCATCCTCATCTTCTTCTCCGATCGCACCGAGGCATTCGCCGACTACCAGGGGCAACAACAGCTCGAATGGGGTCCGCTGGCGATCACCCCGATCAACCTCGCCTGCATCCTCGTCAGCCTCGTCGTGCTGATCGGCATCGCACTGCTGCTGCAGCGCACCCGGATCGGCAAGGCGATGCGCGCGGTCGCGGACAACCGGGATCTGGCCGCCTCCTCCGGCATCGACGTCGAGCGGGTCGTGCGTTTCGTCTGGGCGCTCGGGGGCGCGCTCGCCGCACTCGGCGGCGTGCTCTACGCACTGTCCGAACTCGGTGGTCGCGTGCAATGGGAGATGGGTTTCAAGCTGCTGCTGCTGATGTTCGCCGGCATCACCCTCGGCGGTCTCGGCACCGCCTACGGCGCCCTGCTCGGGTGCGTGATCGTCGGGCTCGTCGTCCAGCTGTCCACCCTGGTGATCAGCCCGGACCTGAAATACATCGGTGGTCTGCTGATCCTCATCGTGATCCTGGTGATCCGACCGCAGGGCATCCTCGGCAGCCGAGCAAGGATCGGGTGAGCCATGGACCTCGTTGCCGTACTCCAGGTTTCGTTCGCCCAGCTCATCGGGCCCTCCGCGATCTTCTACGCCCTGCTCGCGATCGGACTGAACCTGCATTTCGGCTATGCGGGCCTGCTGAACTTCGGTCAGATCGGGTTCGCGCTGCTCGGCGGGTACGGGGTCGGGATCATGACGGTCACCTACGACCAGCCGCTGTGGCTCGGCATCCTCGTCGGTCTCGGCGCGGCCGCATTGCTGGCGCTCGTACTCGGCATCCCGACGCTGCGTCTGCGCGCCGACTACCTCGCCATCGTGACGATCGCGGCCTCCGAGATCCTCCGGCTGGTGTTCCGCTCCACTGCCTCGGATCCGATCACCGGCTCCACCAACGGCCTCTACGGATTCGCCGGACCGTTCACCGAGCTGAGCCCCTTCGACTCGGGCCGCCAGTACTCGATTCTCGGGATGCGCTTCTACGGCGACGACCTGTGGGCGATGCTCGTCGGCTGGACGCTGGTGCTGGTGCTCTGCGGTTTCGTGTACCTGCTCAGCCACAGCCCCTGGGGGCGAGTGCTCCAGGCGGTCCGGGAGGACGAGGACGCCGCCCGCTCGCTCGGCAAGAACGTCTTCGTCTACAAGATGCAGGCACTGGTGCTCGGTGGTGTCATCGGCGGCCTCGGCGGTGTCTTCAACGCCCTGCAGACCAAGTCGATCAACCCCGACTTCTACTCGACGGCGCAGACGTTCTTCGCGTTCGGCGCGTTGATCCTCGGCGGTGCCGCGACGGTGTTCGGCCCGGTCCTGGGTGCCATGCTGTTCTGGTTCCTGCTCACCGTCCCCGATGCGCTGCTGCGTCAGGCCATCGCCGGCCCCGACCCACTCCTGCCGCTCACCGAGCAGCAGGTCGGCGCCATGCGTTTCGTCCTGCTCGGAGTGCTCATCGCGGTGTTGATGGTGTTCCGGCCACAGGGCATCCTGGGAAACAAGCGGGAGGTACAGCTCGATGCGTGACGTCACCGATCGATCGCCGGTCGACGCGACCGCCCGCGCCGCGCTGTTCTCCGCCATATCGCAGGAACCCGGTGTGGCCAAACCCGACCCGGTGCTGGTCGTGGATGGTGTCTCCCGTGCGTTCGGCGGCCTCAAGGCCGTCGACGTCGCACACCTCGAGATTCAGCGCGGGTGTATCACCGGGCTGATCGGACCCAACGGCGCCGGCAAGACCACCCTGTTCAACCTGCTCACCGGCTTCGACCGCCCGGACAGCGGCAGCTGGAGCATGAACGGTGTCCGCCTCGGCCGGATGCATCCGCATCGCGTCGCCCGGCACGGCATGGTTCGCACCTTCCAGCTCACCAAGGCGTTGTCGAAGATGACCGTCCTCGACAACGTGCGGCTCGGTGCCACCGGGCAACGCGGCGAACGGATCACCGGTGCGCTGCTGCCGTGGACGTGGAAGTCGCAGGAACGCGAGATCACCGAACGCGCGCGCGAGCTGCTGGCGCGTTTCGCCCTCGACGCCAAAGCCGAAGACCTGGCCGGCTCGCTGTCCGGCGGTCAGCGCAAATTGCTCGAGATGGCCCGGGCCTTGATGACCGACCCCGAGGTGGTCATGCTCGACGAACCGATGGCCGGAGTGAATCCGGCGCTCACCCAGAGTCTGCTCGGCCACATCAAATCGCTGCGCGACGACGGCATGACGGTCGTGTTCGTCGAACACGACATGGACGTCATCCGCGAGGTTTCCGACTGGGTGGTGGTCATGGCACAGGGCTCGGTGATCGCCGAGGCACCCCCCGAGGCATTGTCCGGCAACAGCACCGTCGTCGACGCCTACCTCGGCAGCCATCACGACCAGGCACTCGAGTTCGACGACGAGGGCAATCCCGTCGGTGCGACCGCAACGCTAGCCGAGGCGCTCGAGGAGGCCGTCGTCGCGACTCTCGAGACGGGTGGTGACCTGTCCGAACCGGACGCGGCGGTTCTCGCCGACCTGCCCGACGCCCCCGATGCAGACACCGAGGAGAAGCGGCCGTGACCGAGAAGCCCTCCCCCGCAACACCCGGCGCCGGGATGACCGCCGCCGAACTGGCCGCGACCCCGCAGGAACACAGCCGGCTCGCCCGGGGAGCCCTTCTGCGAGCCGACGACCTGGTCGCCGGGTACTTCCCGGGCGTGGACATCCTGCGCGGCTGCAACTTCTTCCTGAGGGAAGGGGAGATCGTCGGCATCATCGGGCCGAACGGTGCCGGGAAGTCGACACTGCTCAAGGCGCTGTTCGGACTGATCCCGATCCGACAGGGCGAGGTCGCGCTGCGGGGCGAGCCGGTCGCGGCCGCGCCCGCGCACGTGCTGGTGCGCAAGGGACTCGGCTATGTGCCGCAGACCCGCAACGTCTTCCCGTCGCTGACGATCGAGGAGAACCTCGAGATGGGAATCTACTTGCGTCCCAAGCAGTTCACGGAACGATTCGCGGTCGTGTCGGAGTTGTTCCCGTTGCTCGCCGAGCGCCGGAAAGTCAAGGCCGGTGCGTTGTCCGGCGGTGAACGGCAGATGGTCGCGATGGGTCGCGCGCTGATGATGGATCCGTCGGTGCTGCTGCTCGACGAGCCGTCGGCAGGACTGTCCCCGATGTTCCAGGACGAGGTCTTCATCCGCTGTAAGAAGATCAACGCCACCGGGGTCTCGATCATCATGGTCGAGCAGAATGCCCGTCGCTGCCTGCAGATCTGCGACCGCGGCTACGTCCTCGACCAGGGTCGCAACGCCTACACCGACACCGGAACGAACCTCATGCACGATCCGAAGGTCATCGAACTCTATCTGGGCACGCTCGCGGGCAGCCAGGAGAGAAAGCGGTCCTGAATCACCCCCGACGACGAGTGGGGCCGGGAATCGCGCGATTCCCGGCCCACTCTGCGGCCGCTCGATCATCCTCCGACGACGATGAACCCTTCGGTGGTGAGCTTGTTGTCCGGACCGAACAGCAGATTGCCGTAGGACCCGATGCTGGGCTCACCCGCCGCGGCGAAGCTCAGTTCACCGGTGATGCCGTCGTAGTCGATGTTCTCCCCGGCACGCAGCAGATCCAGGCATTGCTGGTAGCTGGTGCACTTCGTGCCGTCCTCGGTGACGTCGTTGATGTTCGCGGCGATGTCGATTCCGGCGGTCGATCCCGCCTGCTCGGCGGCGAGCGCGGAGATCACCACGGCGTCATAGGATTCACCGGCATAGTTGAAATCGATCAGGCCCGGATCGAGGGCCGTCAACCTGCTCTGGAATTCGGGACCGACATCGGTGAGCGGCGTGGTTCCGCGCATCCCGGCCACCAGCCCGGGCGCGACGTTCGTACCCAGTTCGTTGCCCATGTTGCCGTCCACGCCGTACACGTGCATGCCGTCGGACGGGCCGATGCCGACCTCGTGCATGCGGGTGATGATCTTCGCGGATTCCTCGAAACCGATGAGCGCCACCGCATCCGGTGCGAAGTCCTTGATCTGGTCGACCTCGGCGTTGAACGACTGCGCGTTCGGATCGTAGATGATCTTCTGGATCTGGTCCTCGGGGATGCCCGCCTCGACGAGATTGTCGACCGTGTTCGCGGCCAGTCCCGTGCCGTACGGATCGTTGAGGGCGATCACCGACACCCGCTGGGCGCCGTCGTCGGCGATGAGCTGCGAAAGCGCCTGTGCCTGCAGGACATCGGTGGGCGCGGTCCGGAAGTACATGCCCTTGTCCGCGTAGCAGACGAACTGGTCGGAGGTGTTCGCCGGCGAGAACATCACCACGCCGGCGCTGGCGATCTTGTCCAGCACCTTCAGCGACACCGAGGACGACGCAGCACCCACGATCACCTGGGTTCCGGCAGCGAGTTCACGGTCGACGGTGGCGTTCGCGGTGTCCGTGGTGGTGTCGCCGGAGTCGCCGGTGACCAGTTCGACCGGCTGACCGAGCACACCTCCGGCCGCGTTGACGTCGTTGACGCCGAGGCGGGTGCCTGCGGCGGTCGGCGGTCCCATGAACGACAGGCTGCCCGTTTCCGGCAGCAACGTGCCGATCCGCAGGGGCGTGGTGACCGGGGTTGCCCCGGCCGTCGCCTGGTCGGGTTCGCAGTCGGTGGTGACCGTGGTCGTGTCGCCGGACGCGTCCGCGGCGGTGTCCGAGGAGGAATCGCTGTCCGAACTGCAGCCGGCGAGTGCGAGAGACGCTGCTCCCAAGAGCGCAGCGGCACGGACGAGTGCCCGTCTTGCCATCCAACTCTCCTTCTGTCGACCTCAACGCATTCCGGTGGATTCACCGGGTCGTGGCTCGAAACATAACCGTCGGAGAGACGCTGCGAACCGCGCCGAAATCGTTGTGATCCGACCGTTATGTAGCGGGAAGAAGAATTGATGTGGCCGTAACGACCGGGCGGGGCTCAGCCCGCGGACTCCGAGCCGAGTGTGTCGATGACGACCTCCGCGACCTGCTTCATCGTGGTCCGCCGATCCATCGCCGCACGCTGGATCCAGCGGAACGCCTCGGGCTCGGTCATCGCGTGCGCCTCCATCAGCATGCCCTTGGCGCGGTCGACGAGCTTGCGGACCTCGAACCGCTCGCTGAGCCCTGCGATCTCCTTCTCGAGCTCGCGGATCTCGGCGAAACGGCTGGCGGCCACCTCGATCGCGGGAACCAGGTCCGACTTCGAGAACGGCTTGACCAGATATGCCATCGCACCGGCGTCACGGGCACGCTCGACGAGGTCGCGCTGACTGAACGCTGTGAGAATCACCACGGGCGCGATCCGGCGCTCGGCGATCTCGGACGCGGCGTCGATTCCGTCGCGGCGGGGCATCTTCACGTCCATGATCACGAGGTCCGGTTTCAGCTCGGCCGCGAGCTCGACGGCACGCTGCCCGTCGCCGGCCTCCCCGACGACGTCGTATCCCTCTTCGCGGAGCATCTCGACAAGATCGAGCCTGATCAGCGCCTCGTCCTCGGCGACCACGACCCGGCGGGGCGCGGTGGAGTTCTCGTGCGGGGCGGCTGTCATCGTCGGCCTTCTCCTTTGTCACTCGCGTCTCTCGCGTCGCCCCGGGGTCGAAGGCGATCGATAGAAGGGTACCGGTGTTTGACCGTTCCGCCCGATCCCTTACAGTGGTCTCCGCACGACGCCCCCGTATCCCAATTGGCAGAGGAAACGGATTCAAAACCCGTCCAGTGTGAGTTCGAGTCTCACCGGGGGCACCGCCACTGACCTGCGAGGGGTTCACTCTCCCAACCCGTTCCGGACCGGCTGAGCGTCGAGCATGCAGCAAACGGCCGATGGACGCGATCAGATCTCCTCCTGCAACTCCGCCGGGATCTGCGCGGGCGGGCAGGTCCTGCAGCACCTGCACGTCGAAGTGGCCGACGTCGCTGCGCTTGTCGAGGATCGGTGATCGGGCCGATGTGGTCGGCGCCGCCGGCGTGCGCCCGATCTCGTGGGCGTGCAGTTGGGGACGCGGATCGCGAGGCTGCCGAGGACGAATTGTGTCGACGCCGGACCGCGCCGGTAGCCGGTCTCCTGCCGCACTATCGTGCGGTCGCACAGCAGCACTTTCTCGGTCACGATCGGGCGCCCACCCGGCATGCCGTGGCGATGCGTGCAGGCGACGAACTGTGGGTGCCGCCGAAGGGTTGCGCGTGACGGGGAGGTCACGCTGTAACGAGTCGTGTGACATGGCCGACCTTCGTGTGACCGCACATAAAGAACGGACCGTGTTCATGAATCCACCCCCCGGATGGCATCCCGACCCCTACGACCCCACCCTTCAGCGGTGGTGGGACGGGCAGCAGTGGACCGCGCAGACCCAACCTGCCGGCGCCGCCGATCCCACCCTCGCGTTCGCGCCGATCGGAGGTCCGACCGATCCCGGAACCCCGGCAGACGGCGAATCCCCTCGGAAGAGGAAGAAGTGGCCGTGGATCGCCGGTGCCGCTGTCGTCGGGGTGGTGGGGATCAGCGTGCTCAATCAGGATCCTTCGAAGCCGGAGGCGGAGTCGACCGTCGTCTCCTCGACGACCGTCGCTGCGACGACCACGACAGCGACGCGGACCACGACGCAGGTTCCCCGCACCACCACCACAACCGCTCCGGCAGTGGTTCCATTGGTGCCGCAGTACGAGGACACGACCACAGCCTCCGAAACGGTTCAGGTGCCGACGACGACGGCCGCCCGGATCCCGCTGACGACGGAGCCGGTGTACGTGCCGCCGACCACTACGAAGCCTGCGCCGGTCTACACCCCGCCGCCTGATGTCGAGTCCCCGTCGGGTGTCACCTACAAGAACTGCGACGCAGTGCGTGCCGCCAACGCGGACCCGATTCGTGTGGGTGATCCCGGCTATGCCCGGCACCTCGACAAGGACGGCGACGGTGTGGGCTGCGAGTAGCCGTATTCCTCCCCAGGGCGCCCGCCTACTCGGCGGGTGGGATCACGACGACGCATCCCTCGAAACTGAGTTCGAGCCGGCTCCCATGATCCCGTTGCCGTCGAACGACTTCCGCGACACGTCCACACGAAACCGGGACGAATCGGCACAAACCCGATAGGAAGGGACGGTTGGGGATCACATTTCGACGACGCGGAAGGAAAAGATTCATGGGTAGACGAACGATCCGACGCACGGGTGCGTCGATCCTGGCCGCCGCCGGCGTTGCCACTGCACTGGTCGTCGGGGGCGGGGGCGTCGCCAACGCGGCGACATCGACGACGATGACCTGCGGAAGCGCGAACCCGCTGCCGTGGGCGCCTGCATTCACCTGGACGATCAGGGCGGGTTCCGGTGAATCGCTGCCGCCGAACGGGGATGCGCTCGTGCCGTCACTACTGCTCAGCGGTGGTAACGAACTGCCTGCACCGCCTCCGGGACTCTTCCCGAGCATCGGCCCCAACTGGTACGGCACGCAGGTTCTCGTCGACTGGCACAACAACACCACCGGAGAATCCGGGCGTTCGGTGAGCGATCAGGCCGCCTGGCAGCAGAAGCCCGGCATCCCGATCAACCGGACGTTCACGGGAGTCGGGAACGTGGACTTCACGGTGACCACCCAGACCGGCGGCGGTTGGTGGTTCGTCAACACACAGAATGCAGTGTGCAAGGGCAACATCGATATCGTGCCCGGTCGCTGATTCGACGACCGTTCGCGGGCGGGGGCACCCGGCGTGACCTCGCCCGCGACCCGCTTCGCACATACCAGGGCGAGTCGGGAACGGTGACCGAGCGGACGGAAGGAGAACCGAGGATCGTGGACCTGGTGATCGCCCGCAACCCGGATCAGGGTTCGAGCCTGCCGTTCCTGTTACGACTACCGATCGAGGGCGGACTCGTATTTCGTACCTCCGGCACCTGGCCGCGCACCAAAGCGCTGTTCTGCTATCCGGTTCCGGCCGACGAGTGGCCCACCGACCCTGATGTCGTCGAGCGCGTCGCCCTGCGCTCGTGTGTACGACGGGGCGCCGCAATCGATCTCGTCCTTGACCGGAGCCGCGAGAGCCGCTCCCAGATCGTGTTCACCAAAGCGCGTGGTCGCGACATAGTGTTCTGGCAGTCGCCGCGCACCCGAAAGCAGGCACGTCCCCAGGTGCGCACCCCCACGGCCCGCGCCGCAGGGCTCGCCGAACTGACCATCATCGTCGATTCCCACGAGCGCTACGCCTACAAGTTTCCCGGCCGGCAGATCACCACCGTCACCCGGCCGTTGACGTGCGGCGATTACGGCCTCGTTGACGAGGATCGCCTGGTCGCCTCAGTGGAGCGCAAGTCGCTGTCCGATCTGGTCTCGAGTCTCACCAACGGCACACTGCGGTTCGCGATGGCGGAGCTGGCTGCCATTCCCCGCGCCGCGGTGGTCGTCGAGGACCGCTACTCATCCGTGTTCAAGGGCGGGTGGGTTCGTCCCGCAGTCGTTGCCGACGGGCTCGCCGAACTACAGGTCCGCTATCCGAATGTGCCGATCGTGTTCTGTGAGACCCGCGCGCTCGCCGAGGAGTGGACGTATCGCTTTCTCGCGGCCTCGCACCAGTGGGTCGAGGACGACGCCGCCGCGCGCGAACGCATGATTCCGAATCCGTCCGCGGGGGCAACGAACCTCGTCGAGACAGGCCCGGGGCCGACGGAACCCACGACCGCCCAGGTCCGGGCATGGGCGCGCGCCACGGGGGTTGCAGTACCCGACCGAGGCAAGTTGCGCCCGGAAGTCTGGGCCGCGTGGCGCGAAGCGCACCCCGGCTCGGGCGACGTCTGACCGCCGCGACGGCGAACACACCGCGAACGGCTCCGGTGGACCCGGAGATCGTTCCGGGCCGACAGGTCAGCGGAGACTGTCACGCACGACGCGTTCGATCAATGCGCTGTCGTCCACGCCGGGCGCGGCCAGTTCGAGTGATCCGGTCGACGACAGCACGGCGATGCCGTGGAGCCCGGTCCACAGCGCGGCCGCAGACGCCTCCGGCTCGCGTCCGTCGCCCACGCGCGACACCAACTCGACGAGCCAGCCGAACAAAGGACGCGACACGGTGCGAAGTTCCGCTCCCGATCCGACGAGCAGGTCGTGGCGGAAGATCAGCGCGAACATCGCGGGCCGGCGCCGAGCGAAGTCGACGTAGGCCACGGCTGCCGCGAGCACGTCGTTTCCGTCCCGTCCGGCGGCGGTGACGACGACCTCGGACAGGTCCTGCAAGCCCGCCTCGGCGATCGCGGCGAGCAGGCTGCGGTGGGTGGGGAACCAGCGGCGCGGTGCGCCGTGGGAGACGCCGGCCCGCCTCGCGATCTCCCGTAGCCCGATGTCGGGGTCGCCGGTTTCCTCGAGCAGGTCGATCCCCGCGTGCACCAATGCTGTTCTCGTGTCCCGCTCAGTCACGTAGACAGTGTCTCCCATCCTCGTGTAGACAGTGTCTATGCGTCCGCCGAACACGTCCCCGTGGAACGACCTCGCCTACCGGCTCTGTCGCCACATCCTCATCGGACCGGCCCTCTATGCGCTGGGCCGACCCCGGATCCGGGGACGGCACCACATCCCGCGCCGCGGGCCGGTGGTCATGGCCGCGAACCATCTCGCCGTCCTCGATTCCTTCTATCTCACCCTCGCCGCGCGCCGGCCGGTCACCTTCCTCGCCAAGAGCGAGTACTTCGACCGGGGCGGTGTGTCCGGCCGCCTCCGGCGGCGATTCCTCTCCGCGCTGGGTCAGGTCCCGGTCGACCGGCGCGGCGGCGCGGCGGCATCACCGGCACTCGAGGCCGCGGCCGCGATCGTCGAGAACGGCGGCGTGTGGGGAATCCACCCGGAGGGCACGCGCTCCCCCGACGGCCGTCTGTACCGGGGTCGGACCGGCGCGGTGCGGGTCGCGATGGCGACCGGCACTCCCCTCGTTCCGGTCGCGATCACCGGAACCGTTCCCGATCCCACCGTTCCGTGGTGGCGCCGACGGGTTGTCGTCGACATCCTCGAACCCCTCGACCTTTCGCCGTTCCGCGAGCGCGGTGCGAACGGTGTCCGTGCGGCAACCGACGCGCTCATGCTCGCGATCGCCCGCAGTACGGGTCAACAGTACGTGGACGAGTACGCACGTTCGTGGTCCGCTCCGCACGACGGAAACACGAAAGCAGCGTGACTGCAACGGATTTCGAACAGCGGCAATCGCGACCCCCTCGTCGCCGGCGCGCCTAGATCATGACCTCCGCGAGCAGGACGCAGGCGACGGTCACGATCCCCACGACCAGACCGACGATCAGGGATGCGGTGAGGACACCGACGGGCACAGCGGAGACGACCGACGCGGCCCCGACGGTTCCGGCCACGTGACGGCCACGGGAAATCTGCCGCTCGGCCGGCGGCACATGATTCTGAGCAGTGGTCATTGAGCCTGCTTTCGACGCTGAACAATCTTCGACGGCCGCCCACCCGACCCCTCGGCGGCACCCCTGTGTGCCGCCCGACACTCGTAGGGTGGACATTGCGATTGCCGAATCCTCTGTCCTGCTTACAGAGTCGGCGTCCACCCCGAGTACCCCTGCGTACGCGAGCCGTTGAACCCCGATGTCTGGGCTGCGCGAACACCTCCACCTTATCCGCTGTGACACACATCTCGCAATTGAATTGTGATCCGGTACAGCATTCTGAGTCTTTGGTCCCCAAAAGGAGATCTGTTCGCAACCGGCGGATTCGGTCAGCGCACGCGGTCGGTGATCGCCCACCGTCCACCGCCGCGGAGTTCGAGGACGCGATCGTGGAAACCGTCGAGGGTGCTCCGGTGGCCGACGCTCACGATCACCGATTCGGGTAGCGCCTCGCGCAGCGTGCGATACAGCGAATTCTCGAGCCCTTCGTCGACGGCTGCGGTCGCTTCGTCGAGGAACACGATCGCCGGTTCCGAGAGCAGGATCCGCGCGAAGCCGAGGCGTTGCTGCTCCCCCGGCGACAGGATCCGAGTCCAGTCCGCCGTCTCGTCCAGCCGGTCGGCGAGGTGCCCCAGCTGAACCCGCTCGAGAACACCTCGCAACGCGGCGTCGTCCCCGCCCGAGGCGGCGGCACCGTCGGGGTCGGGATAGGTCAGCGCTTCCCGCAACGTGCCCAGCGGCATGTACGGTTGCTGGGAGAGGAACAGCGCGATACCCGAAGGCCGCGCGACCGTGCCGTCCGCGTACGGCCACAGGCCCGCGACGGTGCGGAGCAGCGTCGTCTTCCCGCTGCCCGACGCGCCGCGAACCAGGAGCGCCTCCCCCGGTTCGACGTTCAGAGACAGATCGGTGACGAGCGGCGCCCCGGCGGGCGTGCCGACGGACAGACCGTTCAGGTCGAGCCGGTCGCCGTGTTCGGTGGCGTCGAGCGTGGGCAGCTTCGCGGACCGGTCGGTCGTGTCGAGCAGCCCGTTGAGTCGGATCGTGGTGGCACGGAATGCCGCGAAGTCGTCGTAGGACTCGCGGAAGAACGACAGGGAGTCGTGCACCTGTCCGAACGCGTTGCCGGTCTGCATCACGTCGCCGAGCGTGACCTGCCCGGCGAACATCCGTGGCCCCTGGATGAGGAACGGGAAGATGATCGCGAGTTGATTGACGGCGAGGTTGAAGCCGCTGAACTTCAGGGTCCGGAACACCAGTCGCCACCAGTTCCGGATGACCGCCGCGAATTTCGCCAGGAGCCCACCACGCTCGACGGGCTCACCACGGTAGAAGGCGATGGACTCTCCGTACTCGCGCACCCGGACCAGCGCGTAGCGGTAGGTGGCGCTCAGTTTCTCGTTGAGGAAGTTCAACCGGATCAGGGGACGGCCGATCCAGAACGCGACCGCTGTGGTGACCAGGACGTAGATGAACACGAGAAACACCATGACGCGCGGGATTTCGACGCCGAGAATCACCATCGGACCGGACAGGTCCCACAGGATGCCGGTGAAGCTCACGATCGACAGCACCGCGTTGACCGCTCCCATCGACAGGACACGGGTCGTGGTGACGAAGTCCGTGATGTCGACCTGGATCCGCTGATCCGGGTTGTCGACCGGATCGTCGACGAACCGCTCGCGGTAGTAGGCGCCGGAATCGAGCCACCGGTCCACGAGCCGTTCGTTGAGATGGGTGCGCCAGCGGATGTCGAGGGTCTGCCCGAGCAGATAGACGACGAGGGCGCGCAGCACGTGCACTGTCGCGAGCACCGCGAAGATCCGCATGAATCGCCAGAACGCGGGCTCGTCGAGATTCTGGATCGCGGTGTAGAAGTCGTTGTACCAGTACGAGAACAGTACGTTCATCCGCACCGCGAACACCGTCAGCAGCAATACCAGCCCGGCGAGTCCGAGACCGCCGACGCCGGTGCGCGGGTCGAAGTACGACGAGGCGATGCGCCACCATTGGCTGCCCCAGCGGGTGAAGCGGATCAGCGCCGTGATCACCGCGACGGAGACGACGACCGTGATTGCGTAGGCCTTCACCGTCCACAGAGCGCTGTCGACGACGACCGTTGACCACTCCATTTCAGGACCCTCGTTTCATCGACGATCGCTGGTATCGGACAAGGATCACCCCGCTTCCGCGTGTGGACATGCGGAATCCGAGAATTCTCCGGTGTCGGGCGGACCGGTCAGTCGTCGCGGCGATGACGTCGGCGCCACTGCACGGCGGCGGTGACGAGCCGGAGACCGAGCGCGATGAAGATCAGATTGAGGACCATCTGGACCGAGACCACCACTCGCGCAGCCTGTCCGACCGGGACGATGTCGCCGAATCCGACGGTCGCGAACACGGTCAGGCAGAAGTAGAGGGCATCGATCCGCGAGAGCTCCTCGTCGAAGCTGCCGGGGTTGACCACCGACATCCGGTAGAACACCGTCGCGAACAGCACGAGATAGAACGCGACGACGGTGGTGAGCGCCTCGATCGCCTGGGCCGCCGGATACTCGGCGGCCATGATCTTGCGGATCTGCCACCACCCCAACACGACCACGATGGCGATCCCGGCAAACAGTGTCAGCGCACCGGAGATGTCGCCGACGTGATCGAGCGGGATCAGGAAGTAGACGACCAGCAGCACCACCGCGATCAACGACGGGCGCGCCAAGGCCGACACGACCAGCCGGCGTCGGTCCCGGCGCGACAGGTTGCCGGGCAGTCCCGATTCCTTGTCCCCCGGGCTCGCCGGTCCCGTCGGTTCGGCCATGGCGCCACCTGTTCTCCGTGAGCGTGGGTGCCGGGCAGGCAACGGATTCAGAGTAGGTGAGACCCGGGCGCCGGGTGGCCGTGTCGGCGCAACCACCCGGCTCGGCAACTGACGAGTACCGAGCGGGACGCTCTCACCTACGCCGCCCACTCCTCGCTGAGTGTGCGATGGTCGAGCAGCCACGACATGTGCCTGCTCGTTCTCGAGGAACCCACCCCAGACGCCGGCGTCCATCACGAAGTAGTGGGCCCTGTCCCCGGGCCGCCGGACGCGGCGCACGAATCCGCGCGCGACGAGTTTGTGGGTGTAGGTGGACACCGAACCGCGGCTGGTGCCGAGCGCGTCGGCGAGTTGCTCCGCGGACACTCCGTCCGTTTCGCGTGCACTCACACCGCTCATGCGGCCGTTGTTCCAATCGCCGCGCGCGATCCCGCCGGGGTGGGGTCACGGGTCCCCACGACTCGGGGAGTCGGTGCCCGCTCGACGTTCGGGTCCGTGTCCCGCCGGCAGGGTTCCGGCAGACCGGCAATCCCGGCTCCACTGGCCGAACCGAATGGCCGACGCCTGGTCGTGCGTGGCTTTGGTGGCATCTGCTACCGGAATCGTGCACGACGGAGTCCACGCCACCGCCCCCGCGGCGTCGTATCCGAGCAGGCCGGACCGTCAACTCTTCGACGGAAGCGAACGAGCGAATTCGACACCTCGGGTGACCCACTCGCGCAGGTGTGCATCGTCCGCGATGTGTGCAGCGGTTACCCGCACCCAGCCCGCCATGTCGCGATCGCCCATCAGCGCCCGCCGGACCGCGATGTCGTCGACGAGCCGATCGCGCAGTTCGGGTCCGACCCGCACGAGCAGGCCCCCGTCACCGCCGGCTGCGACGGCCATGTTGCCGTCCACCAGAAAGGACAGACCGCCGAACATCTTGCGTTCGGTGACCGCCGGCCCGGGTTCGATGAGGTCCCGGATGCGGCCGGCCAATTCCTCGTCGTATGCCATGACTCACAGTGTGGACCCGCGGTCCGACAGCACCGGCGAGTTCGACAGCTCCGCGTGGTACCGCTCGGTCACGTTCGGGTGGGCGCGCAGCCGCGACTTGAGCGCATTGAGCCCGTACACCGAATGCAGGGTTCCGCCGTGTTCGTCGGTGCCGACACCGCGTGCCGCGGCGGCGAGTTCGGAGGGAAGCGGAACGGTCGGCAGCGCCTGGTCGAGCCCGGGGTTGAGGAAGAACGGCAGCGAGATGCGGTCGGTGCCGGGTGCCGGCGGCAGCACCCGGTGTGCGGTGGCCTCCAGGTAGCCTCCGGTGGCCAGCTCGAGCAGTTCCCCGATGTTGACGATGAAGCAGCCGGGCTGCGGCGCCACGTCGATCCAGGTGCCCTCGTGTTCGACCTGGAATCCGGTGCTGCCGGGTTCCGGATACAGCAGGGTGAGGACTCCGACGTCCTTGTGGCTGCCGACGCCCTGCCCGGTGACCGACCGGTCGTGGCCTGGATAGCGGGCGATCTTGAGCAGCGGATCGGGATCGGCGAACGCGTCGTCGAAGAACCCCGCGGGTGCACCGAGCGATTCGGCCCATGCGCGGAGCAGCACGATCCCGACCTCCTGGCACCGTTCGATCCACTGCAACGCCAGGTCGCGCAACTCGGGAATCTGCGCGGGCCACAGGTTGGGTCCGTGCAGCACCTCCCAGGGCTTCGCGGAATCGATCGCGGCGACGGCGGCGCGTTCGGGACCGATGTCGATCTGTTCGCGCCAGTCGACGTAGCCCTGGGTCCGTTCCCCGCCGATGCGGGTGTAGCCGCGGAACTGCGGGGAGTGCGAGTTCTCGATCCCGAGTTTCGCGGCGTCCGGGAGCGCGAAGAATCGACGGGCAGCGGCGAGCAGATCACCGGCGAGCACCGGGTCGATTCCGTGGCCCGCCAGGTGGAAGAACCCGATCTCGTGGGTGACGGTGCGCAACAGGGTGAGCAGCTCCGCGCGGGCCCGCGGACCTCGGTTCAGCTCCGTGAGGTCGACGACGGGCAGCGTGGTGGTGGCCGACATGGTGCTTCCTTTCCGGCAGGCCGAATGTGCGCGGCCCCCGCTGTCGGCAACAGCGCGCGGCCCTCGGAGATTCCGCGATCTCAGGGGCGGGGTGTGTCCGGTGGTGGCTTCGGCTCGGCGGTGTGGGGTCGTCGCGGCGTCGCGACGGCCGCGGCGATCGCCGCGGCGACGATCGTGACGAGCGCCCCGAGCACGAGCGCGGCGGCGTCGGCCCGCGAGAGCAGCCCACCGGCGATGCCGATCGCGACCGCTGCCAGGGGAATGCCCAGCTGGGTCGCGGACAACGCGCCGAGCGCGAACGGCTGGCCGGTGGCGCGCGGCACGAGGTGCACGGCGATCGCGGCAGCCCCCAGCGCCAGTCCCAGGCCGATCCGCGACGGTTCCTCCCACAGCACCCGCACGTCGATGGACGCGCCGATCCACACGTAGAACACCGGCGCGAAGAATCCTTCGGTGACCGCGAAGAGCTGTCCGGCGAGCCTGCGCGGTTCCCCCACCGCGGCGACGGCGAGGCCGAGCGCGAATCCGGCGAGCATCACCGACACGTGCGTCCACACCGCGAGGGCGCCGAGTCCGAACAGCACCGCCAGGCTCACGCGCAGCTCGATCGCGAGTTTGCGGTCCTTCGACACGTGGTGGACACGACGTCGCATACCGGTGCGTTCGAGTTGGCGCAGCGCCACGAACACCACCGCCGCGCACGCGATCACCGCGACCGCCCCGAGACCGGCGTGCAGCGCTCGGGGCGGGTCGATCACCAGAGGTAGCGCGACGATGCACACGGTGTCGGCAACCGCGACCTGCACCAGCAGCGGCAGCAATTCGGGGCCGTCGATCCCGGCCGTGTCGACGATCGGCAGGACCAGGGCCGCGGACGACGACGAGAGCAGCACCGCGAACAGCGCCGGGTGCGGGGCGTCGAACAGCTGGGCCAGACCGATCCCCGCGGGTACCGCCAGCGCACCGACGAGTGCGGCCCGGCCGATCCCTCGCCCGAGCGCCGGACGCAGCCTTGCGTCGCGGATCGGCACGTGGGTGCCGGCGACGAACATGACCAGCGCGAACCCCACCTGGGCGACCGCGTCGAGGGTCGGTTCGCTCGCGTCGACCCAGCCGAGCCCGCTGATGCCGACGACGATCCCGGCGAGCAGCTCGCCGAGGACGAGCGGCAGCCGGATGCCGCTGCGGGCCGCGGGCAGGGACCCGACGAGCGCGACCACCATGACGACCGCGAGGGTCGCGAACACGGCCGGTTCCGCCGCTCAGCGCCGGGACGGGAAGTGCTTGATGATCCCTTCCTGCACCACGGTGGCGACGAGTTCGCCGTCGAGGTTGAAGTACCGACCGGTGGCCAGGCCCCGTGACCCTGCGGCCACCGGCGATTCGGTGGCGTACAGGTGCCACCGGTCGAACCGTGGTGGCCGGTGGAACCAGATGGAATGGTTGACCGTCGCCGCGAAGATCCGATCCAGTCCCCAGGACAACCCGTGGGTGGTGAGGATCGAGTCGAGGACGGTGGTGTCGGAGCTGTAGCCGAGCGCGGCGACGTGCAGCAGCGGATCGTCGGGTAGCTCCCCGTCGGTGCGCATCCACACCCGGTTGTGGTTGAGCTTCTCGCCGGAGCCCTTGAGGATCCATGCGGGATCGTTCGCGTAGCGCATGTCGATGGGCTTGAGCGCGTTCACGAACCCGGGCAGGTGTTCCTCGTAGCCTTCGAGGTGGTCGCCGATCGGGGGCAGCGCCTCCGGGAACGGCACCTCCGGGACGGTCACCGCGTGTTCGAGTCCCTTGCCCCACTTCTGGTAGGCCGCGAGCATCACGAACAGTTCGTCGTCGCCCTGGTAGGCGGTGACCATCCGGTTCGCGAAGTCGCGCCCGTCCCGGTGCCGCGCGACCCGGTATTCGATGGGGGCGCCGACGTCGCCGCCGCGGACGAAGTGCGCGTTGAGCGCATGGATCGGCCGGTCCCCGGTCGTGCGACCGGCCGCGACGAGCGCCTGCGCGACCAGTTGTCCGCCGAACGTCCGGGCACCGGTCTGCGGCGGGTGTGCTCCACGGAAAACATCCTCCCCGGTCTGCTCGAGATCGAGCAGACCGAGGAGGACGTCGAGGTCCGTCGCCTCGATACCTGTCAACGAGTGTCCTTTTCCCCCAGCCTGTGCACGTGGATCAGGTTCGTCGAACCGGAACGTCCCGGAGGTGCACCGGCGACGATCACCACGAGGTCGCCACGCTGGTAGCGACCCAACGACAGTAGCGCCGCGTCGACCTGTTCGACCATCTGGTCGGTGGTCTCCATCGGTTCGACGGAGAACGTCTCGGTGCCCCACGTGAGCGCGAGTTGGTTGCGGATGGCCGGCACCGGGGTGAACGCGAGCAGCGGCAGCCGGGTGTGCAGGCGCGCGAGGCGACGCACGGTGTCGCCGGACTGGGTGAACGCGACCAGGGCCTTCGCGTCGAGGCGTTCCCCGATGTCGCGGGCCGCGTAGGAGATGACGCCGCGCTTGGTGCGGGGCACGTGCGTCAGGGCGGGCACGTCCGTCGAATCGGATTCGACCGCGGCGATGATGCGGGCCATCGTCCGGACGGTCTCGACCGGGAACTTCCCGACCGAGGTCTCCCCGGAGAGCATCACCGCGTCGGCGCCGTCGAGCACGGCGTTGGCGACGTCGGAGGCCTCGGCGCGGGTGGGCCGCGAGTTCTCGATCATCGACTCGAGCATCTGGGTCGCGACGATGACCGGCTTGGCGTTCTCTCGGGCGATCTGGATCGCCCGCTTCTGCACCAGCGGCACCTCTTCGAGGGGCAGTTCGACGCCGAGGTCGCCGCGCGCGACCATGACCGCGTCGAAGGCGAGGACGACCGCCTCGAGGTTCTCGACGGCTTCGGGCTTCTCGAGCTTCGCGATGACCGGGACGCGACGGCCGACCCGGTCCATCACCTCGTGCACGAGCTCGATGTCGGCGGGTGACCGCACGAACGAGAGGGCGATGAAGTCGACGCCCAGGCGCAGAGCGAACTCGAGGTCGGCGATGTCCTTCTCGGACAGAGCGGGCACGGAGATGTTCATCCCCGGCAGCGACACGCCCTTGTTGTTGCTGACCGGTCCGCCTTCGGTGACACGGCAGACGACGTCGTTGCCGTCGACCGATTCGACGACGAGCCCGACCTTGCCGTCGTCGACGAGCAGGCGGTCGCCGGGGACGGCGTCCTGTGCAAGTTCCTTGTAGGTGGTCGAGACACGATCGTGGGTTCCGTCGACGTCGTCGACGGTGATCCGCACGACCTCACCGTTGGCCCATTCGGTGCGGCCTTCGGTGAAGCGGCCGAGCCGGATCTTCGGACCCTGCAGGTCGGCGAGGATTCCGACAGCCTGTCCGCTGGCGTCGGCGGCCGCGCGGACCCGGTTGTAATGGGCCTCGTGCTCTGAGTGTTCTCCGTGGCTGAAGTTGAGTCGGGCCACGTCCATACCGGCTGCGACGAGTTCCTTCAGGACGTCGGGGTCGGCGGTGGCGGGGCCCATGGTGCAAACGATCTTGGTGCGTCGGGTCACGTGTCGAGCCTAGTCCCACCGCGGTGGAGGTGTTGACCGACGGTCGGGGCCGCTGGTCGGCTCGCCGTGTGGACTCGCCGAACCCGCTGTTCGATGCGGGTGCCGTGTCACCGACAGCGGCACCGAACGCGGGTGCACCGGGGCCGGTAGCGCCGAGTGTCCCGTCAGGTAGGTGTCGACGCCGCGCGCCGCGGACCGGCCTTCGGCGATCGCCCACACCACGAGGGAGGCGCCGCGATGCGCGTCACCGCACACGAACACCCCCGGCTCACCGGTCTGCCAGTCGGCACCGCAGGCGAGGGTGCCGCGCGCGGTGGCCGCGGGTCCGTCGGTGAGCAGCGCCCCGGGTCGCACTCCGTCGAAGCCGATGGCGAGCAGCGCGAGATCGCACGGTATCTCGAATTCCGGCCCCACGCGGGTGCGCCGGGCGTCGACCTCGGCCAGGACCAGCGCCCGCACCCGGCCGCCGTGGTCACCGACGAACCGCTGGACGCCGACCTCGAACCGTCGCTCCCCGCCTTCGGCGTGCGCGGGGGTGGTGCGCAGCACCCACGGGACGAGCGGCCACGGGCTGCGGGTGTCGTCCCGGACGTCCGGGGGCCGGTTGCGATAGTCGAGCTGGGTGATCGACGCGGCGCGGTGCCGGTGCGCGGTGCCGAGGCAGTCGGCGCCGGTGTCTCCCCCGCCCACGATCACCACGTGCCGGCGCGCCGCGTGGATCGGGGTGGGCCCGTCGCCTTCGCAGTCGTGATTGGCGGCGACCAGGTAGTCCATGGCCTGGTGCACGCCGGTCAGGTCGCGGCCGGGTACGTCCATGTCGCGGTTGGCTCCGGCGCCGACCGCGAGGATCACCGCGTCGAACTCGGCGCGCAGGCGGGCGAGGGTGGGGTCGGTTCCGACGTCGCAGCCCGTGCGGAACACGGTGCCTTCGGCGCGTAGTTGCACGACCCGCCGGTCGATGAGCGTCTTGTCCATCTTGTAGGCGGGGATGCCGTAGCGCAGCAGCCCGCCGAGCCGGTCGTCGCGTTCGAACACGGTGACGGCGTGTCCGGCGCGGGTGAGCTGCTGGGCGGCGGCCAGTCCGGCCGGACCGGACCCGACGACCGCGACGGAACACCCGGTCCGGCGGCGTGGCGGTTGCGGGGTGACGGTGCCGTCGGCGAAGGCGCGCTCGGCGACGGCCTGTTCGATCTTCTCGATGGTGACGGCCGCGGCGGGATCGGACAGGGCCAGCACACACGCCGATTCGCAGGGCGCGGGACAGATCCGGCCGGTGAACTCGGGAAAGTTGTTCGTCGCGTGCAGGCGCCGGGACGCTTCGGCCCACAGGTCGCGGCGGACCAGGTCGTTCCATTCGGGGATGAGGTTGCCGAGCGGGCAGCCGGCACTGACCGAATGACAGAACGGGATGCCGCAGTCCATGCACCGGGTGGCCTGGTCGCGGATGAGACGGTCGTGTTCGGCGGGTGTGAGCGGCGCGGCGATCTCCGCCCAGTCCTGGACCCGGTCCCCGACGGGGCGGTGCGGCGGTTCGATCCGGCCGTACCGCAGGAATCCGCGGGGGTCAGCCACCGCCCGCTCCTGCGGTGGCGGGTTCACCGCGGCGCTCGCCGGTCCGCACCCGCGCGTAGTCGATCGGCAGTACCGTCGTGAATCGCGCTGCCGCGCAAGGCCAGTGGACGAGCAATGCGGCGGCGATCGGCGATCCGGTGCGGTCGCGGTGGCGGGACAGCAGTTTCCGGAGCGCTTCGAGGTCGCCGGGTTCGACCGCGGTCAGGTACACCGAGTCCCGGTTGACGCGCGCCGGGTCGAGGTCGAGGACGTGGGCGAGTCCACCGGACATGCCGGCGGCGAGGTTGCGTCCGGTGGCTCCGAGGATCACGACGCGACCGCCGGTCATGTACTCGCACGCATGGTCGCCGGTGCCCTCGCACACCGCGTCGGCCCCGGAGTTGCGCACCGCGAAACGTTCGCCGACGCGGCCGCGCAGGAACAACTCCCCGCTCGTCGCGCCGTACAGGACGGTGTTGCCGGCGATGATCTGGGCGTGCGCCACGAAGTGGGCGCCCGGGTCCGGGCGCACGACGACACGGCCGCCGGACAGTCCTTTACCGACGTAGTCGTTCGCATCGCCGGTGACCGTGACGGTGATTCCGGGCGGCAGGAAGGCGCCGAGAGACTGGCCGGCGCTGCCTCGCAACTCGACGCGGATGGTGTCGTCGGGCAGACCCGACCTGCCGCGGCGCGCGGTCACCTCGGCGCCGAGCCGGGTCCCGACCGTGCGGTCGATGTTGCGCACGTGCGCCTCGATCCGCACCGGACGGGTGCCGGCGAGCGCGTCGGCGGCCATCGCGATCAACCGGTCGTCGAGGGTGTCGTCGGGGGCGGGGACGGCAGGCCGGGTGCGGCGGCGCTGCGGCGGGGCGCCGCCGGCATCGACCGGGGGCACGAACAGGGGCGAGAGGTCCAGTCCGGCCGCACGCCACCGGCTCAGGGCCGTATCGGGCTCGAGCAGGTCGACGCGGCCGACCGCGTCGTCGAGGCTGCGCAGTCCGAGTGCGGCGAGTCGGCGGCGCACGTCCTCGGCAACGAACCGGAAGTATTGCTCGACGAATTCCGCTCGGCCCGTGAACTTCTCCCGCAGATCTGGATTCTGGGTGGCGATGCCGACCGGGCAGGTGTCGAGGTGGCAGACTCGCATGAGGATGCAGCCGAGCACCACGAGCGGCGCGGTCGCGAAGCCGTATTCCTCGGCGCCGAGCAGAGCGGCGACGAGCACGTCGCGGCCGGTGCGCAAACCGCCGTCGCACTGGACGGTGATGCGGTCGCGCAGCCCGCCGAGCACGAGGGTCTGCTGGGTTTCGGCGAGCCCGATCTCCCACGGGGTGCCGGAGTGCGCCAGCGCGGTGAGCAGCGCCGCGCCGGTGCCCCCGTCCTGTCCCGAGATCAGCACCACGTCGGCATGTCCCTTCGCGACGCCGGCCGCGACGATGCCGACGCCGACCCCGCTGACGAGTTTGACGTGGATACGGGCCCGCGGGTTGGCGCAGCGCAGGTCGTGGATGAGCTGGGCGAGGTCCTCGATCGAGTAGATGTCGTGGTGCGGTGGCGGCGAGATCAACCCGACCCCGGGGGTGCTGTGCCGGGTACGGGCGATCCACGGATACACCTTCCCGCCGGGAAGCTGGCCGCCTTCACCGGGTTTCGCGCCCTGCGCCATCTTGATCTGCAGATCGGTGGCGTCGGCGAGGTATTCGGCGGTGACACCGAACCGTCCGCTGGCGATCTGTTTGACGGCGCTGCGGCGCAGCGGGTCCCCGAGCCGGTCCGGATCCTCACCGCCCTCCCCGGAGTTCGAGCGACCGCCGATCCGGTTCATCGCGACCGCGAGGGCCGTGTGCGCCTCGGCGGAGATCGACCCGTAGCTCATGGCGCCGGTGGCGAACCGGGCGAGGATCCGGTCCGCGGGTTCGACCCGATCGAGCGGGATCGGCGGGTGTCGGCCGGTGCGGAAGCCCAGCAGTCCGCGCAGGGTTCCGCCGGCCGCGGCGAGTCGGTCGACCTCGGCGCTGTAGCGGGCGAAGATGTCGGCGCGGCCGGTGCGGGTGGCGTGTTGCAGCAGGAATACCGTTTCGGGGGTGAACAGGTGCGGCTGCCCGTCGCGGCGATAACGGTACATGCCGCCGCTGTCGAGTTCGCCTGCGCCGGAGACCAATTCACCGTAGGCGGCGGAGTGGCGGGCACGGGCGGCGGGGGCCCGGGCGCCCAGCGACGCACCGCCGATTCTCGACGCGGTGCCGGGCAGGTAGGCATCGACGACGTCGCGCCCCAACCCGACCGCTTCGAAGGTCTGCGCCGCGATGTAGGAGCCGAGCACGGAGATGCCCATCTTCGCCATCACCTCGAGCACCCCGGCGACCAGTGCCTGCCGGTAGTTGCCGGCGGCCTCGTCCGGGTGGGCGCCCGGACCGGCGAGCGCCCGCACCGTGTCGAACGCCAGGTACGGGCAGACCGCGGAGGCGCCGAATCCGAGCAGCGCGGCGACGTGGTGCACCTCGCGGGCGTCGCCGCTGTCGACGAGCAGGCCGACGCGGGTACGTCGGCCGGTGCGGATCAGGTGGTGGTGCACCGCGGCGACCGCGAGCAGCGACGGGATCGGCACCGAGTCCGGCGTGCTGCCGCGGTCGGTGACGACGAGCAGTCCGTACCCGGCGTCGACGGCGTCGTCCGCGGCCCGGCGCAGCGCCGCCAGGCCCGCAGCGAGGGCGTCGCCCGGCGGTCCGTCGGCGGCGAAATGCGCGGGCAGCGTCCGTGTCGCGAGCACCGGGTGCGGTCCGTCCGGGGTGAGAGCCCGGACGGCATCGAGTTCGGGGGCGGTGAGCACCGGCCCGGGCAGCACCAGCTGCCGGCACGATTCCGGCGAACAGTCCAGCAGGTTGTCCTCGGGACCGACGGCGACACCGGTGGTGGTGACGATGTGCTCCCGGATCGAATCCAGCGGCGGGTTCGTGACCTGCGCGAACAGTTCGGTGACGTAGTCGTAGAGCAGTCGTGGCTGCGGGGACAGCACCGCGGGCGGAGTGTCGTTGCCCATCGAGCCGAGCGGTTCGCGGCCGGTGCCGGCCATCGGGGCGAGCAGCACGTCGAGGTCTTCCCGGGTGTAGCCGAACAACCGATGGGCACGGGCGGTCGCGGTGCACGGCGACGAGCCGGGGTCCGGGCGCGGAAGTTCGGCGAGCTCGACCCGGCCCGCGCGCAGCCAGTGCCGGTAGGGGTGGGTGCGGGCGAGCGCGCCGAGCAGTTCGTCGGACGGCACGATGCGCTCGGCAGCGGTGTCGACGAGGAACATCCGGCCCGGTTCGAGGCGTCCCTTCTCGACGATCTGGTCGGGCGGCAGATCGAGCACCCCGGATTCGCTGGCGAAGATCACCCGGTCGTCGAGGGTGCGCCACCAGCGACCCGGCCTCAGTCCGTTGCGGTCGAGGACGGCGCCGAAGACCCGTCCGTCGGTGAACGGCAGGCACGCCGGCCCGTCCCATGCCTCGAGCAGCGCCGCGTGGAATCGGTGGAATCCGCGGCGCCGGGCGTCGAGTGCGGGATCGTTCTCCCACGCCGGCGGGATCATCATGGTCACCGCATGCGGCAGCGACCGCCCCGACAGGTGCAGCAACTCGAGCACCTCGTCGAGCGACGCCGAATCGGATCCGTCGGGGCTGCAGATCGGGAACAACCGGGTGAGGTCACCCGGGATCCGTGCGGTCCGCAACACCGCGTGACGGGCCCGCATCCGATTGCGGTTGCCGCGGATGGTGTTGATCTCCCCGTTGTGCGCGCTGTATCGGAACGGCTGCGCGAGCGTCCACGAGGGGAAGGTGTTGGTCGAATAGCGGCTGTGGACCAACGCGATCGCGCTGACACACCGCGGATCGCGCAGGTCCGGATAGAAGCGCGGCAGTTGCCCGGCGGTGAGCATGCCCTTGTAGACGATCGTGCGGGCCGACAGCGACGGAAAGTACACCGCCGGCGCCTCGTCGGGGCCGGGCCGTTCGGCACGGCGGCGGAGCGGGTAGACGAGCCGATCGAGATCGATGCCGCCGGGCCGGATGCCCGCGACGGGCGGAGCCGCGACGAAGAGCTGGGCGATGTGCGGGCGGCACCCGTCCGCGGTGGCGCCGATCCCGGCGCGTTCGGGTGCGACGGGCACGTCGCGCCAGCCGAGTACCTCGAGGCGCTCGGCGGCGGCGATGACCTCGACGCGCCGGCGGGCACGGTCACGATCGCCGGGGTCGCGGGGAAGGAAGCACAGTCCGGTGGCGTAGCGGCCGGGTGGGGGCAACGGGAACCCGGCGACCGCGTCGAACAGCGCCGTGGGGACCGCGAGAGTGATGCCGGCGCCGTCTCCGCTGGCCGCTTCGCGACCGCACGCGCCGCGGTGACTCAGGTTCTGCAGGGCGAGCACGGCGTCGGTGACGATGTCGTGGCCGGCCCGGCCGTGGATGTCCACGACGGCGGCGACCCCGCACGCGTCCGATTCCAGCGCCGGGTCGTACAGGCCGCGCGGGCCGGGAATCGCGGAGTACAGCACTGTGGCCACCTCCACCGGGGCGGACGGCGTGGGGCGACGCGTCGCGCGTCGGAACGGCGGCCCGGGTGGGTCGCCGCGACGGGCGGTGCAGCAGCGTGGGTGGGCCGATCGGCTCCGCCCGGGAAGGCCGGGGATCGTGCCCGGTCGCGTCAGTTTACGCGCGGAAGGCCCGGCTGCGCGAGCGTGCGCGGCCGGGCCTTCCGTCGGGAATCGTGCCGGGTGTGGGACGCCCCGGTCAGGGCTGCAGGGGCCGCCCGTGCTCGTCGCGGACCTTGCCGGTGAGCATCATGATGCCGTCGATCAACGGCCAGATGCCGCCCAGGCCGCAGGTCAGCCACACCACCGCGATCTGGGCGATCGCAAGGCCCGGCTGGTTGAGGTAGAACCGGCCGGCGCCGAACGCCCCGAGCAGGATCTCGAGCAGACCCGCGGTCATCCGCGACTTGTCCGAGTACGGCTCGCCGGTGAGCGGATCACGACCGAACGGCGCCGACGGGTCCACGAAGCCGTAACCGGGCATACCGGCCGGAGGCTGCCCGTAACCGGGGACGGCGCCGTAGTTGCCGTACGGCTGTTGCTGCGGGGGCGGCGGGCCGCCGAAACCTCCGGGCGCACCGTAACCGGGCTGCTCGCCCATCGGGTACTGCGGATCCGGTGTGCCGTACACCGGTCCGGTCGAGCCGGAGGGGCCGGGACCGCCCGCCGGGGGCTGCTGCGGCACCGACGAGTAGTCCGACGGCGGCGGGTAGCTGGGCGTGGTGCCCCAGCCCGGGCCGTTGCCGATACCCGAGTAGGTGTCCCAGCCGGGACCGGCGGTGCCCGACGACGCCGCGGTCGATTCGGAGGTCGGTGGCGGCTCGGAGAGCGACGCCTGCGCGGTCGCGTCGTAGTCGAACTCGGGTCCGAAGTTCGGGCCGGGCTGCGAATCGGCAGGGCCGGACGTCTTCTTGCCGAGATCGATCGGGCGCTCCGAATTCGGGTCCGAAGCGGCCGGATCCGGTGTAGTCACGAATGATCCCCCTCGTCGTCGGTATGTCGTGTTCGACCTTACCGGCGGCGTGCCTCCGGGTCCGGTCCAGGGCCGCGGCTAGCGGTCCGCTTTCTTCGCTTCCCCGGTCTCGCCGGCCGGTTGCGCGGCTGCCTTCTCCCCGGCGGCTGCCTTCTCCCCGGCGGCCGCTTTCTCCTCGGCGGCTGCCGTCGACGGTGCGCCAGCCTTCGAGTCCGCACCGTCCTTCGACTTCGTCGGGCTGTCCTTCGACTTCCCGCTGTCGCCGCTGCCCGCGGTCGTCTCACTCCCGGACTCGGTGGAACTCCCGGGCTCGGCGGCGGCCGTGTTTCCGGGCGTGGCCTCGGCGGCCGCGGCCCGTGCACGAGTGGACTGCAACTCCTCGGGGGCCTCCCGGCCCTTGCGGGCGAAGACGAAGTACGCGACCGCAAGGGCGAAGACGATGCCGGAGGTGAACGAGTTGATGCGGATGCCGGCGATGTGGGTGGCGGCGTCGGAGCGCATCAGTTCGATCCAGAACCGGCCCAGGCAGTATCCGGCGACGTAGAGGGCGAACAGACGGCCGTGCCCGATCCGGAAACGCCGATCGACAACGACGAGCAGCACGACGATCAGCACGTTCCACAGCAGTTCGTAGAGGAAGGTGGGGTGCACGACCGAGGCCACCTGCCCGGTGGAGACCCCGTCGATCAGGGCGGGCGACACCTGACCGGCGTCGTTGCGGCGTTCGTAGATTTCGAGGCCCCACGGCAGCGTCGTCTCGCGACCGTACAACTCCTGGTTGAACCAGTTGCCGAGCCGTCCGATGGCCTGGGCGAGCAGGATCGCCGGCGCGAGCGCATCACCGAATGCGGGCAACGGGATACCGCGACGGCGGCAGCCGATCCAGGCGCCGACCGCACCGAATGCGACCGCACCCCAGATGCCGAGGCCGCCCTCCCATATCTTCAGCGCGTCGATCGGGTCGGCGCCGTCACCGAAGTACTTCTGCCAGTCGGTGGCGACGTGGTAGAGCCGGCCACCGATCAGGCCGAACGGGACCGCCCACACCGCGATGTCGAGGACTGTGCCCTTCTCGCCGCCGCGCGCAACCCAGCGCCGGTCCCCCCACACGATCGCGACGACGATGCCGACGATGATGAACAGGGCGTAGGCACGCAGGGCCGCCGGCCCCAGATACCAGACGCCCTGCGGGGGCGAGGGAAGATACGCGAGGAACGTGGTCGTGTCGGTCACGGTGCCACGGTAGCCGAGCGCACTCCCTTCGCGAGATCGCGCGTCAGTTCGAGCAGTGCGTCGCGGCCCTGTCCGGCTGCGGTGACGAGCGCGGATCCGACGATGACGCCGTCGGCGTATCCGGCGATCTCCGCGGCCTGCGCGCCGTTGCGGACGCCGAGTCCGACCCCGACCGGGATGTCGGAGTGGGCGCGCACCCGAGCGACGATCTCCGGTGCGCGGTTGTCGACGTTGTCGCGGGCGCCGGTGACACCCATGGTCGAGGTGGCGTACACGAAGCCGCGGCACCGGTCGAGGGTCATCGCGATCCGCTCGTTGGTCGACGACGGCGCGACGAGGAAGATGCGGCCGAGCCCGTACTTGTCGGACGCGGCGATCCAGTCGCCGGCCTCGTCGGGGATGAGGTCGGGCGTGATCATGCCGAGCCCGCCCGCCGCGGCGAGGTCGCGGGCGAAGTTCTCGACGCCGTACTTCATGACGATGTTCCAGTAGGTCATGACGACGGCGGCGCCACCGGCGTCGGTCACGGCCTTCACCGCCGGGAACACGTCGCGCACGCGCACCCCTGCCGCGAGCGCGGCGGTGGCGGCGTTCTGGATGGTGGTGCCGTCCATGACGGGATCGCTGTAGGGGATGCCGACCTCGACGAGGTCGCAGCCGCCCTCGACGAGCGCGGTGACGGCCTCGACGGACTTCTCGACCGTCGGGTAGCCGACGGGCAGATAGCCGACGAGCGCGGCGCGCTTCTCGGCGCGGCAGGTCGTGAAGATCTCGGTGAGGCGTTCGTGCGGGGCGCTCACTGCGCGGCTCCTTCGGTGTCGGTGCTGTCGGCGGGAAGGTAACCGAACCACTTGGCGGCGGTGTCGACGTCCTTGTCGCCGCGGCCCGAGATGTTCACGAGGACGATGGCTCCGTCTCCGAGTTCGGGGCCGAGCTTCAGCGCTCCGGCGACCGCGTGGGCCGATTCGATCGCGGGAATGATGCCCTCGGTGCGGCACAGGAGCTTGAACGCGTCCATCGCCTCGGTGTCGGTGGCCGAGCGGTATTCCGCGCGGCCGGTGTCGGCGAGCCACGAATGTTCCGGGCCGACACCGGGGTAGTCGAGACCCGCGGAGATCGAGTGCGATTCGATGGTCTGCCCGTCCTCGTCCTGCAGCAGGTACGAGTACGCGCCGTGCAGGGCGCCGTGGGTGCCGCCGCCGATGGTCGCGGCGTGCCGTCCGGTTTCGACGCCGTCGCCGCCGGCTTCGATACCGACGAGCTTGACCGAGGCGTCGTCGATGAACGGGTGGAAGATGCCGATGGCGTTGGAACCACCACCGACGCAGGCGACGACGGCGTCGGGCAGGCGGCCGGTGAGGGCCTGCACCTGGGCGCGCGCCTCGAGGCCGATGATGCGCTGGAAGTCGCGGACCATGGCCGGGAAGGGGTGCGGGCCGGCGGCGGTACCGAAGCAGTAGTAGGTGTTGTCCGCATTGGTCACCCAGTCGCGCATCGCCTCGTTGATGGCGTCCTTGAGAGTGCGCGAGCCCGTCTTGGCGGCGACGACCTCGGCGCCGAGCAGGCGCATCCGCGCGACGTTCAGGGCCTGCCGCTGGGTGTCGACCTCACCCATGTAGACGATGCAGTCGAGGCCGAGGAGGGCGCACGCGGTGGCGGTGGCGACGCCATGCTGGCCCGCGCCGGTCTCGGCGATGACGCGGGTCTTGCCCATGCGCTTGGCGAGCAGCGCCTGCCCCAGCACATTGTTGATCTTGTGGGAGCCGGTGTGGTTGAGGTCCTCGCGCTTGAGGAGTAGCCGCGCTCCGCCGGCGTGTTCGCTGAGCCGGGCCGCCTCGTAGACGGGCGAGGGCCGGCCCGTGTAGTCGCGCTGGAGACGATCGAGTTCGGCCAGGAAACCGGGGTCGGTTCGTTCCTTCTCGTAGGCGGCGGTCACCTCTTCGATGACCGCCATCAGCGCCTCGGGCAGGTAGCGGCCACCGAAGACCCCGAAGTGTCCGGCGGCGTCGGGTTCGTGCGCGGTGGGGACGGACACGGCTTCGCTCATGAGGGGCAGGCCGCGGCCCTTGGCCGAGAGGACGGGATCGTCTGCAGTCACGTGTCCAGTCTGCCCCACCACCGCGCCCGGCGCGCCGTCGGGTCACCGTCTCCGATCATCGTGTGCGGACGGCCGAACACCCCTGTGGTCCCCGGGTTCCGACGACGACGCGGACGCTCGCGCGGTGCCGTCCGCGCGCCGCTGTCCGGGCGGCGCGCGGGCGACCGGTGTGGGTCAGCGCGCGGGCTTGGGGCAGGACGGGTGCGTGCCCACGGTGACGAGTTCGGCGACGGCCTGACGGGGGTCGCCGCTCGTCACGAGACCCTCCCCCACGAGTACCGCGTCGGCACCGGCACCGGCGTACGCGAGCAGGTCCGCCGGGCCGCGGACACCGGATTCGGCGATCTTGACGACGTCGCTGGGCAGGCCCGGCGCGATCCGCCCGAACGTGCCCTTGTCGACCTCGAGGGTCTTGAGGTTGCGGGCGTTGATACCGATGACGGTGGCGCCGGCCTCGAGGGCACGGCTGGCCTCCTCCTCGGTGTGCGCCTCGACGAGCGCGGTCATCCCGAGCGATTCGATGCGATCGATGAGCGAGGTCAGCACCGGCTGTTCGAGCGCCGCGACGATCAGCAGGACCAGGTCGGCACCGTGGGCGCGGGCCTCGTGGATCTGATACGGGCCGACGATGAAGTCCTTGCGCAGCACCGGGATCCGCACGGCGCGGCGAACCGCGTCGAGGTCGGCGAGGCTGCCGTGGAAACGCCGCTCCTCGGTGAGCACGCTGATCGCGCGCGCTCCCCCGGACTCGTACGCCTTGGCGAGTTCGGCCGGATCCGCGATATCGGCGAGCGCACCCTTCGACGGGCTGGCCCGCTTGACCTCGGCGATGACGGCGATGCCGGGCTCGCGCAGGGCGGCCTTCGCGTCGATCGGCGGGGGCGCGGCGGCTGCGGCGGCCTTGACGGCAGCGAAGTCGACGGCCGCCTCACGGGCGGCGACATCGGCGCGCACCCCTTCGAGAATCGAGTCGAGAACTGTCATGGCTCGAGTCCTTTCCGCACCCTTGTCAATCCCCCTGTGACGAAGCTCATCGGGGTTTCCTGAAGCCTAGTGCGCCGCCCCACAGAGGTCAGCGGCGGGTACCCGAATCGTCGCCACCCTCGTCACCGGGCGGGTTGTCCTTCGTGTCGGGGCGGGCGTCGGTCTCGGTGTCGAGGGTCGGATCCTCTCCCGCGTCGAGGGCATCCCACAGGGCTCGCTCGGTGACCGGTTCGTCGCCCTCGCCGCGTCGCGTGGCCGCTTCCCGGCGCGCGGCGGGGCTGTCGTACTTCGAGGACAGCCCGGCCTGACTGCGCGGTGTCCGCCACAGCACCACCGCCGCGGCCAGCGCCGCGACCGCACCCACGAGCGCGAGCACGGCCGGCCCGTACGCGATGTCGGTGGCCGTGACGGTCGCGCGCAGCGGCAGGTCCGCGATCCGGGCGGCGTCCTCGGGGTCGGCGCCGCCGAACAGCCCGACGGCCGGGATCGCGGCGGCGACGCCGACCGCGGCGACCGCGACCGCGACGATCCGCAGGGCCCAGCCGCGCACCGCGAACGACGCGGCGATCGCGGCGACGAGCACGAGCGCGAGCGGGGTCAGCGAGGCCGCCCAGGTGCCGCCGTCGAGGCCGATGGTGCGGTCCTCCCCCAGTCCGTCGGAGGAGTAGGCGGTCACCCAGGTCATCCGGCTCGACGCCCACAGCGCGAGCGCGGCGATGCCGAGCAGCAGCGCCGCCACCACCGCCGGGCGGCGCCGCGGCGCGGTGCCGGTGGTTTCGACGGGCTCGGTCACTTCCGGTCACCGCCGTAGGGGTTCAGCGTCCCGGCCGCCGCGACCGCGGACAGCGCGGACATCGCCTTGTTCCGGGCCTCGGTGTCCTCGTAGACCGGGTCGGAGTCGGCGACGACACCGGCTCCGGCCTGCACGTACGCGACGCCGTCCTTGATCAGCGCCGATCGGATGGCGATGGCGGTGTCGGCGTCGCCGGCGAAGTCGAGGTATCCGACGATGCCGCCGTAGATGCCGCGGCGGGTGGGTTCGAGTTCTTCGATGAGTTCCATCGCCCGGACCTTGGGCGCCCCGGACAGGGTGCCGGCCGGGAAGCACGCGGTGACCGCGTCGAGGGCGTGTCTGCCCTCGGCGAGGCGGCCGGTGACGGTCGAGACCAGATGCATCACGTGGCTGTACCGCTCGATGTGCCGGTAGTCGTGCACCTTCACGGTGCCCGGTTCGCACACGCGCCCGAGGTCGTTGCGGCCGAGGTCGACGAGCATGAGGTGCTCGGCGTTCTCCTTCTCGTCGTGGATGAGGTCCTTCTCGAGCAGGACGTCCTCCTCCTCGCTGGTCCCGCGCCAGCGGGTCCCGGCGATCGGGTGGGTGGTCGCGACGCCGTCGGAGACGGTGACGAGCGCTTCGGGGCTCGAACCGACGATGGAGAAGGCGGTCTCCCCGTCCGGGCCGGGGATGTGCAGCAGGTACATGTAGGGGCTGGGGTTCGACGCGCGCAGCATCCGGTACACGTCGATCGGTTCTGCGGGACAGTCGATTTCGAAACGCTGCGAGAGCACCACCTGGAACGCTTCACCGGCTTCGATGTCGCCGATGAGTTTGCGCACGTCGGTGCCGAAGCTCTCGGTGGTGCGCTGCCGCCGGTAGTCGGGGGCGGGCTTGGTGAACGTCGAGACGGTGGACGCGGCGGGCGCGGCGAGCGCCGCGGTCATCCGGTCCAGCCGCGCGACCGCGTCGTCGTAGGCCTCGTCGACGCGTTCGTCGGAGCCGTCCCAGTTGACGGCGTTGGCGATGAGCCAGATCGTGCCCTCGTGGTGATCGACCGCGGCGAGGTCGGTCGCGAGGAGCATGACGAGTTCGGGGATCTGCAGGTCGTCCTCGGCGAGCGAGGGCAGCCTCTCGAGGCGCCGGACGATGTCGTAGCCGAGGTATCCGACCATGCCGCTGGTCAGCGGCGGCAGCCCGTGGAGGCGCTCGGTGTGCAGGAGCTTCAGGGTTTCGTTCAGGACGTCGACGGGATTGCCGCCCTGGGGTGCGCCGGCGGGAACACTGCCGTACCACGCGGCTTCACCGTCGACGACGGTGAGCGCGGCGGGGCTGCCGGCGCCGACGAACGACCAGCGCGACCACGAGCGGCCGTTCTCGGCGGATTCGAGCAGGAATGTGCCGGGCCGGTCGGCGGCGAGCTTGCGGTACGCCGACAGCGGCGTCTCGGCGTCGGCGAGCACCTTGCGGGTGACCGGGACGACACGGTGCTCGGCCGCGAGTACCCGGAACTCCTCGCGGGTGGTGGTATCGGATCGACCGTGCGCGGACGGGTCGCTGGCTGCGGGAATGGTGGTCGGCTCGCCGGACATGCGCCCATCATCCCAGGGACTCCCGTGACGGGTGCGGGCGCGGTAGCGTCGCCGGACATGAGACCCGGTGACACCGCCCCCGACTTCTCGCTGCGCGATCAGGACGGCGGGCTGCGTACGCTCGACGAGCTGCTTGCCGGCGGCCCGCTGGTGTTGTTCTTCTATCCGGCGGCGTTCACGCCGGTGTGCACCGCGGAGGCGTGCCACTTCCGGGATCTGGCGGCGGAGTTCGCCGCGGTCGGTGCGACGCGCGTAGGGATCAGCGCGGATCCGGTGGATCGGCTGGCGTCGTGGGCTACGCGGCAGGCGTTCGGATTTCCGTTGCTGTCGGACCCGGACGGCACCACCGCCGAGGCGTACGGGGTGCGGCGCGGTCTGCTCGGGAAGCTGTCCCCGGTGAAGCGCACGACGTTCGTGATCGACACCGATCGCCGTGTCCTCGACGTGATTGCGAGCGAGCTGCGTGCGTCGGTGCACGCGGACCGCGCGCTCGACGCCCTCCGCGCCCGCTGACCGGCCTCAGTCGACCTGGATCGACCGTTTCGCCAGGCCCATCCAGAACCCGTCGATGACCTGTCGCGGGGTCTGCTCCGGGTCGCTGGAGGCACCGAGCGTGACGAACAGCGGGGCGAAGTGCTCGACGGTCGGGTGCGCGTACGGCATGCCGGGCGCCCGGGTGCGGAAATCGAGCAGTCCTTCGATGTCACCGGCCGCGAACCGTTCGCCGGCCCAGGCGTCGAACTCCGCGGACCAGCCGGGGGCGGCGGCCTCGGGACGCGGGTCGCGCAGGAACGGCAGCCCGTGGGTGGTGAAGCCGGAGCCGATGATGAGCACGCCCTGCTCGCGCAGCGGCCGCAGCCGCTCGCCGAGCTGCAGCAGCCGCTGCGGGTCGAGGGTGGGCAGCGAGATCTGCAGCACCGGGATGTCCGCATCCGGGTACATGACGGTCAGCGGAACGTACGCGCCGTGGTCGAGGCCACGGTGGGGCTGCTGCACGACCGGTTCGTTGTCGGGCATCAGCGCGGCGACCTGCCGGGCGAGGTCCGGCGCGCCGGGCGAGGTGTAGGTGACCTCATAGAAGCGCTGTGGGAAGCCCCCGAAGTCGTAGACGAGCGGGGTGCCGGTGGTGGTGGCACCGATGGTGAGCGGCGCCGATTCCCAGTGCGCGGACACCACCAGGATCGCGGTAGGGCGCGGCAGCTCCGCCGCCCACCGCCGGAGCTGGGACACCCACAGTTCGCTGTCGACGAGCGGCGGGGCGCCGTGACTCAGGAACAGGGCGGGCATGGTGCTCATGACACTCCTTCAAGTTGAAGCTTCAACTATCATAGGCTTCAACCGCGCGATCGCCAAGTTCATTCCCCCGGCACCGGTCCCACGCACAGCAGCGACCGAAGCGACGGCCGGTGCACCCCAATATCAGTACGCCGAATCAGTACGCCGACCGTCGGACCGGTCACTACCGAGACCCCGACGCGAGGCGGGTCGGCAGGACCTACCGGTCGTCGCCACCACCAGGGTCGTCACCACAATCAGCGCCGCGATCACAGCCACGCGGGAGATAATCTCGACTCGGGTCGTGGTCCGCTCGATCGCCACGGCAGGTTCGCACGACAGCTGACCATCGGCCGAAGGCGAGGACGAGATGACCTTCCAGAACACCGGAACCCACATCGTGGTCGGAATCGACGGATCCGACACGTCGCTCGGCGCCGCGAAGTGGGCCGCCGCGATCGCCGGGAAGCTGGGCCGCACCCTGCAACTGGTGCACTCGACATCGCATCCCACGCGTCTGCTCGGGGTCGGGGACCCGACACTGGCCCAACAGTTGACCGACAGCCTGACGGAGGACGGGGCCCGCATCGTCTCGGCCGCGGTCGCCGCGGCCCGGCAGGACGCCCCGGACACCCATATGACCACGCTGCTCGGGGACGAGGCGCCCGCGACCACCCTGCTCGCCGCCGCGAAGGACGCGTCGCTGATCGTGGTCGGCGCGACCGGCCGCGGGTCGGTGGAGCGGTGGCTGCTCGGCTCCACCGCGTCCCGGGTGGTCGGTCGCGCTCACTGCCCGGTCGTGGTGTGGCGTGGTGATCCCGCCGATCCGGGACCCGATACCCGGCCCGTGGTCGTCGGTGTCGCCGACGGGCCGGCGTCCGCTCTCGCAGCCGAGTCGGCGTTCGACTTCGCCGCACTGACGGGCGCGCCGATCACCGCGGTCCGCACGTGGACCGACGAGTTCGCGGTCGGTTCCGTCGCCGCCGACGCGACACCGATAGCCGGTCCGGCGGCGATGCTCGTCGATTGGGACGCCGTCGCGCGCGGGGAGGCGGCGCGACTGCGCGAGTTCCTCACGCCCTACCGGCAACGCTTCCCTCAGGTCATGGTCGAGGAGGTGTCGTCGCGCGGATCGGCATCGCGCGAACTGCTGCGTGCGCTCGACGACGCCCAGCTCGCGGTCGTGGGCAGCCGCGGCCGGGGCCGCATCACCGGCGCCCTGCTCGGCTCGACGAGCCAGAATCTGCTGCATCGCGCGGAGCGGCCCGTGATGATCTGCCGCGGGGACGGCACCGACCCGAGCTGACCGGCGCATGCCGCGCGCCGGTGCACCACGGGGCTTTGGCAGGCTGGAACGACAGCACGACGGAAGCGAGGACACATCCCATGGGCAGCGACAGTCCCCGGTGGCTCGACGCGAACCAGCAGGCCGCCTGGCGCACGCTGGTGTCGGTGGTCACCCGATTGCCCGCCGCCCTGGACACCCAGACCCAACGCGACTCGGACCTGACCCACTTCGAGTACTTCACTCTGGCGCAACTGTCCGAGTCCCCCGGCCGGCGCGCCCAGTTGTCCGTTCTCGCGGAGTCCACGAATTCGTCGTTGTCGCGCCTGTCGCACGTGATCACCCGCCTGACCAAACGCGGCTGGGTCTACCGGGAGCCGATCCCGGGCAGCCGCGGCTCCTTCGCGGTGCTCACCGACGAGGGCTACGCGAAGGTCGCCGAGGCGGCCCCCGCCCACGTCGAGTCGGTGCGACAGCTGGTGTTCGACGGACTGGACGACCACCAGGTGCGTCTGCTCACCGAGCTGGGCGCCGTACTCGTCGCCCAGCTCGACAAGGGCCTGGCAGCGGGGATCGGGAAGGCGTGACGATCAGGCACCGGCGGGGAGCGTGAGGATCTGCGGGTCGCCGTCGGTGACGGCGATGGTGTGCTCGCTGTGCGCGGTGCGCGATCCGTCGGCGGAACGGATCGTCCATCCGTCCGGGTCGTAGACGATCCGGTCGGTCCCCTGCGCGAACCACGGTTCGAGCGCGAGGGTCAGCCCGTTGCGCAGTTTCAAGCCCCGACCGGCTCGTCCGGTGTTGGGTACGTGCGGGTCCTCGTGCATCGTGCGGCCGAGGCCGTGACCGCCGAACTCGGTGTTGACGAGATATCCGTACTCGGCGGCGACCGCACCGATCGCCGCCGAGATGTCCCCCAGCTTGTTGCCGGGGCGCGCCACGGCGATCCCCGCCTCGAGGGCGCGTTCGGTGGCCTCGATCAGCCGCTGATCCTCCGGGCGGGGCGTGCCGACGATGACGGTGCGGGCGGAGTCGGCGACCCATCCGTCGATCGACACTGCGATGTCCATGGTGAGCACGTCACCGTCGCGCAACACGTAGTCGTGCGGAAGCCCGTGCAGCACAGCGTCGTTGACGGACAGGCAGATGACGTTGCGGAACGGGCCGCTCCCGAAGGACGGCGCGTAGTCCCAGTAGCAGGACTTCGCGCCACGCTCCTCGATGAGGTGCCGCGCACGATGCTCCAGATCGAGCAGGTTCACTCCGGGCTTCGCCATGCCCGCCAGGTCGGTGAGCAGTTCGGCGATGAACGCCCCGGTGACGCGCATGGCAGCGATCTCTCGTGCCGTCTTCAGTTCGAGCAACGGTCCGCACTCCTGAGTGTTCGAAAGGTCGGTATTAAAATACCACTCTAGCGGAGCGGACCGGTATTTTCATACCGGCTCGGGTAGGCTTCATCACATGGTCCGTCTCCCACTGACCCCGCAACAGATCGCCACCGGCAAGCGCCTCGGCGAATACCTGCGCCGCGCGCGCGGCGAGCGCACCCTCACCGACGTCGCGACCGCGGCGGGCATCTCCCCGGAGACCCTGCGCAAGATCGAGACCGGGCGGCTCGCCACCCCGGGCTTCACCACGGTCGCCGCGCTGGCGACGGAACTGTCGGTCTCGCTCGACGAACTCGCCCGACTCTGCCTGCCGACAGCCGATCTCGAACAGACCGGCTGACGGAAACGTCCGGGGTGATCGCACCACACCCGACGGCGATCCTCCTGCGCGAAGCTCTCCGCACCGAACACGAGCAGCGCACGCAAGATCCACCCCGGTCTCATCCCGCACTGGCATATCATCACCTTCCATGCCGGACGACGCCCTGGAGGATTTCGACCGCGTCACCTTCACCCACGAGGGCAGGACGCGGGCGGTCTTCCGGCAGGGCACAGGACCAGCGGTGATCGTGATCGCGGAAATACCGGGCATCACACCGAAAGTGCTCGAGTTCGCCCGGCGTGTCTCCGCGATCGGCTGCACGGCCGTACTGCCCCATCTGTTCGGACGCCCGGGACGCGCCTACCCGAACCCCGAAGTCGACGGCACGCTGCGCGCGGCCGGCAAGTTCGTGGACTCGATCGTTCCCGCCTGCATCAGTCGCGAATTCACCGTGCTCGCCACCGGAAGGACCTCTCCGGTCGTCACCTGGCTGCGCGCCCTGGCCGCCGAGGAGCATCACAGGTGCGGAGGGCCCGGAGTCGGAGCGGTGGGCATGTGCTTCACCGGCGGGTACGCCCTGGCGATGGCCACCGACGACCGTCTGCTGGCCCCGGTCCTCTCCCAGCCTTCGCTGCCCTACGGAATCACCGCACGGCAACGACATTCGATCGACATCTCTCCCGACGATCTGGCGAAGGTCAGACAGCGCTGCGCCCACGGACTCACGGTCCTGGGATTGCGTTTCCGAGGCGACAAAACCTCCCCCGCCGAACGTTTCGACTACCTGCGCGAGCAACTGGGCGAGGCTTTCGTCGGCGTGGAACTCGACGACTCTGCCGCCGATCCCACCGCGACCCTCGAGCCTCACTCGGTGCTCACCGAACACCTCATCGACGAACCCGGGCAACCGACCCGGGAAGCACTCGACCAGGTGCTCGACCTGTTTCGAACCCGGCTGCTTGCACCTCGCTGACCTACCGGCTCCACCGGTCCTGATCGTGATCCGTGACCGGATCGGCGCGACGAACCTCGTGGCAGGCCCGTCAGCGCGGCGGTCGATACCGCGTGAGCGCCGACGTGTGAGCCTGCACCAGCAACGCCCGGACGTCGGCGACGGTTCCGGGCCCCGGATTCACGACGCACAGCCACCCGAGCGTGCCGTAGACCGGATGCGCGACGATCCGGTCGGGCACACTCGGGTCGGTATCGAGCGTGCCGGCATCCCGCGGTCTCGCACCCATCCGCGCGGTGAACGCGTCCTTCCCCGCGAAGACGTTGAGCCGGAATGTGTCCGGACGGTTCAGCCGCGATCGTTCGTCGCCGGGGTAGTCCTTGGTCACGATCGTCGCGAACGGTTGGGTGGTCGTCGGCACCTGCCCGTCGGGGGCGTAGTAGAAGAAGGTGTCGCCCCAGCTGATCTCGGGTGATCCGTCGCCGGGCGCCGGACGACAGGCCAGAACCCCGCCCAGTCCGGTGACGAAGTCGATGATCTCGTCGATACTCATGTCTCGAGTGTTCCATTCAAGTGCTTGTGGAGACCTGACCCGGAAATGTCGAGGTGAGATGACAGAAAGTCTCAAGCGGGGCATGCGCACGAGCGACCTTGCCCGAGTGGCCGGGTATTCGGTCCAGCAGATCCGCAATCTCGAACGCGACGAGGTGCTGCCACCGGCGGCCCGCTCGGATGCCGGCTACCGGATCTACGACGCGGTGCACCTCGAATCGGCGCTCGCCTACCGGGCGCTCGCCGCCGGGGTCGGACCGGTCGAGGCCAAGGTGATGGTGCGGGCGGCACACACCCGTCCGGCAACGGAGGTGCTGGCGCTTCTCGACGCCGCACACGCACGGCTCGACACCGAACGCCGCGAACTCGCGCTCGCACAGCATGCGGCGGCGGCGATCTCCGCGGAGCCGCTCGGGGACACGCGGCCGTCCGATGCCATGAGCATCGCCGAACTGGCCGGCGCGCTCGGCGTGCGGGCCTCCACGCTGCGGCACTGGGACGCAGAAGATCTCGTCGTGCCCGGCCGGGCGGGTGCGGGTGGCCCGCGCCGGTACTCCCCGACCGACGTGCGGGACGCACGCATCGTTCACCAGCTGCGCCTGGCCGGGTACCGCATCCCGGACCTGCGGCGGGTGCTGCCCCGGTTGCGTGGGGCCCGGGGACACGCCGAGCTGAGCGTGGCGCTCGCCGCGCGGGGCGAGAACATCGGCGCCCGCGCCCTGGCCCTGCTCGACGCTGCCGCCCCGCTGCGGTCGCTGATCGGGAGGGAAGGAACCACCGGCACCGCAGTTGCGGCACGGGGTGTCCGCCGGGCGTAACGGCATCGGCGCGCCCGGCGGCGGACGGGCACACCACCGGCTGCGAGGCCCACGCCACACCGGTGCCACCGAGTGTTCACCCGGTGGCCCATTTCCGGTACGGCAGTCTCGTAATTCCGCGTCACCTCGGACGGTTCGAATACTCCCGTTCTCGAAACCACCCCGACGTGACCGCGTGAAAGGGACACCATGCGTCGCCACACCACACCCCTCCTCGGCGTCCTGGGCGCCGGCGCCCTCGTCGTCGCGCTGACCGGCTGCTCGTCGGACAGCGCGGACGCCGGGGGTTCCGCGGGAGCCAACGCCCCCATCACCATCGCCACCACCCCGGTCGGGGACGATCCGACCGCGGCGAACCCGGTCGAGGTCCTCGCCGACAAACTCGAAGCCGAGACCGGACGCCCCGTCGAGATCCGGGACGTGCCCGACTATCTGAGCGTGGTCGAGGCGATCCGCTCCGACCACGTCGACTTCGGCATCATGAGCGGCTTCCCGTCCGCGCTCGCCATGAACACCGGGGAGGTCGACGCACTGCTCGCCTGGAAAGGCAGCGACGCCCCGGTGTCGACCTGCGTCGTGCTCGACGATTCCCCCGTACGCGAACTGACCGATCTCGAGGGCAAGACCGTCGCGTTCGCCGACCAGGCCTCGAGTTCCGGTTACTTCATGCCCGTCTACATGCTCCATCAGGCCGGCCTCGAACAGGGCACCGACTACGAGGCGATCTTCGCCGGCGGACACGAAGGCAGCTTCGCCGCCCTCGGCCAGGGCCAGGTCGACGCCGCGTGCACCGCCGTCATGCTCACCGAACTCGGCGCACCGATGTTCCCGTTCGCCGACGGCGAATGGCGCGGGGTCGGCGCGAGCCCGTCGATGCCGATCCAGGGAGCCGTGCTGGCCCGCCGATCGCTCGACGACGACACGCGCACGCAACTGGAAGAAGCGCTGCCGAAGGTGTTCTCCGAGGAGAACGCCGAGGCGCTCGGCGCCTACTCCGGATTCATCGGTCTCGAGCAGATCGTCGAGCCTGCGCGGTCGGAGTTCCAGTCGTTCATCGATATCGCCGCGGTCGCCGGCGTCGAACTGTCGGACCTCGAGGGATGACCGCCGCGACCGTTCCGGCCCCGGTCCGGAACCCGGTGGACCACACCTCACCCGTCGTCACGGTCCGGAACCTGCGGGTGGACTACGGCACCCACACCGTGCTCGACGGGGTCGACCTCGACCTGCACGCCGGCGAGACCGTAGCTCTGCTCGGTGCGTCCGGGTCCGGCAAGTCGACACTGATGAAGAGCCTGACCGGGTTCGCACCCGTCGCCGGCGGCAGCGTGCGGGTCGTCGGGCACGATGTGACCGCGCTGCGCAACCGGGAGCAGCGGCGACTGCGCGCCGAGGTCGGGCAGGTGTTCCAGCAGTTCAACCTGATTCCCCGGTTGAGCGTGCTGACCAACGTCCTTGCCGGCGGCCTGCACTCCGCCGGCCCGATCAACCTGATCGGCGGATTCACCGGTGAGCAACGCACACTCGCGATGCACTACCTCGACCGGGTCGGCATCGCCCACAAAGCGAAGGACCAGGCCCGATCACTGAGCGGCGGCCAGCAGCAACGCGTCGCGATCGCCCGCGCGCTCATGCAGCAGCCGCGCATCGTTCTCGCGGACGAGCCCGTGGCCTCCCTCGATCCCAAGCTCGCCGACTCGGTACTCGAGCTGTTGCGCGGCATCGCCGCCGAGTACCGGATCCCGGTTCTCGTCAGCCTGCACGTGCTGCCCGTCGCCCTGCGGCACAGCGACCGCATCGTGGGCCTGCGGCAGGGCCGGATGCTGATCTCGGCTCCCACGTCCGGACTCGACGCGGAGGCTCTCCTGCCCCTCTACGAAGACGAGGAGCACGGCCGTGACGATGCTCTCGCGTGAATCATCCGGTGCCGGGCAGCGTTCCGCGGCCACCCCACCGTCGCTCGATCCCGCCGAACGCACACGCCTCGAGCGCGCCTTCTCGATCCCGCGCGGGAGATTCCTCGTCGGCATCCCGATCGCGCTGATCGTGCTGTTGTGGTCGTTCGATGGCGCGGAATTCGACTTCGCGAAACTGTCCGACGGCGCGATCAACATGGGCGAGTTCCTCTCCCGCCTGTTCCCGCCGGACTTCTCGAAGTTCGGCACCATCGTCGAGCTGCTCGTCGAGACCCTGCAGATGGCCATCGTCGGAACGGTTCTCGGCGGCATCCTCTCGCTGCTCGTCGCCTTCGGGGCGTCGTCGAACATCGCGCCGAGATGGCTGTACTACCTCGCGCGCTGGACGATGAACATCATTCGGTCGGTCCCCGATCTGGTCTTCGCGCTGATGTTCGTCTCCGCCGTCGGCCTCGGACCGTTCGCCGGCATCCTGGCGATGACACTCGGCTCGATCGGGTCGATCGGCAAGATCTTCGCCGAGGCGATGGAGGCCGTCGACCGCGGGCCGGTCGTCGCCATGGAAGCGGTCGGCGCGTCGAAACGCCAGGTCATCACGTACGGCATCCTGCCCCAGGCCGCCCCGAACCTCGTGTCCTACACCCTGCTGCTGTTCGAGGGCAACGTGCGCGGAGCAACGATCCTCGGCCTCGTCGGCGCGGGCGGTATCGGACTCGAACTCACCACCGCGATGAAGATGTACGACTACGGCCATCTCAGCGCCATCATCATCTGCATCATCGCGCTCGTCACCGTCATCGACCAGGGCAGCGCCCTCATCAGAAGGAGAATCACCTAGATGACCACCGCACTCGACATCGCCCTCAGCTCGCCGGTGAACCTGCGCCACCTCGGTGGAATCCCCATCGCCGGTGGCGTCCTGCGCCGCGGTCTCGCGATCCGCGCCGACGACCTGTCCACCTGCACCGCGGAGGATGCCGCCGCGCTGGTGGCGGACGGCCTGGTCAGCGTGATCGACCTGCGCTCGGGTACCGAGGTCGCGCACACCGGTCGCGGGCCGCTCGCCGGCCATCCCGTCGCCTACCACCACCTGCCGCTGATGGCGGACATCAGTCGCGTCGGCGACTCCGGCGGGAGCATCCCGACCTCCCGTTCCGAGTTCGGTGAGATGTATGCCGGGATGCTGGAAAGTGCTGCGCCGCAGATAGTCACAGCCCTGAGTATCATCGCGTTCGCGCCGGGCACCACCGCCTTCCACTGCGCCGCCGGTGCGGACCGCACCGGTGTGCTCGCCGCCGCACTGCTGCTCGCGCTCGGCGCCGACGACGACGCCGTTGTCGCGGACTACCGAATCACGGGCACCAACATCGACGCGGTCCACACCCGCATGAACCCCGTGATGGGTACCCTGATGGCGCAGATGGGCTTCGACCTCGACGAGGACGCGATCCGGCACGACGACACCCCGTGGGACGTCCCGATGCGGAACACCCTGGCACTGCTGCGCGAACGTCACGGCGACGCGCTCGCGCCGCTGCGGGCGGCCGGCCTCGGCGACGACACCGTGACGCGACTGCGCCGGCGCGCGCTCGGTCGGTGACCGTGACCGCCGCTGCGATCCCGGCGCCGGCCGGGCGGGGACCGGGGCGGCCCCGCAACGACGACATCGACGGGCAGATCCTCGCTGCGACACTCGCACTCGTCGACGAGAACGAGACTCCCACGGTGACCCGGATCGTCGAGCGCAGCGGCGTCAGCCGGGCCGCGTTGTACCGGAGGTGGCCGTCCATCACGGCGCTCGTCGCCGCCGCCGTCGACGCGGGCCGGGAGAAGCCCTCACCGATCCCGCTCGACGGGGACCTCCGGGAAGCCGTGCTCGGCGCCTTCCTCGCCCCCGAGATCGGTGACGGGCCGGAGGCCTACCCCGAGGCGCGCTTCCGGCGCCGGGTCAGCATGGCGATGGCGGATCGCGAGTTGCAGCAGGTCTACTGGGACTCGCACGTGTCCCGGCGCCGCGTGCCGATCGAAGACGCGCTTCGCACCGGAATCGAGCGCGGTGTGCTCCGCGCGGATCTCGACGTCGAGGCCTGCTTCGACCTCCTCGCGGGCGTGTTCTACTACCAGTCCGTCGTTCGCGGGGAGTCCCTCGGTGCCGGCACCGCCCGCACCCGGTGTGCCGCCGCCCTCGAGGTCGCCTGGCGGGGCATGTGCACGGACCGAAGCGTCCCGGTCGGACCTAGTTGCGATCTCGGTTGAACAACCGAGCCCGCAGATCGCGGGCGAGGTGGTCGCGCTGTTCGACGACCAGCCGACGCAGCGCCCCCGGCGCGTCCGGGTGCGCGTCGAGCCACCCGTCGGCCGGCGCGAGCGAGTCGCTGTCCGGGAACAGCCCGACGACGATGCGCCGCGCGATCTCGATGCTGCGCTCGCCCCACACGTCGCGGATCGTCCCGAAGTACTCCGAGTCGTAGGGCGAGGTCAGATCGCGGCGGCCCCCGGCGCGGAATCCGCCGATGGTCGCGTCGAGGTGCTCGTTGGACAGGGACCGGTCGGTGAAGATCGCGGTCCACGCCTCGGCCTTGACGGTGCTGTCGGGGCGGGCGGCGAGGGCGCGCAGATGGGCGGTGCGACCGGAACCGGTGTCGTCGCGGGTCAGTTCACCGCCGAGGTCGGCGGCATCGGCGTGGCCCGTGGCGGCGAGCGCGAGCCACAGCGACCAGCGCAGGTCCGGGTCGAGGGCGAGCCCGTCCGGTGCCGGTGCGGCACCGTCGAGGATGGACCGGATGTCCGCGGCCCGGCTGTCGTCGACGGTGGCCGCTGCGGCCACCGTCCGCGCCCAGGCGAGCTGGGCACCCGATCCGGGGGCAGCGGTGTGCAGCGCATTCCATGCCGAGTCGAGCCACGCGCACCGGTAGCCGGCCCGTGCCGCGGCCGGCAGGTAGTGCTCGATCGCGGCAGCGACGTTGGCCTGCACGGCCCCGAGCAACGCGAGGTTCGATTCGGCCGGAGCGAAGCGCTGCGCCATCGTCACGTACCGGGCGGCAAGCAGCTCGGCGTCACGGGTGGCGTTCCACAGCGCGGACCACACGAGACCGCGGGCGAGCGGATCGGTGATCCGGTCGAGCGAGTCCTCGACGGTGGCGAGCGAGCGGGCGTCGAGCCGGACCTTCGCGTAGGTGAGGTCGTCGTCGTTGAGCAGTGTCAGCGGCGTATCGGTGAGATCGATCGGTGTGCGCCGCTTCTCGAGGTCGACCTCGATGCGGTTGCGCCGCACCAGGTTGCCACTCTCGTCGAAGTCGTACTGTCCGACCGCGAGGTGGTGCGGCCGCGGATCGGTCTGCACGATCTCGTGTCCGCCGCAACCGGCGGGTTCGAGGGTCAACGTGGACACGCCGGTGGTCTGCAGCCATGCCCGCGCCCAGCCGGTCAGGTCGCGGCCCGAGGTCGCGGACAGTTCGGTGAGCAGGTCGTCGAGGGTGGTGTTGCCGAAGGCGTGGGTACGGAAGTAGCGGCGGGCGCCCTCGAAGAAGGCGTCCCGGCCGACGTACGCGACGAGTTGTTTCAGGACGCTGGCGCCCTTGGCGTAGGTGATGCCGTCGAAGTTGAGTTTGGCGGCTTCGAGGTCGACGATGTCCGCGACCACCGGGTGGGTGGTGGGCAGCTGGTCCTGCAGGTACGCCCACGCCTTGCGCCGGTTCGCGAATGCGACCCACGCGTCGGTGAATTCGGTGGCCTCGGCGCTGACGAGCGAACCCATGTAGTCGGCGAACGATTCCTTGAGCCACAGGTCGTCCCACCACCGCATGGTGACGAGGTCGCCGAACCACATGTGTGCCATCTCGTGCAGGATCGTGTTCGCCCGCCCCTGGTACTGCGCCGACGTCGCCGCGCCGCGGAAGACGTAGGCCTCGGTGAAGGTGACGCAGCCGGGGTTCTCCATCGCGCCGAGGTTGTATTCGGGCACGAACACCTGGTCGTACTTGCCCCACGGGTACGGGTAGCCGAAGTGCTCGGCGAAGAAGTCCAGTCCCTGTTTCGTGACCTCGACGATCGCGTCCGCGTCGAGATACTGCGCGAGCGACACCCGGCACAGCACGCCGAGGTCTATGGTGAGATCGTCTCGGCTCCAAGAGGATTCGATCCGATGATAGGGTCCCGCGACGACCGCGGTGATGTAGGTGGACATCGGCGGGGTCGGCGCGAACACCACGCGGTGCCCATCGGCCACCGGATTCCGATGCGCGACCGCCTGATTGGACACGACCTGCCACCCGCCTGGTGCGGACACGTCGAAGGTGAACGGCGCCTTGAGATCCGGCTGTTCGAAGCACGCGAACACCCGCCGCGCGTCGGCCGGTTCGTACTGGGTGTAGAGATAGGTCTGCCCGTCGGCGGGGTCGACGAACCGGTGCAGGCCCTCCCCGGATCTGCTGTACTCGCCCGTCGCTGCGACCGTCACGACATTGTCCTCGGCCAGCCCGCTCAACGCGATGCGCGCGCCGTCGTACGCGACCGCGACGGGTACGCCGTTGACGGTGACGGATTCGACGGACGCGCCGAGGAAGTCGAGCCACGTCTCACCGCGCGTGGACGTGAACTCGATCGTGGTGGTCGTTGCGAAACCGGTGGTCGCCGGGTCCGGTGCGCTCCGCAGGTCCAGTTCCACGCGGTAGGCGTGCACCCGGACGGCGCTCGCGCGGGTCGACGTCTCGGCTCGGGTCAGGTTCGCGGTGCTCACGCCTCGATCCTGCCAGGTGTGCCGGAGACGCCGGAGTCGACTGCACCGGGATCGCGAAGCACCAGTGTCATGAACGCACTGTTCGGATCGTCCGAATAGTCGCCGAACGGCGGACATTCGACGAAGCCTGCTCCGGCGTACAGACGCCGCGCCGGCGCGAAGAAGTCCATCGAACCCGTCTCCAGTGAGATCCGCGAGATCCCTCGACCCGTGGCGTCCCGGATCAGATGGTCGAGCAGAGCACGCGCAATCCCTCGTCCGCGCAGGTGGGGAACGGTGCGCATGCTCTTCAGCTCCTCGTGGCCCGGTTCGAGCCGGGCCAGCGCTCCGGTCGCGACGACCTCGTCGCGATGTCGGGCGACCCACAGCCGGACGGACGGCATCCCGAGCTCCGACAGGTCGAGCGCGTGACGGCTTTCCTTCGGCGCGGTGGGAGCGATGTCGTCCAAGTGCGCCTGCAGGAATGCGGCAAGACTCGGGTCGTCGAAGTCGGCGCGTTCGAATACGGGATTCACACGTGAATCGTGCCGTACACCGACCGATCACGCCTTGTGCCGTCCTAGGCTTCCACGCGCGGCTCTGCCCGGGATCAGCCGAGCGGAACCCCTCCGACGCCCCAGTTCTCGCGCGGTACCTCGGTGAGGGTCACCCACACCGACGACTCGTTCTTCCCCGATGCCTCGGCGTACGCCTTGGTGACCGCGGCGATGACGGCGGCCTTCTGCTCGGTGGTGAGGCCGGGCGTCTGGCTGATCTGGATCAGTGGCATGCACGCAACTGTGCCACAACCCGCCCCGGACCCTACGCGCGCACTGTGTACCGTTCACGACATGAGCAGGTTGGACGAAGTGGGCGAGCGCGACTCGTGGCGATGCTGGCTGTGCGACGAGCCCGTGGATCCGAACATGTCGGTCAACGATCCGCGCGGACCCAGCGTCGACGCCCTCTCCACCGCGAAGAAGGGCGCGAAAGGCGGGCAGGAACGATTGGCCCACCGCGCGTGCAACACGAAGAAGGGTGCGGTGAAACCGGTTGTGCCGTGGGCCGAGCATCTCTTCGTCGTCGATCCCGCCCCGATCGTCGCAGTGGTGGATCAGCTCACCCGCAAGGGCGGCCGCGTCGCCGTCGCGCGGTGCCCCTCGGAAGTCGACGCGGCCGAGGCCGGAACCTGGCTGGTGGATCGGCTGTCCCGCCTGGCTCCCGACCTCACGGTCACCACGCGGATCGACTCCGGCGGAGGCGGATTCCTCCTGTCGCTCACCGCGTCCTGAGGGTCCGAACGGGTCCGCGCCGACGTGTCACTCGGCGGCGAGCAGCACGTCGGTGTCGAAGCAGGTGTGGGTGCCGGTGTGGCAGGCGGCGCCGGTCTGGTCGACGACGAGCAGCACGGTGTCGCCGTCGCAGTCCAGGCGCACCTCGTGCACGTACTGGGTGTGCCCGGAGGTTTCGCCCTTGACCCAGTAGCTGTTGCGCGACCGCGAGAAATAGGTCGCCTTGCGGGTGGCGAGCGTCCGGGCGAGCGCTTCGTCGTCCATCCACGCCATCATCAGCACGTCGCCCGTCGACTTCTCCTGCACGACCGCCGCGAACAGGCCGGCGTCGTTGCGCTTGAGACGGGAGGCGATCCTCGGATCGAGAATGTTGGTCATCGCACGGTGATCCCTTCTGCCCGCATGGCGTCCTTGACCTGCGGAATCGTGAGTTCCCCGAAGTGGAAGACGCTGGCGGCGAGCACCGCGTCGGCGCCGGCGTGCACGGCGGGCGCGAAGTGCTCGACGGCACCGGCGCCACCGCTGGCGATGACCGGCACGGAGACCGCCGCCCGGACCGACTCGATCATCTTCAGGTCGAACCCGGCCTTGGTGCCGTCCGCGTCCATCGAGTTGAGCAGGATCTCTCCGACGCCGAGTTCCTCACCGCGGCGGGCCCATTCGACGGCGTCGATGCCGGTGCCGCGACGCCCACCGTGGGTGGTGACCTCCCAGCCGGACGGGGTGGGTTCCTCGCCGGCGGGCACGGTACGGGCGTCGACGGACAGCACGATGCACTGGGCGCCGAACCGCTCGGACATCTCGCGCAGCACCTCCGGACGCGCGATCGCGGCGGTGTTCACACTGACCTTGTCGGCACCGGCGCGCAGCAACCGGTCCACGTCCTCGACGGTGCGCACACCGCCCCCGACGGTGAGCGGGATGAACACCTGCTCGGCGGTGCGGGTGACGACGTCGAGCATGGTGCCGCGGTCACCGGTCGACGCGGTGACGTCCAGGAAGGTCAGTTCGTCGGCGCCCTGCGCGTCGTAGATGGCGGCGAGCTCGACCGGGTCGCCGGCGTCGCGCAGGTTCTCGAAATTGACGCCCTTGACGACTCGTCCGGCGTCGACGTCCAGGCACGGGATCACCCGAACTGCCAGGGTCATGGCTGTTGTTCTCCTTCGGGGCGGGAATCGGTCACCGATTCCAGTATGTCGAGTATCTCGCCGTGCACACCCGGCGCGGCCGCGAGCACCGATCCGGAGCCGATCCGCCAGGGTGCGCCGGTGAAGTCGGTGGCGATGCCGCCGGCGGCGCGAACCAGGGCGACACCGGCCGCGTTGTCCCACGGATGATGTCCGAACACGACGGCGCCGCCGAGTACCCCCGCGGCGGTGTAGGCGAGGTCCACACCGGTGGAGCCGTGCATCCGCAGTCGCGACACGCGCCGGCTCAGTTCGGTGATGACCGCGAGCCGTCGCCGGCCCGGAACACGTCCGCGGCTGTCGATGTCGAAGCTGCCGACACCGACCATCGCGTCGGCCAGCCGTCCGGGCTTCAACGGATCGGCGGGCGCGCCGTTGTGCAGCAGCGGCCCGCCGCGGGCGGCGGCGAATCGCTCCCCCACCAGCGGCAACCAGGTCAATCCGAGTACCGGTTCGCCGTCGCGCACGAGTGCGAGGAGGATCCCGGCGGTGGGCAGGCCCGCGGAGTAGTTGACGGTGCCGTCGATGGGGTCGAGCAGCCACACGGTGCCCGAGCCGGCGCCGGGACCACCGAACTCCTCGCCGTGCACGGCGACGCCGGTGCGGTCGGTGAGTTCACCGGTGATACGTCGTTCGAGTTCGAGATCGAGATCGGTCGCGAAGTCGTTGGGCCCCTTGTCGACCGAGCGGGGTGCGCCCCGGCCGGCGACGAACCGCTCCGCCGCGCCGTCGAGGATCTCGCTCGCGACCGCAAGCAGCCTCGGCAGGTCGGCGGTGTCGGTCATCGGTTCAGCGGGAAACGGCGTCGAGCGCCTCGGTCAGGGTGAACCGTCCGGCGTAGAGCGCCTTGCCGACGATCGCGCCCTCGACCCCTTCGGGCACCAGGGTCGCGATGGCCCGCAGGTCGTCGACGGTGGAGACGCCGCCGGAGGCGATGACAGGCGCGTCGGTCGCGTTGGCCACCTCGCTCAGCAGGTCCAGGTTCGGGCCGGTCAGGGTTCCGTCCTTGGTGACGTCCGTGACGACGTACCGGGAGCAGCCCTCCTGGTTGAGTCGTTCGAGTGTTTCCCACAGGTCGCCGCCGTCGGAGACCCAGCCGCGGCCGCGCAGTCGCCACTGGCCGTCGATGAGTTTGACGTCGAGACCGACGGCGATGCGGTCTCCGTACTCGGCGATGGCCCGGGCGCACCATTCGGGGTTCTCGATCGCGGCGGTGCCGAGGTTCACGCGGGCGCAGCCGGTCGCGAGGGCCGCGGCGAGGGTCGCGTCGTCGCGGATACCACCGGACAGTTCGACCTTGACGTCGAGTTCACCGACGACACCTGCGAGGAGGTCCCGGTTGTCGCCGCGCCCGAAGGCCGCGTCGAGGTCGACCAGATGCACCCACTCGGCTCCGGCGTTCTGCCATTCCAGGGCGGCGTCACGCGGCGAGCCGTAGCTGGTTTCGCTGCCCGCCTCTCCCTGGACGAGGCGAACTGCTTCACCGTTGGCAACGTCGACTGCAGGCAAAAGGACCAGGCTCACTGCGCCCACATTAGTGCCTGGGGTCCCGTACTCGGAAAACGCGGCACGGTGGGGTCCGGCACCGTCAGCCGGCCGGTGGGTGTGTCGCGACCGATGTGGTCGGCGACGGGCTCCCATACAGCACGGTTCCGCCGTGCCGTCCACGGCGCGAACCCGGCGGTCTGCCCGGCGAATCCGACACGCCGGTGGCACGCTCCCCGCTCTCCGCGAGGGTCGCCGATGCGGTAGGAAGAATCACGTTACCGAATGCACAGAATTGAGTTCTTCAGCAGACGGAAGGCGCGGCAGGACAATGAACGACACCGGACCCGGAACGAGGTACTCGATGGCCCGATACATCCGCACGCGCGGTTCGGTGCTCGCTGCGCTGTGCGCCACCGCGCTCGTGCTCGGTGCATGCGGAACCGCGGACACCGCCACCACCGGCGCCGGCACGCCCGCAGGCGAGCCCGTCGCGGGTGGGACGCTGGACGCCGTCCAGATCCGTGAACCGAACAGCCTGGATCCGGCCGCCCTTCCGAACGTGTGGACGAACTCGGCGCTGCTCGGCAACGCGCTCTACGGAACGCTGATGACCAACGACGTCGAGACACTCGGCATCGAGTACTCGATGGCGACGGACTTCTCGTCCACCGACGGAGGACGCACGTTCACGCTGAAGTTGCGTCCGGGCCTGACGTTCACCGACGGCACCCCACTCGACGCCGCCGCCGTGAAGTACAACTGGGATCGTCTCCGCGACCCGGCGACGGCATCGGAATCCTTGCGCCAGGCCGCGCAGATCGCCGGAACCGACTTCGTCGACGCCGAAACCCTGAAGGTGACGATGGCCGCGCCCAGCCCGGTCTTCGCCTCGTCCCTGGTGCTCTCCGGGCTGAACTGGATCGCCTCCCCTACCGCGCTCGCGAAAGGACGGCAGGCGTTCGACGAGAATCCCGTCGGCGCAGGGCCTTTCATTCTCGACCGGTGGTCGCGGCAGGACGTCATCGAGCTGACCAAGAACCCCGGCTACTGGGACGCGCCGCGGCCGTACCTGGACCACATCTCGTTGCGCACCGTCCCCGACGCCGGTCAGCGCCTCAACGCCCTCACCTCCGGGACCGCCGACCTCGGCGCCGAAACGAGCTGGTCGAACCTGAGCAAGGCCGACAGCGCCGGGCTGGTCACGGCGACGGTTCCGCTCGGTGGCGGGCAATACCTCGCGATGAACACCCGGCGCGCGCCGTTCGACGACGAACGAGCCCGCCGAGCCGTGTCCCTCGCACTGGATCTCGATGCCGTCAACACCGCGGTGTTCGAGGGCACCGGCGCGGTTCCGGCGACACTGTTCGCTCAGAGCTCGCCGTTCTACGAGGACATTGCGCTGAAGCGAACCGACGAGGACGAGGCTCGCCGCCTGTTCGACGAACTCGCCGCCGAAGGCAAGCCGGTGTCGTTCACGTTCCTGGCGTATTCGCTGACGGAGATCAAGGGGGTCGCCGAGAGCGTTCAGGCGCAACTCGCCGCGTTCGACAATGTCGACGTGCGCGTGGAGATCATGGACTTCACTGCCGCGCAGAGCCGCGTCACCTCCCGCGACTTCGACATGACGATCTCGGCGGCGGTCGTGCAGGATCCGGATTCGTCGCTGTGGACCTCGTTCCACTCGTCCTCGCGTGGCAACCCGTCCGGCATCGTCGACCCGGAACTGGACGCGGCACTCGACGCCGGCCGGGTCGGCACGACGACCGGGGAGCGGTCGGCCGCCTACGAGACGGTGCAGCAACGACTGGTGGACCTCGTTCCGGGCGTCTTCTACATCCAGTCCGCACCGTCGGTCGTCACCGCCCCGGAGGTGCACGGTGTGCGCATGTACGGCATGGGTTCGCCGGTGCCCGACGGCATCTGGATCACCGAGTGATCCCGTAGCCGTACCCGGGACAAAGACCGGAACCCCCTGCGGCGTCCCTTTCGAGTTGCCGCCGAGACAAAGGGCAGCCCGGCTGGCACGCGTCACATGGGCATTCGGCTTCGCGCCCTCGAACATCAGCCTTGCCATGTACCCCCTCGGGGTATACCGTCGAATTGAAATACCCCCAGGGGGTATAACGGGATCAGAGGTCCGCTCACGTACGGCCCGGAGAGGTGCTCGATGCACAATCATCAGCCCGATACCGAACCCGGTGCCACCGAGACGACTCTGCCACCGGATCCGCACGCCGGTCACGGCACGCACCCGGACGGCGCGGCTCACGGCGGTCACGATCGGCACTCGGGACACGGATCCCACGGGGAGATGTTCCGGCGGCGGTTCTGGATCAGTCTCGTGCTGTCGGTACCGGTCGTCGCGTTCAGCCACATGGTTGCCGAACTGCTCGGCTACACCCTCCCCCACTTTCCCGGGGCGACGTGGATTCCCCCTGTGCTGGGTACCGTGATCTTCCTCTACGGCGGTATGCCGTTCCTCACCGGAGGCTGGGCCGAGCTGCGGTTGCGACGGCCCGGGATGATGCTGCTGATCGCGATGGCGATCAGCGTCGCGTTCGTGGCGTCGTGGGTCACCACACTCGGTCTGGGCGGCTTCGATCTCGACTTCTGGTGGGAGCTGGCACTGCTGATCGTCATCATGTTGCTCGGGCACTGGCTCGAGATGCGTGCTCTGGGTTCGGCGTCGGGCGCACTCGAGGCCCTCGCCGCGATGCTGCCGGACACCGCCGAGAAGGTCACCGACGACGGCATTCGCGAAGTGCCGCTGGAGGACTTGACCCTCGGTGACCTGGTTCTCGTGCGGGCCGGCGCGCGGGTACCCGCGGACGGCACGGTCACCGACGGGCACGCCGAGGTCGACGAATCGATGATCACCGGCGAATCCGATCCCGTCGTCCGGCAGGTCGGAGACACCGTCGTCGCCGGCACCGTGGCCACGGCCAGCGCTCTTCGGGTACGGATCACCGCGGTCGGGGACGACACCGCTCTGGCCGGGATCCGACGCATGGTCACCGACGCACAGGCCTCGTCCTCCCGCGCTCAGGCACTGGCCGACAGGGCTGCCGCGTTCCTGTTCTGGTTCGCGACGGTCGCGGGCGTCCTCACCTTCGCGGTGTGGTCGCTGCTCGGAAACCTCGACGAAGCGGTGGTGCGGACCGTCACCGTGCTCGTCATCGCCTGCCCTCACGCCCTCGGCCTGGCGATCCCGCTCGTCATCGCGATTTCGACGGAACGCGCCGCCCGGGCGGGAGTGCTGGTGAAGGACCGTCTGGCGCTCGAACGCATGCGCACTGTGGACGTGGTGCTGTTCGACAAGACCGGCACCCTGACGCAGGGTCGCCATCAGGTGACCGGCATCGCCGCCGCGAGCGGCGTCACCGAAAGGGACCTGCTCGCGGTGGCAGCCGCGGCCGAGGCCGACAGCGAGCACCCGGTCGCACGGGCCGTCGTGACGGCGGCCGAGGACCGGGTGCCGCCCGAGACGCGTGTCACCGCCACCGGATTCCGGTCGCTGCCCGGCCGCGGGGTGAGTGCCGTCCTCGACGGTGCGGAGGTGACCGTCGGTGGACCGGCGATGTTGCGCGACCTGCGGCTGACGGTGCCCGACGAGGTCACCGCGGTCACCGGCGGGTGGGTGCACCGCGGCGCTTCGGTGCTGCACGTCGCCCGTAGCGGGCGGGTGATCGGCGCGGTCGCGCTCGAAGACGCGGTGCGCGACGAGTCGCGTCAGACCATCCGGGCCCTGCACGCCCGCGGGGTGCGGGTCGCCATGATCACGGGCGATGCCCACCAGGTCGCCGACGCTGTCGCCGCGGATCTGGGTATCGACGAGGTGTTCGCCGAAGTGCTGCCCGAACACAAGGACGCGAAGGTCGCCGAGCTGCAGCGTCGCGGCCATCGGGTCGCGATGGTCGGCGACGGTGTCAACGACGCCCCCGCCCTCGCCCGCGCGGACGTCGGTGTCGCGATCGGCGCGGGCACCGATGTCGCGATCGAGTCCGCCGGGGTCGTGCTGGCAGCGAACGATCCGCGGGCGGTGCTGTCGATCATCGAACTGTCGCATGCCAGCTATCGGAAGATGTGGCAGAACCTGGTGTGGGCCACCGGTTACAACATCGTCGCGGTGCCGCTCGCCGCAGGCGTGCCGGCGTTCGCCGGGGTCGCGATCTCTCCCGCGGTGGCCGCGGTGCTCATGTCGGTGTCCACCATCGTGGTCGCGCTCAACGCCCAGTTGCTGCGTCGCCTCGATCTGGATCCGGCTCGCCTGTCGGGTACCTGACCCCCTCGCAGACGGCAGTTCGCCTCCTCCCGCGTGGAATATCCGTCACGCGGGGGGCGGTCACCGTGGCGCGGCTATCCCCGATCGTCACCGCGCCCGTAGGCACGGCGCGTCATCCGCGTCGACACGAAACCCATCACCGCGATCGCGCAGGCGATGCCGACGAGCACGATCGTCAGTCCGAGGACCGGGCCCGGCTGCAGTGTGATCATCAGCACGGTGACGATCGCGAGCACCCCGGTCGCCGATCCGACGACCGCGATCGCGAGCTTGCCCAGCGACAGGTCGCCGCGCGGATCGCCGCTGCCGCCGCCGGTTCCGGTCACAGGCTTCCCACCCAGTTGCTCAGCAGCGCGGCGCCGGCGTCACCGGACTTCTCGGGGTGGAACTGCGTGGCCGAAAGGGGGCCGTTCTCCACGGCGGCGAGGAATTTCACGCCGTGTTCGGCCCAGGTGAGCCTGGGCGGGGCGATCCGCTCGGGTTCCGGCAGCTCCCATGCCTGCGCGGCGTACGAGTGCACGAAGTAGAAGCGGGTGTCGGCGTCGAGACCGGAGAACAGCACCGAATCGGCCGGGGCCTGCACGGTGTTCCAGCCCATGTGCGGCAGCACCGGCGCATCGAGGCGCGCGACCGTGCCCGGCCATTCGCCGCAACCGTCGGTTTCGACGCCGTGCTCGACGCCCTTCTCGAACAGGACCTGCATCCCGACGCAGATGCCGAGGACCGGCCGTCCCCCGGCGAGGCGGGTTCCGATGATCTTCTCGCCGCCGACCGACAGCAGACCCTTCATGCACGCGTCGAACGCGCCGACGCCGGGCACCACGAGACCGTCCGCGGCGAGCGCAACCTTGTGGTCCGACGTGACTTCGACGTTCACTCCGGTGCGGGCCAGCGCCCTGGCGGCGGAATGCAGGTTGCCGGAACCGTAGTCGAGAAGGGCGACGTTCTTTGCGCTCATGGGTTCGATTCTATGGGTCGTGGTTTCGGGTCGGACGGCCCGGCGAAGCGGGCCAGGAGGGGCAGCACCGGAACGAGCACCGCGGCGATCGCGAAGGCCGCCGGATATCCCATGGTGGTGGCCAGGGCACCGAGCAGCAGCGAGCCGACACCGGTCCCGGCGTCGAAGCCGATGTTCCAGGCGGCGCTGGCGGAACCGATGTGGTTCGTTCCGGCGCGCCGGAACGCGACGAGCAGTGCCTCGTTCTGCACGATCCCGAAGCCGAGACCGAAGCACACCGCGGCACCGATCAGTGCCCCGGCGCCGGCGCGGTCGTCGGCGACGAGCGCGAACGGCACCATCGCGACCGAAGCGAGCCCCAGCCCGACCGGCAGCAACCGGCCCGCACCGATCCGGTCGGCGAGGGAACCCGCGCCGAACCGGCCGACCAGTGTGGAGGCGCTCAGCGTGGCGAGCGCGATCGGTACCGGCAGGCCCACCGCCGCGATCTGCAGCAGGGAGGTGAGGCCGCCGTAGGCGATGGCACCCGCGCCGATCGCGACGGTCGGTAGCACCAACGCGAGCAGCGGGGGGCGCCCGTGCACCGTGCCGGGTGCCGGGCGGATCCGCGGCAACCGCGCGGCCGCGACGAGTCCGAGCGTCGGCACGAGTGCGCCTAGCACGAAGACCGGTGCGGTCGAGAAGTGTTCGGCGAGGAACAGGCCGAGCGGCAGACCGATCATCTGCGACGCGGCGATCGCGATGCCCAGCGTGCCGGTGGCTCGGCCCAGTTGCCGGGCCGGGGCCAGTTCCGCGACGAGCGCGGCCGCGGCGACGGTGATCATGCCGAAGCCGATGCCGCGCACGGCCGAGATCCCCAGCACCACCGGCGGCGCGGTCGAGGTGAGCAACCCCAGCGACGGCAATCCGAGCAGCAGGCACCCTGCGATCAGCAACTGCCGATGCCCGCGGGTGCGCATCAGCTTCGGCATCGCCAACTGGGTGAGCACCGTGGTCGCCATGAACACCGTCGTCACCGATCCGGCGAGCGCGTCGGTGCCTCCGGCCTCGGCGATCGCCCAGGGAACGACGGGCAGCAACAGCGAGAATCCGCCGAACGCGGCAGCCGCGAGCGCCCAGGATGCGGGCAGCCCGCGGATGCCGAGCAGGCTCGGCACAGCGGTCACATCAACCTCAGGATCCCCGCGATCGCAGCGAGGAGCGTCAGGGCCAGCAGCACACCGGCGAACAGCTGGTTGCCGGCTTTCCACGCCGACCAGGTACCCCCGGCGCCGAGCCCTGCGAGCAGGAAGCAACCGTAGGTCAGTACGACATCCATCGGTTACAGGCTGCCCTTGGTCGAGGGAATGCCGGTGACCCGCGGGTCCGGCTCGACGGCCTCGCGCAGCGCTCGCGCCACCGCCTTGAACTCGGCCTCGGTGATGTGGTGCTGATCGCGGCCGTACAGCACCCGCACGTGCAGGGCGATCCGGGCGTGGAACGCGAACGATTCGAACACGTGCTTGTTGATCACCGTGGCGTAGGGCACACCCGGGTAACCGCCGATCACCGAGTGCACCATGTAGTCCGGTTCCCCGGTGTGCACGCAGTACGGCCGGCCCGACACGTCCACCGACGCGTGCGCGAGGGTCTCGTCCATCGGGATGAAACAGTCACCGAAGCGGCGGATGCCACGCTTGTCGCCGAGCGCCTGGTTGAACGCCTGGCCGAGCACGATCGCGGTGTCCTCGACGGTGTGGTGGGCCTCGATCTCGACGTCGCCCTTCGCGTGGACCGTCAGGTCGAAGCAGCCGTGCTGACCGAGCGCGGTGAGCATGTGATCGAAGAACGGCACACCGGTCGAGATGTCGGTGCGGCCGGTGCCGTCGAGGTTGATCTCGACGCTGATGCTCGACTCCTTGGTGGTGCGTTCGACCTTCGCGATCCGGTCGCTCATCGGGTTCCCTCGATTTCCGTTGCGGCGAGTTGTGCACTGACCCGCAACAATTCGTCGTTCTCGTGCGTCAGGCCGACCGTTGTGCGCAGGTAGCCGGGAATGCCGACGTCCCGGATGAGCACGCCCTCGTCGAGATACCGCTGCCAGGTGGCGGCGGAGTCCGCAAATCGGCCGAACAGGATGAAGTTGGCGTCGGACGGGATCACCTCGTAACCGAGACGGGCCAGTTCCGCGGCGACGCGGATGCGTTCGGCGGTGAGTTCCGCGACGGAGCCGAGAGTCTCGTCGGAGTGCCGCAGGGCGGCGCGCGCGGCGGCCTGGGTGATCACCGACAGGTGGTACGGCAGTCGCACCAGCAGCAGTGCCTCGACGACGGCGGGCGCGGCGGCGAGATAGCCGAGGCGACCACCGGCGAACGCGAACGCCTTGCTCATGGTGCGCGAGACGATGACCTTCGCCGGGTACTCGTCGATCAGCGCGAGTGCACTGGGCACCGCGGAGAACTCGGCGTACGCCTCGTCGACGATCACGATGCCCGGGGCGGCCTCGACGATCGCCCGCAACTGTTCGAGCGGGATGCTGTGCCCGGTCGGATTGTTGGGGCTGGTGACGAACACCACGTCGGGCTTGCGGGCGCGGATCGCCGCGACGGACGACTCGACGTCGAGGGCGAAGTCGTCGCGCCGGTAGGTGGCCAGCCAATCGGTCTGGGTTCCGTCGGAGATGATCGGGTGCATCGAGTACGACGGCACGAAGCCCATCGCGCTACGCCCCGGTCCGCCGAACGCCTGCAGGATCTGCTGCAGGATCTCGTTCGATCCGTTTGCCGCCCAGAGATTTTCGACACCCACCGCGACACCGGTCTGACGGGTCAGGTAGGCGGCGAGGTCGGTGCGCAGCGCGACGGCGTCGCGGTCCGGGTAGCGGTGCAGCTCGCGAGCGGCCTCCCGGACGGCCTCGGCGACGTCGTCGACGAGCGCCTGCGTCGGCGGGTGCGGGTTCTCGTTCGTGTTCAGCTGCACCGGCACCGTCAGTTGCGGCGCGCCGTACGCGGACTTGCCACGCAGGTTCTCCCGTAGCGGCAGGTCGTCGACGGTGATGCGGCTGCCCGGCACGCTTCCGGTCTGTGCGGCGCTCACTGCAGGGCCTCGAAACGCAGACGCACGGCCTCACCGTGGGCGGGCAGGTCCTCGGCGTTCGCGAGGGTGATGACGTGCCCCGCCACGTCCCGCAGCGCTTCGCGGCTGTAGTCGACGACGTGGATGCCGCGCAGGAAGGTCTGCACGCTCAACCCGGACTGGTGCCGGGCACAGCCCGCGGTCGGCAGCACGTGGTTCGAACCGGCACAGTAGTCGCCGAGGCTGACCGGCGCCCACGGTCCGACGAAGATCGCGCCGGCGGCACGAACCTGCGCGGCCACCTCGGACGCGTTCTCCGTCTGGATCTCGAGGTGCTCGGCGGCGTACGCGTTGACGACCTGCAGGCCCTGCTTCACGTCGTCGACGAGGACGATGCCGGACTGGCTGCCCGACAGCGCGGTCTGCACGCGTTCGCGGTGCTTGGTGATCCCGAGTTGGGCGGCGAGGGCGGCGTCGACGGCGTCGGCCAGTTCGGTGCTGGTGGTGACCAGCACCGAGGCGGCCATCACGTCGTGTTCGGCCTGGCTGATCATGTCGGCGGCGACGTGCACGGCGTCCGCAGTGTGGTCGGCGAGGATCGCGATCTCGGTGGGTCCGGCCTCCGCGTCGATCCCGACGACGGCCCGGCACAACCGCTTGGCGGCAGTGACGTAGATGTTGCCCGGTCCGGTGATCATGTCGACGGGGGCCAGCTCGGTCGCGGCGTCGTCGACGTCGGTGCCGCCGTAGCTGAGCAGCGCGACGGCCTGGGCGCCGCCGACGGCCCACACCTCGTCGACGCCGAGCAGCGCGGCCGCGGCGAGAACGGTCGGGTGCGGAAGGCCGTCGAAGTTCTTCTGCGGCGGCGAGGCGATGACGAGGGATTCGACGCCGGCGGCCTGGGCCGGGACGACGTTCATCACGACGGACGACGGGTAGACGGCGTTGCCGCCGGGCACGTACAGGCCGACGCGGTCCACGGGCACCCAGCGTTCGGTGACGGTGCCGCCGGGCACGACCTCGGTGACGGTGTCGGTGCGGCGCTGATCGGCGTGGACGAGGCGGGTACGGGCGATGGCGACCTCGAGGGCCGCACGCACGGCGGGGTCCAGTTCGGCCAGCGCGCGGTCGATCTCGGCCTGCGGTACACGCACCCGCGCGGGGCGGACGCCGTCGAACTTCTCGCTGTAGTCGAGGGCGGCGACGGCTCCGCGATCACGGATGTCGTCGACGACGGGACGGACGTGATGCAGCACCGCGTCCACATCCACTCCGCCGCGGGGCAGGGCGCCCCTCAGCTCCGCAGTGGTGGGGGTACGACCGCGCAGGTCGGTGCGGGCAAGCATGAGTTGTCCTCTCTCGTAGAACAGGGATCCGCTCCATTATCCGCGATGAACGCAAACGAGTTGTCAGCCGGTCACCCGGCGGCGCGGCGGGCACATCGAATCTCGGGGCCGGACCCGTCGCTCCGCACGGAATTCGTGGCGCCCGGAACGGCCGAACGGGGTACCCGGCGGCTGCCCTCGTGCGTAAGGTGCGGCATGGATATCGCAACGTCCGCACCGGGGCGCGCCCGGTGAACCGCCTGCACGCGGCGGTAGCGGCCGTCGCCACCCTCGTCACGGTCTCGCTCGTGCCGCCCGCGCCGTCGGCGGCGGCGGTGCCCGACGGGTTCCTGTGGGGCGTGGCCTCGTCGGGGTTCCAGGTCGAGGGGTCGTCGCCGGACAGCAACTGGTCTCGGTATTCGGCGTCGGGCCGCACCGACGATCCGATCGGTGCGGCGGTCGATTTCCGGCATCGCTATCGGGAGGACATCGCCCGTGCCGCGGACCTGGGTGTGGACGTGTTCCGGTTCTCGATCGAGTGGGCGCGGGTCCAGCCGGGACCGGACCGCTGGGACGAGTCGGAGTTCGCGTACTACGACGACGTGGTGGCCGCGATCGCCGAGCACGGGATGCGGCCGATGATCACCCTCGATCACTGGGTGTATCCGGGGTGGATCGCCGACCGCGGCGGCTGGGCCGATCCCGGTACGACCGGGGCGTGGCTGGCCAACGCCGAACGGGTGGTCGCGCGGTACGCCGGTACCGGCGCGCTGTGGGTGACGATCAACGAACCGACGATCTACGTGCAGAAGGAACTCGCGTTCGGCGGGCTGACGCCCGCCGACGTGCCGCGCATGCTCGACGGACTGGTCGCCGCGCACCGCGGTGCGTACGCGCTGATCCACCGGCTCGATCCGGGTGCGAAGGTCACCTCGAACGCCGCGTACATTCCCGGCGCACAGCCCTACCTGGACACCCTGTTCCTCGATCGTGTCCGCGACAGCGTGGATTTCGTGGGGGTCGACTACTACTACGGGGTCGCGCCGGACAATCTCACCGCGGTCCATGCCGCGTTCGACGACTTCGCGGCGGTGCGGCCGCACCCGCAGGGGCTCTACGCCGCGCTGATGGACTATGCGCGGCGTTATCCGGGTGTGCCGCTGTACGTCGTCGAGAACGGTGTGCCCACCGCCGACGGGGCACCGCGACCGGACGGGTGGACCCGCTCCCGGCACCTGTGTGAACACGTCGCCGCGCTGACCCGCGCAATCGACGACGGGGCGCCGGTCTTCGGCTACAACTACTGGTCGCTCACCGACAACTACGAATGGGGTTCCTACACCCCGCGATTCGGTCTCTACACCGTCGATGCCCGCACCGATCCGGACCTGGTCCGGCGCCCCACCGACGGGGTCGACACCTACCGCGCGGTCGTCTCCGACCCGCATGCCGGATGCCACGGCCCGTCCTGACGGGCCCGGCTCCGGGATCGAGCAGTCGGCTAGGCTCACGCGGTGACCTGGCAGATGTGGTTGGCCTTCCTCGGCGCGGCGTGGGTGATCAGCCTCTCCCCCGGTGCCGGCGCGGTCGCGTCGATGTCCTCGGGACTCGCGCACGGTCTGCGGCGCGGCTACTGGAACATCCTGGGACTGCAACTGGGCCTGTTGCTGCAGATCGCGAGCGGCGCCGCGCGCCGCGGCAGCAT
>NZ_LRRH01000086.1 GCF_001646785.1 Rhodococcus phenolicus
TCGCTCCATTACAAGTCGGAACCTTCATCCGGTTGGACCGAATATTGGTTTCCATCACCCGGAGGGTGCGGATCACCAGGGGCGACTGGTGGTGAGGTAGGCGGCCATGTCCTGGCTCTGGCGGCGATGGGTGCGCCGGTGCTCGGCGCGTTCGTCCCCGCTCGCGTTGAGGCGCCGCTCCTCGTCGGACTCCGGCAGCACCGGCGCGACCGCGGTGGGCATCCCCTCGTCGTCGATCGCGACGAAGGTCAGGAACGCGGTCGCGGCGATGCGGCGGTCGCCACTGCGCAGATCCTCCGCGGTGACCTTCACGAAGACCTCCATCGAACTGCGGCCGGTCCACGTGACGAACGATTCCAGGCATACGGAGTCGGACGGACGGACGGGTGCGAGGAACGCCACAGAGTCCGTCGACGCCGTGACCACCGACGCACGACTGTGCCGGGTCGCGGAGATCGACGCGGTCATGTCGATGTCGCTCATGAGTTTTCCGCCGAACAACGTATTGTGGTCGTTGACGTCGTTCGGAAATACCCTGCTGGTCTTGACAACTCGGGATTCGCGGCACGGTTTCGCCTGCACGGTGGTCCTTTCGGGGATTGCGTCCGGCAGGATCTCCGCCGGACGCCCCGTCCAGCCTACGACTCGTGCACGATCGCGCGCTGCTCGTGAACGGCCCGGGTGTGATGGTCGACGACCTTCGTGAGCATGGCGGTGAGCTGTTCACGTTCGTCGGCGTCGAGTGCGGCGAACGCGTCGTTCTGGACCGTGGTGAGGACGTCGTCCAGGAGGGTGAGGCGGTTGCGCCCCCTCCTGGTGAGACTGATGATGTTGCGCCGGCGGTCCGCCGGATCGGGGGTGCGTTCGACGAAGCGACGGTCGGCCAGCGCATCGACGGCCGCGGCGACGTCGCTGCGGTCCAGCCCGCATCGGCGGCCGAGTTCGACCTGGCTGGACGGGCCGAACTCGTCGAGGGCCGCGAGCATCCGGTAGTGGTGGCCGCGGGCGTCGGCGGCGTCGAGACGATCGAACACCATGCGGTGGACATGCCGGGCGGACTGGGTCAGCAGGAAACTCGGAAGGTGGTCGAGCCGGGTAGGCACGGGATGACTGTCGGGGTCGGACATGCGCGCAGTCTACCCACCGTTGGTGCCGCCAACGGGGAATCAGTGATGGCGGTGATCGGTGATCGCGGTACGGGGACCGCGTCTCGGAACCCGGCCGTAACCGCCGGTCTCGACGATCAGCCGGACCACCCGATAGCGGTGTGGCCGTAGCGGTTCCAGGAGCTCGACCATGCCTGCGTCGTCGAGCGGCGCACCGAGCAGCGACCACCCGACGACGGACGCGAGATGGTAGTCGCCGACCGAGAGTGCATCGGCGTCGCCGAACGCCCGCTGCGCGACCTCCGCAGCTGTCCATACACCGACGCCGGGCAGCGACCGGAGTTTGCGTTGCGCCTGCTCCGGCGGTTCCCCGGCGAGGCGTTCGAGGCTGTCGCCGAGTTGTGCGCAGCGCACGATGGTGCGGCCGCGACCGGGGTCGACGTTCGCCTTGTGGAACTCCCACGACGGGACCCGCCGCCACGTGTCGGCGGACGGGGGGACCGCCATGCCGCGCGGCGCCGGCCCGGGCGCCGGGTCGCCGAACCGCGTCACGAGCCGCCGCCACGACGCGAATGCCGCGACGCCGTGCACGCGCTGTTCGAGGATCGCCGGTATCAGCGCCTCGAACACCCGGCCGGTGCGGGTGACCCGCAGACCGGGCAGTCGTCGGTGCGCTCCGGCCAGCAGCGGATGTGCCGGGGCGAACCCGGTCGCGTCGTCGTCGGCCCCGAGCAGCGCCGGGAGCCCGGCCAGGAGTTCCTCGGCGCCGGGACCCCACGCGTGGCAGCGGGCGCCTGCCGGGCCGTCCTGCCGGAGACGGTAGGTGACCGGTCCGGTCTCCATGCGGGAGGTGCGCCAGACGGTGTCGCCGTGCCGTCGGTGACAGGGGTCATACGGTCCGCGCTGCAACGGGCGTAGGGTTTGTGCGACATCGACGGGCCACGGCAGTTCGACTCGGGTGTCGTAAGGGGTGGCTTCACCGACGGATGCGGTCACCGGTTCACCGTACCTCGCGCGGCGGCCGCATCGGTTTCCACCGTGTCGGACGGAAAGGCTATGGTCTGCAACATGATCATCGTGAGCACCGACGGGTCCTGCCTGCGGAATCCCGGTGGCGCCATCGGGTGGGCGTGGGTCAACCACGAGGGCCCCAGCGCATCGGGTGGCGAGCGTTCGGGTACGAACCAGATCGCCGAACTGCGCGCGTTGCTCGAAGCGCTGCGTGCCCATCCCGGTTCCGAGCCGATGATCATCGAATCCGATTCGCAGTACGCCATCAAGTGCGCCTCGGAGTGGCTGCCCGGCTGGAAGCGCAAAGGCTGGAAGACCTCCACCGGATCGCCTGTGAAGAATGTCGAGCTCGTCCGGGCCATCGACCGGGAGATCGCGGAGCGTTCCGGCCCGGTTCGCTTCCGCTGGGTGCGCGGTCACGTCGGCAACCATTTCAACGAGGTCGCCGACACCCTCGCCGGTGCCGCCGCGCGGGAGGCCGCTGCCCGTCCGGGGCCGATCGAGGTGCCCAGGTCGGTGCCGCGTGCCGTCGAGGTAGTCGCTTCGCGCGGGACGGACGACACGGAACTGACACTGTTCTGATCCCGCGACTCCGGGGGGTGAGCGAAGCACCCCGCGGGGCCGCACGGGCCGGTGGCCGCGTCAGCGGTAGTAGACCGCAAGCGGGCCGTTGGGTCCGTCGACGCAGGTGACGGGGGTGTCGAAGACCCGGCTGAGCGTGTCGTCGACCATGATCTCCTCGGATGTTCCGAACTCGACGACGCGGCCGTCCTTCACCGCGCAGATCCGGTCCGCGTAGTGAGCAGCGAAATTGATGTCGTGGAGGACGATGACCACCGTTCGCCCGAGCTCGTCGGCCGCCCTGCGCAGGTGCTGCATCATGAGGACCGAATGGCGCATGTCCAGGTTGTTGAGCGGTTCGTCGAGCAGGACGTAATCGGTGTCCTGGCACAGCACCATGGCGACGTAGGCGCGCTGGCGCTGGCCGCCGGACAACTGGTCCAGGTACCGGTTCTCCAGCGGGGCGAGGTCGAAGAACTCGATGGAGCGGGTGATGATGTCCTGGTCCCGCTGGGTGATCCGTCCCTTCGAGTGGGGGAAGCGGCCGAAGCCGACGAGTTGGCGCACCGTCAGCCGGGTGACGAAGTGGTTCTCCTGACGCAGGATGGAGACGATCTTGGCCAGGTCCTTCGACGCGGTCCGGGCGATGTCGTACCCCGCGATCTCGATGGATCCGGAATCCGCGCCGAGCAGCCGTCCGATGATCGTCAGCAGCGTCGACTTGCCGGCTCCGTTCGGGCCGACCAGGGCGGTGATGCCCCCGGACGGAATCTGCAGGTCGACCGGGCCGATCGACACCTCGCTGTTGTAATCCTTGCGGACACTCTTGAGTTCGATCACAGTCTGCCCTTTCGGAGGATGACGTAGAGGAACACCGATCCGCCGACGGCCTCGATGATGATGGACACGGCGCCCTCGGCGTAGAAGAGGTTCTTCAGGACGAAGTAGGCACCGGTGAGAACCACGAATCCTGTGAGCACCGCCACGGGGAACACGTACCGGTGGTCGTAGGTGTTCGCGAACTGGTACGCCAGTGTGGCGACGAGGAAGCCCAGGAACGTCATCGGACCGATGAGTGCGGTCGACACCGCCATCAGGACGGACACGAGGAACAGCACGATCATGATCTCGCGGCGGTGGTCGAGCCCGAGATTGGTGGTGACGTCCCTGCCCAGCGCAACCAGGTTGAGTCTGCGGGCCCGCCACCACAACGCGACCGCAGCCGCGACGCACAAAGGAATCGCGATCGGCAGGTACGCCGCGTCGGCGTTGGACACCGACCCGAAGAGCCGGGCGGTGAGGACGTCGAACTCGCTCGGGGTGAGCAGTCGTTGCATGAAGACCGAGACGGAACCGAGTCCGCCCCCGAGGATGATGCCGACGAGCAGCATGACCTGCAGGTTGCCGTACTTGCCCGACAGCAGCCATCCGTAGAGCATCAGCGAGAAGAACACCATCAGCGCGATCTGCAGGAGGAACTGCGGGGTGCCCTGGAGCGCAACCACACCGGCGGCGCCGAGGAAGTACACGGCGGCGGTGGAGATCGCCACGTACAGGGACTCGAATCCCATGATCGAGGGCGTGATGATGCGGTTGTTCGTCGCGGTCTGGAACGCGACGGTGGCGGTGGCCTGGCACACGACGACGATCGCGATCACGATCAGGCTGGTCGCCCGCATCTCGGTGATCCGCCAGAAGCCGGCGCTGCCGAACGGCATCGGGTTGTCCCAGACGAGTGTTCCCACGGCGAACAGGCACGACAGGACCACGAGTACGCCGAGGAGGATCCAGTAGCGGCGCCGCGACCTCGTGTCGGGAAAGGCGTCGGATTCGGAGCGCCGGGCCGGAGCGGGGACCGTGGTGGCGTCCGTGAGCGGGGTCGAGGTCTCAAGCATGACGGCGGCTCCGCAGCAGAAGGGCGATGAACACGACGGCGCCGACCACGCCGAGGATGAGCGACACCGGAACCTCGAACGGCGCGATGATCGTCCGGCCGATGAGGTCGCACACCGTCACGATGGCGATGCCGAGCAGGCACACCCAGGGCAGGTTGCTGCGCAGGTCGTCGCCGCGGAACATCGAGACGATGTTGGGCACGATGAGCCCGATGAAGGGCAGGTTCCCCACCACGACGGTCACGACGCCGGTGGCGATCGCGATGAGCCCGGTGCCGAGAAGGATCAGGCGGTTGTAGTTCAATCCGACGTTGGTCGCCACGTCCTCACCGAGGCCGGCGACGGTGAAGCGGTCGGCGACGACGAAGATCGCGGCGGCGACCAGGGCCACGATCCACAGCACCTCGTACTGCCCGCGCAGGATCGAGGTGAAGCTTCCGGCGAACCAGACACCGAGGCTCTGGAGCATGTCCGTGGACAGGGCCAGGTAGGTGGTGATCGAGCCGACGACGGCGCCGAGCATGATCCCGACGATCGGCACGATCAGCGAGGACGACAACGAGACGCGGCGCAGGAACAGGAAGAAGACCATCGTTCCGGCGAACGCGGCGACGATGGCGCCGATCATCCGGGGCATGAGACCAGCGTCGGGCACGAGGATCAGCATCAGGATGAGGCCGAGGCCGGCCCACTCGGTGGTGCCGGCGGTGGTCGGTTCCACGAACCGGTTCTGGGTGAGCAACTGCATGACGAGTCCGGACATCGCCATGGCGGCACCGGCGAGAACCAGCGCGATGGTGCGGGGGATGCGGGTGATCTCGAACATCTCCCAGCCCTGGTCGCCGCCGAAGATGTCGTAGACCCCGGTGAACAACGACAGGGTCAGCAGTACGCCGACTCCGACGATGCCCAGGAGGAGTTTCCAGTCGAACAGGCGCCCTTTGTTGCGGGCGGGAGCTGTGGTAGCGCTCATCGGTGCGGTCGTCTTCCGTGGCATTCGTGCCCGAGCCCCGCGGGCGGAACCCGCGGGGCGACAGGACGAAACGAGAATCAGGACTTCTGCTGCTCGAGCAGGTCCGCGAGGGAGTTGAAGAACTCGGTGTACGTCTGGATGCTCTCGTTGGTGTAGGTGTCGGTGGGCAGGAAGATCACATTGCCCTGCTTGACCGCGGTGACCGACTTCAGGGCTTCGGTGTTCTCGATGATGTTCGCCGCGGGGACGAAGCCTTCGGTCGACGCGCCGCCGTTGGCGGTGCCGGCGTCGCGGTCCATCACGATGATCAGATCCGGGTTGGAGGCGGCGATGGCCTCGACCGAGATGTCGTCGCCCTGGTGGTTGTCGGAGCCTTCCGGCACCTCGAGTGCCGGGGTGAGATCGAAGATGTCGAACATGGGGCCGATGGTGCGGCCGGTGCTCGGCGCGACGTAACCGATCTCGCCACCGGAGGTGATCAGGCCCATGACCTTCATGTCCTTGGAGTACGCGGCCTGGACGCGGGCGATCGAGGCGTCGAGAGCGTCGTTGAGGGCCTGCGCCTCGGACTGCTTGTCGAAGATCTCACCGAGCACGGTCGTGCCGCGCTTGAGTTCGGAGTCGAAGGGCTGGTCGTCGCGCGGCGCGACCTCGACGATCGCGGCGTCCGGTGCCAGCCGCTGGAAGTCCTCGCGGAACTGGGCGAAGCGACCGCCGTTGATGATCAGGTCGGGCTCGGCGGCGACGATGGCCTCGAGATTCGGCTCGCGGTGGCTGCCGAGGTTGACGATGCTGTCGTCGGTCTTGTATCCGATGGTGCTCGGCATGAGGCTCACCGCGCCCGCCGACAGTTCGACGCCCCAGCTGTCCAGGGTTTCGAACGTGCTGTTGTCGGTGGCCACGACCGACTTCGGAGGCAGGGTCACGGTCTGCTCGCCGAAATTGTCCTCGACCGTGACCGTCGTCGCTGCGGCGGTGTCCTCGGCAGACGTGTCCGTCGTGGAGGTCGAGCAGCCGGCCAGAGCGACTACGGCCAACGCGCCGACAGCGGCGCGCCGATACATGCGGGTGGCGTTCATTGCGGTGATCCTCGTTCTGCATCAGGGGAGCGGCACTGCGCCGCAGCATCCGGGACTTTACCGTAGCCTTACCTATCTCTTCGTTTCGATCACTACAGGAGAAGTTCAATCTTGAATTTTGCCTGGAGGCAACGGTCCCGGTCCGGGGCCTGCGGGCGATCGCCTGTCCGCGACGGTCGGTACGGTCGGGGCATGGACGAAGCGGAACGGATCGCGCAATTCCGGCAGCGGCACGGACTCGACTCCCTCATCGATGTACACACCCACTTCATGCCCGCGAACGTGCTGGACAAGGTGTGGAAGTACTTCGACGCGGCCGGCCCGCTGGTGGGCAGGCCCTGGCCCATCACCTACCGGCACGACGAGGACGAGAGGGTGGCGACACTGCGGTCGTTCGGCGTCGCCCGGTTCACCTCGATGCTGTACCCGCATCGCCCGGAAATGGCGGCCTGGCTCAACGCGTGGTCCGCGGAGTTCGCCGCTCGCACACCCGACTGCCTGCACACGGCCACGTTCTACCCGGAGCCGGGTGCCGCGGACTATGTGGCCGCAGCGCTCGCCGCCGGCGCCCGCGTGTTCAAATCGCACATCCAGGTCGGCGACTACGACCCCAACGACCCCCTGCTCGACCCGGTGTGGGCCCTGCTCGCCGACTCCGGCGTGCCGACGGTCATCCACTGCGGATCCGGCCCGGCGCCGGGAACCTACACCGGTCCGAAACCGATGGTCTCCCTGCTGGAACGCTTCCCCGAACTCCCGCTGATCGTCGCGCACATGGGGATGCCCGAGTACATCGAGTTCCTCGACCTCGCGGAGCGGTATCCCGGGGTGTACCTGGATACGACGATGGCCTTCACCGACTTTGCCGAGGAGGACGCCCCGTTCCCCGTCCCCGAACTGCCGCGGCTGGCGGAGTTGCGCTCGAAGATCCTGCTGGGCAGCGACTTTCCCAACATTCCGTACGGCTACGTGCATCAGCTCGAGTCGCTCGAACGGGTGGCTCCGGACTCCGCCTGGCTGCGCTCGGTCTGCCACGACAACGCCGCCGCGCTGTTCGGCATCACCTAGCGTTCACCGGAATCCGGGCCGCCGAGCGGGCTCGTCACCCCTCGCGGACGGCGGCATCGCGGACCTCTCGTTGCGTGCCGGGCCGACCGCTTCCGGCTCGGGCCGGGATCGGGATCGGGCTACGCTCCTGTTCCGCTGCGGTCCGGCCGCTCGAGAATGTGTTTCAGGGCGTGGAGGGCGCCGGTGAGCTGCGAAATCGTCGGTCCGCCGAGGCAACCGGACGCCGGCGTGCGCGGCGTCGGGGTCGACCGCGGTGGCGGCGCGGAGGGTGACCTCCTCGGCGGTGACGCGCGCAGAGGCAGCCAGAGGTGGAAGCCGCTGTGCGGCACGCGGGCGATGGGGCGGTGCAGATGATCGTGACGTCGTGCGCGCGGCACACCTCGACCACCTTCCGGCGGCGTCGCGATTCCCAGCCGGCCGGCGAGGGTCGCGGTGCGCGGGTCAGCGCGCCACGATGCGCTGATGCACCGTGGCTGGGCTCCGGGGGATTCGCTGTATCCGCTGCTCACGGCGGAGCTCGCGTGAAGCCTGCCGCGGCGCCGCCGGCAGGGCCGGATTGCCCTATTCACTTTCACTCCCGCGGCCGCTACCGTACAAGAATCAATTTCAGTGTGCTGGGGAACACAGAGCAGGGGAGGTGGGTGTGACCGTCGTGGACCGGCCCGTGGGGTCGTCGACAGCACCGAAGCGGAACGAACCCCAGTCGATGATCGCGCGCATGACGTGCATCCTCGACGCGTTCGACAGCCGGACGGCGCAACTGACCCTCGAAGACCTGGAACTGCGCACCGGGCTGCCGCGATCGACGGTCCACCGGATCCTCGACCAGCTCATCCGGCTCGAATGGGTGGACCGGGCACCCCTCGGATACCGGCTCGGCCGTCGTAGCCGCGGCGTCGACGCCGCGCCCGGACACGATCGGATCCGCGCGGCGGCAGCGCCGGTGCTGCACCGGCTGGCATTGCAGACCGGCACCGTCGCGCACCTGACGGTCCTCGACGGATGCGACAGCATCTACCTCGACAAGATCGGCGGCAGGCTCGCCGCCGCGCTCCCGACGCGGGTCGGCGGTCGTCGTCCGGCACACGCCAACGCCGGAGGCAAGGCGATGCTCGCAGGATTGCCCGGCGAATCCGTGGACGGTCTCTTCGAGGCCGGGCTCCGAACCTGCACGGACCGCACGATCGCCGATCTCGACGTGCTGCACCGGGAACTCGGCCGCATTCGGGGTCGCGACGGATTTGCAACGGAGAGAGGCGAATCGGTGCCGGGCGTCGCGTGCGTCGGTGCCGCGGTGCGCGGGCCGGAGGGCCCGGTCGCCGGTATCTCGCTGTGCGGCACCGACCGCACCGTCGACCCGGGCCGGCTCGGGCGGCTCGTCGCCGCGGCAGCCGGAGAGATCACCAGCGGGCTGTATCCGCCGCCCGGCGACCCCGCCCGTCGTGCGCGGTTCCGGTAGTGCGAGCTACCGGAAACACGCACGAGCAGAACAGGAACGGAGATTGTGTGACCCTCGAGGCCGAACCCCGGCGCTCTGCATTCCCCACCGTGTCCAGTGCCCCGGAAGGAACGGTGCTCACGTCGTTGCCCCGGGACCTTCCCGTCGACCGGGCGACCGCAGCCGCGCGGCGGGTCATCGACGCGCTGCTGCGCACCGACCGCGAGGACCCCGATCTCGACCGGATCGCCGACGAGCTCGAGCGGGCCGCCGCGCACCTCGAGGAGCACGCCGACGACCTCGACGAGCGAATGTTCGACATGTGGGACGGCGACGGCGTGGCACGGCACGATCCGGTCACCGGGCACGAGAACGCCCTCGCCCCTCCGATCGTCGTGCGCGGTCGCGCCGACGGATCCGTCGAAGGCCGGGTCGTGCTGACGTTGCCGTACCAGGGCCCACCGGGGTACGTGCACGGCGGTGTCTCGGCGCTGCTGCTCGATCACGTCCTCGGTGTCGCCAACGCGTGGGCCGGGGCCCGCGGTGCCACCGCCCAGCTCGACGTGCGCTACCACCGGCCCGTACCGCTGTTCGAACCGCTCACCGTCGCCGCACGCGCCGTCACACGGGACGGCCTGAAGACCGGAACGGTCGGGGAGATCCGGCTCGCCGACGGAACCGTGTGCGTATCGGTCGACGCCTTGTTCGTCGACAAGACGGTCCCGCGTCCGCAGCGAGGCAGCTGAGACGATCGGTGCCCGGGCCGCGCGGCCCGGGCACCGATCGAGTGCGGTCAGACCGTCACGTCGCGGCGCTGAACCTTCCCGGTTGCGTTGCGGGGCAACAGGTCGCGGGTGATCCGCCACTGGGACGGGACCTTGTAGTAGGAGATGCGGTCGCGGCAGAACTCGCGCAGTTCGTCCTCGGTCGCATCGTGGCCGGCCCGCAGCACCACGACCGCGGCGACCTCCTGCCCCAGGTCGGCGTGCTCGACGCCGATCACCGCGCATTCCTGCACCGCGGGATGCTCGTCGAGGCACTGTTCGACCTCGGTGGGGTACACGTTCTCCCCGCCGCGCAGGATCAGATCCGACCGCCTGCCGGTCAGCCGCAGCCGGCCGTCCTGGACGACACCGTAGTCGCCGGTGCGCAGCCACCCGTCGGACGTGAAGGCCGCGGCGGTCGCCTCCTCGTTCTCCCAGTAGCCGAGCATCACGAACGGGCTGCGGACACAGATCTCGCCCTCGACCCCGTCGGCCACCGCATCCCCGAAGGGGTCACGAATCTCGAGTGCGACGGTGAGGATCGGCCGTCCCAGCGTGCCCGGGAACGCTTCCAGTTCGGGGGCGGTCGCGACCGCGATGGCGGTGCTGCACTCGGTGAGACCGTAGCTGTCCACCAGCGCCTGCTGCGCGAACGGGAACTTCGCCCGCAGCTTCTGCTTGAACTCCGTGGACGACGGTGCCGATGCCAGTGCGAACGCGGTCAGCGACGACAGGTCGTAGCGGTCGGTGTCCTGGTGCTCGAGCATGCGTGCGGCCATCGTCGGCACCGCACCCCAGTTGGTGACCCGCTCGCGTTCGATCAGGCCGAAGACCTTGTCGACGTCGAAGCCGCCCTCGGTCATGATCACGGCGCTGCCCGTCGCGAGCCGCGGAACCGCGAGGTTGTGGAGGCTCGCGATGTGGAACAACGGTGAGGTGAGCAGGTAGCGGCTGTCGCTCGGCACGGCGTCGTCGTAGGCGCGACCGTACATCTGCGCGACCATCGCGTCCGAGAAGCGGTGGTAGTCGACGACGGCGAGCAGGTTCCGCTGCGAATGCACGGCGCCCTTGGGGCGACCGCTGGTTCCGCTGGTGAACAGGATGACGGCCGGGTCGTCCTCTGCCACATCGGTCGTGGGCACGTCAGCGCCGGCGCGGTCGGCCACGATGCGCGGCAGGTCTTCCTCGACGGTGAGCAGCGCGAATCCGGACGCTCCCGAATTCGCGAGGAGCGCTGCGCGCTTGGCGTCGGCGACGATCACCGTCGGCTGCACCAGATTCACGCCGTACTCGATCTCCTTCGGTGTCCACCACGAGTTGAGACCGACCGCGACCGCGCCCAGGGTCTGCGCGGCCCAGAACGTGATGATCCATTCGGGCGAGTTCGCGGCGAGCATCGCGACCCGGTCGCCCTTGCCGACACCGTGGTCGTCGCGCAGGGCGGTGGCCACGGCGGCAACCGCGTCGGCGTGCTCGGCGAAGGACAGCCGGCGGTCCGCGGTCACCAGGTAGTCGCGGTCACCCCATGCCTTCGATGCCGTGACCAGATCGCCGACCCGCCGGTCGCGGTTGCGCACCACCGGAATGCGGTTGCCACGCACGTCCTCCTCGACGAGCTCGAAGCGGCCACCGGGGCCGGTGAGCTTCGAAACGACCTGCTGCAGCATCTGTTGGAGGTCTGCTGGTGCTGTCATGGAGACGCCTTTCCGTTTCCGCCGAGTTCTCCTGGCCACACTTCCGCCACAACATCCCATGCCGGGAACGTGAGGAAACGTGCGATACCACTGATCGGGAGTGGCATGTGGTCGGCATCACTTTCGAGTCCCACTCATCGGGAATGACCGAGGTCGGCGGCGTCGTGCTGGCTACCTTCGCGGCACCCGACATGCCGATGTGATGTCTCGGCCCTCGCCCCTATCGAGGATCGGTTGAGACTAAGGAGTCCGTCAACGTGAAACTCAGCACTACTTCGAAGCTGGTGGCAGGATTGGCCGCCGTCATGGTGGTGACGTCCGCCTGTGCCTCCGACCGGGAGGGCGATGCCGTCGTGTCCGCCGGGTCGCCCGGCGCCGCCGGGGAGGCGGCCCCGACGTCCGATTCGATGTTCGGAACGCTCGAATCTCCTTGTGGGGAAGGAGATGCCACCGGCGCAACGGACCAGGGTGTCAGCGACACGGAGATCCGAATCGGGTACGGCGACGATCGCGGTTACGTCAAGAGCCCCGGTCTGAACAAGGAGATGAGCGACGCCGTCGGCGCCATGATCGACTGGTGCAACGCGCAGGGCGGAATCAACGGGCGGCAGATCGTCGGCACCGATTACGACGCCGCGATGACCCAGGCGAACACGGTGATGCAGAACGCGTGCGCCTCCGAGTTCATGTTGGTCGGCCACGGGTTCGCCATGGACCAGACCTCGGAGCAGACCCGCGTGGCCTGCAACCTCGCCGCGGTCCCCGGCTTCACGGTCTCCCCGGATGCCGCGAACGGGCCCATGACCTTCCAGGGCGTCCCGTTCCCGGTGGACTTCGCCAACGGATCCCAGTGGTTCCAGCTCGCCGAGATGCACCCCGAGTTGCTCGACAAGTTCGACATCGTCGACAGCACGATGCCGACCATCATCACGTCGAACACGAAGGTCCGCTCCGTCGCCGCGGCCGCCGGCTTCACGCTGAAGAACTGCGGCGTCACCCTCAACTACGAGGGTGAATCCAGCTACGTCCCGTTCGCGGAGAAGCTCCGGGAGTGCGGCGTCGGCGGACTGTGGACATCGCGTTCCCCGGTGCCCGCGGAGTTCAACTTCATCAAGGCGCTCGACCAGGCCGGCATCGACCCGATCTTCATGGGTGAGGCCACCTGGTACGGCGACTCCGTGCGCACCTGGAACAACGAGTCCGGTCTGCTCGACAACCTGCACGCCGGCATGACCTTCCAGATGCTGGAGAACGCGGATTCCGTGCCCGCGGTGCAGAAGTACGTGGAACTCGTCACCGAGAAGGGCGGCAAGACCGCGCTGCTGGGCATGCAGGCCACCTCGTCCTTCCTGCTGTGGGCGACCGCCGCGAAGGAATGCGGCTCCGACCTGACCCGCCAGTGCATGATCGACGAACTGTCGAAGATCCACGAGTGGGACGGCGGCGGGCTGCACGCGGTCACCGATCCGGGCGCCAACATGCCGGCCACCTGCGGTCTGGTCGTGACTCTGTCCGGGGCGGACTACACCCAGGCGTTCCCCGCCGAGACAGGCACCTTCAAGTGCGACGACCGCTACCTCGTCGCGACGGACCGCAACACCTGGGGCACCGAGCTCGGTCCCGACCGTATCTCGACGAAATACCTGAATCCGAACATCATCAGGCCGGCCTCCTGATCCGATCGACCGACGCCGACGGTGCGTGGCGCATCGTCGGCGTCCTCGACTAGGGGTACTCATGAACACCTTCCTGACCTTCACCATCGTGGGGTTGGTGCTCGGATCGGTCTATGCCGTTGCCGCCTCGGGCCTCGTTCTCACCTACAACACGTCGGGCATCTTCAATTTCGCGCACGGCGCGCAGGCGATGCTGGGGGCGTTCGCCTTCTGGCAGCTGCGTTACGGCTGGGGGCTGCCCACCCCGGTCGCGCTGATCGTCACCCTCGGCGTCCTCGGCCCGCTGATGGGCCTGTTGCTCTACGTCCTGATCATGCGCGGCATGCGGGACACCGCCGAGGTCACCAAGATCGTCGTGACGGTATCGATCCTGCTGGGCATGGTGTCGGTGTCGCACTGGTTCTGGCATCCCGAGACCGCGCGCACGATGTCGATGTTCTTCGGCGATCGCAGTGGAATCGAACTGTTCGGCGTCTCCGTCCGGTACCACGAGCTGATCTGCATCGCGGTCGCGATTCTCGTCGCGGTCGGGCTCCGGATCATGTTCACCCGCACGCGTGCCGGAGTCGCCATGCGTGCTGTGGTGGACGACCCGGACCTGCTGCGGCTCAACGGCCACGATCCGGACCGGCTCGCGGCGCTGTCGTGGGCGATGGGATCCACACTGGCGGTTCTGGCCGGCATCCTGGTGACACCCATCAACGGTGGCACGCTCGAAGCGAACATGCTGACGCTGCTGGTCATCGACGCGTTCGCCGCGGCGATGTTCGGCCGGTTGCGCAGCATTCCGCGAACCTTCGCCGGTGCGCTGTTCCTCGGATTGTCCGCCACGTATGTGCTCGCATACTTCCCGACCGCGTGGACGTGGACATCCAACCTTCGGGTGTCCCTGCCGATGATCGCGCTCTTCGTGGTGCTCATCGTGCTTCCGCAGGACCGTCTGCGCGGAGCCGTGACCCGCACCCGCGAGCGGTACCACGTGCCGTCGGTGCGCAAGGCCGTGATCTGGGCGGTGGCGCTCGTCGTCATCGTCTACGCGATCCGGTTGCTGATGGTGACCTCGGCGATCACCACGCTGACGATCGGCATGACGTTCGCGATCATCGCCCTGTCGCTCACGCTGCTGACCGGCTACGCGGGCGAGCTGAACCTGGCGCCGGTCTCGTTCGGCGCGATCGCCACCATCGTCGCGTTCCACTTCGGGATCTCCGGGACGGGACTGGCCGCTCACCTGAACCTGTGGGGTGTGGCGCTCGGTGTCGCGGTCGCGGCACTGGTCGGTGCTCTCATCGCGCTTCCGGCACTTCGCCTGCGGGGGCTGTATCTGGCGCTGGCGACCATGGCGTTCGGGGTGTTCCTGTCGAACATGGTGCTTCGCGACACCACCCGCCACGAGTTGTTCGGCGTCGAATTCTCGTTGTTCACCGACGGGAACATCGCGATCCCGCCGCTGCGGGTGGGTCCGCTCGACCTCGCCGACGACACGGTCTTCCTCATGACCGTGACCGTGATCTTCGCGGTGCTCGGCGTCGCAATCGTCGCGCTGCGCAACAGCGGATACGGTCGGCGCCTCGCGGCGATGAAGGACAGCCCGGCGGCCGCGGCCATGCTCGGGCAGAGCCTCGTGAGACTCAAGCTCGGCGTCTTCACCCTCTCGTCCGCCATCGCCGGGCTCGGTGGCCTGTTCATGGCCAGCGCGATGGGATCGGTGTCCAACGAGAGCTTCTCGATCATGGTGAGTCTGTCGCTGCTCATGCTCACGGTGGTGGCCGGTATCGGGTACGTCTCGGGTGCCCTGTTCGGCGGCCTGCTCTCGGGTGTCGGATTCGCCGTCATCATGGCGTCGTTCTCGAACCTGGCGTCGGCGCAGCCGGAACTGTCGGGGCTGTGGACGTTCCTGGGCCACGTCGCCGCGGTGAGCCCGGCGCTGATCGGTATCGGTGTCGCGGCCAATCCCAGCGGCAGTGTTCACCAGATGGTGGAGGGCTACCGCAGCCTCGCGAACGCGAAACCCGTGCTGGCAGGCGGGGCGGCAGTGGTGCTCGTGTCGTACGTGCTCGCCCTGACCGGGGCGCTGGACAACTGGTGGTTCGCGTCGATCACGATCGCGACGGTGTTCCTCCTTCCGGTCGCCGGGCAGATGTTCATGCCGGAAGCGGTGCTCGGTGAGGACGAGGCGGAACGACGCAGGCCGCTGAACCCGGATCGGGTGGGCCTCGACGAACCGTACGGACCGGAAGTCCGTGACGAGATCGACCGGGAACTGGGAATTGCCGAGCAGCTTCAGTCGGCCGGTCGACGGGAACAGGAGCTGACCACTCATGGATGAGACACCGCTTCTCGAAACCCGCGGTATCACAGTCCGATTCGGAGGGCACGTAGCCGTCAAGGAGGTGAGCATCGGCATCGCCGGCGGAACGGTGACCGGCCTGATCGGACCGAACGGCGCGGGAAAGACGACGCTGTTCAACACGATCACCGGACTGCAGCGGCCCACCTCCGGGTCGGTGTTCGTCGACGGAGTCGATGTCACCTCTGCGCCGCCCTACAAGAGGGCCCAGATGGGCTTGGCCCGGACCTTCCAGCGCCTCGAACTGTTCGTGTCGCTGTCGGTGCGGGACAACCTGCGCGTGGCCGGTGACATCCACAACGCGAACGGCGGGAGCCGGATCGACATCGAAGCCGAGACCGAGCGGCTCCTGGCACTGACGGGGCTGGAAGACATTGCGGACCGCGATGTCTCGGACATCCCCACCGGACGTGCTCGCGTGGTCGAGGTCGCGCGGGCACTGATGACCGCACCGCGGATCCTGCTGCTCGACGAACCGGCATCCGGTCAGACCGAGCAGGAAACCGAGCAGTTCGCCACCCTGCTGGGCGAGCTCGCCGCCGGCGGGCTGGCGATCTGCCTCGTCGAGCACGACATCCCGCTGGTCATGAAGATCTGCTCCACGATCCACGTTCTCGACTACGGCGCGGTACTCGCGAGCGGGCCGCCGGACGAGATCAAGAACGACCCGGCAGTGATCAACGCCTACATCGGCACCGAGGAGGAGGCCGTATGAATCCAGGACCGTTGCTCGAACTGTCCGGTGTCCGTGCGGGATACGGGCCCATCGAGGTACTGCACGGTGTCGATCTCGTGCTCGATCCCGGTGCGGTGGTCGCGTTGCTGGGCCCCAACGGCGGCGGCAAGACCACGACCTTGAAGGTGTGTTCCGGTATCCAGCCGGCGACAGCGGGCGAGTTCCGGCTCGCCGGACGCGCCGTGAACGGCGTGTCCGCGGCGGACCTTGCGCGCCTGGGGGTCTGCTCGATCCCGGAAGGTCGCGGCATCTTCCCCAACCTGACGGTTCGGGAGAACCTGTGGATCGCCACGGGAACGGGTGCCTCGCTCGCCGAACTCGAAGAGGTGGCGTATACGCGGTTCCCGATTCTCGGGCAGCGGCGGACCCAGCTCGCGGGATCGATGTCCGGCGGCGAACAGCAGATGCTCGCCCTGTCCCGGGCGCTGGGAACGAACCCGACGGTGCTGCTGCTCGACGAACTGTCCATGGGCCTGGCACCCCGGATCGTTTCCCAGATCTACGACATCGTAGGCGAATTGGCGACGGAGGGGGTGTCGATCCTCGTCGCCGAGCAGTTCGCGCGGGCAGTGCTTCCCATCGCCACCAGCGCTGCGCTGATGCTGCACGGGCGGGTGGTGCGCACGGGCGACCCGGTGGAGATCGAAGAAGAACTGTCAACCAGCTATCTAGGAGGATGAGATGACCACTGTGGTCGACGAACGACGCGAACAATTCAAGAAGGACGTGGCCGCACTGGGACTGGACACCGGGAAGACCGGTCCCCGGGGAACGGGCAGGATCGTCGGTCTGGCGCTGATGATCGTCGGTGCGGTGGCGGCATTCGTCGTCTACATCGCCTCGCTGACGCTGTCGGACCTGCGCGACCTCGCGTCGTACCAGTTGCTGAGCCTCGGATTCGTCGCGGTCACCCTGATCGGCGCCGCGGTGTACATCGCAGCCGTGGTGTCGCGCGTGCTGAGTCTGTGGCTGGTGCGGCAACTGCTCGAGAGCAGCGCCCAGGCCGAGAGGATCACCGAGGCGCTGGCGCGCAACGACGACTGAACGCCGAGGTCGACTCGTCCTCGACAGAACCGCGGAAGGCCTGCCCCGAATCCGGGGCAGGCCTTCCGCGTGTCGGGTCCCGGGCAGGTGTCAGCTACCCGCTGCGACGAGACCGGTCGTGATGTCGGCGAGAATGTCGTCGATGTGCTCGATGCCCACGGCCAGACGCACGAGGCCCGGCGTGACACCGGCGGCGAGCTGCTCCTCGGCGGTGAGCTGCGAGTGGGTCGTCGACGCGGGGTGGATGACCAGCGAACGCACGTCGCCGATGTTGGCGACGTGGCTGTGCAGGGTCAGCGCGTTGACGAACTTCTTGCCGGCGTCGACACCGCCCGCGAGTTCGAACACGACGATCGCGCCCGCACCGCGCGGCGCGAGCTGCTTGCCCCGCTCGAACCACGGCGACGATTCCAGGCCGGCGTACGACACCGACGTGACCTCGGGCCGGGACTCGAGGAACTCCGCGACCCGCTGGGCGTTGGCGACGTGCCGCTCGACCCGCAGCGACAGGGTTTCGAGGCCCTGCGCGATGAGGAACGCGTTGAACGGTGCGACGGCGGAACCGAGATCGCGGAGCAGCTGGACGCGGGCCTTGAGCGCGTACGCCGGGGCACCCAGGTCGGCGAACACGACACCGTGGTAGCTGGGGTCGGGCGTGGTGAAGTTGCTGTGGCGCCCCTGCGTCCAGTCGAAGGTGCCGCCGTCGACGATGACACCGGCGATCGCGGTGCCGTGGCCGCCCAGGTACTTGGTGGCCGAATGCACGACGATGTCGGCGCCGTGCTCGAGCGGACGCAGCAGGTACGGCGTGGCGACCGTGTTGTCGACGATCAGCGGCAGGCCATTGTCGTGTGCGACGCCGGAGATACCGGGAACGTCGAGGATGTGGTTCTTCGGATTGGCGATGGTCTCGCCGTAGAACGCCTTGGTGTTCGGGCGGATCGCCGCGGCCCACTGCTCGAGGTCGTCGGGGTCCTCGACGAAGGAGACCTCGATGCCCAGCTTGGGCAGGGTGTAGTGCAGCAGGTTGTAGGTGCCGCCGTACAGGTACGGGCTGGCGACGATGTGGTCGCCGGCCTCGGCGAGGTTCAGGATGGCGAAGGTCTCGGCGGCCTGGCCGGAGGACAGCAGCAGCGCCGCGACGCCACCTTCGAGAGCCGCGATGCGCTGCTCGACCGCGTCCTGAGTGGGGTTCATGATTCGGGTGTAGATGTTGCCGGGCTCGGCGAGACCGAACAGCGCGGCCGCGTGATCGGTGCTGTCGAAGGTGTAGCTGGTGGTCTGGTAGATCGGCAGGGCGCGCGCCTTGGTGTCGCCACCGGCCGGCTGGCCCACGTGGATCTGCTTGGTTTCGAAACTCCAGCCCGCCGTGGGGTCCACGGCGTCGGGGGTGGTCTCGCTCATGGGTGCTGCTCCGTACTACTCGATATTTCGGGGATCTCGGGAAGGTTCTCCGGTGGCCCACCGGCATCGTGTCACCGCATACGGCGGTGACCGACACGTCGGCCGGCGCGGACACTCTGGGGACGATCGGGTGGGGTCGCTCAGCGACCCGGACACCCGCAGATACACATGTACTGCGCACAGCGGCGCACCGACGGACCGCCCGTCAGGCGTACTCGCGTGTTGGTCACGGACCCGACAATAACCGGTGAGCGCGATCCCGACCAGTGTTCGGGGGCGCGTCGCGCCGGATCGGGGCACGTCTTTCAGGCTGTTTCGAGGACCGTCCGGACCGGCGTTGCATTGCGGGTGAGGTCGAGTACCGGGCAGTGAGCGTCGACCGCTTCCTGCAGTTCCAGATACCGTTCCCGCGATTCCGGGCCGGTGAGAGTGACGACGACGCGTACCTCGCCGAACCCCGCACGGACGGAGTCGTCGAAGCCGAAGAATCCGCGTACGTCCAGATCGCCTTCGGCGTGGGCGGTGATGCCGTCGACGGTGATTCCCAGTTTGTCCGCCCACACCCGGTACGTCACGACCTGGCAGGAGAGCAGCGAGGCGAGGTAGTACTCGACCGGGTTGGGGGCGGTGTTCTCACCGCCGAGCGCGGGCGGTTCGTCGACCTCCACCTCGAACCGGCCGAGCGTCACTGTGCTCGCGACCGTCGAGTGTGCTCGGGCGTCGGCGCGGAACACGACCGCTGCCTTCGCCGGGTCGTCGGTCACGGCGTCGTGGTTGGCCGTGACGACGGACTGCAGATGGGAGACGGGTGCTGTGGTCATGATGGTCCTTCGATGGCGATTCCGGTGGGAGCATCGCGACGGAACCATATTTCCGACCAACTCGCTAGGTAATTGCGCGGACCAGTTTTCCCGGGTGCCGCAGTTGCGGTGCTCGGTCCGGGCGGTGTGCGGCGTCCGGGCGCGGTGCACGCACGCCTCGCGCCGAGCGTGTGAGGCGTACGCTCGGCGCGAGGGTGCGGATCGTCGAGACAACCTGCACAGCAATGGTTTTCGGAGTTCTTCGATCCGTCGGGTCAGAGCAGGTGGACCTTCTTGTACAGGATCTTCGAGGGACCGCCGACCAGTCCGACGCTGTCGAGGAACGTCATGAGCTTGGCACCGGACTTGCGGACGCGATCGTGGTAGTGCGTGTTCGCCTTCGCCTCGGCGACGGCACGGTCGCGGTCGAGGCCCGCGTTGGTGTAGACCTCCTCGCGGATCATGCTCTTGACCACGAAGTACACCGTGACGGCCGTATTGATCCGCTCGAGCTGGAGGCGGAGCTTGCTCGCGCCGGACAGTCGCCGTGCGACCTCCTCGCGGGCGAAGCGGATGTGCCGGGCCTCCTCGAGGACGTGGATCTTGCTGACCGTACGGGTGACCGGTTGCACTCGTTCGTCGCGCATGAAGTCGCGCTGCATCATGTCGAGAATCTCCTCGGCGGCCATGACGCTGGCGTAGGCGTTGGCGCCGCGGAAGAAGCCGCCCCAGAGCCGGCCCAGACGGTGGATGTACGGTGCGGGCCCGTAGCCGGGCATACCGAGGCGCTCGCCCGCGCGGGCGAACATCACCGAGTGGCGGCACTCGTCGGCGACCTCGGTGAGGGCGAACTGCACGTGGCGCGAGTGCTTGTTGCGGTTGTAGACGTCGCGCAGCAGCATCTGCATGAGCAGGATCTCGAACCACAGGCCGACGCTGGAGACGCTTGCGGCCTCGTGCTTGGTCAGTTCGATTCGCTGCTCGTCGGTCATCTCGTCCCACAGCGCGGTGCCGTACAGCGTGCTCCACTCGGGGGTCATGCCGTACTTGTCGTCGGGGATCGGCGCCTCCCAGTCGACCTCGATCATCGGGTCGTACGACTTGCGGGCGACCGAGGCCAGCAGCCGCCGGGCTGTGTCCTCGCGGTCCGACAGAGCCACCTTCGGCACGAATCCCCTGGTGGTGGCGGTATCGGCAACATCCTGGGGGCGCGTGAGCGATGCGGTCATGTCTCCACCTTTAGTGTGACGGACGGTAACTGTTAATCCGAGGCTACAGTGAGTGTCGTCACGGCACAACGGTCGAGTGCACGATCGCCGAAGATCGAGGCGGACGAGCACGCAGAAACAGGGGAGGGGGACGTGCCGCCGCACGCCTCCCCCGGGTGCGTCACCGGGACCGATGTCACTGGACCCGCCCGTCGAGCCGCAGGCACAATCGACGGAACCGAGACAAATGGAGGACTGTCACCATGTGTTACCCCGTCACCTGTCCCGCATGCGGCAAGACCGGCTGGGAAGGATGCGGCCAGCACGTCGACGACGTGATGCGCGAGGTACCCGTCGCCGAACGGTGCACGTGCGCCGGCAAGGCCGGCGCCGGACGCTGACGGCGGATCCGCGAACCGGGATCAGCTCGGTTCGCGGACCTTCGAGGCCCGGGAGCGGCCCGGGGAGAGGAACACAGCGACCGCGGCACCGATCGCGAGGATCACTGCGATCGCCCACGACGCCTGCTGCATCCCGTCGAGGAACGCCGAACGGGCCAGGTCCGCGAGTTCGTCTCCGCGCGGCCCGGCCGCCTCGGCGACCTTCAGCGCCGACGCCAGCGAATCCGACACCGCGGTGCGTGCGGTGGGGTCGGGAATCATCTCGGCGACCGGCTCGATCTTCCGGCCGTACATCGCGGCGAGCATGCTGCCCGCGACCGCGACCCCGATCGCGGCGCCGAGCTCGCGGGTAGCGTCGTTGACCGCCGAGGCCACGCCCTGCTTGTCGTCGGGTGTGCTCGACACGATCGCGTGTGTCGCCGGTGCCGAGATCATGCCCATCCCGATGCCCGGCAGCAGCAGCGCGGCGTTGATCATGACCGTCGACGACTGCGGATCCAATTCCCCGATCAGCACGAACGACGCCGCGAGGACCGCGAGGCCGCCGGCGAAGAGGATCCGGAGCCCGACCCGTGGAACCACCGGGGGGATGAGCACCGACACCGTCATCACCAGCAGGATGAGCGGGATCAGCTGGATCGACGACTCGAGCGGCGAGTAACCGAGCACCAGCTGCAGGTACTGCACGACGATGAAGAACACCCCGAACATCGCGAGGAACTGGAACAGCAACGTCAGCGCCCCGGAGCCGAACGAGCGGTCGGTGAACAACCGGACGTCGAGCAGGGGAGCGGGGGTACGCAGTTCGGTGAGCACGAAACCCGTTGCGGCAGCAAGACCCAGAACGATGCACGCGAGGACGAGTGGATCCGTCCAGCCGCGGTGCGGGCCCTCCATGAGTCCGAAGACGAACAGCCCCACCGCGAGGATCGACAGCGCGCTGCCGAGCAGGTCGGGTGGGGACTGCTCCAGTGCCCGCGACGACGCGATCGTCAGCGACGCCACGAGCAGCACCGCCGCGGCCACTGCGAAACTCACGAAAATGACGATCCACGAGCTGTATTCGAGGATCACGCCGGACACGAGCATGCCCGCGATGCAGCCCGCACCCGCGGTCCCGGCCCAGATGCCGACCGCCCGTGCGCGACGTTCCTCGGGGAACCCGGCGGTGATCACCGACAGGGTCGCCGGCATGACCAGCGCCGCGCCCAGCCCGGCCAGGCCGCGCGCGACGACGATCCACGTCGGACTGTCGAGTACGAGCGGCAGCGCCGACGCCACGGCGACGATCGCCAGGCCCGCGACCAGCACGCCGCGGCGGCCGTAGCGGTCGCCGAGCGCGCCCGCCGGGAGCAGGAACGCCGCGAGCACGAGTGTGTAGCTGTCGACGATCCAGGTCAGCTGACCCTGCGTCGCACCGATGTCGACGGCGATGTCGGGCAAGGCCATGTTCAGCGACGCCATCGCGGCGACGACGAGAGCCACCGCCGCGCACGCGACGACCAGCAACCACATCTGCGCACGCGTCAGGCGGGATGGTGGTTCCAGCGTCGCTGTCGCTGCGGAGCTGGTCGTACCTTCTTCTGACGTTTCGGACACGAGCCGGCCTTCCCGGAGCGGGGTCACGGAGAAACGAGACTGTCGGTATCGTAGCCGAACTGTCGGTATCACAGGCAAGAGCGATTGCGAACGGATACAACTGTGGGCGTGAGCACCCAGCCCCTCCCGGCACCCGGCGACGGCCCCGAGCAGGCGCCGGCGGCCGGCGGACGGAACCGTGACGACGAAGACCCCCGTAAGGCGAGATCGCGGGCACGGCTGCTCGATGCCGCGACCGCTCTGCTCGCGAAGGGCGGAGCCGAAGCCGTCACCATCGACGCGGTGACCGGACTGGCACGCGTCGCGCGCGCAACCCTGTACCGGCATTTCGCCGGCGGTGAGGAACTCGTCGCGGCGGCCTTCGCGCGGATGTTGCCGCCGATCCCGCCGGTCCCGGACGGCGACCTGCGCGACCAGCTCGTGGCGCTGGTCGTCGCGCAGGCACGCGTCCTCGACGAGATCCCCATCCCGCTGACGGCGATGTGCTGGATGGGGCTCGGTCCGGGACTCGGCGACTACTCGAGCGCCGAAGCACTGAGCAACGACCGCCCGGAACTGCTCTCGTTGCGCGAGCGTCTCGTCGAGCGGTACCGCGAGGCGTTCGACCGGGTATTCGACACCGCCACCGCGCGGGAACTCCTCGGTGATCTCGACTACGACCTCGCGCTCGCGCAGCTGCTGGGGCCTGTCGTGTTCACCAAACTCGCAACACTGCCGTCACTCGACCGTGCGGCGTGCGCGCGGGTCGTCGACGACTTCCTGGCCGCCCGCGGGTACCGCCCGGTCACGGACGGGCCGCGCGCAGTACCGACGGCCGCAACCGATGAAAGTCCTTGACACGCAGGTTCCGGATCGAACGCACCTGGAACTCGCCGGACGTGTCGAGCAGGTCGGCCAGCGCCGAATCGACGAGGACCGTGCCGGGACGGGCCACACCGGTCAGCCGGGCCGCGATGTTGACGACCGAGCCGAACAGGTCACCGAACCGTGCCAGTGCAGGGCCCCACGCCAGCCCGACCCGCAGATCCGGGGTGTCCTCCCGGGCACCGAACGATTCCTGCAGCGCCAGCGCGATGCGGGCACCGTCGGCGGGATCCTCCGCCGCGAACATCACCTCGTCGCCGACGGTCTTGATCACCCAGCCATGCCTCTGCGCGATGACGGTGGCGACCGCGGACTCGAACTCCTCGAGCAGATCGCTGAGTTCGTCGGCCTCGATGCGACGGGTCAGGCGCGTGTAGCCGACCATGTCGGCGAAACCCACGACGAGATCGCGGCTCGCCGGTTCTCCGCCGGCGCGCACGATGTTGCGTTGGGTCGTCGCGACCAGGTGGCGTCGCCACACGAACATCTGGGTCTGCTCGACCATCTGCAGGACGTCGTGCAGCAGCGAACCGACGAATGCGTCGACCTCCGCATCGGTCGGGTCGGTCCCCGCGTAGGCGGCGTCGAGCCGGTCGAGCAGGTGGGAGTTGAGCAGGGAGACCTGCCATTCGGCGAGCCGGGACATCGACCGGCCGAGTGACCGCGCGGCCGGAACCTCCATGTCGGGGGTCACCGCCCCGCTGGACACCAGCGCCGCGATGTTCCGCAGCGCCTGCACATCCCCGTCGGTGAACATCACCGCGCCGGGATCCGGATCCACGGCGAAACCCAGTGCCTGCCACAAGCGTTGGGCTCGTTCGGCCGAGACACCGGCGAGTTCGGCGGCCCGCTGCCGGGTGTAGCAGCGGTCGCCGCCGAGAAGGGACCGTTCGAACGCGCGCTGGATCCTTGCCGACGATTCCCCACCGGACATCACCACCGTCGTCTCCGTCCCGGGGTCGCCGGCTCGCTGCTCCGAAGCCTCCACGCCTGTCCTCCCTCACCGCCGCCGGGTCGGCCCCGGCGACCCGCTCGACGAACACCGCCACCCCCCGCACACCCGCGCGACTCCCCGAAGAGTCGCACATTTGCGTGTCGTACCTGTGTGCGACAGTGTTCGCGATCCACCCACCCGGGGACCGATCCACCCGAAGCCAGGAAGGACGTGGCATGCCGCCCCGCAGACGAGCCGGAGCCGACCACCTCAGCGACGAGCAGCTTGCCGAGTTGACCACCGCGCTTGCCGAGGACCGGCGCGCGACCGTCTATCTCATCGAGGGTATTCCGAGTCTGGGTATCGAGCCGGGGGCATCGGCGAAAGTCATCGGAATCGACGGTCGCACGGTCACGGTCCGGCCCAAGGGCGTCAACGACGAACTGCCCTTCGAATTCGACGAATTGCGCATGACCCGGCCGGCCACAGCGTCGAAGACACGGTCGGCGGAATCCACCCGGGCCGCATCGCGGCCGGCCGCGAAACCGGCACCCGCTCCGGCGCCGAAACCCGCTTCCCCCGCTCCGGCGCCGAAACCTGCCACCTCGCCCGCGCCGGCGCCGAAACCCGCCACGAAGGAGACCTCCGTGCCCACATCCCCAGCGCAACCCGCCGAGCCGGCGCCGAAGCCCAAGCCCGCGGCCCGCCGGCCGAAGAAGCAGCCCGGTGTCAGCATTACGATCACCATCGATCCGGACAACGAATGGACGGTGGCGGTCGCGCACGGCGCACGGCGGGTCGGCAAGCCTGCTCCGGTCGGCCCGGACGCGGTCGAACGTGCCGTGCGGGAGCTGGGGGACGAGACCGCTCTCGAGGCGGTGCAATCGGTGATCGACGAGGCGCGGCAGGCCGCGGAGGAGCGGGTCGCTCAGCTGAGTGCTCAATTGGAGGAAGCCAAAAAAGCGCTGGAGACCCTCGGAGCGACCGGCGGCCAGATAGGCTGATCTGCTGACGCGGCCTTTCGTGGCCGGGCGGGAGGGCGTGATGTTCAAGAAGTGGGCGATGGTGTGCGCGGCGGCGATTGCGCTGGTCGGAGGTGGTACCGGGGTTGCGACGGCGGTGCCCGGCGGGGTACCGCTGGGCGGCGGGTCTGGCATCACCCTCGGTGACGGAACCGCCGACATCTTCGATTGCACCCTGACCACGATCGGATACGACGCTGCCGGGCGTCTGGTCGGATTCACCGCGGCCCACTGTGGTGGACCGGGCGCGACGGTCAAGGCCGAGCGCAACCCGGGCGCAGGCGTCGTCGGCCGCGTCGTCACCAGCAACGAGGCGCTCGACTACGCCGTGATCCAGTTCGATCCCGGTAGGGTCGACCCGGTGAATCGGGTCGGGAACGTCACGATCACCGAAGTGGGTGCGCCGGCCCAGTTCCCGAACCTGGCGTGCAAGGAGGGCCGCACCACCGGCAACACGTGCGGTGTCGTGTGGGGCGACGTGTTCGGTTCCCAGGAGACGTGGACCCAGATCTGCGTCATCGAAGGCGATTCCGGAGCGCCGCTCGTCGTCGGTACGACTCTCGTCGCGATGGTCAACGCCTACCTGGCTGCGCCGTGCATCGGGCCGGAGGTCGGCACCAACTTCAATACGATCCTTGCTGATGTCAACGCGGGTGGCGGTGCCGGCAGCGGGTTCCGGCCCATCTGATTCCCGTGCTCGTGCGCGGTTTCGGTAGCGGCCGCTACCGAAACCGCGCACGAGGGGGTCAGCCGCAGACGGCCCCGATCGAAGCGGAGCCGACCAGTTTCGTGTATTTCGCCAGGACCCCGCGGGTGTACCTGGGCGGCAGCGGTTCCCAGCCATCGCGGCGCTGCCCGAGTTCCGCGTCGTCGACGAGAACGTCGAGCGTGCCGTTCGCGACATCGAGCCGGATCCGGTCGCCGTCGCGGACGAACGCGATCGGGCCGCCGTCGACGGCTTCCGGTGCGACGTGCCCGACGCACAACCCGGTGGTGCCGCCGGAGAACCGGCCGTCGGTGAGCAGCAGGACGTCCTTACCGAGGCCGGCGCCCTTGATGGCGCCGGTGATGGCGAGCATCTCCCGCATCCCCGGACCGCCCTTGGGACCTTCGTAGCGGATGACCACCACGTCCCCGGCGGTGATGGTGCCGTCCTCGAGGGCGTCCATCGCGGCGCGTTCCCGTTCGAAGACCCGGGCGGTGCCCTCGAAGACCGATTCGTCGAAACCCGCTGACTTGACCACCGCACCCTCCGGGGCGAGCGAGCCCCGCAGGATCGTGATGCCGCCGGTGGGATGGATCGGGTCGCCGAGCGCGCGCAGCACCTTGCCGTCCGGATCCGGCGGGGCGATGTCGGCGAGGTTCTCCGCGACGGTCCGTCCGGTGACGGTCATGCAGTCTCCGTGCAGCAGACCGGCGTCGAGCAGGGCTTTCATCACCACGGGCACACCACCGATGTGGTCGACGTCCTTCATGACGTGCGCCCCGAACGGTTTGACGTCGGCGAGGTGCGGGACCCGCGCGCCGACCCGGACGAAATCGTCGAGGGTCAGTTCCACGTCGGCTTCGTGCGCGATCGCCAGCAGGTGCAGCACCGCGTTGGTCGAACCGCCGAACGCCATCACCACCGCGATGGCGTTCTCGAACGCCTCCGCGGTGAGGATGTCTGCGGTGGTGATGCCGCGGCGCAGCAGTTCGACGACGGCCTGCCCGCTCCGCCGCGCGAAGCCGTCGCGTCGCCGGTCGGTGGCAGGCGGCGACGCGCTGCCGGGCAGTGACATCCCGAGTGCTTCCGCGGCACTGGCCATCGTGTTCGCGGTGTACATCCCGCCGCACGCACCTTCGCCCGGACAGATCGCCCGTTCGATGGCATCGAGGTCGTCGCGGGACATCAGACCGCGTGCGCATGCGCCGATCGCTTCGAACGCGTCGATGATCGTCACATCGCGTTCGGTGCCGTCGGACAGTTTCGCGGTACCGGGCAGGATCGACCCGGCGTAGAGGAACACCGAGGCCAGGTTCAGGCGCGCGGCGGCCATGAGCATTCCGGGCAGCGACTTGTCACATCCCGCGAGCAGCACCGATCCGTCGAGCCGCTCGGCCTGCATCACCGTCTCCACGCTGTCGGCGATCACCTCGCGCGACACCAGCGAGAGGTGCATCCCCTCGTGGCCCATCGAGATACCGTCCGAGACGGAGATGGTCCCGAACTCGAGCGGATAGCCGCCGGCCGCGTGCACTCCGTCCTTGACGGCCTGCGCCAGCCGGTCCAGCGACAGGTTGCACGGGGTGATCTCGTTCCACGACGAGGCGACACCGATCTGCGGTTTGTCCCAGTCCTCGTCGCCCATGCCGACGGCGCGCAGCATGCCGCGGGACGCGGCCTTCTCCAGTCCGTCGGTGACGTCGCGGCTACGGGGTTTGACGTCGGGGTCGCCTGTGCTCATTCGGTGTCTCCTCGTCGGGGGTCGCGGCCGGTCAGGGCGAGCAGCCGGTCCTGCAGCGGTGCGTCGTCCGGCACCGGGACCGGGGCGGCGAACAGGCCGCTCGATGCGAGCATGTCGCGTTGGGTCTCCAGGTCCGCCCACACCGCCGCGACCAGGTCCGGGTCGAGACGGTCGTCGCCGCCGACGCCCCGGGCGAGATCCCACGTGTGGATCGCGATGTCGGCGACCTGCTGTTTCAGGTAGCTGAGGCAGGGCACGACACCGTAGGACAGGTGCACCGGTGCATCCGGCGCGGTCGCGGCCCAGGCGGTGCTCGCGGACTCGGCGTAGCGGGACCATTCGGCCCGCAGGTCGTCGCCGATCGGGGCGAGGGAGGCCTCGGCGTCGGCGACGGTCATGCCGGACAGCAACGGCGGTATCCACCGCTGTTCGTCGACGACGTGCTCCACCAGTGCGGCGACGTCCCATTCGGTGTCCGGAGTGGGCGCTGCCCAGTCGGTGATCCTCGCCAGCCGCTCGGTGAATCCGCGGGTGGCCGTGCGCTGCAATTCGAGCCAGTCGAATGACATGAACCCAGCCTAGGGCCGACCGTGATGGGATCACCGCGATTTCAAGTCCTGCCGGTGCGGGGGATTTCGGGAAGGATCGAACGACGGATATGTGCCCCGGGCGCCCGTGCGCTCGGGAATCGAGGAATCACGAGGAGAGTTCATGCCCGTCCCCACCGTCGAACTGGCCCCCGGCCTGACCGTCAGCGCGCAGGGCTACGGCGCCATGTCGGTCGCCCCCGTCTACGGCGGGACCGATCCCGGCGAGGCCCTGGCGACCCTGCATCACGCGGTCGATCTGGGCGTGACGTTCATCGACACCGCCAACGTCTACGGCGACGGACTCAGTGAGACTGTGGTCGGCAAGCTGCTGAAGGACCGCCGCGACGAGGTGCAGCTCGCCACCAAGTTCGGTCTGGTCGGCGCGCTCGGTGGCAGCACGCCCGCCGGGAACCGCCGTATCAACGGTCGTCCCGAGTACGCCCGCCAGGCGATCGACGAGTCGCTGCAGCGGCTCGGTGTCGACAGCGTCGACCTGTACTACCTGCATCGCGTCGACCCGGAGGTGCCCATCGAGGAGACCGTCGGTGCGCTGGCCGAACTGGTCCGCGCCGGCAAGATCCGGCACATCGGGTTGTCGGAGGCGACCGGCGACGAGCTGCGTCGCGCCCATGCCGTTCATCCGATCGCGGCGATCCAGTCGGAGTGGAGCATCGTCTCACGGGACGTCGAGAAGCACGTGGTGCCGGCAGCGGCGGAGCTCGGCATCGGGTTCGTGCCGTACTCGCCGGTGAGCCGCGGCCTGCTGACCGACGCGTTCGACGCCACGCAGGTCGAGGAGAAGGATCTGCGTCGCCGCTTCCCGCGCTTCGCGGAGGACGCGCTGCCGGGGAATCTGAAGGTGCGCGGCGAGGTTCGCGCGGTCGCCGACGAGCTCGACGCGACGATCGCCCAGGTGGCACTGGCGTGGCTGGACGACAAGGCACGGACGTTCGGACTGCCGTCGGTGTCGATCCCGGGCACTCGCTTCGCGGAGCGGGTCACCGAGAATGTCGGGGCGCTGGACGTGACGCTCGACCGGGAGCAGGTCGGCCGGTTGGACGCGCTGGCGGATCTGGTGGTCGGGGCGCGCGCCGCCGACCCGACATGGGTGTCCCTCGGCCGCGAGTAGTTCCGGAAAGTAAACGACCCGGCGGTATCGTCGACACATCATGAAGCGCGTGTGGCTGGTCTGGGGAATCGGAGTTTTCGCCTACGTCGTCGCGGTGCTGCATCGCACGGCGTTCGGAGTCTCGGGTTTGGCCGCAACCGAGCGATTCGACGTCTCGCCGTCCGTGCTCTCCGGGTTCGTCGTTCTGCAGATCGTGGTCTACGCGAGCATGCAGATCCCGGCGGGCGTGCTGCTCGACCGATTCGGTTCACGCATCATGATCGCGTCGGGCGCCGCGATCATGGCGATCGCGCAACTCGTCCTCGCGACCACGGAATCGCTGCCGCTCGCCTACGCGGCCCGGGTGTTCGTCGGCGCCGGTGACGCGCTGACGTTCATCTCGGTGCTGCGCCTGGTACCGGTGTGGTTCGAGCCGCGCCGCGTACCACTGGTGTCCCAGCTGACCGGCATCCTGGGCCAGCTGGGACAGGTGCTCTCGGCGGTGCCGTTCGTCCTGATCCTGTCCGGCGCCGGCTGGACCGCGGCGTACGGGAGCGCGGCCGCGCTCGGCCTGCTCGCGTGTGTGCTGGTCGTCGCGATCGTGCGCGACGCCCCGCCGGGCGTCGAGGTCCGCTCGGAACCGGCCGGGTTGCGCGAGGTCGGCAGGCAGATCTCGGTCGTGTGGAAGCGCCCGGGCACCCGGCTCGGGTTCTTCACCCACATGGGCACGCAGTTCTCGGTCACCACGTTCGCGTTGATGTGGGGCATCCCGTACCTGCAGTCCGCGCAGGGACTGTCCGCGGCGGCCGCCGGTTCGCTGCTCACCGTGTCGGTGGCGACGGCCATCCTCGCCGGACCGATCCTCGGCGTGTTGTCCGGACGGTTCCCGAACCACCGGTCCTGGCTCGTGCTCGGCAGTGTGCTCGGCAGCCTCACCATGTGGTCGGTGGTGCTGGCGTTGCCGGGTCCGGCTCCGCTGTGGCTGCTCGTACTGTTGATCGTCGTCATCTCGGTCGGCGGCCCCGGTTCGATGATCGGCTTCGACTACGCCCGCGCCTTCAATCCGAGCACGGCGCTGGGCACAGCCAACGGCATCGTGAACATCGGCGGCTTCCTCGCGACGCTCCTCGTCGTCCAGGTGATGGGCATCGTGCTCGAACAGCTCGGCGGATACACGTTCGAGGCGTTCCGCGTGGCATGGCTGGCGCAGTATCCGATCTGGGTGATCGCGCTCACCGGGATCCTGATCTCGCGCGGCAAGGCCCGGCGCCTGGCCGGGGTGTCGCCGCGCACATTGCGTCAGGTGCTGACGGATCGATCCGGCGTCCGGCGCCGAAAGCTGGCAGACTCGAGCGAGAGCATGCTCGAGGAGGACCAGAAGTGACAGCGACGGTGGACGGCACGGATCACAGCGATCCGGTCGCCCTGCAGGAACCTGCGATCGACCCGATGGAGCATCCGCCGTTCGATCACGAACTGCCGTCCGGTGAACTCCGCCGCGATCTTCAGCGCTTCCTCATGGTGTACAAATTCGGCATCGACGAGATGATGACGAAGATCAACATCCTGCGCGACGAGTTCTCCTATGTCCACGACTACAACCCCATCGAGCACGTGAAGTCGCGGCTCAAGTCGCCGGATTCGATCCTGACGAAGGCTCAGCGCAAGGGCGTGCCGCGGAACCTCGAGGCCGTCCGCGAGAACTTCCGGGACATCGCGGGCATCCGGATCACGTGCAGTTTCACCTCCGACGTCTACCGGATCATGGAGATGATCACCCGGCAGGGCGACGTGGGTGTGGTCGAGATCGAGGACTACATCGAGCGTCCCAAACCCAACGGGTACCGCAGCGTGCACGTGATCGTCGAGATTCCGGTGTTCATGTCCGACCGGGTCGAATCCGTCTACGTCGAACTGCAGATCCGCACGGTCGCAATGGATTTCTGGGCGAGTCTCGAGCACAAGATCTACTACAAGCACGACCGCGAAGTTCCGCACGAGCTGCGCGAGGAGCTGCGTCTCGCGGCCGAGACTGCCCGCGATCTGGACCTGCGGATGGAGTTGCTGCACGAACGGGTCCACGGGAAGCTCTGATCGAATCCGCAGCGGCGGTGGATATCCGCGCGTTGTGGACGGCGCGCGGCTGTCTTTTCCGTCTGCGGATTCCGGAGAAGAACCGGCGCAGCCTAGCCGGAGGCGTCGGTGCCAGGTGTCGTGCGCACAGAGAATCCGGTATGGATCGCGGCGGCGTCCGTTGCGAGGACCAGAGGTGGGTCTGCGCGGGTGGTCACGGTCAATTGCGTCAGGTACCGGTCGTACTCGTCGTCGATCACGAGGTAGCGCGTCGCGGCGGTGAACTCCACGCCCTCGACCCGGTACGTGCCGTGAACGAACACCGACCGGTGTCCGTGGAAGTCGGTTGCCGAGGAACGCAGTTCGTTCCATTCCGGGAGCGCCAGTGCCTCGCTTCCTGCGACGTCGAGCAGCTCATCGGTGGGCCTCCACCGTGACATCCGACCGTGCAGCAGCACCGCGTTGGGGGACCAGTCGTCGATGATGTACTCAGGTGCGACGATCACCGTGTGCGCCTGAGGGAACACATCGTGTGCAACCTCGGCCCAGCCGTCGGGAAGCGGTATCGCGACGTCGGGATGGCCGGGATCACCGGGGTGTACCGAGACCAGTGCGACTTCGTGTGCATCGAGATACGCACGAAGTGTATTCGTATCGGAGAATCGGGGAATCATCGTGCTGGTTTCTGCGTCCGTGTTGCCCGTAGTCGCTCGACCAACGAAGGAGGGCGTAGAAGGCGTACGGCCCCAGCTTTTCTGAGTTCCTCGCGCTGGGTGGGATTCCGATACAGCCTTTCCAGTAGAAACAGAAGAGTATTGGGTTCCGCCACGAGTAGTTGGCACACAATTGCGAGTGTCCGATCAGAATCCTGGGGTATGCGCATCTCCATCGGCAGTACAGTGTTCGTCTGTATCTCGATGAGGGGGTTGCGAACCTCACGTGTTCCGGTTTCGACGACGAGGTCTGTCGCCGAGATCCCGGAAATCTTTTCCCAGGGGATGAAATGCTCGGTTGCCTCGAGACGCCGATGCTTCCGCGATCGAACTTGCCTGTGGATACCACTTGTGTAGATGGCGAGCGTTGTGGGTTTACGGAGAATTGCGAATACTCCCGCCACCGTGAGGAGAACGCAACCGCAGATCAGAGTGATCACTGCGCCCGCCCGATTGTCGCGTCCGTACGGCAGCAGGGTGTCGTTGCTCCCGGAGAACTCGACGATTGCCGTCACCACGCACGCGCATCCGCCGACGAAAAGCATGATTCCGAACAACATGTGTGTTGTGAGTCCGCCACGGACGACGATTCCCTCACCGTGCTCGGGGTGATGGGTGGATGAGATCCGTTGCGACAGAGTTAGATATCGTAGTCCAGCGGTTCGGAACGATACGATACCGGCGAGCCCGAAGACGAGCCCGATCGAGACAGCCCCGATTGCGGATGCGAAGTGCGTTCGGCCTGCGCCGGCGACGGCACCTTCGATGTTCCACACCGACAATGCGAGAAGGAAGATGCCCGCGAGGATCCCAGTGGGGTGGAAGTTCTGCGACCAGCGCGGCGTACTCTCGATCCTGGGTGCGCGGAGGAAGGCGGACTCGGTTCCGGTCATGTCATCGTCCGTCATTCCCACTCCTCTTGAATCTTCTTCGATGTCCACCAGGTAGCCACGCCTCCGATTGCGGTGCCGATCCCTCTGGCGATATCGTCACCCGATGCAGTCGCCGCGTTGATCAACCCTAATTTGGTCCCTTCGGCCGCTACCCCGATAGTGGTGGCCGCGGTAGTGGCCGGCCAGTCCGGCTGCCAAGAGAACTCGCCGTTCTCGGATCGAACAACTGTTCCGGGAATGGCAGCCCGTCCTGCATCTTCGAGCGCTGCTACCGCCGCGCCGATCCGGGCGGATGCCTCGATGGCGGCAGCGTCGGCCTGGACGAGCGCTTCGAGGACCGCGACGGTGAGTGCGGCCGCATCCCGCTCGAGCCGTACTCGGGCGATGCCGACGCTTCCCGGGTCCGGAAGAAGCAGTTGCAGCAGGGCGATCTGGGACGAGGCATCGACGATTCCGTCGTCGTGGACCGTGAACTGCTGTTGCTCGGCGTCGCGCACGACCGCCGTCAGATGCATGCGCGCACCTTCGACGATCACCGAACCGGTGCGATAGGCATCTGGAACCTGCAGGAGGGCCCCGGCGATCGCGCTGCCCAGCGACCGTTCACGCACGATCCTTGCTGCTGCGGAGCTTGCAGCGTCACTCTTCCAACTCTCGGCGAGTGCATCCTGATCGTCGACGAGACCTCGGAGCCGACCATCCAGTTTTTCGACGAGCCCGTCGAGGGATTCTGCTGTCGCTCGCAGTTCGTCGGGATTCCACGCGGTGACCTGCGAGACCGTCGGTGTGACCGGGGCACATCCATCGCCGAAAGCGCGGCAACGAAATCGGCTTCGTTGATCTCGTAGTCGTTCGCGAACCGTCGGCGAGGTCGGCGATTTCCAGCAAACGCGAGTACAGGTTGCTCAGGCCGAATGCGGTCGCGAGATTCGCTTGAACGCACAGGTCGGCGAAATCGGTTCCGGGAAGAGCTGATTGCGAGGCCGCGAACGGCTCGCCGACGTCCCATTCGGCTATCGCCTCGGCCGCACTCGTCACGGATGCGGCGAACGCGCGCAGCGCATCCGGATCGACTTCCAACGCCACTGTTCCCCCCGAACAGAATCCCCCGATGTGTCCGCACGAACCTTAGCAAACGACGTCATGGTAGGTGGGTGGGAGAATCAATAACGGTGAAATCCACACGGGCAGAAGGCATCCGCGCGCTGCCCGCCGCGCGCGGCTGCCTCTTCCGTCGGCGGCGCCCGACAGGGAAGCGAAAAACGCCCCCGCACTCCGGCATCGGAGGTCGCGGGGGCGTTTCGTGTAGGTGTCTACTTGTAGCTGTAGAAGCCCTCGCCGGTCTTGCGGCCGAGGCGGCCCGCGTCGACCATGCGGCGCAGCAGCGCCGGCGGCGCGAAGTGCGGCTCGGCGAACTCGTCGTAGAGCGACTGCGCGGCGTTGAGGGTGATGTCGAGGCCCACGGTGTCGATGAGCGTCAGCGGGCCCATCGGGTAGCCGCAGCCGCCCTTCATCGCGTCGTCGATGTCTTCCTTCGTCGCGTAGCCCGACTCGAGCATCCGCACCGCGGAGCACAGGTACGGGATGAGCAGCGCGTTGACGATGAAGCCGGCGCGGTCGCCCGCGCGCACCGCGGTCTTGCCGAGGGTGTTCTTCGCGTAGTCGAACACCGTGTCGGCGGTGGCCTGGTCGGTGGTGAGCGCGGAGATGATCTCCACCAGCGGCATCACCGGCACGGGGTTGAAGAAGTGCACGCCGACGACCTGGCCGGGTCGCTGTGTCGCCTGCGCCATCTTGATGACGGGGATCGACGACGTGTTCGTCGCGAGGATGCCCTCCGGCTTGACGATCTTGTCGAGCTCACCGAAGATCTCCGCCTTCAGCGACTCGATCTCGGGGGCGGCCTCGACCACGAGGTCGCGGTCCGCGAACTCGTTCATGTCGGTGGTCACGCGGATCCGCGCCAGGACCGCGTCGGCGTCCTCCTGCGTGATCTTGCCGGACTTGACGCCGCGTCCGACGGACTTGGACAGACGCTCGCGGGCCGCCGCGGCGAACTCCTCGGTCGTCTCCTTGACGAGCACGTCGCTACCGGCCTTGGCGCACACCTCGGCGATGCCGGCACCCATGGTGCCGCCGCCGATGACGCCTACCTTCTCGATTGCCACTACGAAAACTCCTGATCGTGAGATGTTCCGGCCTGAAACCTATCGGACCGGAATCAGCGAAGAAGAGCGCGCGACATGACGACACGCTGGATCTGGTTGGTGCCCTCGTAGATCTGGGTGATCTTCGCGTCGCGCATCATGCGCTCGACGGGGAAGTCGGTGGTGTAGCCGGCGCCACCGAACAGCTGTACGGCGTCGGTGGTGACCTCCATCGCGACATCGGACGCGAAGCACTTGGCGGCCGCGGAGATGAAGCCGAGGTTGCCCTCGCCGCGCTCGGCGCGAGCCGCGGAGGTGTAGACCATCAGGCGGGCGGCCTCGACCTTCATGGCCATGTCCGCGAGCATGAACTGCACGCCCTGGTTGTCCGCGATCGGCTTCCCGAACTGCTTGCGGTCCTTGACGTAGGCGAGGGCCGCGTCCAGCGCACCCTGGGCCAGGCCGACGGCCTGCGCGCCGATGGTGGGACGGGTGTGGTCGAGGGTCGCGAGCGCGGTCTTGAAGCCGGTGCCGGGCTCGCCGACGATACGGTCGCCGGGGATGCGGCAGTTCTCGAAGTACAGCTCGGCGGTGGGGGAGCCCTTGATGCCGAGCTTCTTCTCCTTCGGCCCGACGACGAAGCCCTCGTCGTCCTTGTGGACCATGAACGAGGAGATGCCGTTGGCGCCCTTGTCGGGGTCGGTGACGGCCATGACCGTGTACCACGTGGACTTGCCGCCGTTGGTGATCCAGCACTTCGAACCGTTGAGGATCCAGTCGTCGCCGTCGGCCTTCGCGCGGGTGCGCATCGACGCGGCGTCGGAGCCCGCTTCCCGCTCGGACAGCGCGTAGGACGCCATCGCACCGTTCACGATGTCCGGCAGCACCTTCGACTTGAGCTCGTCGGAGCCCCGCAGGATCAGTCCCATGGTGCCGAGCTTGTTCACGGCGGGGATCAGCGACGACGAGCCGCACACACGCGCGACCTCTTCGATGACGATGCACGCGGCGATCGAATCGGCGCCCTGGCCCTCGAACTGCTCGGGCACGTGGATGGCGTTGAAGCCGGACTTGTTGAGGGCGTCGAGGGCCTCCTGGGGGAAGCGCGAGTTCTCGTCGACGTCCTTGGCGTAGGGGGCGATCTCCTTCTCGGACAGCGCGCGGATGGCCTCACGCAGGGCGTCGTGCTCCTCGCTGAGCTTGAACAGATCGAAATCGGCGTTGAGAGCCATGAGGGTGGAAAACTCCTATCGGCACGCGGTGCCATTCGTGAGGGTGGATCCGCGCCCACTGTATCGAGTCGCAGGCGCGCGAAGTCACGGAATCGTTCAATTCTAACCACGGCACTCAGTGCCAGGTCAATGGTTGCGGTGCTTGTTTTTGGTAGCGGGGGCTACCCGAACCGCGCACGGGTCCGCAGGTCAGCCGCCGAGTTGCCGGCGGAGCTGCTCGGCGATCTCGTCGGGAGAGGTGCCCGGGGGGTAGGTCAGCACCGTCACGGCACGCGGTGTCGTGACCGTGGGCGGCGCTTCGCAGCCGGGCACCACGCCGAACGTGCGGCGGAGCTCGAACAGCTCGTGTGAGAGTGCCTCGACCGTCGCGGACTCGTCCCCGCGGATCATCGCCCGCAGCAGATAGTTGTGTGCCGCCGTGATCGCCGCGGCGTAACTGACGATGCGGACGGGTTTCGAACCCGGAACGGCGGACCGCAGATAATCGGTGAACAACCGCTCGTAGCGATAGGTGGTCACGAGTTCGCGGTCGCGCAGCGCAGGCACCCGTTGCACCACCCGGTACCGCCACACCGCGAGCTCCCGCCGATCCCGGAAATGCCGGAACACCAGCTGCGCGGCGTCGCAGGTCGCCGCCCACGGATCGTCGAACTCACGCGACAGATAGGCGGCGACCTGCTCGAGCAGTGACTCGTGGTCGGCGAAGATCACGTCCTCCTTCGACCGGAACTGCCGGAAGAAGGTACGCCGGGACACCCCGGCAGCCGACGCGATCTGCTCGACCGTCGTCGACTCGTAGCCGTGCTCGGAGAACAACCGGATGGCCTGCGTGACCACGTGTACCCGGAACTGGGCCGGGTCGGGTCCCGCCGACTCGGAACGTCGTGCGGGGCCGGATCCGGAGGTCATGGTTGTCGATTATCCAAGTTCACGCCTGGGCGTTGTGCGAAGCCCGCAATTCGAACTTGAGGATCTTGCCGGTCGGGGTGCGCGGCAGGTCGTGCGGGAACACGATGTCGCGCGGCACCTTGTAGCCGGCGAGCTGCGTGCGCACGTGCGCGATGATCTCCTCGGCGGTGACGGACTCGCCCTTCCTGCGGATCACGAACGCCCGCGGCCGCTCGCCCCACTTCTCGTCGGGCACCCCGACGACGGCGACGTCGAGCACCGCGGGGTGACTGACGATCGCCTGCTCCACCTCGACCGTCGAGATGTTCTCGCCGCCGGAGATGATGATGTCCTTCGCCCGGTCCTTGAGCTGGATGTAGCCGTCGGGGTACATGACGCCGAGGTCGCCGGTGTGGAACCAGCCGCCCGCGAACGCCTCGGCTGTGGCCTCCGGGTCCTTGTAGTACCCGAGCATCACATTGTTGCCGCGCAGCACGATCTCGCCCATCGTCCGCCCGTCCGCGGGCACGTCGTTCATCTCCGAATCGACCACGCGCGCGTTCTCCGCCTGCAACATGCCGACGCCCTGCCGTGACAACAGGGCCGCCCGTTCCTCGGCGGGCTCGTCGTCCCACGCCTCCTGGTACTCGCAGATCGTGTACGGCCCGTACACCTCGGTCAGCCCGTACACGTGCACGACGGTGATCCCGATGGCGTCGAGCTGCGCGATCACCGTCGGTGACGGCGGGGCACCGGCCGTGGTGATCCGCAGCGGCCGGTCCAGGGCATGGGCCTGCTCGGCGTTCGCGATCGTCGAGCACACCGCCGGTGCGCCGCACAGATTGGTGACACCGAGGTTGTCGATGGCGTCCCACACCGCGTCGGCCCGCACCGCGCGCAGGCAGATGTGGGTGCCGCCCGCCGCGGTCACCGCCCACGGGGTGCACCAGCCGTTGCAGTGGAACATCGGCAACGTCCACAGGTACTTCGTGCTGCCGTCGAATCCGTTGTGGAAGGTCTCGCCGAACGAGTTGAGGTAGGCCCCGCGGTGGCTGTACATCACACCCTTGGGTTTTCCGGTGGTCCCCGACGTGTAGTTGATCGCGATGACCTGCAGTTCGTCGTCGACCGTCCACGGCAGCGGTTCGGCGTCGGCGTCGGCGGAAGCGAGGAACTCGTCGTACCGCCCGGTGACGACACCGGCGGGAACGTCCGGATCCGGCACGGTCGAGTCCGGCACCTCGATGATGTCGCCGACGGACGGCACGTTCTCCTTCACCCCGGTAACCGACCCGACCAACTCGGAATCGACGAACAGGAGCGAGCTCTCCGAATGGTTCAGGATGTATTCGAGCTCCGGCCCGGCCAGCCGCGAGTTCAGTGCGATGAGAACACCGCCGGCGAGCGGCACCGCGAAATGGGCGATCAGCAGTTCCGGCACGTTCGGGGCCAGGAACGCGACGCGGTCGCCGGGCCGGATCCGCGCGCGCAGCGCCTGCGCGAACCGCTGCGTCTCCGCGGCGAAGTCGGCGTACGAGTAGCGACGGTCACCGTGCACGATGGCGACCCGATCCGGGAACACGGACGCGGACCGCTCCAGGAACCGCAGCGGACTGAGCGGGGAGTGGTTGGCGGGGTGCGCCGTCGGCGTGGACACGATGACCTCCGTGGACGTGGACTCTGCGAACAACGATGCGCCGCTGTGATCGCAGCAACATCGATTTGCCTGGAGGTTATGGGTCACCATCGGCACCCCGCTACCCTCTGAAGTGGGTAGTCGAGCACTTTGCTGCCGGAAGGATTCGTCGATGAACCGCGCGTGGACCGATTCCGAATCCGTCGGCAAGCTCCGGCCCAGCGACGACGACGCACTGCGCGCACAACTGCGACTGCTGCAGATCTCCACCGGCCTGCCCGTCCTGTTCGGCGGCGCCGTTCACGGCCACGACATGATCCTGTCCGGGTTCGTCGGGACCCGCAGCAACATCCTGCGCAACCTCGTCATCAGCTCGGAATGCGGTGTCGGGGGGCGCGCCATCGCGGAACAGCGACCCGTCTCGATCGCCGACTACTTCGCGTCCGACCGCATCACCCACGACTACGACCGGCAGGTCGCGGGGGAAGGCATCGAATCGCTGCTCGCCGCGCCCGTCGTGGTGCGCGGTCGTACCCGCGCCACGATGTACGGCGGGCTGCGGGTCAACATGCCGATCGGCGACACGGTCGCCGAACAGGTGATGGGCGGGGCACGGGCGCTGGCCCGCGAGATCGAGATCCGGGACGAGGTGGATCGTCGCGTCGAACTCCTCGAGAACGCCCGTGCCGCGGTCGCGGGATCCGGAGGGGTCTCGGCGTCGGTGTCGGAGGGCATCACCGAGAGCTATCTGGCCCTGCGGGAGATCGCGGCCCAGGCAGCGGACCCGGCGCTGGAAGCGCAGCTGCGCGCCGTCGGGGAGAAACTGCGCACGCTGACGGTCGGTGAGACGTCGGCCGTCGCACGGGTGCAACTGTCGGACCGCGAACGCGACGTGCTCGGATACGTCGCGTTGGGATGCCGCAACGCCGAGATCGCCGAGCGGCTGTCGCTGAGCACCGAGACGGTCAAGAGCTACATGCGGAATCTCATGGGCAAGCTCGAGGTGCACAGCCGCCACGAGGCCGTGGTCGAGGCGCGCCGTCAACGCCTGCTGCCCTGAAGGCGGGACCGGTCAGGCGGTGCCCCGGATCGGCCAGGCGCCGTCGACATCGGTGACCTCGCGACCCAGCTCACGCAGATATTCGGCGAAGTTGCGCTGGCGCTCGGCGTGCCACGCCGCCTGATCGGCCATGATGTCCAGCTCGGCGAGTTGCGGGAACCGCGCGACGAGTGCGCGGGTGAGGAACCCGGCGGCCAGTGCGTCGGCTTCGGCCTCGTGCGCCGCGGCGAGCACCACCCCGTACTCCTCGCACACCGCCTGCAACGTGCGTTTTCCCGACCGCGACCGGTCCATCTCCCGATCGATCACGTAGGGATCGACGACCGTGCCCGTCACGAGCGGACCCAGACCGAGTCGTCGACCTTCCGCGTCGATCACCGTCAGGTCGTAACTCGCGTTGAACGCGACGACGATGTGGTCGCGCACCCAGGCCTCGCACAGCGCCTCCCGGATCTGCGCGTATCCGCTCACGTACTCCTGCCCGTCGGCGCGGGCACGCTCGGTGGTGATCCCGTGGATCGCGACTGTCTCGTCCGGTATAGGAATGCCGGGGTCGAGCAGCCAGGTTCGGGACTCGATGCGATCGCCGTCGAACGTCGCGACGCACGCCGACACGACGCGCGCGGTGCGCGGGTCGCGATCGGTCGTCTCGAGGTCGAATGCACAGATCGGGCGATCGGGCCAGCGCATCATCCGAAGGACCTCCGTGGTGTCGTGCCGTCAGCGGGTACTGCTGGAGGCATTGTGGCCGGTGGTACCGACAGCCTCGGCGAATGGCCTTGCGGTGCGTGCAGGCGTACGCTGCTCGGTGGTCGACAGCCCCGGCTCGCATGCCGGACGAGGAAGAGGAGGTGGTGCTCAGATGAGCAGTCAGCCTCCCAGTACCGACTGACAGCAGCCCCGGCACGCAGCGATCGTGCGCGGCACTGCTGTCCGCGTACGTCCCGAGCGGGAACGATCCCGCACCGATTCCGTCCTGCGAAAGTCGTGCCGTCATGTTCCGGAACCGTCCTGTCCGTGCCCTCCTGCCGCGCCGCGCCGTCCCTGCCTCCGGTGGTTTCGGCGAGAACGAGAACATCGGTGCGTCGCCGCACGCCCGTGTCGCGACCCCGGTGGATCGACCGGATTCGCGCGCCGAGAGCAGCATCGTCGACAGCGCGGTGTACCGGGACGGCCGCCGCACCGCGTCCCCGGCGACCCTCACCGAAACGCTGAACCACGTGCCCGAGAACGGTTCGCTGGCCTGGATCGGTATGTACCGGCCCAGCGACGCCCAGCTGTACGAGGCGGCCGAGCAGTTCGGGCTCCACGAACTCGCCGTCGAGGACGCGATCGTCGCGCATCAACGGCCGAAGCTCGAGCGATACGGCGACACGCTGTTCGTGGTGCTGCGGGCCGCGCGATACGTCGACGAGTCCGAACGCGTCGATTTCGGTGAACTGCACGTGTTCGTGGGACCGACGTTCGTGCTCACCGTCCGGCACAGCGAGTCCCCGGACCTGTCGGCCGTCCGGAACCGGATGGAAGACGACCCGGAGTTGTTGCGCCGCGGGCCGGAAGCGGTGCTGTACGCGATCCTCGACGCGGTCGTGGACGGCTACGCGCCGGTGGTCGCGGGTTTGCAGAACGACATCGACGAGATCGAGACCGAAGTGTTCAGCGGCGACCCGAGAGTGTCGCGTCGCATCTACGAGCTGTCCCGTGAGGTGATCGAGTTCCAGCGGGCCGCCAAGCCGCTGCTGGCGGTGCTCGGTGGCTTGTCCGCCGGCTTCGGGAAGTACCGCATCGACGAGGAACTGCAGAAATACCTGCGGGACGTGACGGACCACGCGACCGCCGTGGTGGAGCAGGTCGATGGTTTCCGCCAGCTGCTCGGCAACATCCTGACCGTCAACGCGACCCTCGTCTCGCAGGTGCAGAACGAGGAGATGCGGAACCTGACACGGGCGAGCTACGCGCAGAACGAGGAGATCAAGAAGGTGTCGGCGTGGGCGGCAATCCTTTTCGCGCCCACGCTGATCGGCACCGTGTACGGCATGAACTTCGACCACATGCCGGAACTGCACTGGGCCGGCGGATACCCCTTTGCGCTGCTCATGATGGTGATCACGTGCTGCAGTCTGTTCGGGATATTCCGCCGGCGCGGCTGGCTGTAGAGCTACAGCGAGTCGGTGCAGACCACGAAGCGGCGTTCGGAGTAGACGAATCCTCCGGCCGAGATGGTGCAGTCGTTGACGTCGTCGGTGTTCTGCAGGATCTCGGTGACCTTCTCCCCGCCGGAGCTCGGATCGTTGCAGTCGATGCGCACGGGGTCCTCGCCGTCGAGTGCCATGCAGGTTCCCACGACCCAGTCGATGTCGAGGCACAGCGCACCGGTCTCGGTGCCGCCCAGGGTTTCGTAGTACGTCTGGTCGGCGTCGGACACGCATTCGTCGCTGGAGACGACCTTGCCGATCACCTTGTAGTTCGAGTCCATGCTTCCGCACGTCGCGTTGTCGATCGTCGCGTCGTCGACGGTGCCGCCGAGGGTCACGCATTCGCCGATCTCGACGTCGATGTCCAGGTCCGCGTCGGACGACGACTGCGTGGTGGTCGTGGTCCTCGACGAGGACGGTGTCGTGGTCGGCGCGGCGGCCGCACCGGATTCCGGTACTGCGACGGGATCGATGTCGGATCCACAGGCGCTCAGGGTGAACACGGCTGCGCACGACACTGCCGCAACGGCACAAACCCGACGAAAGATACTCATGGAGGGAGAGTACGGAATCGCACGGATTCAACTCAATGGAGGGCGGCGCCGACCGGGGAATGCCACCATGGTGCGGTGGATCTTCCTGTGGTTCCGCCGCTCGCACCCATGCTCGCGAAGGCCGCGTCCGCGGTGCCGCCGCAACCGGACGGTGCGCCCGCCGAATGGTCCTACGAACCCAAGTGGGACGGGTTCCGGGCCCTCGTGTTCCGGGACGGTGACGAGGTGGTGTTCTCCTCACGCGGGGGCAAGGACCTCGTCCGTTACTTCCCGGAACTGGCCGACGCCGTGCGCGCGGAGTTGCCGCGTCGATGCGTGGTCGACGGGGAGATCGTGGTGCCGCTCGAACGCGACGGCCGTACGCGGCTGGACTGGCAGTCGCTGTCCGAGCGGATCCATCCGGCCGCGAGCCGGGTCGCGCTGCTGGCCGAGCAGACGCCCGCGCAGTTCGTCGGATTCGATCTCCTCGCGATCGGCGACGAAAGCCTGATGGACGTTCCGTTCCGGGAGCGCCGGGCCGGGCTGCGGGAGATCGCCGGAGGCGGGCCGAGCTGCCACGTGACCGTCGCGACCGGGGACGCATCGACCGCACACCGCTGGTTCGAGGAGTTCGAGGGTGCCGGGCTCGACGGCGTCGTCGCCAAACGCCTCGACGGGCCGTACCTGCCGGACAAGCGGGAGATGGTGAAGGTCAAGCACGCGCGGACCGCGGACTGTGTGCTCGCCGGATATCGGCGGCACAAGAGCATCGACGGTGTGGGGTCGCTGCTGCTGGGCCTGTTCCACGACGGCGAGCTCGCGATGGTCGGCGGCGCATCGGCGTTCACCGCGCAGCGCCGTCGGGAACTGCTCGCCGAACTCGAGCCTCTGCGCGTCGGCGCCGACGTGGTCGCCGAGGGCGAGCCGACCCGGTGGCGGTCCGCGAACGACCGCAGCTGGGTGCCGCTGCGCCCCGAGCGGGTCCTCGAGGTCGCCTACGACCAGATGGAAGGCGCTGTCGAGGGGGGCCTGCGCTTCCGGCACGCCGCGAAGTTCCTGCGCTGGCGTCCCGACCGTGATCCGGAGAGCTGCACCTACGACCAACTGGAGGTACCTGTGCGTTACGACCTGGCCGACGTTCTCGACCGCTCGGGGCGCTGACCGTGGCGGGCACGAGCAAGCGGTCCCCGGCGGAGGAACTCGACGTCGACGGCACACCCGTGCGGCTGTCGAATCCCGACAAGGTGTACTTCCCGCGGCTCGGCGCCGACGGAGGCACGAAACGGCACCTCGTCGAGTACTACCGGACCGTCGCGACCGGAGCCGCGCCGCTGCTCACCGCGCTGAAGGATCGCCCCACCCATCTGCAGCGCTTTCCCGACGGCATCGAGGGCGAGGAGATCTATCAGAAGCGGGTTCCCGCGCGGCATCCCGACCACGTCGGCACGTGTGAGGTCACGTTCCCGTCGGGACGGAAGGCCGACGTGCTGCGCGTCCGGTCGGCGGCGGACATCGTGTGGGCGGCCAATCTGGGCACGGTGACATTCCATCCGTGGGCGGTGCGCTGCCCCGATGTCGACCGGCCCGACGAACTGCGCATCGACCTGGATCCGCAGCCCGGCACCGATTTCGGGGATGCGCGTGCGGTCGCGCTCGAGGTGGTGCGGCCGTTGCTCGACGAACTCGGGCTGGCCGGGTTCCCCAAGACGTCCGGTGGCCGCGGCCTGCACGTGTACCTGCGGATCGTTCCCGACTGGGACTTCGTCGGGGTACGCCGGGCGGGGATCGCACTGATGCGGGAGATCGAACGCCGCAGCGGCGGTCGTGCGACGACCGCGTGGTGGAAGGAGGAACGCGGGGAGCGGATCTTCCTCGACTACAACCAGAACGCTCGGGACAAGACGATCGCGTCCGCGTACTCGGTGCGCCGCACCCCGATCGCGACGGTGTCGACTCCGTTGACGTGGGACGAGCTGGCCGACGCCGAGCCGGACGATTTCACGATCGCGACGGTGCCCGACCTGCTCGCCCGCCGCGGCGATCCGATGGCCGGGCTCGACGGCACCGCCCACGCGCTCGACGTGTTGCTCGAGATGGCCGAGCGTGACGCGGCCGACGGCCTCGGCGACCTGCCGTACCCGCCGACACATCCGAAGATGCCCGGCGAACCGAAGCGGGTGCAGCCCTCGCGCGACACCGACCGCAAGGAACGTGCGCGGGGCTGAGAAGGGGTCCGGGCGTTTCCGAAATTGCATTCGGGTCGTTACCTGTGCTGTGAGTGACACCTGCGGGGGCCTCCGTAGACTGTTCGGGAGAACAGACCGCCGACCGGCTCCGAGGAGGGTTGCCACGGTGACGAATCCCCGGATTCCGATGCGCGCACTGGGCGGCGCGGTCGCGGCCGTCGCCGCGGCGATCGCCGGCAGCTTTCTCGCCGCGGCACCTGCACAAGCGCTGACCTGCGCGGCACCGCCGGGAGCTCCGGCGTCGATCGTCCAGATCGACGGCACCACGGGTTGCGGCGCGAACAACGACGCGACCGGCGGAGCGTGGGGTTACAGCGACAACGGTGTCGGTTTCGCCGACGCCAGCGAGGGCGCGTTCGTGCTCGGCGCCGGGATGTCCGGCGGCGTGGGTGCGGGCGAGAGCCGCGGCGGACAGCTCGCGGCCGTCGGATTCGGCGCCGACGCCCTCGCGCTGGGTGTCCTCGACGATCCCGGAGCCGCACTCGCGCTGGCCGGCCCGCAGTCGCAGGCCTACGTGGGCGACGGTGCCGATCCGATGCTGTGTGAGGGCTCGGCGTCGGCCGCGGTGAACTTCGCGACGGGCCGGGGCTGCGTCGTGGTCGGGACGTTCCGGTACGCGACCCCCTGAGCGGGTGGAGGCATAACGCGCCCGGTCCGCGGGAATCAGCTCTTCCACAGATGCAATCCGGCACCTACTCTGTCGGAATTGCCGGATGGGGGAGTGCGATGACGATGCTGACGGATGTGCAGATCGAGTACGAGGCCGAACCGCGGCCGCCGACCGAGATGCACGTCGACCCACGATTCCTGCCACTCGCCGACCGTTTCTTCGCGATGTACCGACAGCCCCAGGACGGCGGCGGCGCTCTCTCCGCGTATCTCCACGGCGAGAAGGTCCTCGACATCTGGGCAGGTTGGTCCGGTCCGGACCGACGCTGGAACCGCGACACCATGTCGTTGTCCTTCTCGACGGGCAAGGGTGTGGCCTCGACGGTCGTGCACCGGCTCGCCGAACGCGGGATCATCGACTACTTCGCTCCCGTCGCGCAGTACTGGCCGGAGTTCGCCGCGTCCGGCAAGGAGTCGATCACCGTCGCGGACGTGCTGACGCACCGCGCCGGTCTGCACCGGGTGCGCGGACTCGTTCCCGGGCGGGACGGAATCCTCGACTACGACGTGACGGTCGCCGCGCTCGCCGCGGCTCGTCCGGACCGCCGGCGCCTGCACGGCACCGGCTACCACGCGGTCACCTACGGCTGGCTGGTCGCGGAGATCGTCCGCCGCGCAACGGGACTACCGTTCGAAGAGGTGGTTCGCCGCGAAATCGCCGAACCGCTCGGTAACCCCGATTTCTGGTATCGCGTACCGGTGTCCGAGCGGCAGCGCATCGCGAAGCTGTTTCCCCGCATCAACCTTGCCGGCCTCGACTGGGGGATCAGCGCGTCGGTGCTGTCGAAGGTCGGGCCGATGCGTGGACTCGCGGAGGCTGCGATGCCCGACGGCTTCGACGATCTCGTACGCAACCCGGCGGTGCACGACTCGGTGATGCCGGGCTGGAACGGGGTGTTCACGGCGCGGGCGCTCGCCCGGATGTACGGCGCGATCGCGGCGGGCGGCACCATCGACGGCCGGTGTTTCCTGAAGCCGGAGACGATCGCGGCGATGGACGAGGTCCGGGTGCGCGGACGCGACTACGTCCTCGGGGTGCCGATGGCCTGGCGTCTGGGTTACCACCAGCCGTTGTTCGCGAGCCGGGAGCGCCCGCGCGGGGCGCTCGGTCACTACGGGGTCGGCGGATCGGGTGCTTTCGCGGACCTCGAGACCGGATTGTCGTTGGCGTTCACGACCAATCGGCTCGGTGCCGGGGCGATGCCGCTGGGGGATCTGCGGCTGGCGCGGCTCGGGCCGGTGGCGCGCGAGTTGGCCCGGAAGGCCTGACGCACCGACCGTTCGTCCCGACCGCCGCGATGCGATTTTGCGCACTGCCGCGTTGCGATATTTGCGGGCTCTCGCCTTGCGACATTTGTGGTTTCACGCATTCCGCGGACAACGGACGGGGTGTGCTCGCACTATTGGATACAGGTGCTTTGTCTGGTATGAAGGGAGGCACCACAGTGAGTCATGTCTACCGAGTCATCGAAGTGGTCGGGTCGTCGACCGATGGCATCGACGACGCCATCGCGAGAGCGGTGGCGAGGGCTGCCGAGACGACGCGGCATCTCGAATGGTTCGAAGTGGTGAACGTGCGCGGCCACATAGACGACGGTGCGGTCGCGCATACGCAGGTCACCCTCAAGATCGGTTTCCGGATCGAATCGGGCGACGAGTTCACGGAGTAGATCCGAAGGGCACACTTCCGGTCCACGCGCCGGAGCGACGTCGGGGAACCTGCAAATCGCCGGAGATCGGCAACTCTCGACCATGACTGCAACAGGTTATAGTCTGGACGCGAAACGTCGTATTACGCTGGCACTCTCAGGCAGGTATACCCGTGGCTTATGTGATCACTCAGGCGTGTTGCAACGATGCGTCGTGCGTCGAGGTCTGTCCGGTCAATTGCATTCACCCGACGCCCGACGAACCGCAGTTCGCAACCACCGAACTGCTCTACATCGATCCGGAAACCTGCATCGACTGCGGGGCCTGTGTGGACGAATGCCCGGTCGACGCGATCTCCGCGGACAACGAGCTCGCCGCCGAACACGAGCCCTACCTGAAGATCGCCGCGGACTACTACGAGCGTTTCCCGATCGGGCCGGACTGGCCGGAACTCCGTGAGCGGAGAAAAATCCCCGCCGAGCTGGGCACCTTGCGGGTCGCGATCGTCGGATCCGGTCCCGCCGCCTGCTACGCCGCGATGGAGCTCACTTCCCGTCCCCGTGTCGAGGTCGACATCTTCGATCGCCTCCCGACGCCGTTCGGTCTCGTCCGGGCCGGTGTGGCACCGGATCACAAGAGCACCAAGGCGGTCGGCGACCTGTTCCGCAGCGCCGTCGGACACAAGAACACCCAGTGCTACTTCGACGTCGAGGTGGGCACCCACGTCACGCACGACGAACTGCTCGCCCACCACCACGCGGTCATCTACGCGGTCGGCGCGGCCGGTGACCGGCACCTCGAGGTCCCGGGCGAGGACCTGCCCGGCTCGCACGCTGCAACGGAATTCGTTTCCTGGTACAACGGGCATCCCGACTACGCGGACCGGACGTTCGACCTGTCCGGTGAGCGCGCGGTGATCATCGGCAACGGCAACGTCGCACTCGACGTCGCCCGTGCGCTGGTGATGGATCCGGAGATCTTCGCCCGCACCGACATGGCCGACCACGCTGTGGAGGCCCTGCGCAACTCGAACATCCGCGAGGTCGTCGTCGTGGGCCGCCGCGGTCCCGCTCAGGCCGCGTACACGAACCCGGAACTGCTCGCGCTGGGGCAGCTCCGTGGTATCGACGTGATCGTCGACCCCACGGAGGTCGAACTCGATCCCGCCAGCCGCGCGCTTCTCGACGACCCCGAGGCCGAACCGCGCATCGCCCTGAAGGTCGAGCAGGCGCAGGGATTCGCCCGGCGCACGCCCACCGAGGGCAACAAACGCATCGTGCTGCGCTATCTGGCCTCGCCGGTGGAGATCGGGGGCGACGGCAAGGTCGAATCGATCACCCTCGAACGCAACGAGCTCGTCGACGTCGACGGACGGCTCGAGGCCCGGCCCACCGGTGAGCGTGAGACGCTCGAGACCGGTCTGGTTCTGCGCTCGATCGGCTACCGCGGTACGCCGGTCGCGGACCTGCCGTTCGACGAGCGACGGGGCGTGATCCCCAACGAAGAGGGCCGTGTCGTCGATCCGCAGACCGGCGCCGCGCTGACGGGCGTCTACACCGCCGGCTGGATCAAGCGGGGCCCGAGCGGCGTGATCGGCACCAACAAGCAGTGCTCGGCTCAGACCGTCGAATGCCTCATCGACGATTTCGTCGCCGGCCGCCTCGCCACACCCGCCGAGGACCGGGAGAAGCTCGCGACACTCGTCGCCGAGCGACGCCCCGGGTTCGTCGACTACAGCGGCTGGCAGAAGATCGACAAGCAGGAGCGCGCACGTGGTGCCGCGGCAGGCCGGTCGCGGCAGAAGTTCGTGTCCGTCGCCGAGATGCTCGAGGCGTCGCGACTGGAGTCCTGACTCCCTGCGACCTGCGCAGACAGGCGGAAATCGGGGTTCGGCACGCGCTGTCGAATTGCTGGTCCGTGCCGGTGCTGTGTCTAATGGGTGGGCACCAAGCGCTGCGGTCGGGGCAGACGAAGGTGCAGCGCTGTCGAACGAATGGGTTGGAACATGTCCTTGAAGCAGGATCGGACGACTGCCGGGAACCGGGCCGGACGGTGGTCCGGCCGGGTCGCGACCGCGCTGGTCGGCGCTGCTGCCGCCACATTCGCGCTCGCCGGGCCCGCCGGTGCGGCGCCCCTGTGGCCGGGAGGCCCGGAAGTGCCGGGTATCGAGAGCCTCGTCCTCGGTTCGGGAAGCCGGCTTCCCGTGGAGCCTGCCGCTCCGGTGGCGCCGTTCTCGGCGCCCTCGGTGAACCCGGCGAACGGTGAGACCGTCGGTGTCGCCCAGCCGATCATCATCCGGTTCGACGAAGCGATCGGCGACCGCGCCGCCGCCGAGCGCGCGATCTCGATCACGACGACCCCGGCCGTCGGCGGCCATTTCTACTGGGCGTCGGACCGGCAGGTGCGGTGGCGCCCGTTCGACTTCTGGCCCGCCCACACGCAGGTCACGGTCGCAGCGGGGGATACCCGCTCGTCGTTCACGATCGGCGACGCACAGATCACGGTGGCCGACGACAACACCAAGACCATCACGGTGACCCGCAACGGCGAGGTCGTGCGGACGATGCCGACGTCGTTCGGCAAGCCCGGGCACGAAACCCCCAACGGCACGTACATCGTCGGTGAGCGATTCCGCGACATGTACATGGATTCGTCCACCTACGGTGTTCCCGTCGACTCTCCGGAGGGGTACCGCACGTACGTCGAGTACGCGACGAGAATCTCCAACAGCGGCATTTTCGTTCACGCCGCCCCGTGGTCCGAGTGGGCGCAGGGCAACACCAACACCAGCCACGGCTGCCTGAACGTGAGCACCGAGGACGGGAAGTGGTTCTTCGAGAACGCGCAGAAGGGCGATCCGGTCATCGTGCAGAACACCGGCGGCGGTGTCCTGAACGGCTGGGACGGCCTCGGCGACTGGAACCTCTGATTCCCCGTCGCGCACGCGCAGAACGCGCCCCTGTCTCCGAGGAGGCAGGGGCGCGTTCGTCTGTGCCCTAACCGGAGCTGTGCTGCGCGATGATCGCCCGTACGGTCCGCCGGCAGCGTCCGCAGTCGGACCCCGCCCCGCAGGCCGCGGCGATCTCCTTCGAGCTGCGCGCGCCCCGGTTCACGATCTCGTTCACGGTGTCGCCGGTGACGCCGTGACACAGGCAGATGTACATCGCACGCTCCGTCAGTCGAGGAACAGGTCGATCTGCGGGTTGTCGCCGCCGCCGTAGCACGACAGATCGGTGACGCCGGCATCGGTGAGCACATCGGCATCGATGAAGCACCGGCCGGTGGTCTCCCGCGCGGGCCGGGAGAGGATCTCGACCGCCGCGTCGGCCATGATCTCGGGGCTGCGCGAGGACGACAGCAGCGTGTCGCCGTCCTGCATGTTCGCGACCGCGGAGGTCGCGATGAAGGTCTGCGGCCACAGGCAGTTCGCGGCGATACCGTCCTCCGCGTACTCCGCTGCGAAACCCAGTGTCAGCAAGGACATTCCGTACTTCGACAGGGTGTAGGCGGGGTGGACGCCGAGCCAGTACGGGTTCATGTTCACCGGCGGCGAGACGGTCAGGACGTGCGGGTTCGCGGACTTCCGCAGATGCGGCACCGCGGCCTTCGTCATGAGGAACGTGCCGCGGCAGTTGATCTCCTGCATGAGGTCGTACCGCTTGGCCGAGAGGTCCTCGGTGGAGCCGGTCGCGATCGCGCTGGCGTTGTTCACGCAGATGTCGATGCCGCCGAACCGCTCGACCGCGGTGTCGATCAGTCGCTGGACGTCGTCCTCCTTGCGGACGTCGCCGACCACGGCCACCGCCTTGCCTCCGGCCGCCTCGATGTCCGCGACCGCGGTGTGGACGGTGCCCTGCAGTTTCGGGTGCGGTTCGGCGGTCTTGGCGAGCAGAACGACGTTGGCGCCCTGTCTCGCCGCGGCAATCGCGACGGCCAGGCCGATTCCGCGGCTGGCACCGGAGATCACCATGGTGCGGTCGGACAGGGCATTGGGCTGGCTGGACATCGTTCTCCCTGCAATCGGTGGTTCACACGCAGCGTTCTCGCTGATGATATTGGCATTCTCATTTTCTGCAAGTATCGTATCCGGCGTGAACGACTTCGCTGAGACCTCGTCGGGAATCCCCCTGGATGCGGTGTACGGACCGGCCGATAGGGTCGTCGAACCACCTGCGCCGGGAGAGTTCCCCTTCACCCGCGGCAACTTCGCGACCGGCTATCGGGGTCGGCTGTGGACGTTCCGCCAGTACTCCGGATTCGGTACCGCCGAGGAATCCAACCGGCGCTATCGGTACCTCCTCGATCAGGGCGGTACCGGGTTGTCCGTCGCGCTGGATCTGCCGACGCAGTGCGGGTACGACTCCGACGACCCGGAATACGGTGAGGAGGTCGGCCGCGTCGGTGTCGCCGTCGACACTCTCGCCGACGCCGAGGTCCTGTTCGACGGAATCCCGCTCGACAAGATCAGCACCAGCTTCACCATCAACGGCACGGCCGCGATCCTGCTCGCGTTCTACGTCGCCGCGGCCGAGAAGGCCGGCGTGCCCCGTGAGAAGCTCACCGGCACCATCCAGAACGACATCCTCAAGGAATACGCCTCGCGCGGCACGTGGATCTGGCCGCCCGAGCCGTCCCTGCGGCTGATCGCCGACACCATCGAGTTCTGCGCCGCGGAGGTTCCGCGCTTCAATGCGATCTCGGTGGCCGGCGCGCACTTCCGTGATGCCGGCGCGAACGCCGTCCAGGAGATGGCGTTCACCCTCGCGGACGGCGTCACCTACTGCGACACCGTCGTCGAACGCGGACGCATGACGATCGACCAGTTCGCTCCGCAGATCTCGTTCTTCTTCTACACCCACGGCGACTTCTTCGAGGAGATCGCGAAATACCGTGCGGGACGACGCCGTTGGGCGACGATCGTGCGGGAACGCTACGGAGCGAAGACCGAGAAGGCGTCGATGTTCCGCTTCGGCTGCGTCGCCGGCGGTGCGTCGCTGTACGCCCCGCAGGCCCAGAACAATCTGGTGCGCGTCGCCTACGAGGCGATGGCGTCGGTGCTCGGCGGGGTCCAGTCGATGTTCACCGCCGCGTGGGACGAGCCCTTCGCGTTGCCCAGCGAGGAATCCGCGACGCTCGCGCTGCGCACGCAGCAGATCCTCGCGTACGAGACGGGCGTCGCGCGGGTCGCCGATCCGCTCGGCGGTTCGTACTTCGTCGAGGCCCTCACGGACGCGACGGAGGAGAAGATCGTCGAGATCATGACCGATCTCGAACAGCACGGCGGCATGGTCCGCGCGATCGAGGACGGCTACCTCCAGGGCCTCATCGCGGACGAGGCATACAAGCTCCATCTCGACATCGAAGCGGGCGAGCGCACGGTCGTCGGCGTCAACAAGTTCACCTCCGACGAACCGGCACCGGAGATCGGCACGTACGAGCTCGACGCCGAAGGGCGTGCGCTGCAGCTCAAGCGGCTCGCGAAGGTGAAGGCCGAACGCGACCCCGAGCTGGTCCGGACCAGTCTCGCCGCCCTGTCCCGCGCAGCGGAAGGAACCGACAACATCATGCACAAACTGATCGACTGCGCCAACGCGTACTGCACGGTCGGCGAAATGGTCTCCGCGCTCAAGGCTGTGTGGGGCGAGTTCCAGCAGCCGGTGGTGTTCTGATGACCGCCCGCATCCTCGTCGCCAAGCCCGGACTCGACGGTCACGACCGCGGCGCCAAGATCGTCGCGCGCGCACTGCGCGACGCCGGATTCGAGGTCATCTACACCGGCATCCGCCAGAAGATCGAGGACATCGTGTCCATCGCGATCCAGGAGGACGTGGCGGTCGTCGGCCTGAGCATCCTCTCCGGTGCGCACGTCGCGCTGACCACCCGCACCGTCGAGGCGCTCGCGGCCGCCGACGCCGGCGACATCGCGGTGATCGTCGGCGGGACCATCCCGCAGGGCGATGTGCCGAAACTGCTCTCCGCCGGTGCCGCGGCAGTGTTCCCCACGAGCACGCCGCTCGATGTCCTGGTCACCGAGGTGCGAAAGCTGACCGGCACCGACAACCCGGCGTGAGCGCAGCGCCGACATTTTCATCGCCGCGCCGCCACACCGGGCGTGCGGGGAACCGGATCTCGACAAACGTGGAGGAATCGTGCGGATCGGAGTGATGGTCGGGCCCGAACAGGGCGACACCGCTCGCAAGGTCGATCGGATGCTGAAGGACGTCGAGTGGGCGGAGAACGCCGGCCTCGACACCGTGTGGGTACCCCAGATCCCCACGGACTTCGACGCATTGACCGCCGTCGCACTGATGGGAACCCGCACCTCGCGGATCGAGATCGGCACCGCCGTGGTGCCCCTGCAGGCGCAGCATCCGGTGCACCTTGTGCGCCAGGCACTGTCGACGCACGCCGCCCTCGGCGGCCGGCTCGCGCTCGGTGTCGGCCCGTCGCACCACTGGATCGTCCAGGACATGCTCGGTCTGCCCTACGAGAAGCCCGCCAAGTTCACCCGGGACTACCTCGAGGTGCTCGCCGCGATCAGGGAGCTCCCCGGTTCGATCGACGTCGAGAACGACACGTTCACGGTGCACAATCCGCTCGACATCGCACCCGTGGCACCGATGCCCGTGCTCGTTGCCGCGCTCGGTCCCGTCATGCTGAAGATCGCCGGTGAGCGCGCCGACGGCACGGTCCTGTGGATGGCCGACGAACGTGCCATCGGTGAGCACATCGCACCGCGGATCAACAAGGCCGCCGCGGACGCCGGACGACCCGATCCGCGGATCGTGGCGGGTGTCCCGGTGTGCCTGTGCGCACCGTCGGAGGTCGATGTCGCGCGCGAACGCGCCAATCGGATCCTCGCCGAGGCCGAGATCTCCCCGAACTACCAGCGCCTGCTCGAACACGGCGAGTCGAAGGACATCGGCGACATGGCCATCGTCGGCGACGAGGACGCGATCCTCGCCGGCTTCCGGCGTTACGAGGCGGCCGGCGTGACCGACCTGTCGATGCGATTGCTGCCGATCGGCAACACCCGCGACGAACTCGTCGCCTCGAAGTACCGCACCCGCGATGTCGTCTCCGAACTCGTCAAGGAACTGCGGTGAGTGCCGGTCCGCTCTCGGGGATCAAGATTCTCGAGGTCGGTCACATCCTCGCCGGACCGTACGCGACGATGATGCTGGCCGACCTCGGAGCCGAGGTCACCAAGCTCGAACCACCCACCGGCGACCTCTCGCGTCAGGTCAGCGACGCCTATTTCGCGAGCCTGAACCGGGGCAAGCGGAGTATCTGCCTCGACCTGGGTACCGAGGAAGGACAACGCCGGCTCGGTGAGTTCGCCGCCGAATCCCACGCTCTGGTGGTCAATCTGAAGCCGTCGGCGATCCGCAAGTACGGATTGACGTACGACGCGCTGCGCAAGTGGAACGACAAGATCGTGTGCGTCGCCCTCACCGGCTACGGTCTCGACTCCGGTGACGACCCGGCATTCGACTACGTCATCCAGGCGGTGACGGGGGTCGCGGCGCTCACCGGCGATCCGGACGGGCCGCCGACCCTGCCGGGTTACTCGGCGGCGGACAACTCCACCGGTCTGACCGCGGCCCTGGGTCTGCTCGCCCAGATCGTCTCGGGCCGGGGCGGGCAGGTCGACGTGTCGCTGCGCGACGTCATGCTGTCCCAGCTCAACTACCGTGCCTCCGCCTACCTCAACGAGGGCACCGAGCCGCGTCGCATGCCGAACGGGGCGCACTCGTACTACGTTCCGGCGCAGCTCTTTCCGACCTCCGAGGGGCATCTCGCCCTGTTCGTCACCCACGACGGATTCTGGCGGTCGTTCGCGGCGGAAGCGGGCATCGGCGGATTCACCACGATGGCCGAGCGGGCCCGCAGCCGCGACGAGGTCCTGGCGGCCGTGACCGCGGCACTCGCGACCGACACCGCGGCCGGATGGGAAGCGCGGCTGCGTCCGCTCGGTGTTCCGGCCGCAGCGGTCCGGTCCCTGCCGGAGGCGCTCGCGGAAACCCCCGAGGTGGTCGTCACGGCAGGCGATTTCAGGCTCGTCGGCAGTCCCGTCAAGATCGCCGGATACGAACCGGAGTACGGTGCGCCGCCGCGGCTCGGCGAGCACGGTGCGATCCCGGCCCATTCCTGACCGCCCCTACCCGTGCGTGGTTTCGGTAGCACCAGCTACCGAAACCACGCACGGGTAGGTTTTCCGTCACTCGTACTTGACCTTGATCGACGGGGTGTCGGGTACGGCCTGGCACGTGAGCACGTAGCCCTCCTCGACCTCGTCGTCGGAGAGCGCGTCGTTGGTGCGCATGGTCGCGCAGCCCTCGGTCACCAGGGCCATGCAGGTTCCGCAGTTGCCCATCTCGCAGAAGAACGGCGGTGTCAGGCCGGCGCGCCGGGCGCTCTCGAGCAGGGTTTCCCCCTTCTGCCGGGGGACCGTGCCCTTCTTGCGGCCGACGAAGATCGTGACGGTGCCTTCTTCCTCGCTCGCACCGGACGTCCCATCGGCCTCCGGTGGCGCTTCGGAGGTGGAGTCCGCTGCGGCGGGTGCCACACCGAACCGTTCGCTGAACACGCGGCCCGGGCCGGTCAGGGTCGACTCGATCAGATCCATGAACGGTTCCGGACCGCACAGGTAGCTGTCCGCGGCGATGTCGGAGCCGACGAACGCGCGGATCGCATCCGCGTCGAGCAGGCCCTTCTCGTCGTCCAGGTGCCGCACGACGGTCAGGCGGTCCGGGTACTGCTCGACCAGTGCCTCGAGCACGGATTCGAAGATCGCAGACGGACGGTCGCGGTCGGCGCACAGCAGCCGGACCGGGCGGTCGGTGGTGGCCAGGGTGGACTTGGCGAGCGACAGGATCGGGGTGATACCGCTGCCGCCGCTGAATCCCAGCAGGGGCTCCGGACTCTCGCGTAGCAGGAAGGTCCCCGTGGGCCGGCTGATCTCGACCTCGTCACCCTCGGAGACGTTGTCGAGCAGCCAGTTCGACACTTTGCCACTGGGTACCCGCTTGACGGTCACCATGAGTTCGGTGTCGGTTTCGGGCGCGCTGGACATCGAGTACGACCGGTACAGCTCGGTGCCGTCGACGGTGACCTTGAAGTTGCAGAACTGCCCGGCCAGGTAGGAGGCGGGCCCGTCCGCGGGGGCCAGCACGAACGACCGGGCGTCGTCGGTCTCCTTCACGATCCGGGTCACCCGCGCGCGCTGGAACATAGGGGGTCTCGCCATGGATCGTCTCCTCCTCGGGGATTGTTCTACTGCGTGGAGAATTATATTCTCACCTACGATATAGGATCTTCTCAATGTCGAACACCACCACTCGAGACGAGGCACAGTTGTCGGAGCCCACGATCGGCCGGACGCGGAACGCGACCGCCGCACTGGTGTTCGAGGACCGCACCTACAGCCGTGCCGAGTTGGAGGCGCTGGCCTCCGGGTTGGCGGTGCGGCTCGCGGAACGTGGCGTGAGCGCCGGAACCCGGGTCGCGCTGATGTCGTCGAATCGGCCGGAGTTCGTCGTGGCCGTCCGGGCGATCTGGCGGCTGGGAGCATCCGTGGTGCTGCTGAGCCCGGCCTACAAGCAGGACGAGGTCGTGCACGCGCTCGAGCTGACCTGCCCGGCCGCCGCGGTGGGCGATCATCCCGTCCTCGCCGAGCATGCCGACATGCTGCACCTCGACGAGCCGATCACGCCGGCGGCCGGCGAGGTGACTGATGTCCGTCCCGACCCGGGCGCCGAGGCGGTGCTGGTGTTCAGCTCGGGCACGACCGGGCTGCCCAAGGCCGTCCGGCACACCCACGGTTCCCTCGCCGCCGCCGTCGCGCACTGGCGCGACGCGCTGCACCTGACCTCGGCGGACCGGATGCAGGTGCTCACGCCGCCCTCGCACATCCTCGGTATCCTCAACATCCTCACGGCACTCGAAACCGGCGCGTGGCTCAGGCTGCACCGACGCTTCGACATCGACCTGATGCTTCGGCACATCGAACGCGACCGGATCACCGTCGAGATGGCCGTCGCACCGATCGCGCTCGCGATCGCACAGCACCCGGAGCTCGAGAGCTACGATCTGTCCTCGTTGCGCTACATCATGTGGGGCGCGACCCCGGTCACCGCGAGCGTCGCCGACACCGTCACCCGCCGTACCGGAATCGGCTGGGTGCCGGCCTACGGCGCCAGCGAACTCCCCGTCATCGCCTGCAACCCGGTCGACGGTGCGCGGCTCGACAGCGTCGGACGCCCGGTCCCGGGCGTGCGGGTGCGCGTCGTTTCGCTCGACACCGGCGAGGTCCTGCCCGCGAACGGGATCGGCGAGATCCAGGCCCGCGCCGACTCGCTCATGGCCGGATATCTTCCCGGCGACGCGAATCCCGATGCCTTCGACGACGGCTGGTACCGCACCGGTGATGTCGGCTGTCTCGACGAGGACGGCTGGTTGCGGCTCACCGACCGGTCGAAGGAAATGATCAAGGTCAAGGGTTTCCAGGTCGCGCCCGCTGAGGTCGAGAGCGTGCTGCACGGGCATCCCGGCGTCGCCGACTGCGCGGTGTTCGGTGTGCCCGACCCGGTGACCGGTGAAGCAGTTGTCGCCACCGTTGCGACCGATGGCGCGGTCACCGAAGCCGAACTGATCGCCCTGGTCGGCGACCGGCTGGCGTCCTACAAGCGCCCGAGCCGGGTCCTGTTCGTCCCCGAAATCCCTCGCCTGCCCTCCGGCAAGGTGTTGCGCCGAGTACTCAAGGAGCGCTATGGACGTCCGTCTGACGAGTGAACAAAGACAATTACGTGATGCTGCAGCCAAACTGGCCGACGATCTCGGGCCGGGGTCGGTCCAGGATCTCGGCGACGACAGCCGTGTCATCCGGCTCGAGAAGGCCGTCGACACGACCGGATGGCGTGCGCTCCGCTCCGACGGCGCGTCCGGTGTGGAGGTCGCGATCGTCGCCGAGGAGTTCGGTCGCGGTCTCGTCGACGTGCCGTTCCTCGGTCCCGTTCTGGCCGACGACCTGCGTCGTCACCTCGGCGACGACCAGTCGTCGTGGGCTGTCGGTGTCGGTGGCGAGGCCGTCGACGCGCGCGGAATCGACAATGCGGTCATCTTGCAGGACAGGAAGATTCACGCGGCACAGGTCGGCGCCGACATCGCCGCCGCGGACCTGACCCGACGTTTCGCGGAACTCGGCGAGCCGGGCGAATCGCTCGGTGAACTGTCCGCCGACGATGCGGACCGCTGGTACGCCCTCGCCCTCGTCGCGACCACCGCCGACCTCGTCGGCACGTCCCGCGGCGTACACGACCTCGCCGTCGAATACGCGAAGATGCGTGAGCAGTACGGCCACACCATCGGGTCGTACCAGGCGGTCGCACACATGCTGGCCGAGAGCCGGGCACTGATCGAAGGGTCGATCAGTGTGCTGCGGCACGCCGCGTGGGCCGTCGACGAGCTCGACACGACTGCCGCGATCCAGGCCGCCCGGGTCGCGAAGGTCTACTGCGCGCGCGCCGCCTTCACGATCTGCGAGACCTCGATCCAGGTGCACGGCGGTATCGGCAACACCTGGGAGTGCCTCGCGCACGTCTACCTGCGGCGGGCACTCGCGTCCACCGAACTGTTCCCCGTGAGCCTGAAGGAGATCGACCTTGGAGTTTCGTGATTCGCCGGAGGAAGCCGCGTTCCGCGACCGTCTGAGGTCCTGGCTCGCGACCACGGCCAAGCAATTCCCGACGTCGGGCGACGAGTACTGGGCCAAACAGCCCGAGTGGCACCGCGCGTTGTACAGCGCCGGGTTCTTCGGACTGTCGTGGCCGACCGAGTTCGGCGGGCAGGACCTGCCGCCGGTGTACGACGTCATCCTCGACGAGGAACTCGCGATCGCCGGTGCGCCGGCCCGCCCGAGTCTCGGCTACCTGGTGATCGGTCTCGGTCACCACGGCAGCAAGGAACTGCAGCACGAGTTCCTGCCCGGCATGATCAACGGCACCGAACGCTGGTGCCAGGGTTTCAGCGAGCCGGGTGCCGGATCCGACCTGGCGTCGCTGACGACCACCGCGACCCGCGAGGGCGACGAATACGTCATCCACGGGCACAAGATCTGGACGAGCTATTCCGACGTCGCCGACTGGTGCCTGCTGCTCGCCCGCACCGAACCGGACAAGCCGCGGCACAAGGGCATTTCGGCGTTCATCGTCGACATGCACCAGGACGGGATCGAACAACGGCCGCTGAAGATGATCAGTGGCGTCACCAAGGAGTTCGGGCAGGTGCTGTTCGACGGTGCGCGCGTCCCGGCGTCGCGGATGGTCGGCAACCCCGGCGAGGGCTGGAAGCTGGCGATGACGGTGGTCGGGCACGAGCGCGAACCGTCCACGCTCGGGTTCGCGGCGCGCTACGCCAAGACCGTCCGTGAACTCGCGGCCCGGTCCGACGGCCCGCCGTCCGACGAACTCGCCTGGGCGGCAGTGCAGTCGGAGATGCTGCGGTTGCACGTGCGCCGGCGGTTGTCGGAACAGCTCGACGGCCTCACCCACGGTTCGGAGGGCTCGCTCGACAAGCTCCTCATGACGTGGGTCGAGCAGTCGGTCGGGCATGCGGCCCTGTCGGAGGCCGGAACCCGCGACGCGGAGATGCTCGGCACGTACATGTACAGCCGCGCGCAGTCCGTCATGGGCGGGACGTCGCAGATCCAGAAGAACATCGTGGCCTCGCGCATCCTCGGATTGGGAGTTTGACATGTACGACATGCCGGAAGAGATCGACGTCCGCGCGGACGGCGCGCTGCGCATCATCACCCTGAACCGTCCCGATGCGCTCAATGCCGTGAACGACGACCTGCACCACGGGCTCGCGCAGCTGTGGCCGCAACTGACAGCAGACCGCACCGCGCGCGCCGCGGTGATCACCGGTGCCGGTAAGGCGTTCTCCGCGGGCGGGGACTTCGCGTACCTCGCGGAGCTGGCCGAGGACGCGGATCTGCGGGCGAAGACGATCGCGGACGGACGCGAGCTCGTGATCGGAATGGCGCGCTGCCGGATTCCTGTGGTCGCGGCCGTCAACGGTCCTGCTGTCGGCCTGGGCTGCAGCCTGGTGGCGCTCAGCGACATCGTCTACATGGCGGAGAACGCGTACCTCGGCGATCCGCACGTGCAGGTCGGGCTGGTCGCAGCGGACGGCGGTCCGCTCACGTGGCCGCTGCAGATCAGCCTGCTGCAGACCAAGGAGTTCGCGCTCCTCGGCACGCGGATCCCGGCGGAACGGGCCCTCGCGCTCGGCCTCGCCAACCACGTCGTCGCCGATCCGCTCACCGAGGCCCTCGCCGCCGCCAAGAAGATCTCGGAACTTCCGCAGAAGGCGGTCGAGAGCACCAAGCGGCTGGTGAACATCCACCTCGAGCGTGCGATCCTCGCGAGCCTCGACTACGCCATGACCGCCGAGGACCTGACGTTCCAGAGCGACGATTTCCGCGCCAACATCGCCCGGCTGACTTCGAAGAAGTGATCCACCGGGTGTGTCTTTCCGGCCCCCGGGGAGGCCGGAAAGACACACCCGCCGCGGAGCCCCCTGTTAGGATCAGCCCGTGAATTCGCATGAGCCGAAACGGGGTTCGTTCCACCCGGATCTTCGCGTGGCCGCGCTGCTCGCGCCGCGCAGGGCGGTGACGCCGCGCAGTCTCCCGGTGATCCGGTTCCTGTCCAAGGCGATCCGCGGGTCCGGCGCCGAGGTCGTCGATCTCGGGGACGGGGTATCGGTGCGGGTCTTCCGATCCGCCGCAGGCACGGTGCCCGCCCCGGCGCTGGTGTGGATCCACGGCGGCGGTTACGTGATCGGTTGTGCCGCACAGGACGACGCGCTGTGCAGGCGGTACGCGGACCGTCTCGGCGTCACGGTCGTGTCGGTCGACTACCGTCTCGCTCCCGAGAATCCGTATCCGATCCCGCTCGAAGACTGTATGCGCGCGCTCGACTGGACGGTGCGGCAGCGGGAGATCGACCCGCAGCGAATCGTCGTCGGCGGCGCGAGTGCGGGAGCGGGACTTGCTGCCGCGCTGTCGATCCGCGCGCGCGACCGCGGCATCGTCGCGCCCGTGCTCCAGCTGCTGGTGTATCCGATGCTCGACGACCGGACCGTAGACGGCCCCGAGCATCTCCGGCTCTGGGATCCGTCGTGCAACCGGTTCGGCTGGTCGAGTTATCTCGGCGGCGCCGACCCGGACGAGGCGGTCCCGGCCCGCTGCGCGGACCTGCGGGGCCTTCCGCCCGCATGGATCGGTGTCGGCAGCAACGACCTGTTCGTGCAGGAGAACCGGGACTACGCGGAACGCCTCGCCGACGCCGGGGTGCCGTGCACATTCCATGTCGTCGACGGGGCGTTCCACGGATTCGATCTGGTCGCCGCACGTAGCGCGGTCGCCCGCGCATTCTTCGAAACGCAGTGCACCGCAGTGGATGCGGTGCTGCGACCGGATCACCGACGGGACAGCAGCGTTTCCGATCGCTGAACGGTTCCGGTGATCCCGGTGGCGTCCTGCGCGGCGAGCAGAACCGCCGCCGCGCCCATCGTCTCGGGCGGCTCGACCATCTCCGGGGGGATCTCGATGCCGCTGCCACCGGCGGTCCAGCCTTCGGTGAGGACCACCCGGGACGGGCTCAGGCAGTTCACGGCGATGTTGTCGTCGCGCAGGTCCGCGGCCAATCCGAGGTAGAGCCGTTCGACCGCGGCCTTGGACACCCAGTACGCGTTGGACCCGCGGTCCGTCATCGTCACGCCCGTCGTGGTCACCGCGATCAGCGATCCGCCCCCGCGGGCCCGCAGATGCGGAATCGCCGTCCTGGTCACCAGGAACACGCCGGTCGTGTTGACGTCGAGGCACAGTTGCCACCGCTCGAGCGGAGTCGTCTCGATCGGGCCCTGCCAGAGGACTCCGGCATTGGCGACCACGATGTCGAGACCGCCGAACTCGCCGACCGTCGCGGCGATCGCCCTCTCGACGGACGTCTTGTCGGTGACATCGCACGACACCGGAAGAGCGCGACCGCCCGCCGCGACGATCCGGTCGGCGACCGAATGGATCGTGCCGGGCAACCGCCCTTCGGTCTCCGAGCGTGCCGCGACCGCGACCGCCGCGCCCGCCTCGGCGAGTGCGGCGGCGACCGCGGCGCCGATGCCACGGCTGGCACCGGCGACGAACGCGACCTTCCCCTGGAGCGAGGTCACTTCGGCGGGAACCGCAGGGCGCCGTCGAGGCGGATGACCTCGCCGTTGAGGTAGTCGTTCTCGACGATCGACGCGACGAGGGTCGCGTACTCGGGGGAACGGCCCATGCGCTTGGGATGCGGAACCTGCGGGCCCCAGTACGCCTCGAGCTGGTCGCCGGCCTTGCCGTAGGCGGGAGTGAGGAACGTGCCGGGGGCGATCGTGACGACGCGGACGCCGAGCGGCGACAGGTCGCGGGCGGCGACCAGGGTCATGCCGACGACGCCACCCTTCGCGGCCGAGTAGGGGAGCTGACCGATCTGGCCCTCGTACGCGGCGATCGACGCGGTGTTGACGATGACGCCGCGCTGTCCGTCCTCGAGCGGCTCCTGCCGGGCGATGGCGGCGGCGGCCAGGCGCATCACGTTGAACACCGAGATCAGGTACGAGTTGATCGTCTTGGTGAAGTTCTCGAGCGGCATCGCGCTGCCGTCCTTGCCGACGAGACGGCCACCTCCGGCGGGGCCCCCGTGGCAGTCCACGGACACACGCAGCGGTCCGAGCGACTCGGCCTCGGCGATCGCGGCGAGCACCGACTCCTCGCTCGATGCGTCGGTGCGGACGTAGCGCACGCCCAGTTCCTCCTCGAGCGCCTTGCCCTTCTCGTCGTTGACGTCGGCGACCACGACCTTGGCGCCGCCGGCGTGCAGGCGACGCACGGTGGCCTCACCCAGTCCTCCGGTGCCGCCGACGACCAGGGCGGAAATGCCGGTGATCTGCATGTTGATTTCCCTTCTTGCAACTAAAGCTCTCGGCTTGCGAGAATAATGTTCTCATGAACATCAGCATGATTCTAGAAATGGCCGCAAGCAACGGCGATCGGTCCGTCGTGACCTACGGAGGCCGGTCCCTCACCGGCCCCGAACTCCACGACCGGGCTCGCGCCGCCGCGAGCCGATTCCGTGAATACCCGGCCGTGCTGTACCTGGGCACGAACCACCTGGCCTACCCGGTGGCGCTGTTCGGCGCCGCGTTGGCGGGGGTCCCGTTCGTGGCCCTGAACTACCGGCTGGGTGAAGCGCAGCTGACCGCGCTGCGGGACCGGCATCCGGGCGCCCTCGAACTCGCCCCCGACGATCTCGACGCCTTCGTCGACTCCACCGCGACAGCCGTGGACGCCGACGAGGCCGCGCCCGAGTGGGACGGCGACGCCGTCGCGGCGATCATCTACACCAGCGGCACCACCTCGGATCCCAAGCCCGCCGTGCTGCGGCACCGGCACCTGCTCGCGTACGTGCTCAACACGATGGAGTTCGCCTCCGCCGCGGAGACCGATGCCTCGCTCGTGTCCGTCCCGCCGTACCACATCGCGGGCCTGACGAATCTGCTGTCCAACCTGTACACGGGCCGCCGTGTGGTCTACCTCGATGCCTTCGACCCCGACACCTGGCTCCACACCGTGCGCCGCGAGAAGGTCACGCACGCGATGCTCGTGCCGACGATGCTCGCGCGCATCGTCACCGGACTCGGGGACGAACCGGCCGACGTGCCGTCGCTGCAGAGCCTCGCCTACGGCGGATCACGCACACCGCGCCCGGTTCTCGAGCACGCTCTGCGCGCCTTCGCGGACACCGGGTTCGTCAACGCCTACGGCCTCACCGAGACCGCCTCGTCGATCGCGGTGCTCGGCCCGGACGACCACCGGGCTGCCTTCGCGTCCGACGATGCGGCCGTTCGTGACCGCCTCGGCTCCGTCGGCCGGCCCCTTCCCGGAATCGAGATCGAGATCCGCACGGAAGAAGGCGAACCCGTGACGCCCGGCGAGACGGGGCTTGTGTTCGTCCGCGGCGAGCAGATCTCCGGCGAGTACGGCGGGCGCAGCGTGCTCGACGAGCAGGGCTGGTTCGCCACCCGCGACCTCGGCCACGTCGACGACGAGGGTTACCTGTTCATCGAGGGGCGTGCCGACGACACCATCATCCGCGGCGGCGAGAACATCGCCCCGGCCGAGATCGAGGACGTCCTGCTCGAGCACCCCGGGATCACCGAGGCCGCGGTCGTCGGGGTCGCCGACGCGGAATGGGGCCAGCGCATCGTCGCGGTCCTCGTCGGTGACGCGGATCCGGACGAGATCACCGCGTGGGTCAAGGACCGGCTGCGATCCTCCAAGACACCGGACACCGTGGTGTTCCGCGACGAACTTCCCAAGACCGAAACAGGAAAACTCCTGCGCCGGACCCTACTGACCGAACTGGAGAACACCAATGCCTGAAGCCGTCATCGTCTCCGCGCTGCGAACCCCGATCGGTACAGCAGTCAAGGGCACGCTCCGCGATACCACCGCATTCGACCTCGCCCACCACATCGTGGCCGAGACGGCGAAGGACCTCGACGCGGCAGCGATCGATGACGTCATCCTCGGCGAAGGTCTCTACGGTGGCGGAGTCATCGCCCGGCACGCCGCGCTCACCGCCGGCCTGACGTCGGTTCCGGGTCTGGCGCACAACCGGCACTGCGCGGCCGGGCTCGCTGCTGTCCAGACCGCCGCGGCGGGCATCCGGGCCGGGATGGACAAGCTCGTGATCGCGGGCGGCGTGAACTCGGCCTCCACCTCCCCGCGGGCGTTGATGCGCCAGGGCGAGGAGTGGGTTCCGTGGATGTCGCCGTCGCACGTCGACCGGCCCGACGCCCCCAATCGCGACATGTCGATCACCGTCGGCTGGAACGCCGCGGTGAAGGCAGGGGTGAGCCGGGAAGAGATGGACGCCTGGGCTTTCCGGTCCCATCAGGTCGCCATCGCCGCCATCGACGAGGGGCGTTTCAAGGAAGAGATCGTCCCGATCGGCACCCCGCACGGCCTGTTTTCCGTGGACGAGCACCCGCGTCGCGACACCAGCCTCGAGAAGCTCGCCTCCCTGAAGGTGCTCCACCCCGAGATCGAGGGCTTCAGCATCACCGCAGGCAACGCGTGCGGCGGCAACGACGGTGCTGCGGCGCTCGCCATCGCGAGCAGCGACCTCGGGTTGCCTGCGCTCGGCACCGTGCGAGCCTGGGCGTCGGTCGGTGTCGACCCGGCCATCACCGGTCTCGCGCCCGTCGAGGCGATCCCGAAAGCACTCGCGCGTGCGGGTCTGTCCATCGCCGATGTCGACCTGTTCGAGATCAACGAGGCGTTCGCCGCGCAGTGCGTCGCCTGCATCAAGCTGCTCGAGCTGGACCCCGACAAGGTCAACGTGAGTGGCAGCGGCTGCTCGCTCGGCCACCCCGTCGCCGCGACCGGCGCGCGCATGCTCGTCACGCTCGTGCACGAACTGCGCCGCCGCGGAGGCGGAATCGGTGTCGCGGCGATGTGCGCGGGCGGAGGTATGGGCTCGGCGACGGTCATCGAGGTGCCCGCACCGTGACGTCCGCAGTTCCGGGCGCACGGTACGGTGCGCCGTGACGGTCGACGAACTCCTCGCCGCCGCGCGCACCGGTTCGATGCGCGCGGCGGGACGGCTGCTGACGATGGTCGAGGACGACCGGCGCGACGAAGTGCTCGCCGCTCTCGACCCGGTGCCCGCGCGGGTGGTCGGGCTGACCGGACCACCCGGCGCGGGCAAGTCGACAACCGTCGGCGCGCTCGTCGCCGCCTACCGTGAGCGCGGCCTGCGGGTCGCGGTGCTCGCGGTCGATCCGTCGTCCCCGTACAGCGGGGGAGCGCTGCTCGGCGACCGGATCCGCATGGCCGCACACGTCAACGATCCGGACGTGCTGATCCGGTCGCTGGCGGCGCGAGGACACCTCGGTGGGCTGTCTGCTGCGGTGCCGGCCGCGATCCGGTTGCTCGCCGCGCTCGGCTACGACGTGGTCCTGCTCGAGAGCGTCGGCGTCGGACAGTCCGAGATCGAGATAGCGGCGGTCGCGGACCCGACGATCGTGATCCTCAATCCGGGTGGCGGCGACGCGATCCAGGCCGCGAAGGCCGGTCTGCTCGAGGTCGCCGACCTGCTCGTGGTGAACAAGGCGGACCGGGACGGCGCCGATCAGACGGTTCGTGATCTGAAGGCGGAGACGGATGTTCCGATTCTCAAGCTCGTCGCTTCGACGGGTGAGGGTATCGACGCGCTGATCGACGCGGTCGAACTGCATCAGCGCGCGGACAGCGGGGAGCGGCGGGCCGCCCGCGCTCGCTCCCAGATCCTGTCGCTGGCACTGTCGCAGCTGCGTACGCTGCCGGAACTCGACGACCTGGCCGCCGCGGTCGCGGACGGGAGCAGCGACCCCTACAGCGCGGCCGCGCGGCTCCTCGGCCGCGATTCACGCCGCTGACCGACCCGCGCCCCCGGGTGATGGTTCCCATCACCCGGGTAGACCGAATATTGGTTCCCATCACCCGGGGCGGGGCGGGACGGTTCAGCCCAGGGCGGTGAGCACCTGCGGCAGTTCGGCGGTGGTGCGGATGCCCGGTGCCGCCGCGCACACCACCGGTACGGCGTTGACCGCCCGGTTCGCGGTGTACGACGGGGATACCGCACTCATGCGCTCGAGCGGGATCGGGAACCGGATGTCGATGTCCAGCGGAGCATCGCCGGCAACGTCGATGTGCCATCCCGTCGGCCGGATGTCCCAGTCGACTTCCACGTCGGTGGTGCAGTACCACGTGGCCCGGAACTGCAGGAGTGCTTCTCCGTCACGCACACCCGCAACGGTGATTCGCTGTGCGGCAACGGTACCGGGCTCCAGTGTGCCCGCGGCGATGGTGACCTTCTCGCGGGCGGTGGCGAGCTCGCCGTGGGCCTCGACGGAATCGAACCGCAGTCCGAGTGCATCGGCGACCGAGTGCAGCGACGGACCGAAGTTCGACCGGATGTGATCGATGCGATAGTCCTCGAACCCTGCGGGCTCACGTCCGAAACCCATGATGTCGAAGAGGATTCCGGGAGAATCGCGCTGTGAGAGGTCGGCGAACTCGTCGATCGCGAGGCGGTCGAGGTTGCGCTGGATCGAGGTGAGCACGATGGGCAGTGCCTCGGTGACGAATCCCGGACTGCTGCCGGTGCTGTGGATCGATGTGCCGCCGAGTGCGCAGGCGGCCTCGACCTCGGCCCGTGCTGCCGGATCCATGGCGGAGGGATGGTGGAACTCCCCGCGCGTGGTGACGATGTTGCTGCCGGAGGCGAGGATTCGGCACACCTCGTCGAGATCGAAGAGGCGCGGCATGTACAGCACGCAATCCGCGCGGAGTGCAAGGATGTCGTCGATGTCGGTGGTCGCGGTGACGCCCGTGGCGCCCGTGTCGCACAGGTCCCCGGCGTCGCGTCCGGCCTTCTCCGGCGTATGGACGTACAAACCGGCCAGTTCCAGGTGCGGATGCTCGATCACACCACGCAGGGCGCGGGTTCCGATGTTCCCGGTCGCCCACTGGACGACCCGGTACGGGCCCTCCGGGCTCCGAGTTCCGATGGTGTTGTCGGGCAGCGTATTCGGATCCAATGAAACCTCGATCGGGTCAGGGTTGGGGCAGGCGCAGCAGGGCTTCCTGTGCGAAGGATGCGACGAGCGTGCCCTTCTCGTCCAGGACGTCGCCGCGGCCGAAGCAGCGGCCGTGGGCGATCAGGGGGCTGTGCTGACGCAGCAGCAGCCATTCGTCGGTGCGGAAGGGACGATGGAACCACAGTGTGTGGGACGTGACGGCCGAGGTGAAGACCGTGCCGTTGCCGGTCTGGGCCAGGCCCTCGAGTGGGCGGAGGGCAGTTCCGATCAGCGTCAGGTCGGTTGCGTAGGCGGTCAGTGCGGGAGCCAGTCCGGGATCGACTTCCGGTGTGCGCATCCACATTTCGTACTCGGGCGGCGAGGACTCGTACGAATTGAGGTCCTCGGTCGTCCGGATCTCCCACGGGATCAGGTCGACGCGGGTGCGATCGGACTCGCCGAGCACGGGCGGAACGGCGTCGACGGTCTGCAGTTCGGGGCCCTCCTCGCCGACGTGCATCGAGACCGAGGCGGTGCCGATGACGCCCGAGGACTGACTCGCCACGATGCCGAGTGTGGCGAACGAACGGCCCTCGTGCTGGCGGGTGACCTCGTACCGGACCGGTTCCGCGGCCTTGCCCTCGCGCGGGAACAGGGCATGCAACGACTTGATGCGCTTGGCCGGGCACGCGGCTTCGGCGGCGCGGACGAACTGGCCGAGGATCTGGCCGCCGAACAGCCGATGGTATTCGAGGTGCTGGTTGCTGCCTTCGAAAACGACCGGTCCGGTAGCTTCCGGCGGGTCCGCCGGCGAGTCGGCGCGGAGATCGAGACAGGCGAGAAGATCGTTCCAGAGATCGGGCACGTCGCCAGTGTAAGCGAACTATCCCCGATTGAGAATACGATTCTCGTCAGCTTCCGGCGAACCCCCGGGCACAGAAGTTCCAGACTTCCTCGGCGGAAATCGGCTTGATGGTCGCGTCGTCGGCGTTGCCGGCGGATTGCGCGGTGAACATCACGGTCTGCATCGTCATCGCCGCGAGGCGGCGGGGGTTCGAGCCCGGACGCAGCTCGCCGGAGGCGTCGACCTTCTCCATCAGCTCGGTGAACAGCGCGAGCATCGAGGAGTGCGCGACCTTCACCTCGGCCGGATGCGTGAGCAGCAGCTGCGGCGCGAAATCGGTGAACAGCGGACGTTGCGCGCTCGGGTCGGGGCGGCAGAACTCGAACAGCAGCTCGATCGCGACGCGCAGTTGATCCAGCGGCGTGTCCTGCCCGGACGCGGCGGCGCGGATCTGGTCGGCCGAGCGGCTCAGGGCATCTTCGAACAGGGCGAGCAGCAACTCGTGCTTGCCGTCGAACTGCAGGTAGAAGCTGCGGAGGGACTGCTTGGACCGGTCGACGACCTCCTGCACGGTGAAGTCCGTGCTGCCCTTCTCGGCAATGATCGACTGAGCCGCGTCCAGGAAGCGCTGCACCCGCTGTTCGGCACGAATCTTGGCGGTCCTGATGGAGCGCTCGACTGCGCGCTGCTTCCAGGCCGGCTCTTCGCTGGGGCCGGTCACCACCGGCTCTGTTCTGTGACACATGTACCGAGCATGGAAGCAACTGTACCGGAGAGTCAGCTCGCTCAGTACGCCGACCGAGCCTGTGTCGTCAATTCTGAGAGACTATTACTTTCATCAAACGAGAATGATATTCTCGCATCATCATTGTGCACCGCAGCTCTGGCAAGGAGGCAGGCCGGGATGCTCTTCGAGTTCGACTCCGATCAGCGACTATGGCAGAAGACGGTCCGTGACGTCACGGCCAAGGAATGCGCGCCCACGCTGATCCGCAGCATCGTCGACGATGGTGCCGACCCCGGCCCGCTGTGGAAGACATATGTCGACCTCGGCTGGACCGAGCTGACCGACACCGAGACCACGGTCGAACTCGCGATCGTGCTCGAGGAGCTCGGCCGCTCGACCGATCCGACGCCCTATCTCGCCACGATGACCCAGTTCGCACCTCTGGCAACGGGATTCGTCGATCCCGCGATGGCCGGCGCGGCGGTGTACAGCGGCGTCACGGCGCACCGGGACGAGGAGGGCTGGATCCTCGACGGAACCGCCCACCAGGTGCTCGACGGCGACCGTGCGGCACAGTTCGCCGTGGTCACCGACGCGGGAACGTTCGTCGTGCCATCCGATCGTGTGACCGCGACACGCAGCCCGATCTTCGACCCCGTGCTCCACCTCGCGGAGGTCTCCTTCGTGGGTGTCCGTGTCGAGGACGAGCGCAGGATCGCAGCCGATCTCGAACCGGCACGCCACCTCGCGCTCACCGGGATCGCACTGACGACGGTCGGTGCGTGCCAGCGGATCCTCGACATGGTCCTCGGCCACGTCCGGGAACGTCAGCAGTTCGGGGTTCCGATCGGCTCGTTCCAGGCCGTCAAGCACAAGGCCGTCGACATGCACGTTGCGATCGAGCGGGCCCGCGCCCTGGGCTACTACGCGGCCCTGACGATCGCGGAGAACGACCCTCGCCGCCGTGTGGCGGCCTCCATGGCCAAGGCAGCGGCCGGTGAATGCCAATCGGTGGTGTTCCGAAACGGCCTCCAGTTGTTCGGGGCCATGGGCTTCACCTGGGAGAACGACCTTCAGTTCGCGCTCAAGCGCGCCAGAGCCGGCGAGCATCTGCTCGGCGGCGCCGCCGAGCACCGAGCGCTGATCGCCGAGGAGTACCGTGCAACTCACCTTTGATGCCGACGTCGAGGAGTTCCGGGCCGAGTTCGTGGCCTTCCTCGACGAGAACCTTCCGGACGAGGCCGAGACCGGGGTGCGCCCCATCTCGAGCGCCGACGTCCCGGACTGGGCGCGGCCGTGGCAGCGCCTCCAATTCGACAGCGGCTGGCTGCTTCCCGGGAATCCGCCCGAATTCGGTGGTCGCAACGCGACGATCCTGCAGCAGTACGTGCACCTCGAGGAACTGTCCCGTCGCCGCATCTACCACAGCTTCAACCCTCAGGGGCTCGGGATCATCGCCGCCTCGATCCTGTCGTTCGGAACGCCGCAGCAGAAACAGCAGTGGGCCGTACCGATCCTGCGGGCGGAGATCACCGCCGCGCTCGGCATGAGCGAACCCGGCGCCGGTTCCGACCTCGCCGGCCTGCGCACGCGGGCGGTCCTCGACGGCGACCACTTCGTCGTCAACGGCCAGAAGGTCTGGACCTCGGGCGCGCACGACGCCGACGTGCTCCTCACGTTCGTGCGGACGGATCCGGATGCGCCCAAGCACAAGGGAATCAGCGTGCTGTTGATTCCGACGGACACACCCGGTGTCGTGCGCCGCCCGTTCGCGTCGATCGCGTCGTCGGACGACCTGGATTTCAACGAGGTCTTCTTCACGGAGGTACGGGTGCCGGCGGAGAACCTGATCGGCGAGCTCAACGGGGGCTGGGGCGTCGCGAACGGCGCGCTCGGACACGAACGTACGCTGCTGTGGCTCAGTTTCGCGGACCGGCTCCAGGATCTCGTCGAGGACTTCCACCCGTCGACCGTTCTCGACCGCGACCGGTACGCCACTCTCGCAATGGATCTGCAGGCTCTCCGTCTGCTGGGATCCGGTGCCCTGGCCCGCGCGGACCGCGGTGAGCAGGATGTCGCGGCGCTGTCGGTCCTCAAGCTGCTCGGATCGGAGGCGGTGCAGACCGCGTCCGAACACGCGCTCGACGCCGCGGCGGCGGACGGTCTCGTCCACCCTGCGTGGACGGCACCGTTCAACGCGTGGAACAACGACAACTTCGCGTGCGGCTGGTTCGAGCGGTTCGCCCGCAGCTTCGCCGGTACCATCGCCGGCGGTACGTCGGAGATTCAGCGAACAATCGTCGCCGAGCGCGTGCTCGGCCTGCCACGGGGATGAGGGTCCGGCTGTGCACATTCTCTACGAGGTAGCCGACAAGATCGCCACGATCACGCTGAACCGGCCGGAGGCCGCGAACGCTCAGAACGCCGCGCTCCTCGACGAACTCGATGCGGCGTGGATGCGCGCAGCCGACGATCCCGAGGTTTCGGTCATCGTGCTCAGAGCCGAAGGCAAACACTTCTCGGCCGGTCACGACCTCGGCACCAAGGTGCCCGACGATCTGAAGATCACACTCGAACTGATCTACGGCAACGAGAGCCGGCGCTATCTCGAGTACTCCCTGCGCTGGCGGAACATCCCCAAGCCGTCGATTGCCGCCGTCCAGGGGCGTTGCATCGCCGGCGGGTTGCTTCTGTGCTGGCCGTGCGACCTCATCGTCGCTTCCGAGGACGCGTCGTTCTCCGACCCGGTGGTGATGATGGGCATCGGCGGGGTCGAGTATCACGGGCATACATGGGAGCTCGGCCCGCGCAAGGCGAAGGAGATCCTGTTCACCGGTCGCCCGGTCACGGCGCACGAGGCCGAGCAGACGGGGATGGTCAACAAGGTCGTGCCCCGTGACCGCCTGGACGAGGAGACTCGCGCACTCGCGGCGAAGATCGCGGCGATGCCTCCGTTCGGTTTGCGGCAGGCCAAGCGTGCCGTCAACCAGACCCTCGATGTACAGGGCTTCTACGCCGCCATCCAGTCGGTGTTCGACGTCCATCAGACCGGCCACGGCAACGCGCTGAGCGTCGGTGGATTCCCGATTCTGGTGAACCTGGACGAGATGAAGGCGAAGATCGAATAACGTAGCCCGATCCGCACCGCCGGACCATCTGGACGGCAACGGAATTCGAGGTGCGAAAAGCCCAACCCGGGACGAGTAGGCAACGTACTCTCGCAGGGACCTGGGGGGAAGTTCCAACACATTGGTGGACGGAATCGGTTCGTCCACCGGAGAGGATCCGTCATGCGCGTTTCGAACATCCGTCGTGCAGTCGCCACCTTCGGGATGGTGGCGGTTGCGGCTGTCACCCTCGTGGGCTGCAGCAGCGACGACGACAGCTCCGGCGACAGCACCACGACCAAGGCGGCCACCACCACGTCCGAGACGACCGCGGCCACCGAGACGACCACGGCGGGCGCAGCCGGAGCAGCGGCGGATCCGGCGACGACCGAAGCGGTCACCAACGCCTACGTCACGTTCTTCAACGGCTCGACCCCGCCGGCCGAGCGCGCCGCACTGGTCGAGAACGGCGACGTCTTCCTGCCCACTCTCGAAGGCATGACGGCCAACCCGCAGGCCATGGCCACGACCGCGACGGTCGAGGGCGTCACGCTCACCGACCCGGAGAACGCCGAGGTCAAGTGGACGCTGCTCATGAACGGTGCGCCGGTGCTGCCGGACCAGTCCGGTGCGGCGATCCAGGAGGACGGCACCTGGAAGGTCACCGCAACGACCTTCTGCACCCTGCTCGCCATCCAGGGTGGGGGCGCTCCCGTCCCGGGCTGCTGATCTCCGCCGAACACACGAACCGCCGCCGGTTCGGGCACGGAACTTCCGATCCCGAACCGGCGGCGTTACTCGTGCCGAGGGGTGTGTGGTGCGGACACGGACAACGGAGAAGGGGTGCCTGCGAAGTGCAGGCACCCCTTCTCCGTTGTTCGATTCTCTACAGTTGCACGAGCCGCGGAGCCGAACCCGTCGAACGGATCAACGCGCCGGCTACGCGGGTGAGTTCCTTTGCGCTGCCGAGTATCCCGTCGAGAACCAGTGCGCGGCGGATGTGTCGCTGCAGATCGTGCTCGGCGGTGAATCCGATTCCGCCGAGCACCTGCTGGCAGTGACGGGCCGCCGTCAGAGCGGCCTTCCCCGCCGCCGCCTTCGCCAGCAAAGACCCGAGATCGTCGTTCGCGGCGAGCAGCGTGGCCTCGGCGCCCTCGATCGCGACGAGCGTGTCGGCGAGACGGTGCCGAACCGCCTGGAACGAGGCGACCGGCTTCCCGAACTGTGTGCGGTCGAGAGCGTGGGTTCGCGCGAGCGACAACATGGTCCGGCTCGTCCCCACCAGCCACCAGCCGAGCGCGCGCCGTCCCGCGGCGATCGCTGCGGGACCGATCTCCTCGCCCGCATCGGAGGTGTACAGGGGGATCTCCTCGTCGAGCGAGGTGCCGGCCACTCCGGTGCGTTCCCACACGATCCACTTCCCGCCGGAGAACGGCAGCGGCAGGGTGCCCGCGATCGGCAGTCCGGCCGCGTGCAGAACGACGTCGTTGAGCACCGGCGCGTGCGCGCCGGTCTTGCCGAGGAGGCGGAACACCAACGGGATCGCGACATCGGGCATCTCGGTGAGCATGTCGCCCCATCCGAGATCGGCCAGCGCCGAATCCAGTTCGTGTGCCGGTGCCGAGGTCATGATCCCGCGCAGGGCATCCCCGAGCAGCGCCAGTTCCTGATCCTGCGCGGCATCGGCGACGGTGGCGGCGTCGGACATCATTCCCTCCCCAGGTCGAGCAGACGGCGGGCGATGATGTTGCGCTGGATCTCGGCGGTGCCGCCGTAGATCGTCGCGGCCCGCGAGTACAGGAACTCCGGTCGCCACGCGGTGTCCTCGAGTTCGAGGACGCCGGGCAGCAGATCGCGCGCCGTGTCGAACAGCTGCTGTTCGGCAGTCGCCAGCAGGACCTTGTCGATCGAGGTCTCCGGCCCGAGGGAGGCCCCGTCGGCGAGTCGCTGCTGGGTCAGACGCGACCGGCACCGCACGGTGTGCAGCGCCAGGAACACCGAGCCGAGATCGTCGTCGGCGTCGAGTTCGGTCTCGTCGAGCAGCTTGTCCAAACGGGTGAACAGGTACGCGATCCGGTGCCAGAAACACGTCGAGCGTTCGTGCGGCAACAGATCCATCGCGACCCGCCACCCGTCGCCCGGTTGCCCGAGCATGCGGTCCGCGGGGACGACGACGTCGTCGAAGTACACCTCGGCGAACTCGTCGATTCCGTGCATCGTGCGCAGCGGTTTGACGGTGATGCCGGGAGTGTCCATGTCGACGAAGAACGCGGTGATCCCGTCGTGGCCGGGCGCGGTGCGGGTGAGCAGTACGCATCGGGATGCGTACTGCGCCAGACTCGTCCAGACCTTCTGACCGTTGATCACCCATTCGTCGCCGCGTTGCACGGCGCGCGTGCTCAGCGACGCCAGGTCGCTGCCGGAGCCGGGTTCGGAGAAGCCCTGGCACCACTGTTCGCGACCGTTGAGCAACAGCGGCACCATCTCGGCGGCGAGTTCGGGCCGGGCGTAGGAGATCATCGTCGGAGCGAGGACCTCGATCATCGAGTAGATGCCCGGCTCCGCCAGGTCCCGGGTGGCGACCTCCTCGCCGAGCACGGCTCGCAGCACGGCGTCGCCGCCGAGACCGCCGACCTCCTCCGGCCAGCCGTACCGCATCCAGCCCGCGTCGAACAGTGCCCTGCGCACCCGGCCCAGCTGCGCGACCTGACCGTCGAGCGAGTGGTCGGGCGGCGGGGTCAGGTCGTTCTCGTCGAGCCAGGCGCGCAGGTCGGCCCGGAACTCGTCGACGTTCATGCCGTCGGCTCGAACGAATGCGGGATGCCCGAGTCGTGGGCGCCGCTGCGCCGCAGGAACGTCATCGCGCGGGTGCGCAGCCGCCAGCCGGCGTCGGTCCGGACATAGGTGTCGTTGTAGTAGCCGATGCGCATGTCGTGCGTCGAGTGGTCGACGAAGCACAGCGGCTGGCTTCCCGTCGCGGTGTCGCCGTCGAGATCGACGAGCGCAGTCCCGGTCATGAACAGGCCGCTGGGTGCCGCCGCGACGAGTTCGGGGAACTGGTCGAGGGTGAAGGCGTCGCCGAACGCGCTGTAGGTGCCGTCGGGCGTGAACACGGCCATCACGCCCTCGACGTCGCCCTTGGTCATGTTGACCGCGTACTTGGCGAGGAGCTGGTTGATCTCCACGAGGTCGTCAGTTGCCGACATAGACTTTTCCTCCTTTCATGACGAACTGCACGTTCTGCGTGACGGTGATGTCCTGCAAGGGATCTCCCGGCACGCCGATGATGTCGGCGAGAAGGCCCTCGGCCAGCCGGCCGCGGTCGGTGACGTCGATCAGCTCGGCGGCGACGCTCGTGGCGGCACGCAGCGCCGCGATTTCGGACATACCGCGTTCGACGAGGGCGACGAGTTCGTCGGCGTTCTTGCCGTGCGGGATGGCCGGGGCGTCGGTGCCGAGCGCGATCTTCACGCCGGCCTCGTACGCCGCCTTGACCGAGGTGCGGGCCTTGGGGAACATCTCGGCGGCCTTGGCCTGAAGATCCGGTGGGGCGTGCGAGACGTCCATCGCGTCCGCGAGCCGGGTGGTGGGAACCAGGTAGGTACCGGCGTCGACCATCTTCTGGATCGCGTCGTCGTCGACGAGGAATCCGTGCTCGATGCAGTCGATCCCGGCGGCCACGGCCGAGCGGACGGCGTCCGCGCCGTGGGTGTGCGAGGCGACGCGCAGGCCGCGCCGGTGCGCCTCGTCGACGATGGCGCGCAGTTCCTCGTCGGAGTAGTGCTGTGCGCCGGGGGTTCCCGTGTGGGACATGACGCCGCCGGACACGCAGACCTTGATCAGCTGCGCACCGTGCTTGATCTGGTAGCGCACCGCCTTGCGGACCTCGTCGACACCGTTGGCGATGCCTTCCTCGATGGTCAGGTCCAGTACGCCGGGGGCGAACGCTGCGAACATCGTCGGGTCGAGGTGACCGCCGGTCGGCGTGATCGCATGACCCGCGGGAACGACCCGGGGACCGTCCACCCAGCCGGCGTCGATGGCCTTGCCCAACGCGACGTCGAGCAGGTATCCGCCGGTCTTGACGAACAAGCCGAGGTTGCGGACCGTGGTGAAGCCGGCGCGGAGGGTGCGCCGGGCGTTGCCGACTGCGCGGAGCATGCGCAGCGGCGGGTCGTCCTGCACCGTGGAGAAGACCGGCTTCTCGCCGCGTCCGCCCATGAGCAGATTGACTTCCATGTCCATGAGGCCGGGCAGGAGGATCTGATCGCCGAGATCGATGACCTCGCCCTCGGGTGCACCGCCGATCCCGACGATCTTGTCGCCGTCGACGCGGACGATGCCCGGGCGCACGATCTTTCCGCTGTCGACGTCGAGGAGTCCGGCCGCCTTGAGCGTGATCATGGGCTACACCACCGGTTCCTGGGTGATTTCGGCCCAGGCTGCGCCGCTGTCGGGGACGCGGGGCTGTTTCCAGACTTCGACGGGGAAGGAGACCATGATGAGCGACTGCATCAGGTGCACGAGTGCGCGGGCGTCGTCGGGCAGGTCGTCGAAATCGAATTTGTCGCAGTAGGTGATGGCGTCTTCGATGCGGGGGAAGGCGGCGTCGTAGAACTTCTGCATGTCGGGCATGGTCGAGGCCAGACGCTTGGCGTAGCGCTCGGGCTCGGTGGCCAGGACCCAGTCGGTGTAGGGCTCGAGGTCGGCGAATTCAGTTGGCAGCAGCGCCATCACGGTACTCCTTGACGTAGTCTCCGACGGTCTTGTGCAGGTGTCGGAGGAGGATTTCCTGATCGCAGAGCGGGAACTCGGTGACGGCACGGGTGCCGATCATCGTCTGGGTCGCTTCGAGGGTGTTGGCGTCCTGCAGTGCGTATTCCTTGAAGGTGACCGCGGCGAGTTCGTGGGCGAGGCGCTCGCGAACGTTCTTCGGGGGCACGAAGTAGAGGCTGGCTTCGAAGATGTGGCGGTCCGGGGCGGTGGGCCAGTAGTGGTAGGTCAGGTACCAGCCCGGCGCCCAGATGAGCAGGGTCATGTTGGGGAAGAATTCCCACGAGTCCTGGCCCCAGACCGGGAACTTGCCGGGGTTGACGCCCTCGGGCAGTTCGTCGTTGGCGATGCCGGCGATGTCGGGGCGGTCCCAGGGGCCGAACAGGCCCGAGCGCAGGACGCGTTCGATGGGCTTGACCATGTTCAGGTCCTTGGGCGGTGCCATGCCGCCCCACGAGGAGATCATCGAGTGTGGGGACTGGATGTCGTAGTGCAGTGCCTCGTAGCCGTAGCCGGCGAGCTTTTCGGCTTCGTCCTTGGTGGCCTGCTTCATGTGCAGGATCGGGGCGTGGTAGAACTCGGCGAACGCGTCGATGAACAGCTTCCAGTTGGAGCCGATCTCGGACCGGTAGCTGTAGACCTCGGTCATCTGGTCGAAGGGGTAGCCTTCGATGCCCTTGGCCAGCGGGCCGAGGTATTCGTCGAGCGGCTCGGCGTTGTCGTCGAGGTTGATGAAGATGAAGCCCTGCCAGATTTCGCAGCGCACGGACTTGAGGCCGTAGTCCTGCTTGTCCAGGTCGAAGAACTCGCCTTCCTGCTGGACGAAGGTCAGGTCGCCTTCGAGGCTGTAGCGCCAGGCGTGGTATTTGCAGGTGAACTGCTTGCAGCTGCCGGCGACTTCTTCACCGGGGAAGTCGTTCCACACCAGCTTGTTTCCGCGGTGGCGGCACACGTTGTGGAAGGCGCGGATCACGTCGTCGTTGCCCTTGACGATCACCAGCGAGGTGCCGGGGCCGGCGGAGGGCAGTTCCTTGGTGAAGTAGCTGCCCTTGCGGGGGAGCTTCTCGACACGGCCGACGTTGAGCCAGGTGCGCTTGAAGATCGCGTTGCGCTCGTCTTCGAAGAACTGCGGATCGTACGAGTCGGTGTAGTCGACCGGTGCGGTGCCGAGTTCGGGCCAGTGCTCGGTCCAGCTGCCTTCTGCTGGTTTCGGGAAATGGGGCACGGATCTACCTTTCCTGTCCGGGCTCGGAGTCGTGTCCGAGTCCGATACCGAATGTGTTGAAAGCCATGGCCATGAGGCCGTAGCCACCGACCGTGAAGATGAAGTCCATTCGCTGACGCTTGTCGAGCCGCTCGCCGAGTGCGTTCCACGTCTGCTCGGAGAGCCTGTTCTTGTCCTCGAGTTCGTCGACCGCGGTGAGCAGCGTGCGCTCGAACTCGTCGGCGGCCTCCCCGCGTCGTGCTGCCTCGATCTCGTCGAGGGTCAGCCCGGCCTCCTGCGCGATGGGCACGTGGTGCTGCGATTCGTACTCGCACTCGCGCCGGTGCGCGACGCGCAGGATTGCGAGTTCGCGCAACCGCGGTGGCAGCGTCGACCGGTACAGCAGGTAGACGCTGAAGCCGAGGAATGCCTTGGTCAGGTCCGGGTGGTGAGCGAGCGCGGACAGGGCCGTGCCGGCGCCTTCCGGGTTCTGGCGATCCCGGGCGAGCATCCCGATGAACGCGGCACGCGTCTTGTCGTCCCACTCCTCTGCGGGTAGCGGCGGAAGCAGGGCCATCCACAACCTCCTCTCATCGACGAGAATTACATTCTCATTTCTGCTCATCAGGTTTCCAGGCTTTCGCCGGTTAGTCAACGCCGGGGATGAAACAGCAGGTGAAGATGCTCTTGATCGAGCGGGCGCCCTCCGTCGGACGAAGATCCCCTCTGTCGTATTCGCAAAAGTTCTCCCCGCTGATCACCCGTGAAATATGTTGATTCTCCTACAGGGAGAGGCTAGTTTCCCTGTCAGGTGAGAGCATTACGGCCTTTCGATCCTCGGCTGGACCACCACGGTCGCGCGGGCCCGCAGGCAATCTCCTGAGTCACACCGGCCGGCCGTCAGGCCAGGGGGAGGAAGAACGTGAAACGACAGCACACATTCACCGGGGGGCGGGCTCTCCTGGCGCTGGCCGCCGTATCGATACTCGTCGCCGGTTGCGGTGGACGCACCGGCACCGAGATCGAGGGGGGCGAAGGCTCGGGCGGCGGTTCGTCGTCGGCGGCCTCGGCCGACTTCGGCGATCTCACCGAAGTCTGTCAGGACGGTGACGCCACGACCGCGAGTGCGCAGGGCGTCACCGCCGAGCAGATCGAGGTCGGTGTCTTCACCGACATGGGCTTCACCAAGAACTCGGAGTTCGTCGACGCCGCGAACGTGTTCACGTCCTGGTGCAACGACAACGGCGGCATCAACGGCCGCACCCTCGTCGCCAACACCCGCGACGCCAAGCTGATGGAACCACGTCAGCGCATGATCGAAGCCTGCCGCGAGGATTTCGCCCTCGTCGGCGGTGGTGCGGCACTCGACGCCCTCGGCGTCAAGGAACGCCTCAACTGCCTGCTCCCGAGCTTCACGGCCCAGACCGTACAGGAACGCGCGTCCGGCGCCGACCTCGAGATCAATGCCTCCCCGGCGAAGGTCGCCGGCTACGACAACTATGCCGGCTTCCGCACCTGGGCGCTGAACGAGGCGTACCCGGAGTCGAAGGGCGCGGTCGGAATGATCAACGGCGACTCGGCCGTCACCAAGGTCATCGGCGCGATCACCCAGGAGACCCTCGATTCGCTCGGGGCCACGATCATCTACAACGAGCTCTACCCCGCGATGGGCGTCTCCGACTGGACTCCCTACGCGCAGGCCATCAAGAGCAAGGGCGTCAAGGGCCTGATCTTCATGGGTAGTTTCGACCAGCTCGCCAAGCTCGAAGAGGTCCTGACCAACATGGACTACAAGCTCGACTGGATCGACGCCAACAACAACGCCTACAACGACCAGTTCGTCGAGCTCCTCGGGCGCTCCGCGGACTTCCAGAACAACCTCGTCGACCTCGGTGGTGTGGCACCGCTCGAGAGCGACGAGCCGGCGGTCGAGCAGCTGAAGGAGTTGTACGCGAAGTACGCTCCCGACGCGCAGATCACTCTCCCGGCGGTCCGGGCGTGGTCCTCGTGGCTGCTGTTCGCCAAGTCCGCCGCCGCCTGCGGTGACGAACTGACCCGAAAGTGCATCTACGACAACGCACGCGCCGAAACCGCCTGGACCGGTGGAGGCCTGCACTCTGCGTCGGACCTGCAGAACCCGATCCCGCCGAGCTCCTGCTTCAACGTCGAGAAGGTCACCTCGGACGGCTGGGAAGCGGCCGATTTCAACCCTGACAGCGGCCTGTACCGGTGCGACATCCCGATGCGCAAGCTCAACCAGGACTTCGGCGCACCGATGACCCTCGCCGAGGTCGGCAAGAGTATGGACGAAGTCCAATAATGGAACAGTTCATCACGTTCGGAATCGTCGGCCTCACCACGGCCGCGATCTACGCGATCATCAGCAGTGGCCTGGTCGTGACGTTCACGACCACCGGCGTGTTCAACTTCGCACACGGCGCCACGGGCATGATGGCGGCCTTCGCCTACTGGCAGCTCAGCGTCGGCTGGGGCTGGCCGGTGTGGCTCTCGGTCGCCGTCGTGCTGCTGGTGCTGGCGCCGGCGTTCGGCCTTCTCGTCGAACGGTTGCTGCGCCCGGTCCAGAGACTCGGCGAGGCCGAGAAGCTCGTCATGACCATCGCGCTGCTGAGCGGGCTCATCGCGCTGGCACGGTGGATCTGGAACCCGGTCAAGGCACGGTCGCTGCCCACGTTCTTCAACGAGCTGCAGCCGTTCCACATCGGCTCGGCCACGATCACCTGGCACCAGGCGCTGACGATGGTCGTCGCGGTCGCGGTGGCGCTGGGACTGCGTGTGCTGATGTTCAACACACGCACCGGCGCGGAGATGCGGGCGACGGTCGACGACCGCGCCCTCGTCGGGCTCACCGGCGCCGACCCGGTCCGCGCCAACCGGGTCGCCTGGATTCTCGGAACCGTGCTGGCCGCCCTCGGTGGCGTGCTCATCGCCCCGATGGTCGCGCTCGAGGCCACCCAGCTGTCACTGTTGATCGTCAGCGCCTACGCGGCGGCGATCTTCGGCCGGCTCAAGAGCCTGCCGATGACGTTCGTCGGCGCCGTCGTGGTCGGTTGCATGGAGGCCTACATGGCCGGCTACCTGCCCCAGAACGACTATCTGCCCGGGCTCCGCCTGGCCGCACCCGCGATCCTGCTGTTGCTGGCCCTGCTGCTGTTCCCGCACGGCAGGCTGCGCGGCCGCGACCGGAACCTCAGCCAGGTTCCCGTTCCCACGGTGCGCGGGACGTTCGCCTTCGCCGGGGTGATCGTGGCGTTCGGCATCATCCTGTCCACCGTGCTCGGCGAGGGTGATCTCATCACCTACGGGCAGATATTCGCGTTCGGTGTGATCGCGATGTCCTTCGTCCCGCTGGTCGGGTACGCCGGGCAGATCTCCCTGGCCCAGCTCAGTATGGCGGGGATCGGTGCGATCGTGTGTGCCCACCTCGGTTCGGACGGACAGTGGTGGGCGCTGCTGGCCGCGATGGTGATCGCCGGCGTCGCCGGAGCGATCGTGGCGATCCCGGCGCTGCGCCTGTCGGGGGTGTACCTCGCCCTCGGTACCGCGGCCATCGCCGTCGTACTCGACCGCTGGATCTTCTCGATGCCCTCGTTCGAGCTGTTCGGGGTGGACTTCGCGTTCTTCAACCAGGGTTCGGTGGACCTGGTCGGACCGAGCCTGTTCGGATTCCGGATCGACACTCCGGCGGAACTGACCGTGTTCGCCGCGATCTGCCTGGCACTGGTCACGATCGGGGTCGCGGCACTGCGCCGTGGCCGCCTCGGCCGGCAGCTGATCGCACTGCGCGACAGCGAAGCCGCCTACGCGACCCTCGGTGGCAGCCTGCTGATGATGAAGACACTGGTGTTCGCGATCTCCGCGGGCATCGCGGGACTCGGCGGCGCGCTCTACGGGATGCAGCTGCAGTCCGTAGCCCCGGAGCAGTTCAATTTCATTGCCGGACTGGGTATCTTCCTGATCGCGGTCGTCGGCGGGCTCGGCGTGGTCGGCAACGGCCTGTTCACCGGCACGATGGTCGCCGGCCCGCTCAACGCGATCGTCGCGCTGTGGCCCGGTGCGCAGAACCTCGTCCAGACCCTGCCCGCCGCAGCGGGACTCGCCTACGGGTCCGGGGCCGTGGACGACGGTGTCGTGCCGTCGCTGCGAAGGGAGTGGGAGGCCACGTTCCGCGACACCCTCGTCGTCTCGACGCTGGTGGGATGGATCGTGGTGCTGTGGCTGCTGCGCCTCGGCGACGTGATCAACGGATACGTGCTCCTCGCGGGCATCGTCGCGGGCGTCCTCGCCGCCCGCCTCTGGTCGAACTCGCGGCGCAAGGTGCCGCCGGGACCGGACGATCCGGCCGAGGACATACCCGTCGAGTGGTGGGGCGTGAAACGTCCCTGGACTCCCGAGGACCAGGAGGTGCTCGATCGTGCCGTCGCAACTCGAGGTTGACGACATCGCCGTCGCGTTCGGGGGACACCGCGCCCTCGACGGGGTCGGATTGAAAGCCGAACGCGGACAGGTCACCGGGCTCATCGGGCCCAACGGTGCCGGCAAGAGCACCCTATTCGACGTGATCACCGGGCTGCGCCGGCCCGTCGCGGGACGCGTGTATCTCGATGGGCACGACGTCACGCGGGCCGGTCCGGCACGGCGCGCCCGGCACGGACTGGCCCGCACCTTCCAGCGGCTGGAACTGTTCGGCCGGCTCAGCGTCCGCGACAACCTGCTCGTGGCAGCGGAACTCGGCCCGGAACGTCGCCGGGCCAGGCAGGTGGCCGACGAGATCATCGAACGTCTCGCCTTGCACCACCTCGCCGACACCACGGCCGACGCGCTGTCCACCGGCATGGGCCGGCTCGTCGAGGTCGCGCGTGCGCTCGCGGTCCACCCGAGCCTGATCCTGCTCGACGAGCCCGCTGCCGGACAGGACCCGCAGGAAACCGAGTTGTTCGCCGGGCTGCTGCGTGCCCTCGCCGACGACGGAACCGCGGTCCTGCTCGTCGAACACGACATGGAACTGGTCATGAGCGTGTGCGATCAGGTATACGTCCTCGACCTCGGCCGGATCATCTCCGTCGGAGCGCCGGACGTGATCCGCCGGGACGAGAAGGTGCTCGCGGCCTATCTGGGGGAAGCATGAACGCCATCCTCGAACTACGCGACGCGCGCGCCGCCTACGACGAGATCACCGTGCTCCACGGGATCGACCTGAGCGTCTCCGCCGGGCAGGTGGTGGCGCTGCTCGGACCGAACGGTGCCGGCAAGACCACGACGCTCAAGGCTGCGGCCGGGGTCCATCCGCTGCGTTCCGGTCAGCTGTTCCTCGGCGGGCGGGACGTCACCGGGGTGGCGCCGCGCGATCTGGCCCGGGCGGGGGTCTGCCTGATCCCGGAAGGCCGCGGCGTGTTCCCCAACATGTCGGTCCGCGACAACCTGCTGATGATGACGTTCACGGGCACACCGCGCGAACAGATCGAAGAGGTCGCGTTCTCGCGCTTCCCGATCCTCGCCCAGCGTGCGTCACAGACCGCCGGGACGCTCTCCGGCGGCGAGCAGCAGATGCTCGCACTCGCCCGTGGACTGGCCACCGATCCCGCGGTCCTTCTGCTCGACGAACTGTCGATGGGCCTGGCACCGCTGGTCGTCGGCCGCCTCTATGACGAGGTGGCCGAGATCGCCCGCAGCGGCGTGGCGGTTCTCGTCGTCGAGCAGTTCGCGAACGCCGTCCTCGATTTCGCCGACCACGCAGCGGTTCTCGTACGCGGACGCATCCAGAAGCAAGGCCACCCCGACAGCGGACTCCGATCCGAGCTCGCCGCCCTCTACCTAGGGAGTTCCTCATGACCTCGACCGAATCCCGTGCGGACCGGTTCACCCGTGAACTGTCCGAGTTGAAGATCCCCGATCCCTCCGCCGGCCGGTCGTCGCTGTGGCTGCGGCTCGGTGTCGCTCTCATGGTGGTCGGCCCGATCCTCGGAACAGTGGCATACTTCATGTCACACAACACGTCCGACGCGCTCGTGCAGCGCGATGCGATCGTGGTCTCGATTCTCGGCGTTGCCGTCGCGGTGGTCGGCGCAGCGCTGTACCTGCGCTACTCGCTCACCGGATTCCTCCGGTTCTGGATGGCGCGTCAATCGTTCGACCTCGGCGTCCTCGCCGAGCGCACTTCCGAAAGTGAGGTTGAAGCATGACCGCAGCGACTCCCCTCAAAGCCGGCGAACAGCTCGCCAGCGCCGACTGCACGGTCCGCGTGGTCGTCGTCCGCGCACCCGCCGAGGGCGGAGCGGTTCTGGCGTGCGGCGGAAGCCCGATGGTCCCCGCGACCGGTGGGCGCCCGTCGACGGCGGGTATCACCGACCTGGTGACGCTCATCGGCAAGCGGTACGTCAACGAGAGCGACACACTCGAGGTGCTGTGCACCTCACCGGGTGTGGGCGAATTGAGCTACGACGGCGTGCCGTTGACCGTCAAGGCGGCCAAGGCCCTTCCCGCCTCCGACTGAGGTACCGACGATCAGGTCCGGTGGGGCCACCGGACACGGCCGGTGGCACTGCCGGAAGACGAAGAAAGAAGTTGAGAACATGGCTGTGCCCGGTGGCATGAGTTTCGAGCTGACCGAGGACCAGGAGCTGATCCGCAAGTCGGTCGCCGAGCTGATGAAGAACTTCGGCGACCAGTACTGGATGGAAAAGGACCTCGCGCACGAATTTCCGACGGAGTACTACAAAGCGCTCGCCGACGGCGGGTGGCTCGGCATCACCACTCCGGAGGAGTACGGCGGGCACGGCCTGGGCATCACCGAGGCCTCCATTCTGCTCGAGGAGGTCGCTCGGTCCGGCGGTGGCATGAATGCCGCGACCGCGATCCATCTGTCGATCTTCGGGATGCACCCGGTCGTCGTCCACGGCTCCGACGAACTGAAGCAGCGGACCCTGCCCCGGGTCGCCAGTGGGGACCTTCACGTCTGCTTCGGCGTCACCGAACCCGGTGCCGGACTGGATACCTCGCGCATCACTACCTTCGCCCGCCGGGAGGGCGACCACTACATCGTCAACGGCCGCAAGGTGTGGATCTCCAAGGCGATGGAGTCGGAGAAGATCCTCCTGCTCACCCGGACGCAGCGTTACGACGAGGTCGCCAAGAAGACCGACGGCATGACGCTGTTCCTCACCGATCTGGATCGCAGCCGTGTCGAGGTCCGGCCGATCCGGAAGATGGGACGTAACGCGGTCTCCTCGAACGAGCTCTTCATCGACGATCTGAAGATCCCCGTCGAGGATCGGGTCGGCGAGGAGGGCAAGGGATTCCAGTATCTTTTGGACGGTCTGAACCCGGAGCGTATGCTCATCGCAGCCGAGGCTCTCGGCATCGGGCGGGTCGCTCTGGACCGGGCCGTCAAGTACGGCAACGAGCGTGAGGTATTCGGCCGCCCGATCGGCATGAACCAGGGAATACAGTTTCCGCTCGCGGACTCGCTGGCGCATCTCGATGCGGCAGAACTCGTGTTGCGCAAGGCAACCTGGCTCTACGACAACGGCAGGCCGTGCGGGCGCGAGGCGAACACCGCCAAGTACCTGTGTGCCGAAGCGGGTTTCACCGCGGCCGACCGCGCGTTGCAGACACACGGGGGGATGGGGTACTCGGAGGAGTACAACGTCTCCCGCTATTTCCGTGAGGCCCGGGTGATGCGTATCGCCCCGATCTCCCAGGAAATGATTTTGAACTATCTGGGATCACACACTTTGGGAATGCCGAGGAGTTACTGATGGCAGCAAGCAATCCTCTGTTCGACCTGACCGGCCGGTCCGCTCTGGTGACCGGTGCCGCGGGCGGCATCGGCGCGGCGGTCGCGGAGGCACTCGCGGCCGCGGGGGCGTCGGTTCTGGTGACGGACATCAACCCGGACGCGGCGGCCGCCGTCGCCGAGCGGATCACCGCGAACGGCGGCAAGGCGGACAGCGTCGGACTGGACGTGCGCGACCGCGCCGCCGCTGATGCCGCCGCAGCCCGCGCCGCCGGGTTCGGCGAGGGGTCGCTGCACATCCTCGTGAACAACGCCGGAGTCACCGAGCCTGCGATGTTCAAGGACCTCGAGATCGAGAGCGTCCAGAAGATGCTCGACATCCACCTCCTGGGCGCGTTCACGTGCGCCAAGGCGGCACTGCCGTTCTTCCCGACCGACGGCACCGGCCGGATCATCAACGTGACGTCGTCCGCCGGCATCACCGGAACGCTGGGACAGGTGAACTACTCCGCGGCCAAGGCCGGGATCATCGGTATCACCAAGTCGCTGGCCCGCGAGCTGGCCCGCAAGAGCATCCTCGTCAACGCGATCGCTCCGCTGGCAGCCACCCCGATGACGAACACCATCCGCACCGACGAGAAGTTCGCCGAGCAGATGCTCAACCGGATCCCGTTGCGCCGCTGGGCGGAACCGTCCGAGGTTGCGGGTGCGTTCGTGTTCCTCGCGTCGGATGCCGCGTCCTTCGTCACCGGTCAGGTCCTGCCGGTGGACGGCGGAATGGTGATGTGATGACACCGGAACCGGCATCCGCCGGTGCCGCGGCCGGTCCGCTCGACGGGGTCACCGTCGTCACTCTCGAACAAGCGGTCTCGGCGCCGATGGCCACGCGGGTACTCGCCGATTTCGGTGCCCGCGTCATCAAGGTGGAGAACCCGAAGGGCGGCGACTTCGCCCGCGACTACGACGACGTGGTCGGTGGGCTCGCCGCGCATTTCGTGTGGGCCAACCGCGGCAAGGAATCGGTGACGCTCGACCTGAAATCCGATGCCGGACTGGCCGTGCTGCACCGCCTGCTCGAATCGGCGGACGCGCTCGTGTCCAACCTGGCGCCGGGCGCGACCGCCCGGCTCGGGTTGTCGGCGCAGGAACTCGGGAAGCGTTACCCGGAGTTGATCGTCGTCGAGATCGACGGGTACGGTGCCGGGGGACCGTTGTCCCACAAACGTGCCTACGACCTTCTCGTGCAGGCGGAGTCGGGATCGTGCGCGGTCACCGGCTTCCCGGGTGAGCCCGCGAAGCCGGGGCCGCCCTTCGCGGACATCTCGACCGGGCTGTACTCGGCGTTGTCGATCCTGGCGTTGTTGTGCGGCAAGTCGCGCAATCCCGAACGCAATCGTGGTCTCGAAGCCGTGTCGGTGAGCTTGTTCGACACGATGACCGACATGATGGGCTATCCGCTCACCTACACCCAGCATTCGGGTATCGACCAGCAGCCGCTCGGAATGAGTTCGCCGGCGGTCGCGCCCTACGGCGCCTATCGCACGGCCGACGAGCAGACGGTCGTCCTGGGGACGACGAACGACCGGGAGTGGCAGCGCCTCGCCCGGGAGATTCTCCACCGTGACGACCTCGCGGACGACGAGCGGTTCCGCACGAATTCGGACCGTTGCCGCAACCGTGCCGTACTCGACGAGGCGATCGGAACCTGGTGCGCCCAGCACGATCTCGCGCACGTGCAGAAGACCGCCGACGAGGCGGGAATCGGGAACTCGCGCTACAACGTTCCGAGTGAGGTGCTCGAGCACCCGCAGTTGAGCGAGCGTGACCGGTGGAGGACGATCGACACGCCGGCCGGTCCCGTCCGGGCGATCCTGCCGCCGCCGATCGTCGCGGGACGCGAACCGAGGATGGATCCGGTCCCCGGTCTCGGCGAGCACACCGACCTCGTCCTGTCCGATTTCGGATTCTCACCGTCGGAGATCGCGGATCTGCGCCTGCAGGGCGCGGTGGGCCCGGAGTACCGGCGATGACGGCGAGCGAGCTCCGTATCGACGGGCCGGTCCTGCTGCACGACGACCTCGACGGAGTCCGGACGCTGACCCTGAACCGGCCCCGCCGGAAGAACGCGATCGACACGGAACTCTGGGGGTGCCTGCGCGACGCCCTCGACGACGCCGGTACGGACCCGGACGTGCGTGCGTTGGTGGTCACCGGTGCCGCCGGTGCGTTCTGCTCGGGCGCGGACATCGCGAACCCCGGTGTGGCGCATCCCATGCGCAAGATGCGGGTCCTGACCGATGTCGCGCTCCTGTTGCACGAGCTGCCGGTCCCGACCGTGGCGAAGGTGAACGGTGTCGCCGTCGGCGCCGGCTGGAACCTGGCGCTCGGGTGCGACCTCGTGGTGGCTACACCGGAATCCACGTTCTCGCAGATCTTCACGAAACGGGGACTGTCGCTGGACCTGGGCGGTTCGTGGCTGCTGCCGAAGCTCATCGGTCTGCAGCAGGCGAAACGCCTCGCGCTGCTCGCCGAGACGATCGACGCCGAACAGGCGCTGGCGATGAACCTCGTGACCTGGGTGGTCCCCGGAGACGAGATCGACGGGTTCGTCGACGACCTCGCGTGCAGGCTGGTGGCGGGTCCACCGGTTGCGCTCGCCCAGACCAAGGCGCTGCTCAACGAGGGTGCCGACCGGACTCTGCGCGACGCTCTCGCGAGCGAGGCGCGGGCACAGGCAACGAATTTCGCGACGGTGGACGCCCCGGAGGCGTTCTCGGCGTTCGCCGAGAAGCGGGAACCGCGGTTCACCGGACGGTGGGCGGTCGGCCGCGACAAGCAGTGACGCGTGACGTGTCCTGCGACGACGATTGGGAGAAGTAGATGCGTGAAGTGGTGATCGCCGAGGCGGTCCGGACACCGGTGGGTAAGCGCAACGGCGGACTGGCGGGGGTGCACCCGGCGGACCTGTCGGCGGTGGTGCTCACCGCGCTCGCGGAGCGGACCGGGATCGACCCGGTGATCGTCGACGATGTGGTCTGGGGCTGTGTGTCCCAGGTCGGTGATCAGTCGAGCAACGTCGGACGGTACTCGGTGCTGGCGGCGGGTTGGCCCGAGAGCATCCCGGGCACCACGGTCAACCGGGCGTGCGGGTCGAGCCAGCAGGCGCTGGACTTCGCGGTGCAGGCCGTGATGTCCGGGCAGCAGGACGTCGTGGTCGCCGGTGGTGTCGAGTCGATGAGCCGGGTTCCGCTCGGTGCGGCGAAGGCGGACGGGAAGCCCTACGGGCCGCGTGCGCTGGCCCGCTACGACAACTTCCAGTTCAACCAGGGAATCGGCGCCGAGATGATCGCGGAGAAGTGGGGGCTGTCGCGAACCCGGCTCGACGAACTGTCGGCGCAGTCCCACGAGTGGGCGGCGGCGGCGGTCGACGGCGGCGCGTTCGACGCCCAGATCGTGCCGGTCGACACCGGGGACGGGACGGTGGCGCGTGACGAGGGTCTGCGGCGTGGTACGACCGTCGAGAAGCTCGCCGGTCTGAAGCCGGTGTTCAAGGAGGACGGGGTGATCCACGCCGGCAACTCGTCCCAGATCGCGGACGGTGCCGCGGCGCTGCTGGTCACCACGGCGGAGAAGGCGCGCGAACTCGGGCTGAAGCCGATCGTGCGCTACCGGGCCGGTGCGGTCGCCGGCTCGGACCCGGTGCTCATGCTGACCGGCCCGATCCCGGCGACCGAGAAGGTGCTGCGGAAGGCCTGTCTGGGAATCGGTGACATCGGTGTGTTCGAGGTGAACGAGGCCTTCGCGTCGGTGCCGCTGGCCTGGCTGGCGGAAACAGGCGCCGATCCGGCGCTGATGAACCCTCTCGGCGGAGCGATCTCGCTGGGCCACCCGCTCGGGGGTTCCGGGGCCATCCTCATGACGCGGATGATCCACCACATGCGCGACAACGGGATTCGATACGGCTTGCAGACGATGTGCGAGGGCGGCGGTACGGCCAACGCCACGATCGTCGAGCTCGCGGGCTGAGCCGGAGCGGCCGTGAGCAGGTATCCCGCGGAATGTGAGCTGGTGCACCCGAGAGTTTCCATGAGACCCTTGTCACATCCGGAAAACCGACCTACTGTGTACTAGGTAGGTTGGTTCGAGGAAGGAGTGAGGTGTCCGCACCCAGGCCGTACGACACACTCCTCTCCAAGGGTGAGGATCGCAGACAGCTCATTCTCTCCGTTGCACAGCGACTGCTGGCGCGGAACGGATGGCGCAACACGACCCTCGCCCAGATAGCGGGAGAGGCCGGCGTCACCACTGCGGGGCTGCTGCATCACTTCGAATCCAAGGACCGGTTGTTGCACGCGGTGCTCGATGCCCGCGATGCCGACGACGACGCGCACGCGGATCGCTCCGGAGACCTGCTCGAACAGCTCGCGAAGGTACCGGAACGGTTCGAGCGCTCACCCGAACTGGTGGGGATGTTCGCCACGCTGGTGATCGAGAATCTCGATCCGGATGCACTACTGCACGATCGCCTGCTCGATCGATACCGGGCCGCGCTGGAGACCGTCGAAGACGGTATCCGCCGCGGTCAACTCGCGGGGCGGTATCGAACGGATGTGGACCCGGCGACCAAGGCAGTGGAGATCGTCGCCTTTCTCAACGGAATGGAAACCTCATGGCTGCTCGATCCATCGATACCTCTGACCGAGGTGTTCAGGGAGTACACACAGTCGCTTACTCGACAGCTAACGCTCGTCGCCACCATCTGAGGAGACGGGTCGCCGTCGTCGCCCCGAGCGTCGCCGACGCGGTCCAGTTCGCGGGAGGGTGGCTGTTCGACCACGTGATGGCCGGATGGCACGTCACGGTGGCCGTCAGAAACCCCGAGGATGCGCGTCCCCTGCGCATTCTCGGCGCCGACACTGTCGACCTGGAAGCCGCACTGTCGTCCCCGTACGGCCCGATGCCCGAACTGATCGCCGTCGCGATCGATCTCTACGAGTCCGACGAGCGTATTCGCACGGGGGCACGCGAGGCTCTCGACGGCAATCTCACCCGGATCGCGCTGTGGGGCGAGGCGCTGCCCTCGGAACTGGATCGGGAGTTCGAATCGATCCAGCACCGGCTGAGCCTGGCCGCGCGTGCTTTCAAATCCCACGCGCTCGCCGCGGCCTCGCTGCCGTACACCGCGCCCGGGGCAACCGAGTGTTTCCGCAGCAGTGGCCTGGATCAGTCGATGGGGCTCGCCTCCGTCGGCTGACCGGCGCCCCGCACACACCGAGGGCCGGTGGTCTCGAAGGAGACCACCGGCCCTGTGTCGTGTACCGGTGCGGATTGCGGTACCGCCTCAGCCGGAAACGTCGATGACCACCTTCCCGATCGCGCGGCCGTCGGCGACCAGTCGCAGCGCCTCGACGGTGTTCTCGAGCGGGAGACGCGCGCCGATGTGCGGTACGACGCGTCCGCTCGCGAGCAGCTCGTGCAGTTCGGATTCGTTGCGGCGCATCTCTTCCGAATCGAGATCCTGGAACAGGAACCCGAGGATCCGCACACCCTTGACGAGCACGAGATTGAGCGGAATCCGCGGAATCTCGCCCGAGGCGAACCCGATCGTGACGAACCGGCCACCGCGCCGCAGCGCCCGCAGCGCGGTCTCGGACAGGTCGCCGCCCACCGGGTCCAGAACCACGTCGGCGCCCCCGGGCAGCGCCTCACGCAGCGCCGCCCGCACATCCGCGGTGCGATGGTCGACGAGATGACGCGCGCCGTAGGAGGCGGCGACCTCGAGCTTGCCGGGGGAGGACGCGACAGCGGTGACGATCGCTCCCATCTCCACGGCGAGCTGCACCGCGGCCAGCCCGACCCCGCCGCCGGCGCCGAGCACGATCACCTCGTCGCCGGGGCGGACCCGGGCCACCGACCGCAGGCTGTGGTAGGCGGTGCGATGTGCGACACCGAATGCGGCGGCGACGTGCGCGTCGACGCCGTCCGGGATCGGTGTCAGATTCCGCGCGGGAGCCACGACCTGTTCCGCGAACGCCCCGACGATGCCGGTGCCGGTGACCCGGTCGCCGACCGAGACGCCGTCGACGTCGTCGGCCACCTCCTCGACGACACCGGCGAATTCGCTGCCGGGAACGAACGGCGGCGGCACACTGACCTGGTACTTGTCGGCGACGAGCAGGACATCCGGGAAGTTCACCGCCGCCGCGGCCACCCGTACCCGGACCTTGCCCGGTTCGATCGCCGGCGGGTCGAGTGCGTCGACGCGGACGACCTCGACGGGCCCGTACCCGGGACAGATCGCAGCACGCATGGCAGTCACCTGCCCTGCCAGACCGGGGCGCGCTTCTCGACGAACGCCGCAGCGCCCTCCTTCGCGTCCGCGCTGGAGAAGACGGTGCTCTGCCACTCCTTCAGGCGGGTTGCGGCGAGCGCCGGATCGGACACCGAGAGGCGGACCAGGTCCTTGCACGCGGCGAGCCCGAGCGGTGCGTTCGCGGCGATCCGTTCGGCGTACCCGAGAGCGGTGTCCAGGACCTCGTCCGGTGCCACGACGGCGTTGACGAGACCGAGCTCGTATCCCCGCGCGGCGCTGATCGGATCGCCCGTCAACGTCATCTCGAGCGCCGCTCCGATCGGGATGCGGGTTCCGATCGTCGTGCCGCCACCACCCGGGAACAGGCCCCTTTTCACTTCGGGGAGGCCGAATTTCGCGTCGCCGGACGCCACGATCAGGTCGCACCCGAGCAGCAGTTCGAGTCCACCGCCGACGGCGGTGCCGTTGGCGGCGCCGACGACCGGGACGGTGAGTTCGCCGGTCGTCAGGCGCCGGTACCCGTCCGCGTCCTCCTCCGAGTCGAACCCGACCGCTCCGCCCGCTGCGAATGCCCGCAGATCCATGCCGGAGCAGAACGCGCGGTCGCCGGAACCGGTGAGGATCACCGCGCGGATGTCGGGGTCCTTCTCGGCTGCGACGGCGGACGACCCCAGGCCGCGCATCATCTCACCGGTGAGGGCATTGCGGGCCTCAGGGCGGTCGAGGCGCAGGATCAGGACCTGCCCGCGCCGCTCCCGGACGAGCCCGTCGGATGCCGCGGTCATCCGCTGTAGTCCGTGGACTCGGCGAGTTCCGCGGCCGATTTCATGAGGTCGACGATGACCGGACCGTACGACTGCAGTTTGATGTCGTCGCCGGCGCGCTGGAAGCCCTGCTCGAGGACGATGGCGAGTTTCCACTTCGCGAGCACGAGGTAGTAGTCGAGGTCGTCGACCTGACGGCCGGAGACCTCGGCGTAGTGCGCGACCATCTGCGAGCGGCTCGGCATCCCGCTCAGATCGACGTAACTGACCGCACTGTCCTCGATGGCGTTCGTGTCCTCGGGCCAGTTCATGAGCATCCAGCCGAGGTCGAGCTTGGGATCACCGACGGTGCCCATTTCCCAGTCGACGAGTGCCGCGAGCTTCGCGGGAGCACCGTGCTCGAACATGACGTTCGCGAACTGGTAGTCGCCGTGCATCAGACCCGGGATGTAGTCGAGCGGCCGGTGGTTCTGCAGCCATGCGGTGGCGACGTCCAGGCCCTCGATCTCACGGCCCTTGATCCGCTCGAAGAACCGGGTCCAGCGCTCGACCTGCCGATCGTGGAAGCCCTCGGGGCGTCCGAGATCGTGGAGGCCCTGTGCTTTCCAATCGACCTTCGAGAGCAGAGCGATGCCCTCTGCGAGCTGGTAGGCCAGTCCATTCCGTGCCTCGAGGTCGGTGTCGAACGGCGCCGGCCAGGTGCCCCGATGGTCCATCGGCGACCATCCGTCGACGTAACCCATGAGATAGAAGGAGCGCCCGAGCACCGATGTGTCCTCACATGCGGCCACAGCTTTCGTATGCGGGACGTCGGTGCCGTCCAGTCCCTGGATGATCCGCCACTCACGCATGATTCCGCTGTCGCGGTCGGCGGGGGCGCCGGCCGGAGGGATCCGGATGACGCAGGTGAAGTCGTCACGGGTGAGCCTGTAGATCTCGTTCTGGGTACCGCCGGACAGGTACTTGGCCTCGAGGGGCGCGCCCTTGCCGGGCAGGCCCTGCTGGTCCATCCATGCGGCGAGGCGTTCGGTGTCGATCACTGGTTCCCCACTTCGAGTTCGAGGTAGTCGGCGAATTTCGCCCGGGCGGCTTCTTGCTTCTTCGGAATCCACTCCGACGGCCACATGTCGTCGATGGGCTTGTAGTCGCGGAGAACCTGCTTGGCGACCGTGGTCTTGTGCACCTCGGTCGGTCCGTCGGCCAGGCCCATCACCGCGGCGCCGTGAATCATCTTGAAGAACGGCATCTCGTTGGTGACGCCGAGGGCACCGTGGACCTGCATCGCACGCCACGCGATGTCGTGGAGGACGGTGGGCATCACGATCTTCGCGGTCGCGATGTCCTTGCGGACCTTCTTGTAGTCGTTGTACTTGTCGATCTTCCACGCGGTGCTGAGCACGAACAGCCGGAACTGGGCCAGCTGGGCGTAGGAGTCGGCGATGTAGCCCTGCACGGTCTGCTTGTCGGCGAGGCGACTGCCGGCCGTCTCGCGGCTCAGAGCGCGTTCGCACATCATGTCGATCGCCTTCTGTGCCAGGCCGATGGTGCGCATGGCGTGGTGGATGCGACCGCCGCCGAGTCGCACCTGGGCGGCCGCGAACGCGCCGCCCTCCTCGCCGAGCAGCGCGTCGGCGGGTACCCGTACGTCGTTGTAGTGGATCAGCGCGTGGGTGCCGTCGTTGATCGGTTCGCCGTACAGCCCGACGTTGCGGACGATCTCGACGCCGGGGGTGTGCGTGGGGACGAGGAACATCGAGGTGCCCTTGTGGACCGGCACGTCGGGGTCCGTCACGACCATCACGATGAGGAACTCCGCGGTCCGGGCGTTGGAGGAGAAGTACTTCCAGCCGTTGATCACCCAGTGGTCGCCGTCCTTGACGGCGCGGGTCCGGAACTGTGCGGGGTCGGCCCCGCCCTGCGGTTCGGTCATCGAATACGAGGAGAACACCTCGCCGTCGAGCAGTGGCTGCAGGTAGCGCTCCTTCTGGGCGGGAGTGCCGTAGTGCGCGATGATCTCGGCGTTGCCGGTGTCCGGGGCCTGGCAGCCGAACACGATCGGTGCCCAGCTCGACCGCCCCAGGATCTCGTTGAGCAGGGCGAGCTTCAGTTGTCCGTATCCCTGGCCGCCGAGCTCGGGGCCGAGATGCGTCGCCCACAGTCCCTGCCGGCGCACCTCCTGCTTGAGCGGGTCGATCGCCTTGCGCCGGGCGCCGTCGAGGGGAACGAACTGTTCGTGCTCCCACACCAGATCGAGCGGTTCGACCTCTTCTCGCACGAACGCGTCGGCCCAGTCGAGTTTCGCCTGGTACTCGGGGTCGGTTTCGAAATCCCATGCCATTTGCGTCTCCTCTCTACGGATGAGAATATGACTCTTGCAATCAAGAATGCAATTCTGAGTGTGGTGAACGACACCGTGGACGCGGTGTCGGATCGGGTGTGCGGAAGGTGAAGGATGAAGGCCGAAGACCTGTTCCACCTGGGCATCGTCACTGACGACCCGGAGTCGACCCGTGACGAGTTCACGGCGATCCTCGGATACGAGTGGGGACCGGAGGTCGGCGGGACGCTGCCCGTGACGCTTCCGGCCGGCGACCGCACGCTCGATCTGCGGTGCGCCTACTCGATCACCGAGCCGCGCATCGAGATCGTGCGCAGCATCCCCGGCACGATGTGGGAGGCCGGCGCGGGAATCCACCACGCCGGGTACTGGTCCGACGACGTCGCGGCCGACGCAGCGGAACTGTCCGCGCGCGGCTTCGTCACCGAGGCCACCCGCACCGGTCCGGACGGCGGGCTGTTCTTCGCGTTCCTCCGCGGCACGACCGGGCTGCGGATCGAACTGGTCACCCGCGCCGCGGAGCAGGGACTGCAGCGGTGCTGGGGAGCCGGAGCATGACCTCCGTGGGCGTCGTGACCGGCGCCGGACGTGGAATGGGCTACGCCTGCGCGCAACGCCTTTCCGGAACGGTGGACGTGCTGTTGCTCGTCGACCGCGACGGCGCGACCGCCGGAACCGCCGCCGAATCGCTGCGGCCGACGGGCAGGGTCGAACCGGTCGTTCTCGACATCACCGATGGCGACGCGCTCGCTCGCCTCGCCGACAGGGTTTCCGAGCAGGGCACCCTGCGCGCGGTGGCGCACGCGGCGGGAATCTCGCCCACGATGGCCGGCTGGCAGCAGATCTTCACCGTCGATCTCGTCGCGACCGCGATGCTGGCCGAGGCGCTGCGCCCGCTCGCCACAACCGGGACCGCAACCGTGTGCTTCGCGTCGATGGCGGCGTCGATGGCGCAACCGGGCCTGACACGAGAGGTCGCCGAGGTGCTCGACGATCCTCTGAACGAGCGGTTCCTGGACCGGATCCGCGACGCCGCGGGCTCCACCGTCGAGCACACCGGTACCGCGTACGCGCTCGCCAAGCTCGGGGTGCAGCGGTTCGTGCAGCGGGAAGCGGTGCGTCTCGGTCCGCTGGGCGCCCGGATCTGCTCGGTGTCGCCGGGCATCATCGACACTCCGCAGGGCCGTCAGGAGGCCGAGCACAACGAGCGCATGGGGGAGATGGTGCGCATGACCCCCCTCGGCCGCACCGGCGTGGCGGACGAACTCGCCGCCGTCGTCGCGTTCCTGCTGTCCGACGATGCGAGCTTCGTCAACGGTACCGACGTCCTGGTGGACGGCGGGGTGTGCGCGGCACGTTCCGCGCAGGAGGGACAGCCGGGCGCATGAGCTCGTCGCCGGACGCCGGACCCGGACGGAACCACGACGGGTGCGAGGACCGGAGTGCCGAACGGCAGGGTCTGCGACGCCTTCTCGACGAGGTCGAGGCGGAGTCCGCGGGCTCGGCCGGGCACCCGGATCCGCCCGGCGTTGCCGGGCAGCGTCGACAGCCCGCTGGGCCGGACGGGCCGCGCGGAGGGGCTCGCGGCCGTGGTAGCGTTCGCGCTCCCGGGCGATGCGGGCTTCCCGAGCGGCACAGATCTTCTCGTCGTCGGAGGCGTGCGGGCCGCGATGAGCACTGAGACAGGGATGACATGACGGAACCGGCCGACGACCTCGCCCACCGCATCGCGCAGCGCACGCTCGCGAAACGAGGGGACAACTACGCCAACGAGGTCCGCTGTCTCCTCGACGCCGCGGTCACGGTGATGAAGAGATCGGGGACGGCCTCGCGCGCGCGGGTCGCGGACATCGTCGCCGAATCCGGCCTGTCGAACGACGCCTTCTACCGCCACTTCAAGTCGAAGGACGCGCTCGTCGCCGCGATCCTCGAGGACGGCACCGCCCGCCTGCGCGACTATGTCGAGCACCAGATGAACAAGGAGACCACGCCCGAGGGCCAGGTCCGGCGCTGGGTCGAGGGCGTCATGTCGCAGGGCGCCGACGATGTCGGCGCGGCCACCCGAGCCGTCCTGTGGAACACAGGCAGCCTCGGGGAGAACAGCGAGGCCGGCCCGCCGTCACCCAGTGCTCCGCTCGCGAGTCTGCTGCGCGCGCCCTTCGCCGAACTGGGCAGCGCGGACCCCGAGTTCGACGCGAATCTCGCCGCCCATGCGACGATCGGCATCCTCGCCGATCACCTGTACCGGCGGGTTGCGCCCGGTCCCCGCGACATCGACCGGATCACCGCCTTCTGCCTGCGCACCGCCGCCTCCGGGCGCTGACCGCACCGCCGCCTCCGGGTGCTGACCGCACCGCCGCCTCCGGGTGCTGACCTACGGGGCGTCGGAAGGGGCGTCCGGCCGCAGGCTGCGAAGAAAGATCTCCACGGCCATGGCCGTGTGACGCTCCTGGTCGTCGGCGGTGCGGAGGATGCCGAACGAGGCGAGCCGTGACGGGGCTCCGGTCGCCATCCCGAGGAAGTGCTCGGCCAGGATCTCCGGGTCGTCGGCCTGGATCGCTCCTGTGGCGGCGTGCCGGCGCAGCAGGTCGGCAACGAGCTTCCGGCGAGGCCAGAACCCGGTGCCGTACGTGCGCCGCGCGAGTTCGGGATAGCGGGACGCGTGGGCGATGGCGATCTGCTCGAGTTTGATCATCCGGGGGTCCAGCGCCCGGGTCAGCGCGGCCTGCGCGATCGCGACGAGCGCGCCGTGCAGATCGTCGAGATCGGGGTCCTCGGGTTCGGGGACAGGCCAATCCGCTCGTTGGACCGCCCATCCGAGCACCGACCGGAATACATCCTCCTTGGCGGGGAATCGGGCATACAGCGACGGTTTGGTGGTGCCGGCTGCGGCCGCGATGGCATTCATGGAAGTGCCTTCGTAGCCGTGTTCGAGGAACAGCTCGAGTGCGGCTTCTCTGACGGCCTCGTCGAGCCGGGATGCCTGTTCCCGGGTGGGGCGGCCGCCACGTCGTGGAGCGGCGGAACCGGCGGGCTTCTGCGGTGTCATGAACGAAGTGTGCCAGTCGTTTCCGCTATGGACATATAACTTGACTCAAAGGTAAAGTTACGCTCGCGAATCCCACAACGGCCGGAGGGCTCATGTCAGAAACGACGATGCAGCGTGACGTCATCGCGACGCTCGATTCCCACTTCCAGCAGCGCAAGCAGCAGGTCCCGGTGCTGGCACAGCGTGCCGAGGCGGAGGGAATCACAGCGATCACCTCCCGCAAGGACATGATCCCGCTGCTGTTCCCGCACACGACGTACAAGAGCTACCCGGAGTCCCTGATCGCGAAGGGCCAGTGGGCCAACATGAATCGGTGGATCGACTCGGTGTCGACCCACCGCGTCACCGATGTCGACGTCTCGGGCGTCACCGACGTCGACGGCTGGATCGAGGCGCTCGAAGCCGCCGGGCACCTCGTGTCCAGCTCGAGCGGAACGAGCGGGAAGGGATCCTTCCTCAACAAGTCGATGCGTGACCGTGAAGCCAACATGCAGAACATGATCGACGGCCTGAGCGAGATGGGGCTGGCGCCGGAACGGACGTGGCACGTCATTCCCGTCGGCCCCGACACGGGCCAGAGTGCACACGTCGCGATGCGCGACATGATCATCGACAAATACCGCCGGCCCGACGGCATCCCGCTGTTCGAGGGCACACCACCGACCGGGCACCATCGCTACATGGCGCGGCTGCAGGCCATGCGCCGGGCCATGGCGGACGGCACGGCCGCACCCGACGAGGTCGCCGCGTTCGAGGCCGAGGGACAGGCACGTGCAGCCGAGCAGGAGCGTCGGCTGCACCACTGGGCCGACCACATTCTCGCCCGCCCCACCGAGCGGATCTTCTTCAATTCCCAGTTCACCCAGCTGTTCCGGCTCGTCGAGATCCTGCGGGAGAAGGGCGCGAAGGACGGCGACATCACCGGCGCGAACGCGCTGACCGTCGGTGGCGGTCTCAAGGGCAACACCCTGCCCGACGACTACCAGGACCAGATCTTCCGGATGCTGAACATCGCACCGGAGCGCTTCTTCCACTACTACTCGATGCAGGAACTCAACCTCCGGATGCCGAGATGTCTCGGCGGCCGCTACCACGTGCCCGACGAGATCGTCCTGTTCGTGCTCGACAAGGACGGCGAGAAGCTCGCCGAACCGGACGGCGGCACCGTCACCGGCCGCGCCGCGTTCTTCGACACGACGGTCGACGGACGTTGGGGCGGAACGATCTCCGGCGACCGCATCACCGTCGACCTCGGCGACTGCCCGTGCGGACGTCCCGGCGAGACCGTCCTGCCCGACATCGCCCGCTTCACCGACCTGGGCAACGACGACAAGATCACGTGCGCCGGAACCATGGACGCGTACGTCCGCGGCTTCATCGAGGAGTGAGACGGTAATGACGACAACTGCTTCCGCGCCGGTCGCGTCCAAGATCCGGGTGCCCCACTTCGTCCGGGGCAAACTGATCTGGGGCGAGGACAGCGAATACCTCTCCCGCGACTTCGGTGTTCCGTTCGTGACACCGAAACTCGAGTACAACGAACTGTTCGCACCGCGGTCGGAGGTCGGCCCCGCCTTCGACGTCCCGATCTCCGAGATCATCGACTTCCTGGTCGAGACCGCGCAGTACCTCACCCTGGAGAAGAACGAGTACCTCCAGGAATCGCTCGAGATGACCGTGCAGGTCAGCGCCCTTCCGCGGCGGATCATCGAGAACACTTTCGCGCGGCCCGGTCAGTTCCTGACCCGCACCGCGCTCGAGTACCGTCTCGAACGCACCTTCGGCAGCCTCGACGTCCTCGACGGCTGGACCGAACGCACCGACCCCAACGGCAGCGTCAGCCGGGTGCGCGCGTTCCCGCCCCGCCTGGTCCACATGATGGCGGGCAACTCACCGAGCGCCGCGATGACCACCATCGCGGATGCCGCACTGACCAAGGGCGTCAACCTGTTCAAGATGCCGTCCGCCGACCCGTTCACCACCGTCGCCGTGCTGCGCACGATGGCCGACATCGCGCCCGACCATCCGGTGCTCCGCTCGATGTCCGCGGTGTACTGGCGTGGTGGGGACGAGAAGGTCGAGAACATCCTCTACCGCTCCCAGTACTTCGACAAGCTCGTCGCATGGGGCGGTGGTTCCGCCATCGAGAACGCCGCGAAGTACGCGGGACCGGGATTCCAGCTGATCTCGTTCGACCCCAAGGTGTCGATGTCGATCGTCGGCCGTGAGGCCTTCGAATCCGACGAGACGCTGCGCGAGGCCGCCGAACTGGCCGCCCTCGACGTCACGATCTTCAATCAGGACGCGTGCCTGGCGGCACGGCACATCTGTGTCGAGGGCGACGTCGAACAGGTCGACCGCTTCTGTGCCCTGCTGCACGAGCGGCTCGGCGTCGACCGCGACTTCGCGGAAGGGGTCGGGCCGAAGCCCAACGCGGAGATCCGGGAAGCGGTCGAGGGAATGCGTTTCCTCGAGCCCGACTACCGGGTCTGGGGCAGGTTCGACGGCAGCGGTCTCGTCGTCCGCTCGCCGGAGATGGTGGACTTCCACCCGACGAACAAGACCGTCAACGTCATCCCGGTCGCGGCGATGCGCGACGCCGCGTCGTACGCGACGGTCGCCACACAGACCGTCGGTATCTACCCCGCGGCCCGGAAGGCCGAGATCCGCGACCTCCTCGCGACCGCCGGTGTGCAGCGCATCGTGAAGCTCGGCAGTGCCCTCAAGGGCAGCATGGGCGGCCCCCACGACGGGATGTACCCTCTGCACCGCTTCGTGAACTGGGTGGTCGACGACGATGCCTGAACCGACCGGCACCTCCGGCATGCCGATCCACGTCCTCGGCCGCTCCGGGCTGCGCGTGAGCGAATTCTGTCTCGGCGCGATGACCTTCGGGACGGACTGGGGTTTCGGTGCCGACGAGGAGACATCCCGTGCGATCTACCGGGAGTTCCGCGAGGCCGGTGGGAACTTCGTGGACACCGCGAACAACTACACGAACGGGGCCAGCGAGGAGATCCTCGGCCGCCTCGTCGCCGGGGAACGCGACTCCGTCGTCCTGAGCACGAAATACACGCTGTGCACCGATCCGGACGACCCGAACTCCGGCGGCAACCACCGTAAGAGCCTGCGCCGCAGCATCGAATCGAGCCTGCGGCGTCTCGGCACCGACTACATCGATCTGCTGTGGGTGCACGCATGGGACCGGTTCACCCCCGTCGACGAGACACTGCGCGCACTCGACGACCTGGTGCGGTCCGGCAAGGTCCTCGCGATCGGGGTGACCAACATGCCGGCCTGGGTGGTCGCGCGGTCGGCGGCCATCGCGGAACTGCGTGGATGGGCTTCCTTCTGCGCTCTCCAGGTCGAATACTCCCTGGTCTCGAGGACACCCGAACGGGAACTCCTGCCGATGGCGCAGGCCCACGACCTCGCGCTGTGTGCGTGGAGCCCGCTCGCGCGGGGACTGCTCGCCCGGGAGTTGTCCGGTGAACAGGAGGCGCGGCTCCCGTCCGTCGTGCGCCGTGCCCGCGATACGGCGCGCGAGGTCGCGGGGGAACTCGGCACGACACCGGCGCGTGTCGCGATCGCGTGGGTGCGCAGCCGCGGACTGCTCCCGTCGATCGGTGCCCGCACCGTGGAACAGTTGCGGGACAACATCGGAGCGCTGGCCGTCGAACTCGACGACGACCATCTGACCCGGCTCGACGAGGCCACCCGGATCCGTCTAGGCTACCCACACGACTTCCTGGACGGCCTGTACGAGAGGCGCACCCTGCCCCCGCCGGCCGCCCCGCGCGAAACCACGACACCCCCGGTTTCCGCGCGGCTCCGAACCTGACTCACGAAGGGCTGTGAGCTCGATGGACACACTCGACCACTGGATCAGCGGGGCGTCGCGCGCGGCGTCGGCCGGCGACACCCTGCCGGTCACCGATCCCGCGACCGGGCGCGTCACGCACCGGATCGCCCGCGGCACCGGCGCCGACGTCGATGCTGCCGTCAGCGCCGCCGAAGCCGCCGCCGGCGGCTGGCGTCGCACCGGCGCGCTCGCCCGGGGCCGGTTGTTCACGGAACTCGCCCGGGCGATGCGAGCGGACGCGAAGACGTTGGCGGCCCTCGAGATCGGCGAAACCGGCAAACCCGAGAAGGTCGCGCTCGCCGAGGTCGAGAACTCCGCGCAGTACTTCGAGTTCTACGGCGGGCTCACCGGCGGACCCGCCGGTGAGATCCTCGACGTCGAACCGGACCAGCACGTGTACACCCGGCGCGAGCCGTTCGGGGTCGTCGGCGTCGTCACCCCGTGGAACCTGCCGCTCAATCAGGCGTGCCGTGCGGTGGCGCCTGCGCTCGCCGCCGGAAACACCGTGGTGGTCAAGCCTTCCGAATTCACCTCCTCCTCGTCGGTGCGGTTGGCGCGGCTCGCGACCGAAGCGGGGTTTCCGGACGGGGTGTTCAACGTCGTGCTCGGCACCGGCGACGTCGCCGGTGCCGCGCTCGTCGAGCACCCGTCGGTCGCGAAGGTCGCGTTCACCGGATCGGTCCGCACCGGACGGGCAATCGGTGCGATCGCCGCCGACCGGATCATCCCGCTCACCCTCGAACTGGGCGGAAAATCCGCGAACATCGTGTTCGCGGACGCGGACCTGGACGCGGCGGTCGCGGGTGCGGTGCAGGCGTTCACGTCGAACGCGGGACAGGTCTGCTCGTCGGGCACCCGCCTTCTCGTGCACCGTTCGGTGTTCGACCGGGTGGTCGACGCGGTCGCGGAACGGGCCGCCGCGCTCCGGATCGGTGTGGACATGGGCCCGCTCATCACGGCACCGCAGTTCGACCGCGTCCAGGAATTCTTCAAGATCGCCGAATCGGAAGGCGCCCGGGCGGTCACGGGTGGCACGGTCGCGGCGCTCGCTGCCGAGACCGGCGGCTTCTACGTCCAACCGACCGTGTACACCGGCGTCACCAACGACGCGCGCATCGCCCGTGAGGAGATCTTCGGGCCCGTCCTCGTCGCGATCCCGTTCGACACCGACGACGAGGCGGTCGCGATCGCGAACGACTCGGACTACGGGCTCGTCGCCGGACTGTGGACCCGCGATGTGAGCCGTGCCGTCACGGTGAGTGAACGACTCTGTGCGGGCCAGGTGTTCGTCAACACCTGGTCCACCGGCTCGGTCCAGACACCGTTCGGCGGCTGGAAACACAGCGGCTACGGACGGGAGAAGGGCATCGAGGCGCTCCACCACTACAGCCAGACCAAATGTGTCACCATCAAGCTCGACCCCGCCGCACCGCCGGCGTGAAGGGAACATCCGAAATGTCAGACGAACTCACGGCATCGACCGTCGAAGATGCGCACACCGCGCTCTTCGATGCGGGCCTGGCCGTCCGCAGGGAGGTGCTCGGCGACGAGTACGTCGACGCGGCGCTCGCGCGCGGCATCGGCACCGACGGGGAAGCGCTGCAGCACTACGTCACCGAATCGGTGTGGGGATCGGTGTGGACCCGCCCCGGCCTCGACCGCCGCAGCAGGTCCCTGCTCAACCTCGGTATGCTCATCGCCCTGAGCCACCATCAGGAACTCGCGGTGCATGTGCGGGCCGGCCTCGGCAACGGGCTGACCCGCGAAGAGATCACCGAGGCCGTTGTCCACGCGACCGCGTACGTCGGATGCCCGGCGGGTGTCGCGGCGATGCGCGTCGTGCAGGACACGCTGGTCGCCGAACTCGGCCCGCTCCGCGGTGAGGACGACGCATGAACGTCGGATCGATCGGTCTCGGTGCGATGGGATCACCCATCGCGCAGAACTTCTCGAACGCGGTGCCGGGACTGCGGGTGTTCGACGCGAATCGGCAGGCAGTGGACCGATTCGTCGCGGAGAACCCGTCCGCGGTCCGGGTGGACTCGCTCGCCGGCCTCGCCGACTGCGACGTGGTCGTGCTGAGCCTGCCCACGAGCGACATCGTCGACGCCGTCGTCCTCGGGGACGAGGGGCTGCTCGAGCTCCTGCGGCCCGGATCGATCGTCGTGGACATGGGGTCGAGTGTTCCGGCCCGAACCCAGCGGCTCGCCGAACTCGCCGCGGAGAAGAAGATCGCGTTGGTCGACGCCCCCGTCAGTGGCGGCGTCGCGCGGGCCCGTGAGGCCGATCTCGCCGTGATGGTCGGCGGCGACGCAGAGGCCGTCGGACGGGTTCGTCCACTGCTCGAGGCCACCGCGCGAGAGGTCATCGTCGTCGGCCCGGCCGGCTCCGGGCACGCCGCCAAGGCCCTCAACAACCTTCTCGCCGCGTCCGGACTCGTCGCCGCCGCCGAAGCCATGCTGGTGGGGGCCAAGTTCGGGATCGATCAGGCGACGCTGCTCGCGGTGATCAACGCCGGCAGCGGGCGGAACAACACGACCGAGACCAAGTACGAGAAGTTCGTGCTGTCACGGTCGTTCGCGTCGGGTTTCACCGCGCAGCTCATGCGCAAGGACGTGGGCATTGCGCTGGATCTCGCACGCGAGCAGGGTGTGACGCTCGGCCTCGGGGAGGAACTCGGGCGGATCTGGAACGAGGCGACCGCAGCCCTCGATCCGGGAGCCGACCAGACCGAGGTGATTCGCTATCTGGAAGAGGCCTACGGACTCGTTAGTCCCTCGGGCCTTCCCGACGGCCCGAAGGACGTACCGGGGCCGTAGGCCCCGAGAGAGTGAGGAATCCGTGGCAGAGCCCGCCGTTCTGACCACCCTGGCCGAACATGCCCGACGCACGCCGGACAAACCGGCAATCATCATGGGCGCCAGTGGCGAGGTGGTGACCTACGCGCAGCTCGACGACCGTTCCGCGCGGCTCGCGCAGGCGCTGCGTGAGCGGGGAGTGGGCGAAGGGGATCAGATCGCGATCCTCATGGAGAACAACCGCGCTTACCTCGAGGTGACGTGGGCGGCGCAGCGATCGGGTCTGTACTACACGGCGATCAACAAGCATCTGCGGCCGAGCGAGGTGCAGTACATCCTCGACGACTGCGGCGCCGTCGCGCTCGTGGCGAGCGAGGCGATGACGGATGTCGTCGCGGGCCTGGATCTGTCCCGAATTAGCATGCGTGTCAGCGTGTCCGGCTCCCTGGACGGTTTCGAACGGTACGACGACGTACTGGCCGCGAGCGCACCGATGCCGGAGGAACACGCGCGCGAGGGCCGGGAGATGTTGTACTCGTCGGGCACCACCGGCCGCCCCAAGGGGGTTCGCAAGCCGCTCGTCGCCGCGCCGTTCGGTGACCCCTCCGCGCCGCCGGTGCTCATCGCGAAGGGGCTCGAGATGCGCGGTGCGCTCGACGACGCCGTCTACCTCTCGCCCGCGCCGCTGTATCACGGCTCGCCGCTGGTGTTCTCGATGTCGTGGCAGCGGCTCGGCGCCACCGTCGTCGTCATGGAGTCGTTCGATCCGGCGCTGTGTCTCGAACTGATCGAGAAGCACCGCGTGACCGACGCCCAGTTCGTGCCGACGATGTTCGTGCGCATGCTCCGGTTGCCCGCCGGCGAGCGGGACCGCCACGATCTGTCCACTCTGCGCAACGTGATCCACGGAGCCGCACCCTGCCCGGTGCCGGTGAAGCATCAGATGATGAGCTGGTGGGGGCCGATCATCCACGAATACTATTCCGGCACAGAGGACATCGGCACCGCCTCGATCACCCCCGAGGAGTGGCTCGCCCACCCGGGTTCGGTCGGCCGTCCGCTGCAGGAATGCCACATCGTCGGCGAGGACGGTGACGAGCTGCCTCGCGGGCAGGTCGGCATCGTGTACTTCGCCGGCGGGCGACCGTTCGAGTACCACAACGATCCGGCCAAGACGGCCGCTGCCGCGAACGACAAGGGCTGGCGCACCCTCGGCGACATGGGCTATCTCGACGACGACGGCTACCTGTACCTGACCGACCGGCAGGCGTTCATGATCATCTCGGGTGGTGTCAACATCTATCCGCAGGAGGCCGAGAACGTCCTGTCCGGGCATCCGGTGGTCGCGGACGTCGCGGTCATCGGGGTGCCCGACGACGAGATGGGCGAGGCGGTCCGGGCGGTGGTCCAGCTCGTCGACGGGGCGCTCGTCTCCGCGGATCTCGAGGCGGAACTCGTGTCCTACTGCCGGTCGGAGCTGGCGTCCTACAAGTGCCCCCGCAGCGTCGATTTCGTCGACTCGTTGCCCCGCGACCCGAGTGGCAAGCTCCACAAGAGGCTGCTGCGAGAGCAGTACTGGTCCGGACGGGAAACCCGCGTGGTCTGATCCCGGCGACGGCGATGCCCCGGTCCTGCGCCGCAGGGCCGGGGCATCGCTCTTCTGGGGACTCGGATCAGCGTGCGTGGTCGGCCGGTCGGCCCGCGTCGATCGCCGGGTCGAGCGCTCCGAGATCGCCGCCCAGTTCGGCGACGGTGTCCCGGACCACCGCCACATCCTTGGCGAGGAATTCTCTGACCGCGCCGGTGAATCCGGCGACGGAGCCGCGTGCAGCGATGTTCCCCATCACCTTGCTGGCGGAACTGCCGTGCGGCAGCGCCCCGAGCAGCGCCGACTCCTCGACGCCGAGTTGTGCGCCCAGGACCACGGCCTCGGAGATCAGGCCGATCTGGGCGGCGAACAGCGCGTTGTTGACAAGTTTGACGCGCTGTCCGTTTCCGGCCTGCCCGACGTGGAGCACCGGATCACCGTAGCTGCGCAGCACAGGGGTGGCGCGCTCGACGGCGTCGGCGGTGCCACCGACGAACAGCGACAGACTGCCGGCGGCGATGTCGTGCGGTCCGCCGCTCACCGCAGCGTCGATCACGTCCACGCCGTGGGCCTTCGCTGCGTCCCGGATGTGCTCGATCGTCCGGGGACTCACCGTCGTGTGGATCGCGAGGACCGACCCGTTCGGCATCTTCTCGAGCAGGGCGCTGTCGAGGCACACCTCGCGGACCTGTTCGTCGGTGAAGACGCAGACGAGGACGATCTCGGCACCGACACCGGCCTCGGCCGCCTCGGTGACCGCGGTGATGCCCGCATCCGTCAGGGCGGCACGGGTTTCCGAGGAACGGCCCAGTGCCCGCACGTCGTGCCCGGCCTCGGCGAGCCGTCGCACCATGGGCAGACCCATGCGTCCGGCGCCGATGAATCCGACCCGGGTCACCGCGGGTGCTCCATCATGGCGAGGGTGGTGTCGGCCGCGGTCAGCACGACACCGGGAGCCGTGTCCGCCGCGTCCGCGAGGCCCACCACGAGCCCGACGTCCTTGCGGAGCAGGGGACCGGCATGCATCGCGATACGGTCGAGTGTGCCGCCCGCCGAGACGACCCGGCCGAGCGCGAAGCTGTTCGCGGTTCCGTGCGTGATGACCTCCCCGAGCTTGGAGGGGTCGACGCCGAGTGCCGCGCCGAGCTCGAGAGTGCTCGCGGAGGTCGCGAGATTCGCGGTGAACAGGAGGTTGTTGAGGAGCTTGGCGACCTGCCCAGAACCGGTATCACCCAGGTGGACAACAGGGTTCGCGTACGTCTCGAAGACCGGCCGGATCTTCTCGACGATGTCGGTGTCACCGCCCACCATGACGAGCAGCGTGCCCGCGGCGGCCCCCATACCGCCGCCACTGACCGGCGCGTCGACGACCGAGACCCCGACCTCGCGCGCCTGCTCGGCGAGTTCGCGGCACGTGTCGGGATGAACGGTGCTGTGGATCGCGATCACCCCGCCGGGTTGCAGGCCCTTCAGCACACCGTTCTCGCCGCTGACGACCTGCCGCACATCATCGTCGGCGACGACACAGATACACACCAGGTCGCTCGCGGCCGCGAGGTCGGCCGGTGTCTGCGCGGTCTTCGCCGCGGTGTCGGCATACGGTTCGAGCGATTCGGGGCGCCGTGCCCACAGGGTCAGGTCGTAACCCGCCTCGACGATCCGGCGGGCCATGGGCCCGCCCTGACTACCGAGTCCGATGAATCCGACACGCATCAGTGGTCCTCCGCTCCGATCAGTACGACTCCGAATTGTGGGACGGTCACGCCGCGGCTTCCTGCTTCTGTGGTCGCCAGAAGGTGGCGAGCAGACCTGCGGTCGCGACCACTCCGACGCCGAGCGCGATCGCGCCGCCTGCCCAGCCGACGATCGCGATGTCCGCGGCCGAATCGATGGAGATCTCACCGGGTCCGGTCATCGCCAGTGCCAGCGCGACCACCCCGAGCACGAGGACGTACTCGTAGCCTTCCTTGAAGACGAAGAACCCGTTGGGACGATGCGCGAGCAGGCCGGCGACGAGCATCACCGAGATGACCGCGGCGCACGCGAGCGGCGTGAGCAGTCCGAGGATCACCAGTACACCGGCGCCGATCTCCACGACGACGCTCGTCCACGCCTGCAATGTGCCGTTCCGCAGGCCCAGTCCGCTGAACCAGCGGGCGGTGCCGGCGATGCGGCCACCGCCTCGCCAGTGGTTGACGCCGTGCGCGATCATCGTCGCGCCGAGCACCAGCCGCACCAGGAGCAGCGCAACATCGGTGGGGTCCATGGTTCTTCACCTCCCTGCCGCTGCGCGGCACCGTCGAATGGTTGTGTTGTGTTCCTGTGAACGGCCTCGGCGATCGTTCATCGTGCGGGACGGCCGTCGATGCACTCCTGCACGAACGACAGGACCGTCGCGTGGTATGCCGCGGCCGCGAAGCCGAGAGCGAGGTTGTGCCCGGCCCCCGGTTGCGTGTGCAGCTCGACCCGGGGCGCGGCGGTGAAGATCGCTGCGACATCGGCGAGGGCACGAGTGTCGCCGCGCCACACCTTCTCGTGTTCGGCTGCGGTGAAGTGCACCGGTACCTCGACCTGCGCGGCGAGAGAGGGGAATTCGACGTGCGGCCACGACGCGGTCACCGTCGCCTCGTATGCCGGGGTACGCGAGGCGATCGGCGCGCCGCCGACCAGTTCCGGGGGATAGATCTCGGGATGCGACCAGATCAGACCGTAGACGCCCTTGGGATCGGCGTACTGCGCTGCCGTGCCGAGGATGTCGCGGGCCTCGGCGTGATGTTCGCGGCCCGTGCCTGCCAGCGCGATCCCGAGGAGGTCCTTGTCGCGGGGCTCGGCGGCCAGGCGCATCGTGAGCTCGCACCCGAGCGAATGACCCCACAGGAAGATCCCGGCACCCCGGTCCAGTGAGTCGAGGTGCGCGTCGATCGCGGCGTGCGCCGCTTCCACACGCCGCTCGGGCCGCGCGAACTCGTCCGCATGCGGGCGCGAGCTGCCGTAGCCGGGCCGATCCAGGGCGAGGACGGTGAATCCCCGTGCGGGAGCGGTACGCAGCAACGACAATTCGGGATGGCCCGGGCAGTCGAAATACGCCGAGTTCGTCGCGCCACCGTGCAGCGCGACGATGACGGCCCGGGGCCGGTCCGCAACGGCGAGCAGTCCCGAAATCGGGACACCGTCGATCTCGGCGACGCGCTCGGCGGGCGCGGATTCGGTGGTCGTCACACGTCCGCCCGCAGGAGCATCGCGCCGCCCGGGGACAGGCCACCGGTCGCGGCGACCGCGACGCGCGCACCGGGCACCTGCCGCTCACCGGCTTCGCCGCGCAGCTGCACGATCGCCTCGTGGATCAGACCCATGCCGTGGGTCCGGCCGTGCGAGAGTTGTCCGCCGTGGGTGTTGACCGGCAGAACACCGTCGCGGGCGATGTTGTGACCGCCGTCGAGGAAGTCCTTGGCCTCACCGATGCCGCAGAATCCGAGCGCTTCGATCCACGACAGGCAGTTGAAGGTGAACCCGTCGTAGAGTTCGGCGACGTCGACGTCCTCGGGCCGCAGATCGGTGCGCGACCACAGGTGTGCGGCCGGACCGAGCACCTGGGGTTCGTGGGTGAGGGTGCTCTGGTCCCACTCGATCCGCTCGATGATCTGCGTGCCCACGGCCTCGACGAGCACGGGCGGCTTCGCGAGATCGCGTGCGGCGTCGACCGCCGAGACGATCACCGCGACCGAGCCGTCGCACGGCACGTCGCAGTCGTACAGACCGAACGGGGTGGTGATGGCGCGGGCGTTCAGATAGTCGTCCATCGTCATCGGATCGCGGTAGATCGCACTCGGATTCAGCGCCGCGTTGGCACGCTGGTTGAGCGCGATCCAGCCGAGGGTCTCACGGGTGGTGCCGTAGCGATGGAAGTGACGCTGGGCGTTCTGGGCGAGCGTGTGCGCTGCGGAGATACCCCCGAACGGCATCATCCAGCTCGCGGTGCGTCCTCCCGAGGGGCGGATCTCTCCCCGTTTGAGCAGCTCCGCGTGGGTCGCCTCCCACAGGGTGCGGTAGCACAGCACGTGCCGCGCGAGTCCGCTGGAGACCGCGATCATCGCCGCGATGACCGACCCTCCCGGCCCGAACGTCTCGATGCCACCGTTGTGCCAGGTCGGGTTGAGCCCGAGCGCGGCCTCGACGGTGAGGACACCGCCCTCGCCGAAACCTCCGACCTGACCGGCACCGGGATAGCTGGCGATGCCGTCGATGTCGTCGAGCGTGAGGCCGGCGTCGGCGACGGCGCGCTCGCACGCCTCGATCGTCAGGTCCAGCGGGGTGCGCATGAGCCGGCGCCCGATCTCGGACATCCCGACGCCCGTGAGCGCCACACGGTCCTCGAACTTCTCGCGAGAAGCCATGGGCCGCACGTGCTTGCGGAAGTCCTCGGGTTCGATCTCGTCCTCGGGCAGCCGAGCAGGTGTGCCCTGCTCGGCCGCCGGACGGAACAACGGCAGCCACACGTCGTCGTCCTGCTGGAAGACGACCTCCATGCGACGGCCGAGTTCGAGGGTCTCCGGGTCGCAGTCGACGATGTTGGTCGTCAGGCGGACGCGGGGATCCTCGTCGATTGCGACCTGCGCCACCACGTAGGGTGGCGGCAGGCCGGGGAGACCGAAGCGGTGGTTGACCGTGAAGCCGGCGAGCGTGGCAGTACCGGACACCTCGCGCACGCCCATCCGGTGACCGCGGCAGTAACGGCACACCGGCTGGGGCGGATGGATCAGCGCGGAACACGATTCGCATTCCTGGATGCGCAGCGTTCCGTCCGCGCCGGCAGTCCAGAAGAACCGGTTCTGCTCGGTCACCTGGGGAAGGGGGCGGCCCGACTTCGGCGCCTTGTCCTTCTCCTTGTCCGCAGGGTCGACCACCGCTGAATCAGTCACCGATCTGCGCCTCCGACTTCTTCTTCGTGATGGGCTCCGCGAGACGCTGCTCGTCGCAGATCTTCTGGAGCTTCTCGAGCGTCTCGTCGAGACCCGGGCCGATGCGCGGTCCGGGAGTGAACGTCGCGGGCAGGTTCCGCATGCCCTGGATGACGCCGATCGAGTCGTAGTGGACCGTGGTCTCCGGGTCGCACTTGTAGTCCGGCATGCGATCGAGTACGGCCACGAGCATGCGCTTGAACACCTGCCGGGCCATGTTCGACCCGATGCACCGGTGGATACCGAGCCCGAAACTGAAGTGCCGGTTACCGCGACGCTCCAGGTCGACCTCGTTCGGATCGTCGAACAGTTCCGGGTCGCGGTTGGCCATCGCCCAGGACAGCCACAGGCGCTCGCCTTCCTTGAACTCGGTGCCGTCGAACGTGCAGTCCGCCGAGAACGTGCGACCGTCACCCGGTGCCGGGGTGAAGTACCGCAGGAACTCTTCGGTCGCCGAATCGAGCAGGGTGTCGCGCTCCTCGCTGAGGATCGTGCGCTTGTCGGGATTCTGCGACAGCCATTCCAGCGAGTGCGCGGTCAACGCGGTCGTGGTGTCGAATCCGCCGCCGATGAGCAGGCTCAGGATGCCGAGCAACTCCATGTCGTCGGGCTTCTCACCGAGGACGGTGGCCTGGGCGAGGGCGTCGATCAGGCCCGGGCGAGGATTCTCCCGGATCTCGAACAGGTTCGTCAGCAGGTCGATGCCCATCGTGCGGTGCATCTCGGCGATCCGCGGGATGTCGGGCGAGTCCGGCGGCGTGTAGACCGCCGCGTGGACCGGCTCGTTGTAGATGGTCCACTTGGCGATCGGAATGCCCATCATCGCCAGGGTGAGGACGGCGGGGACGATGTTCGCCAGGTCGTCGACGAAGTCGATGCTGCCGGTCTCGATCTTCTCGTTGATGCTCGCCCGCACGATCTCGTCGATGAACGGGGTCCAGCGCTTGACCGCGGCAGGGGACAGATACGGATTGAGCAGGGCACGGAACTCGTGGTGCTCCGGGTCGTCCATCTCGAGGATCCCACCGCGAACGCCCGATGCGCGTTCCATGGTCGGGATGGCAATACCCTTGTAACCCTTGCGTTTTCCGTGAATGTCGTGATCGGTGGACACGTCCGCCGAACGGGCGAGCGCGAACACCTCCTTGCTGCCGGCGGCGACCCAGTGGCCACCGTGGGTGTCGGACCAGGCCATCGGGCACTTGGACTGCATCTCCTGCGTGATCGGCAGGAAGTTGTCGCGATAGTCGGCGGCGTGGCGGTCGAACTCGTATCGGGTCGCTTTGCGGTCGTCGTCCGTGACGACGTCGTCAACGCTCACGGCGTTGTCCTCTCTTGCACGTCGAGCTGGGGGGGCTGTTCGAATCGGCAGATCAGAAGATGGTGATTGCTTGTTCCGGGCACGAGCGGGCGGCCTCGCGGACCGCCTCCTCCTGGTCGGCGGGGACCTCTTCGTTCGGGACCGACGCGTGACCGTCGATCTCGCTGAGCTCGAAGACATCCGGGGCGGCCATGGCACAGAGGGTGTGACCCTGGCACTTCTCGGGATCGACGCGGACCTTCAAGATTTTCCTCCAGACTTCCGTTGGATCCGGGGTACTACGGATCCCGTTTGTCGGGATCCACCGGAGACGGTAACAGCGATCAGATGTGGTAGTCGTACCACTTCAGGTAGCCGCCACCGTCGACGCGCATCTGCATGCCGGTGACGTAGCGCGCCTCGTCGGAGGCGAGGAAGAGCACCATGTTGCTGGAATCCTGAGGCTCGATGTACGGGATCGGCATGGCCTGCTGCACACCGAACACCGGCTCGGCGTCCTGGCGGGTGGGGTGCTCGAGATCGGGCCGGAACGAGCGGTACATCGGCTCGCTCTGCAGCATGTCCGTGTTGCAGTTGGTCGGATGCAGCACGTTGGCCCGGATGTTGCGGGGCGCCAGGTGGGTCGCGAGCTCGTGGATGAACTGCGACAGCGCGCGCTTGGAGTACACATAGGCGACGCCGCCGAGGTCCTTGCCGGGCTGGTCGACCTTGGAGACGTCCATCAGGGCTGCGGTCGAGCCCGTCGCGATGATCGATGCGCCTGCGGTCAGGTGAGGCAGAGTGGCCTGCACGGCATTGATCGTGCCGACCAGGTTGGTATTGACCACATCGGCCCACGCCTGAACTTGTGGCTCGCCCTTCATGCCCGCGACGCCGGCCTGTGCGACAACGATATCGAGCTTGCCGAACTCGGCGAGACCCTGTTCGAGAGCCGCACGCACCTGGGCGGCCTCCCGCACGTCCGCCTTGACGGCGACGATACGGCGGCCGTGCTTCTCGACGAGACGCACCGTCTCCTCGAGGTCCTCTGCCGTGGCCATCGGGTACCCGATCGTCGAGATGTCCTCGCACAGGTCGATGGCGATGATGTCGGCACCCTCCTCGGCCAGACGGACCGCGTGGCTGCGACCCTGACCGCGCGCTGCGCCGGTGACGAACGCGACCTTGCCTTCTACACGCCCCACTGTTTGTTTCCTTTCGCTTGCTGTCGCTGTCGGGGAGATTCGCCGACGGCCGGATCAGGTGTTGCGCCCGCCGTTGACGCCGAGGATCTGGCCGGTGATGTAGCCGGCTTCTTCGGAGATGAGGAACGCGCACGCCGCGGCGATGTCCTCCGGGCGGCCGACCCGGCGCACCGGGGTCCGCTGGATGTGCTCTTCGACGGTGCCGCCGAGCAGCCCCTGGGCCTCGGACTTGCGCAGCATCGGGGTGTCGACGAATCCGGGCGGCACCGCGTTGACGGTGATGCCGTCGGGTCCGTATTCCAGGGCAAGCGATTTCGTGAGCCCGTTGACGCCGGCCTTGGACGAGACGTAGGCCGTCATGAACTGCTGACCGGACTGTGCGCTCGACGACGAGATGTTCACGATGCGGCCCCACTGCGCGTCGCGCATGTCGGGCAGTACGGCCTGCACGCAGTGGAAGACGCCGTTCAGGTTGACGGAGACGATCTGGTTCCACGTCTCGATGTCGATGTTGTGGAAGCGCTTGTACAGTTCCCGGCCCGCGGCGTTCACCAGGATCGTGACGGGGCCGAGTTCCCTGCGAACCTCGTCGAGCGCGGCATCGATCGACGCGCGGTCGGACACGTCGGCGACATAGGAGAACTTGGTGTCGGAGGGGTTGAGGTCCAGCGTTGCCACCCGGTGACCGTCGTTGCGCAGACGCTCGGCGATGGCCGCGCCGATCCCGGAACCACCGCCGGTGACGACGGCGGTCCTGGCCGTGGAAGTAGCTGTCACTGCCACGCCTCGTCTCCGACGATGGTCACCCGACGCATGAGGCGTTCGGACGACGGGTCGTAGGGCAGTGCCCGGTGCAGCATGCCGGTGTTGTCCCACACGACCATGTCCCCGACCTCCCAGTCGTGGGCGTAGCAGAAGCGCTCCTGCGTGGCCCATGCCTGAAGTTCGTCGATGAGCGCGCGGCTCTCGTCGGGTTCCATGCCGACGATGTGGTCGGCGGTGGCGCCGATGACGAGCGAGCGGCGGCCGTCGCGGCGGTCCCACACGAGCGAGGACTCGTGGGTGGGGAGCTGGCGCCAGCGGGCGACCTGCTCGTCGGTGGGGTCGGGGTAGACGGTGCGCTGGGCGGCTTCGAAGCTGTGGACGACGCGCAGTCCCTCGTAGCGCTTGCGCTCGGCCTCGGAGAGGTTCTCGAAGGCGGCGTAGGTGTTGGCGAACTCGGTGCCGCCGCCGATCGCCGCGACGTGGCGGCAGGTGAGCACGGTGGCCTTGGCAGGAACGTCGTTGGTGGTGTCGTCGATGTGCCAGCTGAAGGTGCCCTTGAGATATTCGGCCGACGGCGACTTGGCCGGATCGAGCGACACCGTGAAGATCTCTTGTCCGGGTGCCGGCTGGACGAGCCGGCCGAGCTTGCGGCTGAACTCGAGCTGGCCGTCGTCGTCGAGGTTCAGGCCGCGGAACAGCAGCACACCGCGCCACTTCAGGGCCTCGGTCAGGCGGCCCACGACTTCGGGATTCTCGAGGTCGACATCTCCGCTGACCTCCACTCCCAGTGCCGGGGTGATTGCTGTAGTCTTCATCACAAGAAGCTCCCTTCCAGTTTTTGAGAACCATACTCTCCGCGTCGAGCCGCTTGCAAGAGTGGATCACCTCCCGGTCCGGACAATTCGGACTTCGATTCGGGGTATGCGAACAGACCCGGGATTGCTACATTTCACATCGACGGATGCAGAATTCTCTGTTGCGAGAATTGCATTTCCAGACAGCGAGGAGATACAGATGTCATCGCAGGACACCGCGCAGGCCGCAGACGCCACCACCGACGTCCACAAGAGGCTGCTCATCGACGGACAGCTCGTCACCACCGAGGCGACCTTCCCGTCCTACAATCCCGCGACGGGCGATCTCGTCGGCTATGCACCCGATGCCGGGGTCGCCGAGGCGGAAACCGCCATCGAGGCCGCCCGACGCGCGTTCGACACCACGAACTGGTCCACCGATGTGGAGTTCCGCATCAAGTGCCTCGACCAGCTCCACCAGGCGCTGCTCGACAACGCGGAGGACCTGCGCGAGCTCACCATCGCCGAGGTCGGCGCCCCGCGCCTGCTCACCCACGGCAACCAGCTCGACGCCCCGATCGGCATCGTCAAGTACTACGCGGACCTGCTCCGTACCCACCCGCTCACCGAGGATCTCGGCATCACGGAGATCCGCGGACAGAAGCACCACCGCTGGATCGAGCGTGAGGCGGCCGGTGTCGTCGCCGCGATCGTCGCCTACAACTACCCGACGCAGCTCGCCCTCGCGAAGCTCATCCCGTCCCTCGCCGCCGGCTGCACCATCGTGCTCAAGGGTGCGCCGGACACCCCGCTCGTCACGCAGGCGCTGGGCGAGATCATCGCCGAGCACACCGACATCCCCGCCGGCGTCGTCAACATCCTCTCGTCCACCCAGGTGGCGACCGGAGAGATCATGACGACCCATCCCGACGTCGACGTCGTCACGTTCACCGGCTCCACCCCGGTCGGCCGCAAGATCATGGCCGCGGCGGCAGGCACCCTCAAGCGCGTGTTCCTCGAGCTCGGCGGCAAGTCCGCGCTCATCGTGCTCGACGACGCCGACATCCCGACCGCCGCACAGTTCGCGGCGTTCAGCATCTGCTCGCACGCCGGTCAGGGCTGCGCCCTCACCACGCGCCTGCTCGTGCCCCGCGACAAGCACGACGAGATCGTCGCTGCGGTCGGCGCGATGATGAGCAACGTGCCCTACGGCGATCCGTCCAACCCCAAGATCTACATGGGCCCGGTCATCAACGAACGCCAGCGCGAGAAGATCCACGGCATGGTGCAGCGCGCCGTCGAGGAAGGCGCCACCCTCGTGACCGGCGGCGAGACCGTCGACCCCGGCTGGTTCTACAAGCCGACACTGCTCGCGAACGTCGACCCCGACAGCGAGATCGCCCAGGAAGAGGTCTTCGGCCCGGTCCTCGCGGTCATCCCCTTCGACGACGACGACCACGCCGTACGCATCGCCAACAACTCGATCTACGGCCTCTCCGGCGGTGTCCTCAGCGCCGACGACGACCGCGCAACCGCGATCGGCCGCCGGATCCGTACCGGCACGTTCAGCATCAACGGCGGAAACTACTTCACCCCCGAGGTGCCGTTCGGCGGATACAAGCAGTCCGGCATCGGCCGCGAGATGGGCGTCGCGGGCCTGCACGAGTTCCAGCAGATCAAGTCCTTCGCGGCGGTCGTGAAGTGAAGCCCCTCGAAGGCATCCGCGTTCTCGAGGTCGCCATGTACGGCTTCGTCCCCTCGGCGGGCGCCGTGCTCGCCGAGTGGGGCGCCGACGTCGTCAAGATCGAGCACTCTGTCACCGGCGATCCGCAGCGCGGTCTGCGTCAGGTCGGGCGCATGCGGGTCGAGGGAGACCCGAACCCGAACGTCGAACACGCCAACCGCGGCAAGCGCAGCATCGGCCTCGACATGGGCAGCGACGAGGGCCGCGAAGTCCTGCTCGAGCTGGCCCGCCGCTCGGACGTGTTCCTGACCAGCTTCCTGCCGCAGGCCCGCACCAAGTTCGGCATCGACGTCGACGACATCCGAGCCGTCAATCCGTCGATCGTCTACGCGCGCGGCAGCGCACTCGGACCCCGCGGCGTCGAATCGGATCGCGGGGGCTACGACATGACGGCGTTCTGGGCGCGCGGCGGCATCGCCGCGACGATCACCCCGCCCGGCGTCGAGGGCATGATCGCACCGCCGGGACCGGCGTTCGGCGACACCATCTCCGGCACGAACCTCGCCGGCGGTGTCGCGGCGGCGTTGCTCAAACGTGAACGCACCGGCGAGACGTCGGTGGTGGACGTGTCGCTGCTCGGCAGCGGCCTGTGGTCGATGGGGCACGGTGTCGCGCTGTCCCTGCATCTCGACGAGCACATGGTCGCCCCGGTCCCCGGCGCGCACGGGGCGCCGACGAATCCGCTGTCGGGCCTGTACGCGACGTCGGACAACCGCTATCTGTCGTTCGTGATGCTCCAGCCGGCCAAGTTCTGGGCGGACGTGTGCCGGCACATCGACCGGCCCGAACTCGTCGACGATCCGCGGTTCGCGAATGCCGAGCAGATCGCCGCGCACACCGAGGAAGCGGTGGCGATCCTCCGCGAGGTGATCGCACAGCGGACCCTCGCCGAGTGGACCGAGCGATTCGCGACCCTGGCCGGGCCGTGGGCGCCGGTCCAGGATTCGCTGCAGGTCTCCGACGACGCGCAGATCCGCTCGAACGAATACATCGTCAAGGCAGGCGAACTCGAACTGGTCGCCAACCCGGTCCAGTTCGACGTGACCGCTCCGGAGACAGGTCCCGCACCCGAATTCGCCGCGCAGACCGAGGAGATCCTGCTCGAGATCGGCCTGGACTGGGATCGCATCATCGCGCTCAAGACGGCGGGCGCGGTCACCTAGAACCACGGCCACCAGAACCACCGGAGAATCTCATGCCTTACATCGCTTCGATAGGTACCTACCTGCCGTGCTGGGGATCACCCGCCTCGCGTGTACCGGGTGACGACGAGGACGCGATCACACTCGCTGTCGAAGCGGGCCGGGCCGCCCTGGCCGAGAGCGGCTCGGTCCAGTACGTGGTCCTGGTCAGCCGGGACCTGCCGTTGCTCGAGAGCAGCAACGCCGCGGTGCTGCTCGCGGGCCTCGGTCTCGACCCCGAGATCGAGGTCACCGAGCGTCTCGGCGGCGCACCGGCGACACTGGACTCGCTCGGCTCGGCCCGGCCCCGAACGCTGGTGATCGGCGTCGACCTCGATGCGGCGGGCGCGGCTGCCGCCCTGACCGCGGATCAGGGGCTGCAGGTACGGACCGCCGCGCGGGTTGCGCGCAGTCTGCCCGTCCGCACCCGGACCGAGAACGGCATGGTGCACGACTACGGCGATCCGCGCCTGGTCAAGCAGCGCGGGTTCCTCGCCTCGCTGGCGTCGTCGTGGGTCGACGATCCGGTCACCGTGGCCGGTGTCGAGCACAGGCACGCGGCCGCGCTGTGCACGGGAGTTCCGGTGGAATTGCCGACCACGGGCGCGAGTTCACCGCTGTTCGCTCTCGCGGCGATGGCCGAATCGGAAACGACCGGGCCCCTGGTGGGGGTCGAGCAGGCGAGCCTGTCGGCGATCACCGTGGCCGACGGCGTCACCGAGATCCATCGGCGGGAACCACCGGCGCGGGAGCGCACGGCACCCGTCCATGTTCCCGGGCCGGAGATTCCGATCTCGCTCGCAGCGTACGAGCGAGCGTTCGAGGCGAAGGTCCGCTGGGAGGCGGGCCGTCATCCTGGTGCCGACGACCTGGACTTCCCGCCGCGGTATCGGGTGGACGAGAACGGAACCCTGGGCAGCAGTTACGAATTCGTGCCGCTACCGCGAACCGGAAGTGTCTACACCGAGGTCACCGTTCGTGTCCCGGTCCCCGGCCTGGACACCCCGTACTCGCTCGTCGTCGTCGAACTCGACGACGTCGACGTACGGGCGCTGGTCAAGGTGACCGGTGTCGAACCTGGCACCGTCGACATCGGAGATCGCGGCCGCATGGTGCTGCGTCGTGTCGCAGTGCGGTCCGGGGTACCGGACTACGGATACGCGTTCCAACCCGAAAGTGAGGCGTCATGAGGAAGGTCGCGATCGTCGGCGCGGGAATGACGCCGTTCGCCGAGCACTTCGCCCTGGGCATCCGCGAGTTGCTGCCGATGGCCTACTCCGAGTGCGTCGCCACGGTCGACAAGGGTATCCGCACATCGGACCTGCAGGCCGCCTGGTTCGGCGCGATGGGAACCACCGACGGGTTCCCCGCGGGTATCCTCGCCGACACTCTCGGTGTTCCCGACATCCCGGTGACCCGTGTCGAGAACTCCTGTGCCACAGGGCATGACGCCATCCGGAACGCGCTCTTCGGCATTGCGTCCGGCGCCTTCGACGTGGCACTCGTGATGGGCGCGGACAAGGTCCGTGAAACGGCGTCGCGGGACATGATCTGGGAATGGGAAGCGATGACCCGGGACATGGCCTGGGACTACCCCCTGGGTCTGGCGCAGGCCGGGTTCGCCCTGCACGTGCGGCGGTACCTGCACGAGTCGCCCGCCACCCGCGAGCACATGGCGATGGTCGCGGTGAAGAACCACCGCAACGGACTGGACAATCCGAAAGCGTTCCGACGCTTCGAGATCACCGTCGAAGAGGCGCTGAACGCGCAGACCGTCGTGACCCCGTTCGGCGTCTACGACTGTGCGCCGCAGAGCGACGGCGCCGCTGCCCTCGTGCTCGCATCCGAAGACGTCGTGAACCGCTTCACCGACCGTCCGGTATGGATCCGAGGGGTCGGACTGGGACTGGATTCCGTTATGCACCAGCACAAGAAGGACATGACGAGCTTCCCGGCGACCGTCCGTGCAGCGAAACAGGCGTTCGGGATGGCCGGCCTGACGCCCTCGGACGTGGACGTCGCCGAGGTTCACGACTTCTTCACCGGCATCGAGCTGATCAGCTACGAGGACCTCGGATTCGCGAATCGGTTCGAGGCCTACAAACTCATCGAATCCGGGGCCACCGCCATCGGCGGGACGTTACCGGTGAACCCCAGCGGCGGAATGATCTCCAAGGGGCATCCGCCCGGCGCGACCGGGGTCGCGCAGTGCGTGGAGTTGTTCGAGCAGTTGCGCGGCACCGCCGTCAATCAGGTCGAGGGCGCACGAATCGGTCTCGCGCACAACATCGGTGGCCCCACAGCAGTGTCTGCCGTGACAATTCTGGAGGGTACGTCCCTCTGACGTACCGCGCGTCGCGCGGCGTGGACGCCTGCATCGCAGACCGCGATGCGGGCGTTTCGCGTGTGTGCCGGGCACGGCAGAAACTCTTGCACCAGAGTCTTTCCGACCAAAAACATGACCTGACGGTCGTGTTCTTGTCACAAGGTCACTCGTCGCATATATTGCAGGAGTCACAATCGCATCATTGATGTGAGTCCAATCACGACAATTTCCGTTCTTGTTCGGAATCCTCTGTAGCCCTTGCCTGCTCGACTCGGCGAGCGCTGTTCTCGATGAAAGTTGAGTTCGATGATTCTCACTGTCGCGAGCCGAGTCGGTCGCAGCGTGCTCGTCATACTCCTGGTGACGATCGCGGTGGTCGCGCTCCTCAGCCTGGCGCCCGGGTCGGTTGCCCAGGTGATCCTGGGCGAGAACGCAACCCCCGAAGCGGTGGCTGCCATGAACGCGGAACTGGGACTGGACGCCCCGTTCTGGTCGCAGTACGCGACGTGGCTCGGCAACGCCCTCCAGGGAGATCTCGGAACCTCGCCGCTGACCGGGCAATCGGTGACCGAAGCGATCGGCGAACGCCTGCCCGTGACGCTCCAGCTCGCGGTGATGGGGCTGGCCATCGCCCTGGTCGTGTCGATTCTCATGGGCATCGCCTCCGCGTCCCGGCCGGGTAGCCCGCTGGACCGTTCGACGAACGCGCTCTCCGCGGTGTTCCTGTCCGTCCCGGCCTTCATCGCCGGCCCGATCCTCATCTACTTCCTGGCCATCAAGTTGCAGATCTTCCCGGTGATGGGATGGTCCAGGATCAGCGAGGGACTGGGGGAGAACCTGCGCAGCGCGTTCCTGCCGGCGATCGCGATCGCCTTGACGGAGATCGCCGCATTCCATCGTCTCCTGCGCACCGATCTCGTCGGCACCCTGCGCGAGGATTTCGTCGCTGCCGCCCGCGCGAAGGGCCTGTCGTCGAAATACGTCATGTTCCGGCACGCGCTGCGACCCTCGTCGTTCTCCTTGATCACCCTCGCCGGCATCAATCTCGGCCGCCTCATCGGCGGCACGGTGATCGTCGAAACCCTGTTCGGGCTGCCGGGACTCGGGCAGCTGGTGGCGTCGTCGATCACCTCCCGCGACGTGATCATGGTCCAAGGGATCGTCGTGTTCATCGCCGTGGTCTACGTGTGCATCAACACCCTGGTGGACCTCAGTTACCAAGTGATCGACCCGCGGGTCAGGAAGGTGGCGGCAGCATGAGCCAGACGGCGATGGAGGCCGCGGTCACCGAGACCCGGAAGGACGGGAGCACCGACGGTTCGATGCCGGTCGTCCCGGCGCCGCGGAAGCACCGATCGATCCTGGTGTATCTGTCGATCGTGTGGCTGGTCGTGTTGATCGCAGCGGCCGTGTTCGCAGACCTGCTGCCGCTGGCGTCGTACGCGACTCCGGTCGGAAAGCCGCGCATGACACCGCAACTCGGATCCCTGGACCTGCTGCTGGGCACCGACACCCTCGGCCGGTCGATGCTGTCGAGAATCGTCTACGGCGCCCGTGTCTCGCTGGTGGTCGGTGCCGTTGCCGGTCTCATCGGATTCCTGATCGGTTCGCTGGTCGGTCTGCTCGCCGGCTATTTCGGAAGACGGCTCGACACCGGCGTCACGCTCGTGGCCGACGCGATGCTCGCCTTCCCGCCTCTGATCCTGCTGCTGGCCCTGGCATCGATCCTGACGCCGAGCGTTCCGACGATGCTGCTCGGACTCACCCTGATGGTGATCCCCTCCTTCATCAGGCTCTCGCGGGCGAACGCCATGGCGTGGTCGTCGCGGGAATTCGTCCGGGCGGCACGGAACATGGGCGCCGGCCACGGGAGGATCCTCTTCAAGGAGATTCTGCCGAACGTCCTCGCCCCGCTCGCCGCGTTCCTGCCCATCGTCATGGCGGCGCTCATCGTGGCGGAGGGATCGCTCAGCTTCCTCGGTCTCGGGATCCCGCCGCCGCAGCCGAGCTGGGGCGGGATGATCAGCGACGGCAAGGACGCGATCGCGACCTACCCACACCTGGTGTTCGTTCCCGCACTGGTCATCTTCTTCACCGTGTTCGCCCTCAACCAGGTCGGTGATCACCTGCGGACCAAGTACGACCGAACACTGCACGACTGACGTGCGGGGTGGTCCAACCCACATCCCTCCTGCCGCCCCGCACGTCGTTCTGTCCTCCCCGCCCCGAGAGGTTTCCGAATTGCTCAGGAACACAAGTCTTCCCAAGTTCGCCGCCGCGATCGGCATCGCGGCGCTGGTTCTCACCGCCTGTGGCGGAGGTGGTTCGGCCGGTGACAGCGGCTCCGCCGATGCCGGCGAGCCCGTCTCCGGAGGCGTCGCCCGGATCCTGCAGACCGGCGAGCCCCGGTCCCTCGACCCGGCCGCGCTGTCGAACACCTGGGCTCATCAGCCCACGCTGGGCAACGCGCTGTACGGCGCGCTGATGATCAACGACATCGAGACCCACGAGATCGGGTACAAGATGGCGACCGAGTTCTCGACCACCGACGCCGGTGCGTCGTTCACGTTGAAACTGCGTCCGGACCTGAAGTTCAGCGACGGCACGCCGCTCGACGCGGCCGCGGTGAAGTTCAACTGGGATCGGCTCAAGGATCCGACGCTCGGATCCACGACCATCCGGCAGGCGGTGCAGATCGCGGACACCCAGATCGTCGATCCCGCCACTCTCCGGGTCGTGATGACCGCGCCCAACCCGCACTTCGCCCAGGCGATCATCGCCGGTGCCCTCAACTGGATCGCGTCTCCGGCAGCGCTCGAGAAGGGCCAGGCGGCGTTCGACGAGAACCCGATCGGTGCCGGACCCTTCACGCTCGTGAAGTGGACCCGGCAGGACGCGGTCGAACTGCAGCGCAATCCCGGCTACTGGGACGCTCCGAAGCCGTACCTCGACAGCCTGACGATCCGTACCGTCGTCGACACAAACCAGCGAGCCAACAGCATCACCACCGGTGGCGCGGATCTCGCATCGGAGACCAACTGGGAGAGCCTGAACAAGGTCGAGGCCGCCGGATTCTCGTACGAGGTCGCTCCCACCGGTGGCGGACAGATGCTCGGCATGAACGCCCGCCGGGCTCCGTTCGACGACGTGCGCGCCCGTCGCGCGGTGTCGATGGCCGTCGATCTCGATGCGATCAACACCGCCGTCTACAACGGTGCCGGTGAGATTCCGCGGACGCTGTTCGAGGAGGGATCGCCGTACTTCGCGGACATCTCCCTCGACGACTACGACCAGGAGACCGCACAGAAGCTCTTCGACGAGCTGGCGGCCGAGGGCAAACCGGTCAAGTTCACGTTCATGTCGTACCCGACGACGGAAAGCCGCACGCTCGGTGAGGCACTCCAGGCTCAGCTCAGCGCGTACGACAACGTCGAGATGAACGTCGAGGTCGTCGACTACGCGGCCGCGACCGCGCGCGCAGGTGCCCGCGACTTCGACATGGTGATCACCTCGGCGATCGTCCAGGACCCGGACTTCGGCCTGTGGACGGCATTCCACTCCGCGTCGACCGGCAACTTCACCGGCATCAACGACAAGGAACTGAGCGACGCCCTCGACGCCGGCCGTCAGGCCACCGCCACCGAGGACCGTGCCGCCGCGTACGAGATCGTGCAGAAGCGTCTGGCCGAACTCAACCCCGGCATCTGGTACTACCGCGCAGTTCCCGCGGTCTCGATCGGGAAGAACGTCCACGGCGTCGAGCTCTACACGCTGGGATCGCCCATGCCCGAAGAGATGTGGATCAACAAGTAGCCGACGGCAGGAAGGGCCGGCTCACCATGAACACTCAGCCACTACTCGAGGTCAGAAATCTCCGTGCCTACATCGGCACACCCCGGGGAATCGTCCGAGCCGTGGACGACGTGTCCCTCGACCTGGACGCCGGACGGGCACTGGGCATCGTCGGTGAGTCCGGCTCCGGCAAGTCCGTGATGGCCCGCGCCATCATGGGTCTGATGCCACCGCGCTCCGGCAGGTCCGGGGCGGTGACGTTCCAGGGCCGCGACCTTCTCGCATTGAGCAAGAAGGAGAAGCGCGAGGTCTGGGGCAAGCAGATCGCGATGGTCTTCCAGGACCCGGGGCGCTCGCTCAACCCGGTGGTGCGGGTCGAGCGTCAGCTCACCGAAGGCATGCGCAAGCACCTGGGAATCGGCAGTTCGGAGGCTCGCGGGCGGGCACTCGACCTCCTGAAGGAGGTCGGGGTGCCCGACCCCGAACGGCGGCTGCGGAACTACCCGCACGAGATGTCCGGCGGCATGCGGCAGCGCGTGATGATCGCGATCGCGCTCGCGTGCGAACCCGACCTGCTCATCGCCGACGAACCCACCACCGCCCTGGACGTGACGATTCAGCGTCAGATCCTCGATCTGCTGCGCAGGGTGCAACGCGAGCGCGGCATGTCGATGATGCTCATCAGTCACGACCTGGCGGTGGTCGCCGGACGTACCGACCGGGTCTCGGTCATGTACGCCGGCCGGCTCGCGGAAGTCGGTTCGACCCGGGAGATCTTCGAAGCGCCGCGGCACCGTTACACGCACGCGCTGCTCGGTGCGACCCCGACGATCGACCACCCCCGGCACTCGCCGCTGCAGGTGATCGGCGGTTCGCTGCCGGATCCCACCGATCCGCAACCGGGATGTCGCTTCGCGCCGCGGTGCGCGCACAGCATCGACGAGTGCAGCACCTCCGGTCTGAGTCTGGAGTCGGTCGGCACGGATCATCTCGTGGCGTGTCTGAACCCGGTTGCCGCTGCGGCGCCGGCACTTTCGGGAGGTCGATCACATGGCGGGTAGTGGTACCGCACACCTGCGGGGAGAGCAGGCGCTGCTGAGCGTGCAGGATCTGGTCGTCGAGTACCCGACCGACTCGGGGACGGTGCAGGCGGTCTCGAAGATCAGCTTCGACGTCCTGCCGGGTGAAACCCTCGGCATCGTCGGGGAATCCGGTTGCGGCAAGTCGACGACCGGGCGTGCGGTGCTGCGGCTCGACCGGGTGACGGCGGGCAGGATCCGGTTCGGTGACGACTGGATCGAGAAGGCCGGCGAGAAGCAGATGCGCTCGCTCCGGCGCGACATGCAGATGATCTTCCAGGACCCGGTGGCGTCGCTGAACCCGCGGCGCAGTGTCAAGGACATCGTCGTCGAGGGCCTGGCCGTCTCCGGAGCCCCGAAGTCCGAGCAGGACGAGACTTCGGCGGCGGTGCTCGAGCAGGTCGGATTGCCCGGCGACCGTTTCGCGGACATGCTGCCGCGGCAGCTGTCCGGCGGCCAGGCGCAGCGCGTCGCGATCGGACGCGCGCTGGCGCTCAATCCGCGCCTGCTCATCTGCGACGAACCTGTGTCCGCCCTGGACGTGTCGGTGCAGGCTCAGATCCTGAACCTCATCGAGGAACTCAAGGCCGAGTTCGACCTGACCGTCGTGTTCATCGCCCACGACCTCGGGGTGGTGCGCACGATCAGCGACAACGTCATGGTCATGTACCTCGGAAAGGTGTGCGAGTTCGGGGACTCGGTCGAGGTGTACGACAACCCTGCGCACCCGTACACGCGGGCACTGCTCGATTCGGTGCCGTTGACGGATCCGGAGAAGGCGTTCGCAGGACCGGCGCTGGAAGGGGACGTGCCGTCTCCTCTGGCGCCGCCCACTGGTTGCCGCTTCCGGACCAGGTGCCCGGCGGTGCAGGATCGTTGTGTGAGCGAGGAACCGGAGATGCGCGAGGTGCGGTCGGGTCAGTTCGTCGCGTGTCACTATCCGCTCGGCGGCGCCGAGGCGGATTCGGAGGAGAAGGTGTCGGTCGCATGAGCGGACGGGTATCGGGCAAGGTCGCGTTGATCACCGGAGCCGCCCGGGGCCAGGGACGCGCATATGCGCTCCGGCTGGCGGAGGAAGGCGCGGACGTCGTCGTCGTGGACGTGTGCGCGAAGGTGGGGGACGTCGCCTACGCGCCGGCCACACCCGAGGATCTCGAGGAAACGGTCCGGCTGGTGGAGGAGACCGGGCGCCGTGTGGTCTCCGGGATCGTGGACGTGCGCGACCTGGATGCGTTGCGCGGCATCGTCGACGACGCGGTGCGACAGCTGGGCCGGTTGGACGTGATCGTCGCGAACGCGGCGATCTGCTCGGCCGCGCCGTGGAACGAGATGACTCCGCAGATCTTCGAGGACACGCTCGGTACCAATGTCACCGGTGTCTGGAACACGGTGATGGCCGGAGCCCCGTACCTCGTCGAAGCCGGTGGCGGATCGGTCGTCCTGATCAGCTCGGCAGCGGGAATCAAGGTGCAGCCGTTCGCAATCCCGTACACCACCAGCAAATTCGCGGTGCGGGGGATGGCGAAGGCGTTCGCCGCCGAGCTCGCCCAGCATCACATCCGGGTCAACAGTGTGCATCCCACGGGCGTGAACACGCCGATGGTGAACGACGGTGCGCTCGGCGGGCAGATCTCGCAGGCCCTCGAAGGAAATACCCGGCTCGGTGCCATGATGATCAACATGATGCCGGTGGATATCGTCCAGCCGGAGGATGTCGCCGACACCGTTCTGTTCCTGGCGTCCGACGAGTCGAAGTACATCACCGCGCACGAACTCGCACCCGACGCAGGTGTGACCGAATACTGACCGGTCCCCGCCCGGAGTCAGCGCCGGCCGGCTCCCGCTTCGGTGGGAGCCGGCCGGCCGGGTTCAGCTGGCGCGGGTCTCCGGGCCGCGCAACCGGTGGTCGCAGATATCGAGCAGTTCCTGCGCGAGGGACGGGGTGAGCTGGCTCCAGCGCGGGCTGGTGAGGATCGCACGCAGACGGTGGAAGTAGACGGTGGGGCTGACCCCGAACTCGACGAAGATGTCCTCGTCGGGCCCGCCGTTCCAGTGGCGCCATTTCGCAGCGAATGCGAGCATCGCGGTTTCGTCGGTCACTTCGAGTTCCTCCGTTCGCGGGGTTAGGGTTCGGCTGGGCGCGGGGATGGGTCACCCGCGCCCAGCCGACGTCTGCAGCGGCCGGAATCGGTTCCGTTCTCGGCGACGTGCCGATTCAGCGCAGCTGGTCTTTCATCACCTTGCCGGTGGCGTTGAGGGGGAGCGCGTCGAGGAACTCGACGAACCTCGGAACCTTGAATCCGGCCATGCGCTCGCGGCTCCAGGAGATCAGATCCTCCGGTGCCACAGTGTTTTTCGAAACAACGAATGCCTTGCCCACCTGTCCCAGCCGTTCGTCCGGAACACCGATCACCGCCACCTGGTCGACGGCGGGATGGGCGAGCAGGAAGCCTTCGATCTCGGCGGGATAGGCGTTGAATCCGCCGACGATGAACATGTCCTTCTTACGGCCGATGATGCGGAGCCGGCCGTCGGCGTCGATCTCTCCGAGATCGCCGGTGTGCAGCCAGCCGTCCGGGTCGATCGTTTCGGCGGTGGCGCGGGGATCGTCGAAATAGCCCTGCATGACGTTGTATCCGCGCATGAGGACCTCGTTGTCGTCCGCGATGCGCACGTCGATGCCGTCGCACGGCAGGCCGACCGTGGTCGCGATCTGTTCGAAACTGTCACCACGTCGCGAGGCGGTGGCGGTGCCCCCTTCGCTGAGCCCGTACCCCGTCATGATCGTTTCGAACGGCAGTTCGTTGCGGATGCGCCGGATCAGTTCGACGGGGATGTCGGCGGCGCCGGTGACCGCTGCCCGCAGGGACGACAGATCGTGGCCTCCCGGTGCGGACAGCAACGACTGGTAGAGCGTGGGTGGCCCGGGGAGCATGGTGACCTTTTCCCGTTCCACCAGTGCCAGGGCCTCGTCGACGTCGAGGACCGGCACCGGCAGGACGGTGGCGCCCCGGATCATGGATGCGATCAAACCCGCTTTGTACCCGAACATGTGGAAGAACGGGTTGACGACCAGATATCGGTCGCCTTCGCGCAGGTCGGCCAGATCGCACCACTCCGAGAACATCCGGAGCGTCTGGGCGTGGTTCATCATGACGCCCTTGGGTCGTCCGGTGGTGCCGGACGTGTACATGATGTCCGCGATGTCCTCAGCGTCCACCGGGCATTCGAAGGGTGCTCCGCTGGAGAGGAATCCGGACTTCAGATCGATGACGGGGATGTCGTCCGGGGCCTGGAAGTCCAGGCCGAGGAACCCGTGCTGGACCAGGACCACCTTCGCGCCGCTGCGACGGATGATGTCGTCGGCCTCCTGCGCCTTGTACCGGGTGTTGACCGGAACGAGAACGCCGCCGGCGGTGAGGATTCCGAAGGCCGCGACGATCCATTCCGCCGAGTTCGGCGCCCAGATCGCGACGCGATCGCCCTTGTCGACACCGGCGGAGGCAAGTGCTCCGGCGGCGCGCCGAACCCTGTCGACGAGCTCGGTGAAGGTGATCCGGAGGTCCCCGTCGACGACCGCTTCGGCATCACCGAAGCGGTCGCCGACGCTCAGGACCATCTCGGGGATGGTCCTGAAGGTCATACCTTGAGGAGCCTTGCGAGGTTGCCGCCCATGACCAGCTTCTGATCCTCGAAGGGCAGGTGCTGGATGTGGTCGATGTAGGTGGTCGGCTCGGCCAGACCCTCCGGGTGCGGGTAGTCGGAACCGAACAGCACGCGCTCGGCGCCGATCAGGGCCGTCAGCTTGCTGAAATCCTCTTCCCAGAACGGGCTGACGTGGATGCTGCGCTTGATGGCCGCGACCGGATCCTGCATGCCGAAGCCCTCGGGTGCCTTCTTGTAGACGTCCCTGAGGGTTTCCAGCACGTGCGGAAGCCAGGACGCACCGTTCTCGATGACCGCGATCCGCAGTTCCGGGAAGCGGAACAGCGCGCCGTGGCACACCCACGAAGCGACCGCGTCCTGGATCGGGCGCCACTCGCTGACCATCCGGAACGCGTTCGTCACGAACGGGAGCATCTCGGCACCGGTGCCGTCCCACTCCTGGTTGTAGCGCGCGTAACCGCTGTCCGAGGAGTGCTGGGTGACGAGAACATCGAGCTCGACGACGCGCTTCCAGAACGGGTCGAACTCGGGCAGGGCGAACGAGCGGGGGCCGCGGAAGCCGGGGACCGGCGCCGGGCGGACCAGGATGGCCTTCGCGCCGCGCTCGACGCACCATTCGAGTTCCTCGATGGCCTTCTCGACGATCGGGAGACTGATGACCGGAACGGTGAAGATGCGGTCCTTGTAGTTGAATCCCCAGGTCTCGTACAACCACTGGTTGAGCGAGTGCACGACCGCGTGGATCAGGTCCGGATCGTCACGCATGCGCTCCTCGACGAGGCTCGCCAGCGTCGGGAACATCAGGGTGCGCTCGATCTGGAGCTCGTCCATCAGCTCCAGGCGCGCCGCCGGCTCACGGAACGCCGGGATCGACTTCATCGACTTGCCGAAGATCTCCCGCTTGCTCTTGCCCTCGGGATTGCCGTTCTTGAAGTAGTCCTCCATCGCGCCCGGTCGCGCGACCACCTCGAAGGTGGGATTGGGGATGTAATCGCTGATCTGGCCCCGGATCGCGATCTTCGTGCGGCCGTCGACCTGCACGTACTTGATTGCGTCCTTGTACTTGTCCGGGAGGAACTTGGTCAAGGCCTCCTCGGTCTCGTACAGGTGATTGTCAGCGTCGAACAGCTGGTACGGCAGCTCTTTCGGTGCCATGGAATCCTCCCTTTCTTTGTATGAGAATCCTATTCTCATTTTTTAGGTGTGGCAATGCCTTGACTTACGAGGTCTTGATGCCCTGCCTGACCAGGTACTTCTGGACTTTCCCGCTCGCGGTGCGCGGAAAGTCCTCCACCCGGTGCAACTGCTCGGGCCACTTCTGCTTGGCGAGGCCGGACCGGTCGAAGTGGTCCCGGATGTCGTCCATCGTGGGCATCGCCGCCCCTTCCTGCAGGCGCAGGACGGCGGCGGCGCGCTCGCCGAGGCGGTCGTCCGGTACCGCGACCACCGCGGCCTCGGCGACACCCGGAATCGTGAGCAGCACTTCCTCGACCTCGAGGGCGGCGATGTTCTCGCCACCGCGAATGATCATGTCGGACTTGCGATCCGTGATCGTGAGATATCCGTCGTCGTCGAGTACGCCGATGTCGCCGGTGTGGTACCAGCCGTCGTCGTCGAACGCGGCGGCGGTGAGTTCGGGGTCGGTGTAGCCGATGCACAGGTCCGGTCCGCGGCTGAGGATCTCGCCGTCCTCGGCCAGGCGGATCTCCACTCCCGGCGCCGGGGTGCCGTCGGTGAACAGGCGCTTGTCCTCGGGGGCGGTCGAGAGCGAACTGGTGATCGACGGGTGCTCGCTGCTCCCGTACGCGCGGAAGACGCAGATTCCCATCTTCGCGAGCCGCGTGGTCACCGTGGCCGGGACGGACGACCCGCCCAGGCCCGCGTACCGCATGAACGGCAGGTGCTCGTCGCTGAAGTCGGGATGGTCGATCAGGCTGGTCACGAAATACGTCGCGCCGCCGCCGACGGTGAGGCCGTCCGACTTCATCAATGCGAGGGCCTGACCCGGGTCCCACACGTCGGCGAGATTGATGGGCGAACCGTCGAGGACGGGGATGAGGAACGCGTTGACCATCCCGATGAAATGGCCGACCGGGGCGGCGGTGAGCTGCTTGCCGCGGTCGGCGGGATAGCGGGCCGACAGCTGCCGCGTCTCGCAGCCGAGCGTCCGGTGGCTGTGCACCACGCCCTTGGGCGCGCGCGTGGTCCCGGAGGTGAACGCGATCAGTGCGGCTCCGTCCGGGTCCGTCTCGACGATGCCCTCCATCGGCGCGTCGCTCAGGAGGTCGTCGAAATCGCGTCCGACGACGCCGACGATCGGGACGTGCTTGCACAGATCGGGCTGGAACTCGGCCCGCCCGAACTGCTCCACGGCGATGAACACCTTGGGATTCGTCTGCTCGAGGATGTAGCCGACTTCCTTGCGCCCGTAGAAGTGGACGATCGGAACCACGGTCGCGCCGAGAAACGACGACGCCCAGAAGACGGCGGCCGCCTCCATCCAGTTCGGCAACTGGAAGGCGATCACGTCACCGGCACCGACGCCGCGGGCCCGGAGCCCGCCCGCGAGCCGGCGGGCGACCAGCTCGACGTCCCGGAAGGTCCCGGACCACGGTCGCACGGCCGAATGCACCCGGAACTCGACGTCCGGTGCCGCGGCGAGACCCCGGCCGAGCATGTCCCCGAGCGTGTCGTTCGTCCACCATCCCTCCCGTTCGTAGCGAGTGACCAGTTCGGTGGGGATATGCCGCATGCGAGAGCTCCAATGCCCGGGACTGCGCCGCGCCGAGCCTGACCGGCCCGGCGGGCGTTGAATGAGATCGATTGTTGCGCTTGTGAGGATGTTATTCTCCAAAAATCAGAATGCCAATATCAGTACGGAGAGCAGCGCATGGTCGATCTCGAGCTTGAACAGGGCCTGGCGGTCATCACCATCGACCGGCCGGAGGCGCGCAACGCGATCGCGCCGGAGACGATGGAGCAGCTGGAAAAGGCTCTCGACGAGGCCGAGGGTGCGAAGGCCCTGGTGATCCGCGGCGGTGGCGATCGGGCGTTCGTCTCGGGTGGCGACCTCAAGGAGCTGAGCAAGCTCCGGACCGTGGAGCAGGCGGCCGAGATGGCGCGGCAGATGCGGACGGTGTGCGATCGCATCGCGGCGTTCCCCGCGCCGGTCGTCGCCGCGCTCAACGGTCACGCACTCGGTGGCGGCGCGGAGGTTGCCGTGGCCGCGGACATCCGGATCGCCGCCGACGACATCAAGATCGGCTTCAATCAGGTCTCCCTCGCGATCATGCCCGCGTGGGGCGGCGCCGAGCGGCTCTCGGCGCTGGTCGGTCGCGGGCGCGCGCTCATGCTCGCCGGTTCGGGCACCGTGCTCGATGCATCCGGGGCCGAGCGCCTCGGACTTGTGGACCGCGTGCTGCCGCGTTCGGAGTTCGACGAGGGGTGGCGTTCGCTCGCGCGCGCGCTCGCGAACGATCCGGCGGGGGAGATCAAGCGGGTCCTGGCCGGGGCGTCGGCAGAGGAGGCGATCTCGGCGTTCGCGCACCTGTGGGTGAAGGACGAACACTGGGCCGCTGCAGACAAGGTCCTCAACCGGGGCAAGTGAGCGCGTGCCCGTCGGATTCGGGACGAAAGTCACGGAATCGACGGCGGGTACTTGTGACTTCAACCACTTCTCGGAGTGCCTCTGGTGTTACCCCTGTGACTGGGGTCGGGTGCAGGTGACCGACGGGACGGCGACTTCCCGGCGAATCGGTCATTGGTGATGCGCATTGTCAAGTGCGCCACGCTGTAAATAGGCAGACTCGTTGTAGCCTGTGACGAATCCGTGATCTTTTCGTTATCAGATCAGCGTTCGACACAAGGATTTTGTTTTGTCTAACAACCCGAGCAACGATCAGACCCACCCCGGCCGATCCCGGAAGGTTCGGCTCGCAGGCGGGCTCCTCTCGGTCCCGCTGGCCGTCGGTGCCCTCCTCGGCGCCGGAACCGTCGCGGCACACGCGGCCACCAAGGCTGCGACGGTCGAAGTCGCGGGATGGAACCCGACGGCGACCGCAAACGTCGCGGCACCTCAGGTGCTCGCGGTTCCCCGCACCGACATGTCGGTATATGCCGAACAGCTCGGACAGGCCGCGCAGAGGGAAGCCGAGCGTATCGCCCAGGCGGCGGAGGCCGAGCGTCTCGCCCGCGAGGAAGCGGAACGCCACGCTCGTGAGGAAGCGGAACGCATCGCACGCGAGGAGGCCGCGCGTCGTCCGGCAGTGGTGTTCCCTGCCGACGGTACTTTCACGTCGGGTTTCGGTCCTCGCTGGGGGACCAACCACAACGGCATCGACATCGCCAATGCGATCGGGACCCCGATCCGGGCCGTCACCAACGGCACCGTGATCGAGAGCGGCCCGGCGTCCGGCTTCGGGCTGTGGGTCCGGGTCCAGCAGGACGACGGCACGATCGGCGTCTACGGCCATGTCGACCAGTCGCTCGTCTCGGCCGGACAGCCGGTCCGGGCCGGAGACCAGATCGCCACCATGGGTAACCGCGGCCAGTCCACCGGACCGCACCTGCACTACGAGGTGTGGCAGGCGAACGGCACCAAGATCGACCCCGCGCCGTGGCTCGCCGCGCGCGGAATCCCGATCCCGGGCACGCATCTCGGCTGAGATGCAGATACACGAAATGCGGGCGGACTCCGGTGGGTCCGCCCGCATTTCGTGTGCGGCGAGTCTAGAGCCCGAACGATCGGCCGATGATCTCGCGTTGAATTTCGTTGGTGCCGCCGTAGATCGTGGCTCCGAGCGACGTACGTACGTGCTGCACCATGTCGAATTCGGTGGAGTAGCCGTATCCGCCCATCATCTGCATGCCTTCGAGTGACATCGCCTTGGCGACCTCGGTGGCCTTCAGTTTCGCCATCGACGACGCCCGGGACAGGTCCCCGGCGCGAGCGGGATCGTCCGCCTGCTGCGCGACGCTGTAGACCAGCAGCCGGGAGCATTCGATCTCGGTGGCGAGATCGGCGAGCCGGTGCTTGACGGCCTGGAACGATCCGACGGGCTGACCGAACTGGGTGCGTTCGGTGATGAAATTCAGGCAGTCGTCGAAGGCGCGCTCGGCAGTGCCTAGCATCTGAGCGGCGAGGATCAAGCGCTCGGTCGCCAAACCTGCCATCAGCTGGGCCCAGCCCTGCCCGACCTCACCGACCACCGCGTCGGCCGGCAGTGCGCAGTCGGTGAAGTACAGGTCGTTGACCTCGGTTCCGTTCATCGTGTCGATGCTCTTGATCGACAGCCCCGGGGTGCCTGCGGGCACGTGGAACATGGTCAGGCCCTGGTGCTTCTTGTCGCCGCGTTCGGTGCGGGCCACGAGCAGGATGCTGTCGGCGAGGTGGGCATTGGTGCACCACGTCTTCTGGCCGTTGATCATCCAGCCCTCGGCGGTGCGCTCGGCACGGCAGGTCAGGGCCGCGACATCGGAACCTGCGCCCGGCTCCGACATCGAGATCGCCAGTGCCGCACCGTCTGCCAGGCGGCCGAGAACGGACTTCTTCAGCTCCTCGCTCGCGAACTTCGTGTAGATACCGCCGGTGATGAGGGTCGTGCCGTGCCACGGCACCGGTGCCATTCCGCGGGCGAGTTCCTGGAGCAGGACGCACAAGTCCACGTGGTTGCCGCCGGCGCCGCCGTACTCCTCGGGGACGTTGATGGCCGCCCAGCCGAGTTCGGCGATCCGACGGTTGATCTCGAGGCTGTGGCCCTCGCGGCCATCGTCCGTCAGCTTCTCCCGCTGCTCACGGGTTCCGGACTCCCGGCGGCAGAACTCGCGGACCGCGGATCGGAACTCGAGCTGTTCATCGGTGAGCATCCCGGTCATTGTTTCTCCTGTCATGGAAGGGAATTCGATCAGACCAGGTCGCGGACAGGGACCGGGACGTCATCGATATCGCGGGTGTCACCCGCGGACGCCGCCCCGGAACCGAAGTGGCTGCGAGTGGCAAAAGCCGACACGAACGAGATGACGGCGGTGACGACGAGGATCGTGGCCAGCGGCCACCAGTGCCGCGAACCGTCCGTGGGCACGAGTGCGGCGGCGACGAGCGGCGTCGGTGCAGCCCAGGCGACGCCGGCGAACGCGCTGCACAGTGCCACGCCGCTGTAGCGGATCGCGGTCGGGAACAGCTCGGCCGTCATGCTCGACACCACCGCGTAGGTGGTGGCGTGCCCGAGAACGAGCGCGGCGGTGAACGCGAAGATCATCAGGCCGATGTTGCCGGTGTTGAACAACGCGAAGAGCGGGAAGGCGAACGCCGCAGTGAACACCACCCCACCGATGAAGACCGTCCAGGCGGACAGCTTGTCGCAGAGGATTCCGACCCCGACCATCGCGATCAGATCGACGACCGCAGCGATCAGCAGGATCATCAGGGTGTCGCTCCGGGTGAACCCGTGGATGTTCGTGGCCATCGTGAGCATGTACGTGGTGATCAGGTAGAACAGCACGATCACGCTGGCCTGCAGCCCGATTCCGGCGAGGACCCGGCCCGGCATTGTCCGGAGCACCGTCAGGATCGGATGGCTCGTAACCTCACCGGTCTGCTTCGCCTCCGTGAATTCGCTCGATTCCTCCACACCGAGACGAATGATCATTCCGATCACGACGAGGACGAAACCGGCCAGGAACGGAATGCGCCAGCCCCACGACAGCAACTGGTCCTCGGGCAGCCGTGCGACGAAGTACATGACGACCGTCGCGAGAACCAGTGCCAGCGGACTCGCGATCTGCGGCGCCGATCCGTAGAACCGCCGCCGGGACGCGGGTGCGTTCTCGACACTCATCAGTACGGCACCACCCCATTCGCCGCCGACCGCAACACCCTGGAGGAAGCGCAAGGCAGTCAACAGGATCGGTGCCCAGATGCCGATCTGGTTCCACGTCGGAAGCAGTCCGATCAGGCCGGTCGCCACGCCCATGACGGTGAGGGTGGTGATCAGCGTTGCGCGCCGGCCGAGCCGATCGCCGAAATGTCCGAAGACGAATGCGCCGACGGGACGTGCGAGGAAGGCGACGCCGAGGGTGGCGAACGACGCGAGCGTCCCGACGTTGGAGTCGAAGGACGGGAAGAAGATCTTCGAGAATACGAGTGTCGCCGCGGTGGCGTAGATGAAGAAATCGAACCACTCGACGGTGGTGCCGACGAGACTCGCCAGGAACGCGCGTTTCTGCTGCTTGGTCCCGAAGGTGGAGGCGGATGGTGTGGTCATGGGAGCGCCCTTTCGGAGGGGACTTCTCGTGGTGCGGGGAGGTTCCTTCGGTAGTGCCCGAAACCGGCCTATCGGAATCGGGCGTGTCCGCCGGAGAGCACTCCGGTGGCGTCGATGCGTGCGTCGAAATCGGTGCCGTCGCCGGTGTGCCGAGCGCGGACGGTGAGGGTGTTGTCCGGCAGGACGGGGGCCGCGAAGCGGGCCCGCAACTCGCGTAGCTCCCACGGTTCCGCGCCGGCGGCACCCGCGACCGATCGCGCCGCGATCCCCAGCGTGCACAATCCGTGCAGGATGGGCCGGTCGAATCCGTAGCCCGCGGACACCTCCGGGTCGATGTGCACCGGGTGCAGGTCCCCGGTGAGCCGGTACAGCGCAGGAAGATTCGGCTCGATCCGGTAGCGGTCCTCGTACTCGGCCCCGTCGAGGTCGACGCGCGGGGACGAGGGGGCACGCTCGCCGCCCCACCCGCCGGAGCCGGGCAGATGGATCGCGTAGGTCGCGGTGAACTGCTCGCACTCGACGGCGATGTCGATCGTCGCCGCGGAACCCTTGTCCCAGACCTCCGCGACGCGGGCACGCATCTCGAGCTTCCCGCCGCGGGGCAGCGGTTCGTGCACGGTGAGCTGCTGCGCCGCGTGCAGCGACTTCAGGCGGTCGTAGGCGCCGAGGGTCCCGGCCTCCTCGACGGCCCACAGGCCCAGTCCGAGTCCGAACGTGGGGAGCACGTGCAGATCCCGCTCGTACACGAGCGGCAGTTCGTCCGGGCCGGCCTCGACACACAGTGCGTACAGGATCGCGTCGGACTCGTCGTACGAGACGACCCGGGTGCCGAGGTCGTGGCCCTTCAGGGCGGCAACGGCGTTCACCGGAACGCTCCGATGTTCGTGACGGCCTGGCCGAGCACCAAGGTGTGGACCTCGTCGGTGCCTTCGTAGGTGTAGACCGACTCGAGATTGTTCATGTGCCGGATCACCGGGTACTCCAGGGTGATTCCGCTGGCGCCGAGCATGCCGCGGGCCTCTCGGGCAACGTGCAGGGCCTGCGCCGCGTTGTCCTTCTTGCCGAAGCTGATCTGCGCGGGGGCGAGGTTGCCGGCGTCCTTGAGCTTGCCGAGGTGGATGGCCAGCAGATGCGCGCGGTTGACCCGGATCAGCATGTCCGCGAGCTTGCCCTGGGTGAGCTGGAACCCGGCGATCGGCTTGCCGAACTGAGTGCGGCTCATCGTGTAGTCCAGGGCCGTTTCGTAACAGTCGCGTGCGGCGCCGACCGCGCCGAACAGAATGCCGAAGCGTGCTTCGTTCAGGCACGACAGCGGGCCCTTGATCCCCGTGACACCGGGCAGTACCGCGGTGCCGGGCAGGCGGACGTTGTCGAGCACGATCTCGGCGGTGACCGATGCACGCAGCGACAGCTTCTTCTCGATCTTGCGGGCCTGGTAGCCTTCGGTCTTCGTGTCGACGACGAACCCGCGGATACCTTCGTCGGTCTGCGCCCAGATGACGGCCACATCGGCGAGGCTGCCGTTGGTGATCCACATCTTGGTGCCGTTGAGGATCCAGTCGTCACCGTCGCGGCGGGCAGTGGTGCGCATGCTGGACGGATCACTGCCCGAGTCCGGTTCGGTCAGTCCGAAGCAACCGATGGCTTCGCCGGCGGCCATCCGCGGCAGCCATTCCTGCTTCTGCTCCTCGGATCCGAACTTCCAGATCGGGAACATCGCCAGCGAACCCTGCACGGAGACGAAGCTGCGGGCGCCGCTGTCTCCCGCCTCGAGTTCCAGGCACGCGGTTCCGTAGGCGACGGCGCTCATGCCGGCGCAGCCGTAGCCGTCGAGGTGCATGCCGAGCATGCCGAGCTTGCCGAACTCGAGGGCCATCTCCTTCGGGAAGTCGTGGTTCTCGAACCACTCGCCGACGTTCGGCTTGATCTGCTCGTCGACCAATTGGCGGACGGTCTGCGCGACCATCCGCTCCTCGTCGGTGAGAAGCTGTTCGAGGGCGAGGAAATCGCGGGGGTCGGGTGTGATCTTCGTATTCGTCATGGAGGTCCTTCGTCGGGGGAATCAGCGGGCGGTGCCGCTGTGGCGGACGGCGGCGGTGCCGCTGTGGCGGACGGCGGCGGTGCCGCCATGGCGTACCGCGGCGGATGCGACCGCGTCGTGGCGGGCGGTGCTGTCGAGCAACCGCATCCGGGTCGCTTGCCATTCGTTCTCGTCGAACCGTCCGCCGTCGAGCTCGTGGAGCAGCGCGCGGGTGGCGGCGAGGGCGTCCGGTGGTGTCTGCGCGAGGGACCGGGCGAGTGTGATCGCCCGGTCGGCGGGATCACCGTCGACCCGGTGGGTGGCGAGGCCGCCGCGCGCGGCATCGTCGGCATCGAACCGTTCTGCCAGGACCAGCAGACGGGTGACGGTGGAGCGCGGCAGGGTCGCGTGGATCCGCCGGATCGATGCCGGGTTGTAGAGCAGCCCGAGTTCCACTGCGGGAACCCGGAACCAGGCCGCGGTGCCGACGACCCGGGCATCGCACGAGAGTGCGAGCTCGACGCCGGCGCCGACACACGGGCCGTCGACGGCGGCGACCACCGGAACGGCGCTGCGACGAATGGCATCACACGCCGCTTCGAGGTCCCGGTCGTACTCCAGATCCGCGGAAGTACCCGTCAGGTCCGCGAAGTCTGCGCCGGCGCAGAAGACCGGTCCCGACGCGGTGAGCACCACCGCGCGGGTGCCGTCCGGGAGCGCTTCGAATGTGGTGCGCAGCTCACGGAGAAGAATGCGGGACAGGGCATTTCGTCGATCAGCCCGGGACAGGACGACCTCGAGAACGTCGTCGTCCTGCCGATGGAGGGTGAGAGCGGGGGTGGTCACGGCACCGGCTCCGGCTGCGGCGTGTGCGCAAGATCCCAGCGAGTCCGCACCGGTGCATAGTCGAAATGCAACGCAGTTTCGAGCGATTCGGCCAGGTTCAGCAGTGCCGCATCGCGACCGCGCGCGGCGGCGAGCTGGGCGCCGATCGGCAGGCCGTCGGCCACACCGGCCGGCAGGGTGATCGCGGGTGTCCCGGCCACGTTGAACGGTGAGGTGAACGGGAATGGTCCCCAGAGCCAGTCGACGTCGACGCCGTCGATGTTGGCGGGGCGTTCACCGTGCGGGAAGGCGACCGTCGCGACGGTGGGGGTGAGGATTGCGTCGAATCGGTGCAGGAACTCGTCGATCCGCTGCCGGAACCGCGGCAGCGCCTCCCTGGCGGCGGAGACATCGGCGCTCCGGAGTTTCGCGGCCGCACGCAGGCTGGCGTTCTCGTACGCGGTGAGCAGATCGGGCCGGTCCAGCAGGTGCCCGCGTTCGCGCAGTTCGTCGTCGAGGACGAGTGGACCGAAGATCTCGTTCCAGCCCGCGATCGGGATGTCGGTCTCGACGACCTCGTGTCCGAGATCGGACAGTGTGGCCGCAACCGCGGCAAGCCGAGCGGCGACCGCGGGATCGACGGGACGTCCGTCCGGTCGCGGGCAGTAGGCGATCCGCTGCCGGGATACGGTCGCGCGCTCGAAGGTGGTCTCGGCCAGGACCTCGACCATGAGGCGGGCGTCGTCGACGGTCCAGGCCAGAGGTCCCGCGGTGACGAAGTCGGTCATGGCGCGGAAGCCCCGCTCGTCCGGGCACAGTCCGGTAGTGGGCTTGAACCCGACGAGTCCGCAGAAGGCGGCCGGGATCCGAATGGACCCGCCACCGTCCGAGCCGAGCGCGATCGTGGCCAGCCCGGCGCCGACGGATGCGGCGGCGCCACCGCTCGAGCCGCCCGGGGTCCGGGTGATGTCCCACGGATTCCCGGTGTCCGGCCCGAGCAGGTTGTCGCTGGTCGCGGACTGGCAGAACTCGGGCACGTTCGTCTTTCCGGGCATGACCGCCCCGGCGGCGCGCAGTCGTGCCACGGCGCCGGAATCGGAACGGGCGATGCGGCCCCGCTGTGTCAGCGATCCGAGAGTGGTTTCGGTGTCGGCGAGATGGAAGGCGTCCTTGATCGACACCGGCACGCCGAGCAGCGGTGTGCGGTCGCCGTTGCGGTAGCGATCGGCTGCTTCGGCGGCCTGCGCGCGGGCGAGTTCCGGGAGGGTGACGACGTACGCGTGCACCTCCGGGTTCACTCGCTCGATGCGTGCCAGGACGTCGTCGGTGACGTCCACCGGGCAGAGGTCGCCGCGGGCGAAGGCATCGGTGAGTTCCCGGATCGGAAGATACTGTTCAGCCATGCGGATGCACCCCTCCGCTGATCCCGTACACCTCACCGGTGACGTAGCCCGAGTCCGGGCCGGCGAGGAAGGAGACCAGTCCGGCGACGTCCTCGGGACGGCCGACACGACCCACGAGTGACCGATTCTCGGCGTAGCCGGAGAAGAACTCGTCGGGGTAGATCTTGCGGAGGAAGTCGTTGTAGATGAGGCCGGGCGTGACGGCGTTGACGCGGATGCCGAACTTGCCGTTCTCGGCGGCGGCGACGCGTGTCAGTGCCAGGACGCCCGCCTTGGCGGCGGAGTAGGCGGCGCCGTGCTCGGTGCTGGTCTCGTATGCGGCGATCGAGCTGATGTTGACGATCGCGCCGGACTTGTTCTGCTGCATGACCGGCAGGGCGTACCGCATCGTGTAGAACGTGCCGTTCAGGTCGACGTCGAGGCAGCGTCGCCACGTGTCGGAGGACATCTCGGCGACCGGCTCGATCTTGCTCCAGCCGGCGTTGTTCACGAGGACGTCGAGCCTGCCCTTGGTCGAGGCGATCTCGGCGACGACGGACTCCACCTGCGCTTCGTCGGTGACGTCGAGGTTGTGGTGTGTGAATTCGCGGCCGAAGTCGGCGGCGAGCTTGTCCGCAAGTTCCTGACGGCGGCGCTCGTGGATGTCGGTGATGACGACGTCGAAACCGTCCGCAGCCAGGCGGGTCGCGATGGCTGCGCCGATACCGGCGCCCGCGGCGGCGGTGACGAGGGCGGTCGGGCGTTCTTGCATCATGAGGCCTTTCGGAGGGGGATTCGGTGGATGTCAGTGGCCGAGAACGCGTTCGAGCAGCGCGATGGACTGCTCGGGCTGATCGACCAGCATCAGGTGGCCGGCGTCGGTGATCTCGGCGTAGGTGGCGTGCTCGACTGCGCCGAGGATGATGTCGGCGGCCTTCTTCGGGCAGAAGCTGTCGTGGTCGGCGCCGACGATGGTTACCCCGACGTCGGGGCCGATCTTCGACAGCTCGGGCGTGAGAGGCGAGTCGACGAGTGCCGCCATCGCGGTCGAGGCGTTGATATAGCCGGCGGCGTCGCCGACCGCGGCGAGCCGGGCGGTGGTGACCGAGTCGAGGTCCGAGGACGGATTATGCAGCGCTGCAGCGGTATCGGCGCGCAGGGCGTCACGCTGTTCGGCTCGGTTCGTTCCGCGGAACAACTCGATGCGTCCGGCGTAGAAGGAGGCTGCGCCACGACCGACGACACTGGACGTGCCGAGGGCGACGACCTTCGTCACGAGATCCGGGCGGACGGCGGCGGCGGACAGGACCACTGTGCCGCCGAGTGAGAAGCCGACACAGATCGCGGGGCCCGTGACGTTCTCGAGGAAGGCGAGCAGGTCGTCGCGCAACTGGGCGAGCGTGCCGTCGGGCGCTCCGACGGTGGTGCTGCCGTGGCCGCGCAGGTCGTAGGCGTAGGTGGTGACGCCCAGGTCGGCCTCCTGTACATTCCGCCAGCTCAGGTGATCCTCGGCGAGCCCGTGGATGAGAACCACGGAGGGGCCGGTGCCGGCGCGGGTGTAGGTGACGTCGATGTCGCCGAGGGTTGCCGTCCTGGTGATCATGGATTCCTCGACACCGCTGGTCATGCGATCTCCTTCGAAATGATCTCTCTGAGAACGTTCTTGCGGATCTTCCCGGCCGGAGTCTCCGGCATGCCGTCGATCACCCGAATGGATTCGGGCCACAGCCGGCGGGGAACGCCGTTGTCGGTGAGCCAGGCGAGCAGATCCTCGAATTCAGGGGCTGTGCCGCGAGGCTGGATCACGGCGCAGATACGCTCCCCGAGGCGGTCGTCGGGGCTTCCGACCACGGCGACGCGGGCGATCTGCGGATGGCCGGCGAGGGCGTACTCGATCTCGACGGGCGAGATGTTCACACCGCCGCGGATGATGAGGTCCTTGACGCGGCCGGTCAGCCGCAGATAGCCGGCCTCGTCGACGATTCCGGTGTCGCCGGTCCGGAACCAGCCGTCCGGTGTGAAGGACTCGCGATACATCTCGTCCTGTCCGATGTATCCGAGGAACAGTGACGGCGTGCGCATGACGATCTCACCGTCGGTGCCGCGGGGAGCGACTGCGCCGTCGGAGGTGACCGCCTCGAGCGTGACTCCGGGCATGACCTTCCCGCAGGTCCGGGCGACGAGTTCGGTGGTGTCACCGGGAAGGCTGGAGGTCGCCCCGCCCTCGCTCATCGCCCAGATCGCAGCGATCCGGGTGCCGGGCATCTGGGTCTGGGCCGACTTGATCAGGCTCGGGGCGACGGGTGCGCCGCCGCAGAGGAACACCCGCATTCCGTTCAGCTTCGGTGCCTCGGCGGTCCACTCTGCGTCGACCAGATCCTTCAGGAAAGGTGTTGCAGCGACCGTGATTTCGCATCCGTAACGATCGACGATCCCGAGGGCGCGGCCGGCGTCCCATGCGTCCTGCAGGATCAAGGTCGCACCGGTGATCATGGACATTCGTGCGCCGTGCCAGAAGCCGGTGCTGTGTCCCAGTGGGGAGGGCATGAAGATCGGCCGTTCACCGGTGACCGCGTACCGGTCGATGACGGCGTGGTTGTAGGCGCTCAGGCTCGCATCGGAATGCGCGATCGCCTTCGACTTGCCGGTGGTGCTGGACGAGAACAGGATGTGCGCGGTTCCGGCCGGGTACTCGGGAATCGTGGCCGTCGGGCCGTCGAACATTCGCCAGGTTCGGTTCTCCTGATCGCCGTCGATGAGCAGGACCTGGAGACATCGTCCGAATTCGCTTGCCAGAACTTCGGATTCGGCGGAGAAGTCGCGACCTCGATGTGCGCGAGGGAGCACGATCGCCCGGGCTCCGACGAGATTCGCGGTGTAGGCGATCGACTTCGGGCCGGTGGTGACCGGGAGTGTGCCGGGGATCAGACCGGTCCGGACGACCGCCAGGTACGCGGCCATCCACTCCGTCCAGTTCGGCAGGCACAGGACGACGACGTCGCCCGCCACGAGTCCGTGTTCCGACAGTTCGCGCTGGATGTCGGTTGCGCGGTCCCACAGTTGCCTGCGGGTCAGCGAGTGGTCCCGGTCGTCGCGAACCGCCGGCGCGTGGGGGGCGCGGTCGAGATGTGCGCGGAACAGTTCGAGGGGGGTCCGAGTCGCGGACCCGGCCGCCGAGCTCTCGTCGAGAGTGTCGGTGGCGAGGGTGGATACGCGGGAGTTCACGGTGACTCCGTTCGGTGAAAGGCGGGTGGGGCCGCAACGGGGAGGGATCGCGGCGTCGATGGAACGATTCTGGATGTCGACCCGCTCACAGTCAAGAGAGTGACGTCGCTTTTTTGTAAACTCCTCGTATCGCCCCGTTGAGCGGTTACGATGCCCGCAACGAATAGGAGAGTCATGCCGCACGTACCGAACACCACCAAGGGACGTCGCACCCGGACCCGCCTTCTCGACGCCGCCCGTTCGGTGTTCGCTCGCGACGGCTACGTCGGAACCACCATGAGTGGGGTGGCCACGGAGGCGGGGATGTCGCTCGGTGGTCTCTACCGGTATTTCAAGGACAAGGACGACCTGTTCTCGGCGCTCATCGCCGATACCCACGACGACCTGTTCCAGGCGAGCGGAGCGACGAAGCACCGGCTCGAAACGGAACCGTACGAGGCGCTGCTCGAATCCAATGCGGGCTATCTGTCGCACTACTACGACAACCGCGACATCATGCGGACCCTCGTGGAGGCGGCGAGCGTCGAACCGAAGTTCCGCGATTTCTGGTGGCAGATGCGCAACCGGCACATCGATCGCTTCGCCACGGTGCTCAAACTCAAGTGCGGGATCGAGGAATGCGACGGTCAGCCGGTTCGGGTGATCGTCGAGGCGATGGCGTGCATGGTCGAGCAGTCGGCGTACGTCTGGTACGCCCAGGACGCGCTGCAGGAGTCGCCGATCCCGATCGAGCAGGCCGCGGAGGTCGTCACACGGATCTGGTATCGGACGTTCTTCACGGACGAGGGGTGAGACGAGCGCCCACGGCGGCCGCCGCCCGATCCGGGCGGCGGCCGCCGTGCAGGGTCGTCACCAGATCTTCACGCGCGCCCGAGGTTCCAGGTACAGCGCGTCTCCCGGATTGACGTCGAAGGCCTCGTAGAAGGAGTCGATGTTCCGAACGACCCCGTTGCACCGGAACTCCGGCGGGGAATGCGGGTCGACGGCGAGCCGGCGGGTGGCCTCCTCGTTGCGAACCTTGGTGCGCCACACCTGCGCCCACCCGAAGAACACCCGCTGCAGGCCTGTCAGCCCGTCGATCACCGCTGCAGGCTCGCCGTCCAGTGCGATCTCGTAGGCCTTCAGTGCGATCGAGAGGCCGCCGAGGTCACCGATGTTCTCGCCGATCGTGAAGCTTCCGTTGACACGCTGTCCGGGAAGAGCTTTCGGTTCGAACTCGTCGTACTGCGCGATCAGAGCGGTGGTCCGCTTTCCGAACTCGTCGCGGTCCGAATCGGTCCACCAGTTCTCGAGATTGCCGTCACCGTCGTACTTGGCGCCCTGGTCGTCGAAACCGTGGCCGATCTCGTGGCCGATGACCGCGCCGATCCCGCCGTAGTTGGCGGCGTCGTCGGCGTGCAGATCGAAGAAGGGCGGCTGCAGGATCGCGGCCGGGAACACGATCTCGTTCATACCCGGGTTGTAGTACGCGTTGACGGTCTGCGGCGTCATGAACCACTCGTCCCGGTCCACCGGCCCGCCGAGCTTCGCGAGATCCCGGTCGTACTCGGCCGCGTACCCGCTCCGATAGTTCCCGACGACATCGTCGGCGGAGACGGTGACCGCCGAATAGTCGCGCCAGACGTCCGGGTAACCGATCTTCGGAGTGAACTTGTCCAGCTTGCGCAGGGCGGCGGTCCGCGTCTCCGGGCTCATCCACTCGAGATCGGTGATGCTCCGCCGGTACGCCTCCTGCAGGTTCGCCACGAGCACCTGCATGCGGGCCTTCGCCTCGGCCGGAAAGTGCCGCTCGACGTACAACTTCCCCACGGCTTCGCCGAGCAGATCCTGCACGAGCGAGACACCGCGCTTCCACCGTTCGCGGTTCTCCTGCGCTCCGGTCATGGTGCGGCCGGAGAACGCGAAGTTCTCGTCCACGAGCGCTTCGGTGAGGTACGGAGCCCGTGCCCTCAGGACCCGCCAGATCGCCCACGTCTTCCAGTCGTCGAGCGACTCCTCGGTCCACACCCGGGCGAAGACTTCCAGGAAGCTCGGCTGGCGGACCACGATCTCGGCCCACTGCGCGGGTGTCGACCCGAGACCGGCGATCCAGCCGGACCAGTCGAACCCGGCATGCTCGGTGAGCAGCGCGTCGAGCGTGGTCAGGTTGTACGACAGGTCGGCGTCGCGGCGCTTGACGACGTCCCAGTGTCCGGCCGCGAGCTTCGTCTCCAGCGCGAGGACCCTCCGCGGGTCGCGGTCCAGACCTGCCAGGGCGAACATGCGTCCGATGTGGGCGACGTACTCGTCGCGGATCTCGGCGTAGCGGTCCTCGCGGTAGTACGACTCGTCGGGCAACCCGATGCCGGACTGGGAGACGTGCATGAGATAACGCTCGGAATTCTTCGAATCGGTGTCGACGTAGTGCCCGACCGCACCGCCCACACCGACACGCTGCAACTGCCCGAGGATCGCAGCCAGCTCCGCCCGGTCGGCAGCGCCCGCGACCGCGTCGAGTTCGGCGGCGATCGGAGTGAGGCCGGCCGCCTCGATCCGAGCGGTGTCCATGAAGCTGGTGAACAGGTCGCCGATCTTGCGGGCATCGCTGCCCACGGGAGCATCGGCGGCCGCGGCCTCCTCGATGATCGTCCGTACGTCGATCTCGGCCTTGTCGGCGAGCGTGCGGAACGCGCCGTCGAGCGCGCGGTCGGCGGGGATCTCGTGCGTGGCCAGCCAACGGCCGTTGACGTGCTCGAACAGGTCGTCCTGGGCGCGGGTGCCCTCGTCGACGTGGCTGAGGTCGATGCCGGAGTGCCGTGCCTCCGAGTGCTGCGCGATGGTCATGCGGTCCATCCTTACACCGATTCGAGAGCCGCTGCAGACAGTGGTGCGTGACCGATGTGCGGCACAGCGCGTGCCGGAACGCACCGGCGTGCTTCGTACCGGTCGTACGATCGTGGGACGAGTCATCGGCCGGGTTCCGGCCGCAGAAGAGCGAGAACCGGGAGCGCGCGCCCATGACCGCGGATGCAGCACCGTCGACGGAGATGATCGTCGATCCTCGATTCCTGCAGGTCGCCGATCGGTTCTTTCGCATGTTCCGCACGCGGCAGCAGGGCGGCGGAGCATTGGCGGCCTACCTGCACGGCGAGCCGGTCCTCGACATCTGGGCGGGATGGGCCACCCGCGACCGCCGGTGGGCCCACGACACGGTGGCCCTGTCCTTCTCGACCGGCAAGGGTGTGGCGAGCACCGTGCTGCACCGGCTCGCGGAGCGCGGCCTCGTGAACTACGACGATCCGGTCGCCGCGTACTGGCCGGAGTTCGGTGCCGCCGGCAAGGAAGCGATCACGGTCCGCGAGCTGATGTCGCATCGGGCCGGCCTGCACCGGGTACGCGGACTGATGCCCGGTCCGCTCGACCTGCTCGACTCGGAAGCCGTCGCGACGGCGCTCGCCGCCGCCGCACCGGATCGGCGGCGGCTGGCCGGGCCCGGATACCACGCGGTCACCTACGGCAATCTCGTCGCCGAGATCGCGTGCCGGGTGACGGACCGGACCTTCCCGGAACTGGTCGAGCGGGAACTCGCCGGACCTCTCGGGGTGCGTGAATTCTGGTTCCGGGTTCCGCAGAGCGAAAGACGACGCCTGGCACCGGTTTTCCCCAAGGTGAACCCGCTGCCCTCGTCGTGGGGCACGACCGCGAGGGTGATGTCGCGGATGCCGGGAATCCGGGGAATCGCCGAAGCGGGTATGGCGGACGGTTTCGACGAGCTGATGCGCAGCCCGTCGGCTCACGACGCCGTGATGCCCGGCTGGAACGGCGTGTTCAGTGCCCGCGCGCTCGCCCGCATGTACGGTGCGCTCGCGAACGGTGGTGCCCTCGACGGGGTTCGGCTCGTGAAGGAGGACACCCTCGAACAGATCCTCGAGGTGCAGACCCGTCGCCGCGACTACGTGCTCGGCATCCGGCCGAACTGGCGGCTCGGCTACCACCCCGGCTGGGTTGCCCTGCGGGAGCAGCCGTTACGGTCGATCGGGCACTACGGTTTCGGAGGGTCGGGTGCCTTCGCCGACCCGGAGACCGGTTTGTCGCTCGCATTCGTGACGAACCGGCTCGGAAGCACCTTGACCACGACGATCTCCGACGCGCGATTCCCGCGGCTGGGCGGCGACGCGGTGTCGCTCGCGCGGCGCGCCGCCTGACTCGACGCCGCGCCGCCCGGCCTGCGGATCAGCTGTCGATACCGAGATTGACGGCAGCGAGGACACGATCGGACTGCCGCGAGACGGTCGTCATCCCGGACTCGTCGAAGATGCCGTCCGAGTCGTTGCGGGTGTCGCGTCCGGTGTGATCGGTGTACGGGTCGACGGTGGAGAAGATCTCGTCGTTGAGCGCGTCGTCGAAGTACAACTGGGTGGTGAGCACCGTGGACTTGTCGATGTGCACCTTGACGTGGATGTGGACTGTGCGACCCACGTACCAGCCGGGGAAGATCGTCGTGAAGTAGGCGATGCCGTTCGCGCCGGTCACCTGGGCGCCACGCAGGTAGGTGCCGTCGTCCGTGGTGGTGGCCTCGTTGTCGCCGACACTGTACGAGCCGTCCGACGTCTCGCCGGAGCCGCCCATACCGCCGGAACCACCCATACCGCCGGGTGCGCCGCTCGGCGGAGTCATGCCGTCCGGGGGAGTCATGCCGTCCGGCGGTGCCATGCCGCCCGGGCCGCCCGGGCCGCCCGTCGGCGGGGTGCCGCCGCCGGGGCCGCCGCCCTGGCCGCCGCCGCCCTGGCCGCCGCCGCCCTGGTTGGCCGCGATCGAACCGGATTCGAAGCCCGAGTACACGCCACCGGCATCGCAGTGCCAGATCTCGACGACCGCGTTCGCGACCGCGCCTGCGGAGCCGTCGGCGCTGCAGTTCGCGAGATCCTGCACTCGGAGCGCGAGCTGCAGTTCCAGCCCGGGACGGTCCTCGCGGATGTCGCGGCGGATCGAATCGACGTCGAACCAGTACGGACCCTGTGTCTCCTCGCTGGTCATCACACAGCTCGGGGCCTGGTCCAGAAGCGCCCGGAGCTGCTCCTCGATGCTGCCCGAGGCCGCAGTCGCGTCGGTCGTCGCGGAGCCGGCGGCGGACGTCGCGGTGCCGCCGGTGCTGCTGCTGTCGGTGCCGCACGCGGCAGCGAGCAGGCCGCCGAGGCTGATTGTTCCGCCGAGCGCCAGTGCCCGTCGGCGGCTCACCCGTTTGCGGCTGAGCTCCACGTCTTTGTTCACGGTTCCTCCCGTTGTCGAGATCGTGACTTCATCGTGGCGGGCGGGGCTGGGCGTCCGTCGTGAGATCGCTGGGAGGTTCCTGGCAACGCGGAAGGGCCGGGAGGGGTCAGGCCGGAGCGGCGGCGAACAGTTGTGTGTTCGCGTGGGCACGGAAATAGACCGTGCCGTCGTCACCGGTCAGTTGCGCTTCGATCGTGGCGAGCCGTCGTCCGGCTCGGACCACCTCGGCACGGGCCCGGACATCGGGACCAGGGGCGTCGGGGGAGCGCAGGTAATCGACGCTCAGATTGAGGATCCGGTACCGTCCGCCCGGCTCGGTGAGGGTCTGGGCGGCGAGACCGCTGATCGCGTCGGCGACGGAGACCAGCACGCCACCCTGGATCGAACCGTACGGGTTGGCCATCCAGGCGCCGGGGGTGAGCGTGCCGTCGACGAGACCTCGTTCGGCGTGGCGCAACCGCAGCGCGAGCAGGGCGGCGAGAGGTCCGCGGGCGACCGTTCCGTCGACGATGCCCTGAACGATGCCGAGTCCGGAACGTCCGGTGAGGGACGCCGGTTCGTCCCACGGCTCGGGTTCGGGAACGCTGTGCGCCACCGCCACGGGCAGAATCTCGGGATCGTCGGTGCGGGCTCGTCCCACCGCCATCGCCCGCCCGGCGACGTGCGCGACGAGCCGGCCGGAGTCGTCCACGATCTCGGCGGCGGCCAGCGCCGTCGCGTCGTCCGCGTGGAGCGCCCGGCCCGTCCCGGCGATCCCGCCCTCGGACGGGAACGGGTTCGCCGTCGACACGCTCAGCTGTGCGAGGACCGTCCCGACCGGCGCGCCGGCCCGCGTCCGCAGCGCGTCGGCGGCCGGCGCACCGACCACGATGTCGGTGAGCACACCCATCGACCCGAGCGTGGTGAGGCCGCGATGATCGAACAGCATCGGACCGATCGGCTGCGTGATCCGTACGGAGTCGGACGAGGTCGCGTCGCGGGTGATACCCATGACGACGGCGGGACGGTCGAGCGCGGTGATGTGGGTGGTGCTGGTCACCCGTTCTCTCTACCACCCGTTCCCCACGGCGCGGCCGGTGAGGTCCCGGGGACGGTCGTCACCGCCCGATGGTGGCGTGCATCTCCCAGACGAGGACCTCCGCTCCCGTGGTGGTGCTCAGGCGCTGCCCACCGGAGTTCGTCAACCGCACTGCGTCGCCTTCGGAGAGCGGGCCGACACCTTCGAGATCCGCACTGCCGTCGGCGACGAAGACGTGCAGGTAGGGAGCCTCGGGCAGGGTCACCGTCCGGTCCGGCTGCAGCCGCGCGACCGACAGGCCGGCGTATTTGTTGTGGATCCGGATCGCTGCGTGATCCCGGTCCTTCGCCATCCCGGAGGCTACGGGAACGAGGCCACCGCGCATCAGTTCGTCGTCGATCTCGAGCTGCTCGTAGCCGGGGGTGATCCCGGCCTCGTCGGGTGCGACCCACATCTGGACGAACCGCACCGGATTCGCGTGTTCGGTCGCGTGCGTACCGGTGACGCCGTCGAGCCGCCACGAGTCGTTCTTCTCCGAGTGCAGGATCCCGGTTCCGGCGCTCATCCGCTGAGCGAGCCCGGGGTAGATGACCCCGGAGTGACCGATCGAGTCCTGATGCACCAGGCTGCCTCGCAGCACCCAGGTCACGATCTCCATGTCGCGGTGCGGATGGGTGTCGAAACCCTGTCCGGGCGAGACGATGTCGTCGTTGTTGACCAGCAGCAGGCCGTGGTGCGTGTTGTCCGGATCGTAGTGGTGGCCGAAGGAGAAGGAATGCTTCGAATCCAGCCAGGAGATCTTCGACTTCATCCGGTCGTCGGCGCGCCGGACGTCGATCAGCGGGGTCTGGGACATGGTGTTCCTCTCGGGGTGGTGCGGGATTCAGCGTAGTTGCGGCGGCGACCGTCAGTGCTGCTCGTGCTCGGCGGGGATCGCCCCGAGGCGGCCGGCCTGGTAGTCCTCGAAGGCCTGGACGATCTCGGCCTTGGTGTTCATGACGAAGGGCCCGTACATCGCGACCGGCTCGCGGATCGGCTTGCCGCCCAGCAGGAACACCTCGAGCGATTCGGTGCGCGAATCCTGTGTGGCAGCGGCGGTCAGCGTGACGGAATCGCCCTTGGGACCGAACACCACGGTCTGGCCCGACCGCATCGGTGCCTGCTCGGCACCGGCGGTGCCGTCACCGGCCAGGACGTAGGCGAGCGCGTTGTATCCGGGGTTCCACGGCAGCGTCACCGACGCTCCGGGCGCGATCGTGAGGTGGGCGAGCGCGATGGGGGTGTGGGTGACGCCGGGACCGTGGACCCCGCCGATCTCACCGGCGACGACGCGAATCAGCGCGCCACCGTCGGGGGACGACGCGAGCGCGACGTTGCTGCCGGCGATGTCCTGGTAGCGGGGCTGGGCCATCTTGTTGTCGCGGGGCAGGTTCACCCACAGCTGCACGCCGTGGAACAGCCCGCCGCTGACGACCACGTGCTCGGGCGGTGTCTCGATGTGCAGGATGCCCGCGCCGGCGGTCATCCACTGGGTGTCACCACCGGTGATAGTGCCGCCACCGCCGTTCGAGTCCTTGTGCTCGAGGATGCCGTCGATCATGTACGTCACGGTCTCGAAGCCGCGGTGCGGGTGCCACGGCGTGCCCTTCGGCTCGCCCGGCGCGTACTGGACCTCGCCCATCTGGTCCATGTGGATGAAGGGGTCGAGGAAACGCTGGTCGATGCCGGCGAATGCGCGGCGGACGGGGAATCCCTCGCCTTCGTAGCCGACCGGGGCGGTGCGCACGCCGAGCACGGAGCGAGCGGGACGTCCGGGCTCCGGGGCCTCGATCCGGGGCAGGGTCAGGATGTTGTCGACGGTGACCGCAGGCATCGCGGGCTCCTCCCAAGTAGTTGATTATGCAACTACTCTAACCCGGTGTACGGGCAGAATGTTCCCGGCCCCGGGCGCGCGATGAGTTTTCGTGCTCGTGCGAGTCGAACCATGTGACCGCACCGACCGGCCCGCACCGCGGACCGCGACCCACAGGAGCACCACATGTCCCGCATGCTCTTCGCCAATCTGCCCGTCAAGGACGTCGCCGCGACTCGTGCCTTCTTCGACGCGCTCGGCTTCACGTTCAACGAGATGTTCTGCGACGCGAACACCGCGTGCATGGAGATCAACGACCAGACCTTCATCATGTTCCTCGAGGAGCCGCGGTTCCGGAACTTCATCAACGACGACATCTGCGACACGAGCAGGGCCCGAGAGGTGCTGCTCGCCTTCTCCGGCGACAGCCGCGCCGACGTCGACCGCATCGTCGACGCCGCGATTGCCGCGGGCGGGACCGACTGGACCACACCGGGCTCTGCCGAGATGGACGTCGAATTCATGTACGGGCGGGCGTTCCGCGATCTCGACAACCACGTGTGGGAGGTGTCGTGGATGGACGTCGAGGCAGCGGCGGCGGCGATGGGGCCGCAGGCGGAAGGGGCCTCCCAGTCCTGATCGGTCGTCCCTGCGGAGGCTTACACCCCAGCTGTGCGGCGTACACCCCTTCCGGTTGTCCGGAAGGGGTGTACGCGTTCTCGAAAGGGTGTACGGATCTCATTCCTGTCCTCGAAATCCAGCAGTCGCGCACGATTTTTTTCCGGCCTCGGTAATTCCCCGGATATTTCTCGGTACCGGCGAATTCCACATGGGAAATTCGGGTCGCGACGAGGGGGCATTCCGTATTCCCGCAGGTGGCACCGGGTGCATCAACGATGTTGGACGACCGTCCGAGTGGCCGAAGGGACCGGGCGTCGGGTACAAAGAACATCCATGCGATGCACCGTGATTCACATCACACCTGATTGTGACGCGAATTCACGGCTATTTCGTTTCAATGCCGCCGTTCGGGCAGGGGATCTGCCGGACGGTCGCAGGAAGCAGAAGGGGCCCGAAAGGTTTGTGCGCTGAAGCTGTAGTCGATGTCGCCGACCGGCGTGCCGTTCGTACCGGATGCGTTGCCGGATCATCCGACGTGCGTGGCAGGACCGGCAGTGTCCGCCCCGCCCGGGAGTATGCGGCGTCGCCCGTCGATGTCGGCGGGCGCTGGAGCGCACGGATCTCGGCGTCCTCGACCCGGTGGCCGGCCCCCAGCCGCGACGGCTCGCAGTCGGCGGGCCGATCCGAAGCCGGACGGCTGCGATCGGGTGCACGAGCTGCCGTCGGCTCCGCCGCGTGCGTGATCGTTCCGTCCTGGATGGTCAGTGGCTCGGTAGGAGTGGCCGTCGCGGCCACGCTGGCGATCCTGTTCGCGGTCGCCGCCGCCTCGATCATGATCTGACCCGATCACTTTCACCTTCGCAGAAATTCGAACAACACCGAGAAAGCAGGAACCTGCACGATGACCGTTGCCACCGGCTCCAGGACGTCCTCGACGACCGGCAGCATCGCCCGTCCGGGTGCGATCAGCACCGCGGAGATCAAGGCTCGAATCGCGGCCATGTTCGGTGACGCCGCCCCCGAAGAGCCGGATGTGCCCGGCACCCGCCCAAGGACGCCGCGCTGACCGTGCCGTACCCGTTTCCGGTCCCCGGTCACCACAGTCGATCTGTTTGTCGAAGGAATTGCCCGTGAATCTCAATGTCGCCCTGCTGTTGCTCGTGCTCGTCGGAGGTATCGGCGGAACCATGACGGCGCAAGCTGCCCTGAACCGTCGCGGTGGCCGCCGCCACCGAACCCCGGGGGCGCTGTTCCATCAGAACGGCTGACCGAGCCGCCGGCGCACCCCCGGCGAGTTCTCGACGATCGTCGAACGGCAGGTGGGGTCCTACCGGGTGACCTCGCGCCGATCGTCGGCGAGCCGCCGTGTGCGCCCGGCCCGGTCGAGCTGATCCAGCAGGGGGAGCACCACCCGTCGGCTCGTTTCCAGTCGCTCGCGCGCGGCACTGATCGTGAACGGCTGCTCCAGCTCCCGCAGCCGGGCAACGGCTGCGTCGGCGGCGTCGGGAAGCAGGACGATCCCCGGGCCGACCCGCCACAGCTGCCCGCTGCGGTGGGCCGCTCCCAGCGCCCTGTCGTCGAGACCGAGCTCCCGGAGCCGGCCGGCCGTCGGAGCGACGAACGGAGCAGCCAGGAGGTCGCGGCGTACCGCGTCGACGGCGTCCCGCACACTGCTCGGCAGCGTGTCGGCGCCCGGCCCGAGGACCCGGCCGCCCACCACGCTCAGAGGTGGGCGCACCAGCGCCCGGACCAGGTCGGGTTCAGGGAGCCTCAGCCGCGACGCGAGGACCCCCAGCGGCACCGCGGGATCCAGCGGATGCGTGCGAGCGTGCTCCTCGACCAGTGCGGGCAGCCGGTCGCCGACGGCCCTCGCGAAGGCGGGGGAGACGAGCCACGGCCCGACGACCAGGTGGTCGCCCTCGTGGCGCGGGATGCCCAGTTGCCGCAGCCGGTCCCGGTGCAGGATGCCGCGACGGCCGAGCTCGTCGGCCAGTCGTGGAACGCCGTCGGCGCCCGCGAGCTGGAAGGCGCGGCGTGCCGCGGCGCCCCGGCGACGGAAGCGTGGCGGGTCCGGATCGAGGACGTCGACCCGCCAGATCGTCCGGCGGCCCGGGTCGCGCAGGATGGCGCGGTCCCCGATCCGGAAGGGCAGCGGCCGGGCGAGGGTGAGCCGAACGAGGTCATTCCCGAGCGGGCGGCAGCGGGCGTCGACATCCGCGGCACCGACGTGCAGAACGGGGGCGGCCGGGGGCCGGTCGGCGCCGGTGATCCGGACGTCCACGACGCAGGTGTGGTGCCAGGCGCCGGGTGTCACCAGCACGCTGCCGCGGGTCACGTCGTCGACCCGGCCGGTGAGGTTGAGGGCTACGCGGGCCACGCCGCTCACCGCCGGCCGGTCGCGTCCGAGCGCCTGTATACCGCGCACCCGCAGCGGCGTTTCGCCGACGGCCAGGGTGTCGCCGACACGGACCGTCCCTGCGGGGAGCGTCCCGGTGACGACGGTCCCGGCGCCGCGCACGGTGAACCGGCGGTCCACCCAGAGCCGGACATCGGCGTCGGGGTCCGGGTCCGGCAGGCCGGCGACCATCGTCGTCAGGGCGGCGCGGAGGTCGTCGAGGCCGGCTCCGGTACGGCCGCTCACAGCGACGACGGGAGCCCCGGCCAGACCCGTGCGTGATATCTCCGCGGCGGCACGCGCAGCGGCCGCACCGGGGTCGGCGAGATCGGACCGGGTCACCGCGACAACGGCGTGCCGCACGCCGAGAGCGTCGAGCGCGGCCAGGTGCTCGGCCGTCTGCGGCATCCACGGGTCGTCGGCGGCCACCACGAGCAGGGCGGCCGGGACCGGTCCCACTCCGGCGAGCATCGTGGTGAGGAATCGCTCGTGTCCGGGGACGTCGACGAACGCGACCTCTCCGACTCCTGGCCAGGACGTCCAGCAGTACCCCAGCTCGATGGTCAGTCCCCGCCGTCGTTCCTCGGCGAGCCGATCGGGGTCGGTCCCGGTCAGAGCTTTCACCAGCGTGGACTTGCCGTGGTCGACGTGCCCGGCGGTCGCGACGACGTGCATCAGCGCGGCTCGCCGTCGATCGTGTTCCCGGCGGCGCGTCGTACGGCGTCGATCAGTTCCCCGTCCTCCTCGGGAGCGACCGCCAGCAGATCCAGCAACAGTCGGCCACGCTCGAGGCGGCCGACGACCGGAGTCTCGCCCAGGCGTAGTGCACCGGCGAGGCGTTCGGGCAGCGCGACCGCGACGCTCGGCAGGACCACGTCCGGGGCGCCGCCACCGCCCACGACGCCGTCGGAATCGACGACCTGCGGGTCCAATTCGGCCGGGAGTGCCTCGCAGATCGTCCGGGCCCGGGGCCGAAGGTCGTCCGGCCGGCGGGTCAACGCCGCCGGCACCGGAGGTGTCGGCCCGGTCAGCGTGGCCTCGAGCGCCGCCAGGGTGAGCTTGTCGACGCGCAACGCCCGAGCGAACGGGTCGCGTCGCAGCCGCTCCACCAGCCCCGCCTCGCCGAGCAACAGACCGCACTGCGGCCCGCCCAGTAGTTTGTCGCCCGAGGCGGTTACGAGATCGGCCCCGGCGCGCAGCGCAGTGGTGGCGTCGGGCTCGTCCGGCAGGCGAGGATGGGGCGTCAGCAGTCCCGACCCGATGTCGACCACGACGGGGACGCCCAGTCCGGTCAGCTCCCGGACCGGCACCGACGACGTGAAGCCGCTGACCCTGAAGTTGGACGGGTGCACCTTGAGAACGAACGCGGTGTCGGAGTCGACCGCCTCGGCGTAATCGCTCGGGCGCACCCGGTTGGTCGTGCCGACCTCTCGCAAGCCGGCACCCACCGATTCCAGCAACTCCGGGATCCGGAAGCCGTCGCCGATCTCGACCAGCTCACCCCGCGCGATCACGATCGAGCGGCCACCGCGCGCGAGCACCCGGGTGACCAGTGCCAGAGCGGCGGCGCCGTTGTTGACCACGTGGACGGCTCCGGCCTCGGGCACCTGCGCGGCGAGTGCCTCGAGCGCGCCGCGACCGCGCCGCCCGCGCCTGCCCGTGGTCAGGTCCAGTTCGACGTCGGTGGCACCTGCCGCGGTGCCCACCGCGTCCACCGCCGCACGGGAGAGCGGGGCGCGGCCGAGGTTGGTGTGCACCACCACGCCGGTCGCGTTGACCACACGCCGCAGGGTGGTCGCGCGGTCCGGCAGCGACGCGACCGCGACGTCGGCGACTGCCGTCGGCTCGATCTCGCCGTCTCGGCACCGTTGCTGGGCAGCGACGACCGCCTGTTTCACCAGGCGGGTGCCGAGCCGGTCTGCGGCCTCGCGCATGCGCGGATCCGCCAGGATCTGGTCGGTGCGGGGGATGTCCCGTCTCGGATCCGGCACGCGCCTCCTCGTCCCACAGTTCACGAAAGTTGGCGGAGGCGGACGGGAATCGAACCCGCCTGGCCCAGGTACTGGGCCACAACGGTTTTGAAGACCGCGTCCGTCACCAGACGAGAACCGCCTCCGCGCTCACCTTAACCGGAAGCCGAGCCCGAGGTCCCGGCTCGGCCGTATGTTGGCTCCATGACCGCACACGCCGACCTGCCCGGGGGAGCCGTCCGGCTCACCCAGTACGCCGCCGGTGGCGGCTGCGCCTGCAAGGTTCCGCCCGGCGAGCTCGAACGGGTGCTCGGCGGCCTGCCGGGAGGCCGCGCGACGGGGGACCTGCTGGTCGGTGTCGAGAACGGTGACGACGGTGCCGCGGTCCGGATCGACTCTGCACCCGACGGGAGCGGCCGGGCTCTGATCGTGACCGCCGACTTCTTCACCCCGGTCGTCGACGATCCGTACGACTGGGGGCGGATCGCCGCCACCAATGCGATGTCCGACGTCTACGCGATGGGCGGCACGCCGGTGGTTGCAGTGAACCTGCTCGGCTGGCCGCGGGAACTCATACCCTTCGAGCTGGCCGCCGAGGTGATGCGGGGCGGTGCCGACGCGTGCGCCGAGGCCGGCGCCCATCTCGCCGGTGGGCACAGCATCGACGACCGTGAGCCGAAGTACGGGCTAGCGGTCACCGGGCTGGGCGATCCGGATCGCTTGCTGCGCAACGATGCTGCCGCGCCGGGCCTGCCGCTGACCCTCACCAAGCCGCTCGGTCTCGGCATCCTCAACAACCGCCACAAGGCGACCGGGGAGCGGTTCGACGAGGCGATCGCGGTGATGACAACCCTCAACCGTGACGCGGCGCAGCTCGCCGGCGCGACCGGCGTCCGTGCCGCCACCGATGTGACGGGATTCGGTCTGCTCGGCCACCTGATGAAGATGATGCGGGCCAGCGGTACGACCGCGGTGCTCGACGCCGGGAGTGTCCCGTACGTCGGCGGTGCGAGGGAGTCGCTCGCCGAGGGGTTCGTGCCCGGCGGGAGCCGGCGCAACCTCGAGTGGGTCCGCGACCACGTGGACTCCGCGGTGGACGACGACGAGCTGCTTCTGCTCGCCGACGCCCAGACGTCCGGCGGACTCCTGGTCGTGGGGGAGTTGCCCGGGCACCCGGTGATCGGCGAGGTGGTTCCCGCGGGAGCACAGGCGATCCGGGTGCGCTGACGCCGCGCGCACCGCTGGACGACCCGAACGACCTGTCCTAGGCTCGGAACACGCGGCACGAAGCTGTGTCGGCCCGTCACTTCCGGGGTCGGCAGCGCACACCAGGAGGCCCGATGACGGAGAAGAGATCGTCTCTCCCGTGGCCCGTGCTGCGCCAGCTCGTCGGCAAGGATCTGCTCGGGCGCGGGAAGGCGGTCCGCTCCCGGAGTACCGACGAGATCGAACCGCGCACCTCGACCGCCGATCGGGTCGCGCGCAGTGTCTGTCCCTACTGCGCTGTCGGGTGCGGACAGCGGATCTTCGTCAAGGACGAGCAGATCGTCCAGATCGAGGGAGATCCCGAGAGCCCGGTCAACCGCGGCCGGCTCTGTCCCAAGGGCTCGGCGAGCAAGAATCTCGTCACCAGCGATCTGCGTGAGACCCGCGTCCGTTATCGGCGGCCCTACGGCACCGAGTGGGAGGATCTCGACCTCGAGACCGCCATGGACATGGTCGTCGACCGGGTGCTGCGCACCCGGCGTGACACCTGGCAGGAACTCGACGAGAAGGGCCGCCGGGTCCGGCGCACGATGGGTATCGCCAGCCTCGGCGGTGCGACGCTGGACAACGAGGAGAACTACCTCATCAAGAAGCTGTTCACGGCGATGGGGGCGGTCCAGATCGAGAACCAGGCCCGCATATGACACTCCGCCACCGTCCCCGGTCTGGGGACCAGCTTCGGGCGCGGCGGCGCCACCGGCTTCACAGCCGACCTCGCCAACGCTGACTGCATCGTCATTCAGGGTTCCAACATGGCCGAGGCCCACCCGGTGGGTTTCCAGTGGGTCGTGGAGGCGCAGAAGCGGGGTGCGCGTGTCATCCACGTCGACCCGCGCTTCACCCGCACCAGCGCCGTCGCGGACAAGCATGTGCCCATCCGGGTCGGCAGCGACATCGCCTTCCTCGGCGGCATCGTCAACTACGTGCTGAGCAACGAGCTGGACTTCCGCGAGTACGTCGTCGACTACACCAACGCCGCGGCGATCGTCAGCGACAAGTTCGCGGACACCGACGACCTCGACGGGCTCTTCTCGGGCTTCGACGCCGAGTCGCGCACCTACGACCCGACGAGCTGGCAGTACGACGTGGAGGACGAACCGGGCGATCTGCACCGGTCCCAGGCCGACGACGCCGGGGATCACGCGAAGCACAGGGAGACCGCCGCGGGCCTGCAGCACGAGGCGCACGGCATCCAGGTCGCGGGCAGCCCGAGGCGGGACGAGACCCTGCAGCATCCGCGCTGCGTCTACCAGGTGCTCAAACGGCACTTCGCCCGCTACACCCCCGAGGTGGTCGAGCAGGTGTGCGGCGTTTCGCAGGAGGACTTCCTCGAGGTCTGCCGGGCGTGGACGGAGAATTCCGGTCGGGAGCGGACGACCGCGCTCGTCTACAGCGTGGGCTGGACCCAGCACAGCGTGGGCGTGCAGTACATCCGCACCGGCGCCATCCTGCAGCTGCTGCTGGGCAACATGGGCCGCCCCGGCGGAGGCGTGATGGCGCTGCGCGGCCACGCCAGTATCCAGGGCTCCACCGACATCCCCACCCTGTTCGACATCCTCCCCGGTTATCTGCCGATGCCCGACGCCGACCGGCACGCGACGCTGTCGGAGTGGGTCGACAGCGTCCGCAAACCGGGCAGCAAGGGCTTCTGGTCGCAGGCCGACGCGTATGCCGTCAACCTGCTCAAGGCCTACTGGGGCGACGCAGCCACCCCGGACAACGACTTCTGCTACGACCACATGCCCAGGATCACCGGCGATCACGGCACCTACCGCACGGTCCTCGACATGATCGACGGCAAGGTCAAGGGCTATTTCCTCCTCGGCCAGAACCCGGCCGTGGGATCGGCGCACGGCCGGGCCCAGCGGCTCGGGATGGCGAACCTCGACTGGCTCGTGGTGCGCGATCTGTTCGAGATCGAGAGTGCGAGCTTCTGGAAGGACTCGCCGGAGGTCGAGACCGGGGAGATCGTGACGGAGGAGTGCGGCACGGAGGTCTTCCTGTTCCCGGCGGCCTCCTACGCGGAGAAGGAAGGCACCTTCACGCAGACCCAGCGAATGCTCCAGTGGCGTGAGAAGGCCGTCGAGCCGCCGGAGGACTGCCGCTCGGAACTGTGGTTCTTCTACCACCTCGGGCGCCTGATCCGAGAACGGCTGGCGGGGTCGACCGACGAGCGCGACCGACCGCTGCTCGACCTGGCCTGGGATTATCCCGTGCACGGCGAGCACGACGAGCCCAGCGCCGAATCGGTGCTGATGGAGATCAACGGATACGACCTGGCGACGCGTCGGCCGCTGTCGTCGTTCACCGAGATGAAGGCCGACGGCTCCACACTGGGCGGCTGCTGGATCTACACCGGGGTGTACGCCGACGGCGTCAACCAGGCCGCCCGCCGCAAGTCCCGTCACGAGCAGTCGTTCGTGGCTCCGGAGTGGGGCTGGGCGTGGCCGATGAACCGCCGCATCCTCTACAACCGGGCGTCCGCCGACCCCGAGGGCAGGCCGTGGAGCGAGCGCAAGGCCTACGTGTGGTGGGACGCCGGCACGGGGCAGTGGACGGGTGAGGACGTGCCGGACTTCGAGAGGACCAAACCGCCGGACTATCGCTCGCCCGAAGGCGCCGACGGTGTCGAGGCGCTCGAGGGGATCGACCCGTTCATCATGCAGGGTGACGGCAAGGGCGCTCTCTACGTGCCGCAGGGACTCGTCGACGGACCGATGCCGACCCACTACGAACCCGTCGAGTCACCGTTCCGCAATCTGCTCTACGGGCAGCAGGCCAACCCCACGCGCATGGAGTACCGCCGCGGTGACAACCCGATGAATCCGGCACCGCCGCAGGAACACGTCGGGGTCTTTCCCTTCGTGTTCACGACCAGCCGGCTCACCGAGCATCACACCGCGGGCGCGATGAGCCGCTACCTGGAGCATCTCGCCGAGCTGCAGCCGGAGATGTTCGTCGAGGTCTCGCCCGCCCTCGCGGCCGAACGGGGGCTCGAGCACATGGGCTGGTGTCACGTGGTCACCGCCCGTTCGGCGATCGAGGGCCGGGTGTTGGTCACGGACCGGCTGCGCCCGCTGAAGGTCGAGGGCCGGACCGTCCATCAGGTGTGGATGCCCTACCACTGGGGAGGGGGCGGCATGGTGACGGGGGACTCGGCCAACGACCTGTTCGGCATCACCCTGGACCCCAACGTGCTCATCCAGGAGACCAAGGTCGGTACGTGCGACGTCCGGCCCGGACGCCGGCCGGTCGGTGCGGCGCTGCGGGAGTACGTCGAGGGATACGTACGCCGGGCCGGGGTAACCGGCAATTTTTACCCACCCATCGTCACGGTCGCGGGCGACCCCGCCGTCACCGTTTCGGACGAGGCACGCACCACGGAGGAGGACGAGTGATCGGCCGCAACAGTCTCTTCGGGCCACTCGATCCCGCGCCCGACGCCGGATACGAGGATTCGCCGGCGCGGAAGGGCTTCTTCACCGACACCAGCGTGTGCATCGGCTGCAAGGCCTGCGAGGTCGCCTGCAAGGAGTGGAACGACGTCCCCGAGAACGTCTTCGCGATGCTCGGCACCTCCTACGACAACAGCCACTCGCTCAACGCAAATCAATGGCGTCACGTCGCCTTCATCGAGCGACCGGCCGAGCAGCGGGAATCGGTATCGCTCGGCATGCCCACCGTCGGGGCGGCACCGAGCGACCGGCCCGACGACGAGAAGCCGGATTTCCGGTGGCTGATGTCCTCCGACGTCTGCAAGCACTGCACCCACGCCGCCTGTCTCGACGTCTGCCCGACCGGTTCCCTGTTCCGGAGCGAGTTCGGCACCGTGGTCGTGCAGGACGACATCTGCAACGGGTGCGGCTACTGCGTCGCCGCATGCCCGTACGGCGTCATCGACCGTCGCAAGGGACCGGAGGGAGACCCGAAAGTCGGTATCGCCCAGAAATGCACGCTCTGCTACGACCGGCTCACCGACGGACAGACACCCTCGTGCGCGCAGGCGTGCCCCACCGAGTCGATCCAGTTCGGCGACGTCGAGGAGCTGCGCCGGCGGGCCGACGAGCGGCTGGCGCGGTTGCACGAGCAGGGCGTCACGGACGCCCGGCTCTACGGCAACGATCCCGAGGACGGGGTCGGCGGTACCGGTGCCTTCTTCCTGCTCCTCGACGAGCCCGAGGTCTACGGTCTGCCGCCCGACCCGGTGGTGACCACCAAGGACCTGCCGCAGATGTGGAGCCGGGCCGCCGTCGCGGCGGCCGCGATGCTGACGGGCGCGGCCCTGTCGTTCCTCGGGAGGCGCGGATGACGCAGGTGCAGCACGGCGGCAGCCCGGGGCGTCCACACCGGTCCGGAGCCGGTCGCGGTGGCGACCGGGTGATGGTGCCGGAGGCCGACTTCGAGTCCTACTACGGACGCCCCATCGTGAAGCCGGCGCCCTGGGAACACGACATCGCCGTCTACCTGTTCTCCGGAGGAGTGGCGGCCGGATCCTCGATGCTCGCCGCGGGCGCGGATCTGACCGGCCGCCCTGCGCTGCGCCGGGTCGCCCGGCTCGGCTCGCTCGTGAGCCTGCTCGTCAGCATGGGCACCCTCGTCCACGACCTCGGCAAGCCGGCCCGGTTCCTCAACATGCTGCGGGTGGCCAAGCCGACCTCGCCGATGTCGGTCGGCACCTGGATCCTGTCGCTGCACGGCCCGTTCGCCGGAGTCGCTGCGGCAGCGGAGCTGGCCGGAATGCTGCCCACCCGGTGGAAGCGGGGACCGGTTCGGCTCCTGCTCGCCCTCGGCCGGCCCGCCGGGCTCGTGGGGGCCGCGACCGCGCCACCCGTGGCCGCCTACACCGCGGTACTCCTCTCCGACACCGCCACCCCCGCCTGGCACTCCGCCTACGAAGAGCTGCCGTTCGTGTTCTGCGGGTCTGCCGCCGCGGCGTCCGGCGGCCTCGGTCTCCTGGGTGCGCCGGTCGCCGAAGCCGGACCCGCGCGCGTCTTCGCCGTCGGCGGCGCGCTCGTCGAGCTGGCGGCGGGGCGCCGGATGGAGCGGTCGATGGGTCTGCCGGCCGAGACACTCCACCTGGGCAGGGCAGGACGGCTGATGAGGGCGAGCACGGTGCTCACTGCGGCAGGCACCGTCGGCGCGCTTGCCGGACGCCGCAGCCGGGTGCTTTCGATGATCTCCGGCGCCGCGCTGATGGTGGGCTCGTTGTGCACTCGTCTCGGTGTCTACGAGGCGGGTATCGCCTCGGCGAAGGACCCCAGGTACACCGTGGTTCCCCAGCGGGAGCGGGTCGATCGCGGGGAGCCGGTGCGCTACCGGGTCTGAGCCGCACCGTCGTGTCGGTCGCGCGCCGGCGGCGTCGGCGGCAGCCCGAACTTCTCGAACAGCCCCACCTCGAAGAACGCGGTCACGTGCACGACCCGGCCGCCGACGATGTCGAGCACCTGCAACTGGAACGGATGGTGCTGCCCGTCCTCGCCGCGCATGTACAACCCGAGCGCAGGCTGCCCGTTCGCGACCGTCGGAATCAGGATCTGGTCGCCGGGACCCTTCGCCGGGCAGTTGACCCGGATCAGCGTGCCGATGTTCTCGGCGCCGCGGTACCAGCCGTCGAACGGTGGCATCTCCCAGACGGCCTGCTCGGTGAGCATCCGGACGATCGAGTCGATGTCGTAGTTCTCGAAACCGTCGACCCACCGCTGGACCAGTTCCCGGGTCTCGGCGCTGTCCGGTTCGGCGAGGTTGTCGCGCGTGACGTCGGCATCGTTGAGCTGGGCCCGGGCGCGCTGCAGCAGGCTGTTGACCGCCGCGGTCGTCGTGCCGAGCGCCGCGGCGACCTCGGAGGCCCGCCACTGCAGCACCTCCCGCAGCAGCAGCACCGCTCGCTGCCGCGCAGACAGATGCTGCAGCGCAGCCACGAACGCCAGCCGGATCGAATCGCGCGACGTGACGATCACAGCCGGATCGGACGGGTCGTCGGAGTGGCCGTCGTCGCCGAACGCGCCCGGAATGGGCTCCAGCCACGGCACTTCGGGACGCTGCACCAGGTCGTCCGCCGGATCCGAACTCGGCGCACCCAACCCGGTGGGGAGCGGACGGCGCGAGCGGCCCTCGAGCGCCGTGAGACACACGTTGGTCGCGATGCGGTGCAGCCACGTCCGCAGCGAGGCGCGGCCCCCGAAGTTCTCGTAGCCGCGCCACGCCCGCAGATAGGTTTCCTGCACGAGGTCCTCGGCGTCGTGGATCGACCCGCTCATGCGGTAGCAGTGCGCGAGCAGTTCACGACGGTACGGATCCGCGCGGCTCATGAAGTCCGCTTCGGCGGTTCCGCCCACCGAATCCGGATAGTCCTCTACTACGTCGAGCGCCTGTTCGGTCATGGCCCTGCCCGCCTCGGTCGACACGAATGTTCTCGGGATACCCGAACGAGGGTAGTCGGCGGGCCCGACAGAAACAGCCACTCGAAGTATCTGTGCACTGCAGGTACCGTCCAACACTGCGCAGGACGACGGAGACGCCGGCGCCGGACACGAGGGGGATTCGTGCACGATGCAGCGGAGCCGGGAGCCGCGGCCGAGCCGGGCGCCGCGCCGCCCGCGGTAGGCCCGTACGCGGGCGGACCGCCGCCCGCGGCGCTGCTGGTCACCATGCCGCCGCTCGATCGGTTCGGTCCGACCGAACTGGGCCGGGCGCTCGTCGTCGCCGTCGTCATGGTGGTCCAGGTGCTGCTGAAGGTTCTCGCGTGGCCGCTGCGTCCGGACGGTCGCGGAGTCGTCGACGCGGCCGCCGAGGGGGTCGTCGACGCGTTCGAGATCCTCGGACCGACGTTCGTGAAGCTCGGTCAGCTCATCGCGTCGTCGTCGGGGCTGTTCCCGCGACCTCTCGCCGACGCGTGCCTGCGCTGCCTCGACGACGTGCCACCCGTCCCGTCCGAGCAGGCGCGGGCGGTGCTGGAGGCGGATCTCGGGCACCGCGTGGACGAGCTGTTCGCGCGTTTCGACGACACACCCCTCGCCGCGGCATCCGTCGCCCAGGTGCACGCGTGCGTGCTGCACGACGGTCGCGCGGCGGTGGTGAAGATCCAGCGTCCCGGCATCCGGCACCGGATGCTCGTCGATCTGCGTGCCGCGTACGCGGGTGCACGGCTTCTGCAGGTGTTCGAGTTCTTCCGGATCGCGAACGCCCCGGCGATCATCCGGGACCTGTACGCGGCGACGATGACCGAACTGAACAGCGCCGTCGAGGCGGACCGGCAGTCGCGGTTCCGGGACCGGATCGGTGCGTTCGGTGACAACAAGGGTGTCACCACACCGGAGGTGTACTGGGACTACTGCGGTCCGCGGGTGATCTGCATGGAACGGCTGTACGGGATTCCGATGGACCGGGTCACCGCCGATCCGGACAGCGGTGTCGACACGAGACTGCTGATCCGGCGCGGGGTGAAGGTGTGGATCGAGTCGGTCGTGCTGCACGGCCCGTTCCACGGCGACGTCCACGCGGGGAACCTGTGGCTGCTCGACGACGGCCGGCTCGCGCTCCTGGATTTCGGCATCGTCGGTGAGCTGCCCGAGCATTGGCGGGTGATTCTGCGGGATCTGTTCCGTGCCACCGCCGTGGACGGCGACTTCGCCCGTGTCGCCCGCGGGATCCGCGCGCTCGGGTACGGCACCGGAAACGACGAGGACGACGCGACGCTCGGCGCTCAGGTCGCCGAGGCGCTGGCCCCGCTGTTGGGTCGTGAGCTCGGGGACCTGCGGCTGAGCGATCTCATCATGGCGTTGATCCGGCTCGGTAAACGCTGGGGTGTCGCGAGCCCGGAGGAGATGGTGCTCTTCGGCAAGCAGCTCGGCTATTTCGAGCGGTACGCGACGGCGCTGGCACCGGGCTGGGTCCTGGGGCAGGACCTGTATCTGTTCCGCAACATCTTCCCGGACGAGGTGGCCATAGGTGCCGCCGAATCGGGCGTTAGCCTGCCCGACTGATCGATACGCTCCCGGCCTCTTTACAGCTCCCGCGCGCTCGAATAATTTTAACGATCGTTCGACTCAACTTCGGGAAGGGATCTCCTCGCCATGAGCACCGCGAACGACGTCGTACTCAGCACCCGCAACGGTCACGTCGTCACCTGGACGATCAACCTCCCGGACCAGCGCAACCCCATCTCCGGCGACGACGTCGTCGAACGCCTCGTCGAACTCGTCGACGAGGCGAACGGTGACATCGAGACCCGGGTCGTGATCCTCACCGGCGCCGGCAGCGCGTTCTCCGCCGGCGGCAACGTCAAGGACATGGCCGACCGGACCGGCATGTTCGCCGGCGCACCGCACGCCCTGCGCGACGGTTACCGCCGCGGTATCCAGCGCCTGCCCAAGGCCGTCTACCACTGCGAGGTCCCGATCATCGTCGCCGTCAACGGCCCCGCCGTCGGCGCCGGCTGCGACCTGGCGATGATGTGCGACATGCGGATCGCGTCGAGCACCGCGTTCTTCGCCGAGAGCTTCGTCAAGCTCGGCATCATCCCGGGCGACGGCGGCGCGTGGCTGCTGCCCCGCGCGGTCGGTGCCGCCCGCGCCGCCGAGATGGCGTTCACCGGAGACCGCGTCGACGCCGCCACGGCCCTCGACTGGGGGATGGTCTCGCAGGTCGTCGAACCGGAGAAGCTGCTCGACGCCGCCCGGGAACTGGCCGGACGTGTCGCCGTCAACCCGCCGAACGCCCTGCGCATGACCAAGAAGCTCCTGCGCGAAGGCCAGCGCGTCGATCTCGACACCCTCCTCGAACTGTCCGCCTCACTGCAGGCGCTGTCCCACCACAGTGCGGACCACCGCGAAGCCCTGTCCGCCTTCCTCGAACGCCGCACCGGGAACTTCACCGGCGAGTGACACCGCGGCAACCACTCCCACATTCGACAAGGACCAGTACATGAAGCGCACGATTCTCACCGAAGAGCACGAGCAGTTCCGGAAGATGGTGCGCGACTTCATCGAACGCGAAGTCGCGCCGCACCGGGAGGAATGGGACGAGGCCGGCCATCCGCCGCGCGAATTCTTCAAGCGTCTCGGTGAACTCGGCATCCTCGGCATCCAGGTCCCCGAGGAGTTCGGTGGCGGCGGCGAATCCAGCTTCGTCTACAACACCATCGTGTTCGAGGAGGTCGCGCGGGCGGGAGTCTCGTTCGGCGGCTACACCGTCCACGCATGCCTGATCCTGCCGTACCTGATGGAGTACGCCACCGAGGAGCAGAAGAAGCGCTGGCTTCCCGGCTTCTCGGACGGCTCCATCATGACCGCGATCGCGATGACGGAGCCCGGCACGGGTTCCGACCTGGCCAACATCGCCACCACCGCGAAACTGTCCGAGGACGGCAGCCACTACATCGTCAACGGCGCCAAGACGTTCATCACCGGCGGCGCCACCGCCGACCTCATCCTCACCGTGTGCCGCACCTCGCCGTTCGACCCCGACAACCGGCGCGGCGGCCTGTCGATCATCGCGGTTCCCACTGCGACGGAGGGCTTCTCGGTCGGACGCAAGCTGAAGAAGCTCGGCCTGCACCAACAGGACACCGCAGAGCTGTCCTACAGTGACGTCAAGGTGCCCGTCGAGAACCTGCTCGGTGAGGAAGGCAAGGGCTTCTCCTACCTGACCCACAACCTGCCGCAGGAACGCCTCAGCATCGCGCTCAACCAGGTCGGATTCGCCGAGGCCGCGATCGCGCACGCGATCGCCTACACCTCGGACCGCAAGGTGTTCGGCAAGCCGGTCGCCGCGTTCCAGAACACCAAGTTCGTGCTCGCCGAATGCTCCGCCGAGACCCAGATGGCCCGCGTCTACGTCGATCACTGCCTCGAGCTGCTCGACCGCAAGGAGCTCACGGTCGCCGACGCGGCCCGCGCCAAGCTGGTGTGCACCGAGGTCGCCGGGCGCGTCATCGACAAGTGCCTGCAGCTGCACGGCGGCTACGGCTACATCACCGAATACCCCATCGCGCGCCTGTACGCGGACACCCGCGTCACCCGCATCTACGGTGGTACCAGCGAAGTCATGAAGACGATCATCTCCAAGGATCTGGGGCTGTAGGAATGTATCCGGGTCGCTACGCCGCCACCGCGCCGGACCGTCCGGCCGTGCACGAGACCGCGACCGGACGGGTGATCACCTACCGTCAGCTCGAGGATGCGTCGGTGCGGTTCGCGCACTGGCTCCGCGAGCACGGTGTCGGTGTCGGCGACCACATCGCCGTCCTCACCGTCAACGATGCAACCGTCTACGAGTTGTACTGGGCCGCAGTGCGGTCCGGTGTGTACGTCACATTCGTCAACGTGCATCTGGCGGCGGCGGAAGCGGCGTACATCGTCGACGACTGCGACGCACAGGTGGTCGTCGTCTCGGCACCGCTCGCCGAGCTCGCCGAGGCGATCGTCGGATCGACGCCGAAGGTGCGGCACCGCCTCGCCTTCGGCGGACCGATCGCCGGCCACCTGTCCTACGAGACCGAGGTCGCGCAATGCCCGACCGCCCCGCCCGGCGATCAGCCGCGCGGCAGCGACATGCTGTACTCGTCGGGTACGACAGGCCGCCCGAAGGGCATCAAGGTCGCGTTGTCGGGCGCGCAGGTCGGTGACGAGCCCGGGCCGTCGATCCTCAGGATCGTGCGCGGCTTCGGGTTCGACGAGAACACCGTGTATTTGTCCCCGGCGCCGATCTACCATTCGGCGCCGCTGCGCTACAGCGTCTCCACCCAGGCGCTCGGCGGCACGGTGGTGCTGATGGACCGGTTCGACGCGCAGGGGTGCCTCGACGCGATCGAGCGTTACGGAGTCACCCACAGCCAGTGGGTACCCACGCATTTCGCGCGGCTGCTCAAACTTCCCGCAGAAGTGCGCGACCGCTACGACCTGTCGACTCTGCGCGTCGCGCTGCATTCGGCGGCGCCGTGCCCGGTCGAGGTCAAGCAGCAGTTGATCCGGTGGTGGGGCGAGATCGTGTACGAGTACTACTCGGCCACCGAATCCATCGGCACCACCGTCATCTCCCCGTCGGAGTGGTTGCGCAAGCCGGGCAGCGTCGGCGCGACCGGGGTGCCCGGAGCCGCCGGACTCGCGCACATCTGCGACGAGAACGGCGACGAACTGGCGGCCGGGGAGGTCGGCACCGTGTACTTCGAACGGCACGACCACTCGTTCGAATACCACAAGGACCCGGTGAAGACCGCGGCGTCCCGGCACCCCCGGCACGAGGCGTGGGCGACGACCGGCGACGCCGGATACCTCGACGAGGACGGCTATCTGTTCCTCACCGGCCGGAACAGTTTCACGATCATCTCCGGTGGGGTGAACATCTACCCGCAGGAGACCGAGGCGGTGCTGTCGCTGCACCCCGCGGTATGGGACGTCGCGGTCGCGGGGGTACCGGACCCGGACCTGGGTGAACGGGTCGAAGCCTTCGTGCACCCGGTCGACGGTGTGGAAGCCGGCGACGCGCTCGAACAGGAGATCATCGAGTACTGCCGGGATCGTCTGTCGCGCTTCAAATGCCCGCGGACGGTGCACTTCGTCGACGCACTGCCGCGGACGCCGACGGGCAAGATCGTCGCGGGTGCGATGCGGGAGATGGTGGCGTCCCACACCGTCGGTGAGAACCGGCGATGACGCTCTCGCCGCGTCAGCGGCTGTTCGTGGAGGTCGGACGAAAGGAGTTCGTCCGCAACGGATACGGTTCGTCGTCCATCCGCACCATCGCCCAGGAGGCAGGCGTGAGCCTGTCCGCGCTGTACTACCACTACAAGAGCAAACAGGACCTGCTGTTCGCGATCCTCATGGACGGGGTCGAGATCTACGACTCGCTGTGGGAGAAGGCGCTGGACGCCGTCGGCGACGACCCGGTCGAGCAGCTGCGCGCCTTCGTCCTCGCGAACGTCGAATTCCGCACGCAGTTCCCCGAACAGGGCCGGATGATCGCCACCGAGATCCGCAACCTCGAACCCGACGGCGCGCGACTCTACGACGAGCGCCGTCGGGTGGGTCGGCAGCGGATCCGAACTATCATCGCCGACGGCATCGCGGCGGGGGTATTCACGACGCCGTACCCGGACGACTGCCGCAAGTCGATCCTCGCGATGACGGCGGCGATCGCGAACTGGTACGACCCGAACGGACCCGACACAGCCGCCGAGATCGGGCAGAGGTATGCGGAAATGGCATTGAACCTGTTGTGCCCCGGTGAAATACCCGGATCGCCGGTGAAGGAAGAAGAGTAGGACATGAGTACGAAACTGGTGCCGCCCGCCGGCGCCCCGGATCCCGCGCTCACGCAGTTGCGGTCCGAGGTACGGCAGTTCCTGCACGAACAGATCGAGAGGGGGGTGTTCACCCCCGGTATCGACACGTGGTTGACCCGGTGGAACCCCGACTTCACCCGGGCGCTCGCCGCGAAGGGCTGGATCGGCATGACCATTCCCGTCGAATACGGCGGGCGCGGAAGAACGTTCATGGAGCGGTTCGTCGTCACCGAGGAACTGCTCGCCGTCGGGGCTCCGGTCGCGGCGCAGTGGGTCGCGGACCGGCAGGCCGCACCGTCGTTGCTGAAGTACGGCACCGAAGAGCAGAAGCAGCGGTTCCTGCCCGGCATCGCGGCCGGTGAGATCTGCTGGGCGATCGGCATGTCCGAGCCCGACTCCGGTTCCGACCTCGCGAGCGTGAAGACCCGCGCGACGCAGGTCGACGGGGGCTGGCGTATCAACGGGACGAAGCTGTGGACCTCCGGCGCGCATCACGCCGATGCGTTCTTCGGGTTGGCGCGGTCCGCGCCGCTCGACCCGGCGCACCGGCACGACGGCCTCAGTCAGTTCATCGTGCTGCTGGACTCGCCCGGAGTCACCATCCGTCCGATCCTGTCGATGTCCGGTGAGCACCACTTCAACGAGGTGCTGCTCGACGACGTGTTCGTGCCGGACGATCTGGTGCTCGGCGCCATCGGTTCCGGCTGGGAGCAGGTCACCAGCGAACTCGGGTTCGAGCGAAGCGGACCGGAACGATTCCTGTCCACCTTCGGCCTGCTCGACGAACTCGTGCGCGGTGTGGGTGCCGGTGCCGTCGACCCCGACCCGCGCATCGGTGCGGCGATCGGCCGGATCGCCGGGTTGCGCCGCATGTCGCGTGCCGTCTCGGAATCCTTGCAGCGCGGTGAGGACGCGGCACTGTCGGCATCGGTCGTCAAGGTGCTCGGCACCGGACTGGAAGGTGACATCGCCGAACTCGCGGACGAACTCGTCGGTTACGGCACCGGAAACGATCGGCTCGCGCAACTGGTCCGTGCGGGGGTGATGCAGCGACCCGGTTTCACGCTGCGCGGTGGCACGAGCGAGATCCTGCGTGGAGTCATCGCCCGAGGATTGGGATTGCGGTGACGTCTCTCCCGCTCGATCACCCCCATCGCGGCATCCGCGGCCTTACCCGCCACGCTGGATTTCGCCACCTCCGCCGCACACCGATTCCGGCGCCCGGCATACGGCACCTCGGTCCCCGTGCCCGGCCTGCCGGCCGACCCCACCGGCACGTTCGTTCGACACCACTACACCTCAGGAGAGGAGGTCGGCGCTTGTTCTCCCACGTGAGCGGGGGAGGATCCGCGCCGAACATCAGATGACGCAGTCGACCGAATTGCAGGACTTCGAGCGGATGCTCGCCGAGGTGTTCACCGCGGGCGACGACCACCGCATCGGGGAGGTCGTCGACCTGGACCGTTCGTTGTGGACCACGCTCGCCGAACTCGGATTGACCCGTCTCACCGGCGACGAATCGGCCGGCGGCAGCGGCGCGGGCTGGACCGAGGCCGCTCTGCTGCTCGCCGCGGCCGGTCGTGCGGCCGCGGCCGTGCCCGTCGCCGAACACGACCTGCTCGCCGGATGGCTGCTCGAGCAGGCGGGCCTGCCCGTCGACGACGGGCTGCGTACCGCCGCGGTGCTGGACACCGACGGGCACGCCCGGTACGTGCCGTGGGCGCGCGACGCGGATGCGATCGTCGTGCTGTGGCGGGGCACCGGCGGATGGTCGGTGGCCGATGTCCCCCGCGACCGTGTCGAGCTGACCGAAGCGGTCAATCTCGCAGCCGAGCCCCGCGACCACGTCCGGGTCGACCTGTCGTCGCTGGCGGGTACCGCAGTGTCCGACGCTGTCGCCGACCAGGTCCGGTACCGCGGCGCACTCGCCCGGGTGCTGCTGTCGGCCGGTGCGATGGACCGCATCCTCGAACTGGTCGTCGAACACACCACCGCCCGTGTCCAGTTCGGTCGCGCGCTGGGCAAATTCCAGGCGGTGCAGGCGCTGGTGTCGGAGCTGGCTGCCGAGGCGGCGCTCGCGCGCGCCGCCGCCGACGCTGCCGTCGACGCCGTGGTCGAACGCGGATTCGACGACGCTGCAACACGATTCGAGGTCGCAGCGGCGGTGTCGTGTGCGGGCCACGCCGCAGGGAAGGTCGCGCGCAACGCGCACCAGGCGCTCGGCGCGATCGGATTCACGATGGAACACGAACTGCACCGTCACGCGAACCGGATCCTGTCGTGGCGCAGCGAGTTCGGTCCGCTCGCGTCCTGGGATGCCGAGCTGCTCGAGAGAGCGGCTGCGTCCGGTGACGTGTGGTCGCTGCTCACCGGCGGATCCGCGTAGCGTGTCCTGCGGCCCGGACGAACTGGCAGAATGGAGCGGCCGGTCCCGTCCGGGCCGGTGCCGCACCGGTGGAGGGACTTCGACGATGGCGCACGTGAATCTCGGCAAACAGCATCCGGCCGCCTACAAGAGCGTGCTGGCGCTGAACCAGGAGGTCGAGGAGGCGGTCGCGCAGGCCGGGCTCGATCCGAAGCTGGCCGAACTGGTGAAGATCCGGGTGTCACAGCTCAACGGCTGCGCATTCTGCCTGCGTATGCACACCCGCGATGCGCTCGACAAGGGTGAGACCACAGACCGTCTCGCGGTCGTCGCGGCCTGGTGGGAGTCGCAGTACTTCACCGCGCAGGAGCGGGCGGCACTCGCGCTGGCCGAAGAGGTCACGCATCCGGTGGAGCCCGGTCGCCACGAGTGGGACGACGGATCCCTGAGCGACGAGCAGGTCTCCGCCGTCAGCTGGCTCGCGATCGTCATGAACGCCTGGAACCGTATCGCGGTCCGCAGCCACTACCCCGTGGCCCCGTGACCCGTGCGCGCTTTTGGTAGCAGAGGCTGCCAAAAGCGCGCACGGGAGGGGAAGTCAGCGCAGGTAGAGCCGCACCTTGTCGATCTCGTCGCGCAGCAGACGGATCTCGTGCGCGGTGGGCGGCTCGGTGACGGTCAGCGCGTCCGAGACCTGCAGATCCCATCCGGTCGCGGCCACCACGTCGTCGACGTCGACGCCCGCGTGCACGCTGGTGAGTTCGAGTTCGTCGAACGGACCGCTGCGCGAGAGCACACCGAGGCTCGTGAACACCTTGGTGACGCCCCGCCCGCGCGGCATCGTTCCGGCCCCGGCCGCGCGGGCGCGGACCGGCGACGGCGACGTGCAGAAATCGAGTTCCGCGGGGAACGCACTCGGGTCGTGACGACGCATGACGACGAAGATCTCCCCGGCGTTCGGCATGATCTCGGCGGCCCCGCCCGCTCCCGGCAGCCGCACGGTGGGCTTTTCCCAGTCGCCGATGATGCTCGTGTTCAGGCTGCCGAATCGGTCGATCTGGCCGGCGCCGAGGAACCCGACGTCGACGTTGCCGCCCTGCAGCACGTACCCGAACAACGAGGCCATCGACAAGACGGACTCGGCGCCGGACACGACCACCGAATCGGCGATACCCTCCGCCATAGCCTCCGGGTGCGCCCCGCACACTCCTGATTCGTAGATCAGGTCGATGTCGGGATTGGACGTGCGCCGTGCGAGATCCACGGCGAGGGTCGGCAGTCCGACGCCGGCGAAGACGCGCGCCTTGCCGGCCAGGGCGCGCGCCGCGACCGAGACGATCAGTTCGGTGGTCGAGAAGGCTTCGATGGTGGTCACTTTCGGCTCCCGTAGTTGACGGCCTCGGAGAAGCGGGGTGCGACCTCGAGGTCGCTCCAGTAGTCGTCGCCGAGCTTGGCGAGGTAGGCGGCGTGGTCGGGGACGTCGAGCACCCAGTCGTCGATCCACGTGCGCAGCGCCTGCCGGTCCTTGCTGATCGCCGTCCACCGCCGGTAGAACGCGCAGTCGCGATCGTAGTAGCCCTGCGCATAGGACGGATGGGCGCCGCGCGGGCACACGACGACCGCGTCCACCGCGTGCGACGGGACGAGCGTGCGGCTCGGATCGGAGCGGATCACCTCGTCGTCGACGATCTCCTCGACCACGACGATCGCGTGTTTCGCCGCGTACACCGCTTCCTGCTGAACGCCGGCGATGCCCCAGATCTGGACGTTGCCGGATCGGTCGGCGCGCTGGGCGTGGATGATCGTGACGTCCGGATTCAACGGTGGCACAACGTAGATGCTGCCCTCGCCGTACGGGTCGTCGACGAGGCGGATCTGCGGGTTGAGGGTGGGCAGGTCGCTGCCGGCGTAGGAGCGGAGCGGGAAGAACGGCAGCCCCGCCGCGCCGGCCTGGTAGCGGCACACCATCCCGTAGTGGCTGTATTCCTCGACCTCGAGCTTCACGGGATCGTGTTTCTCGATGCGACGGCGGATCTCGTGGAGCGAGCCGGCGGAGCCGCTCGCGAAGAACGAAGCGACCAGCTTCGTGACGCAGTCGGCGGCGATGAGCTGGTCGGAGATGATGTCGGGGGTCATCCGGCACAGGGTCAGGTTCCGGCGACCCTGGCGGATGATCTCGTGGGCGGCCGCGAACGGAATGAGGTGCGAGAAGCCTTCGAGGGCGACCGTCGTTCCGTCCTGCACATATGTGGCGACGGCGTCGCGCATCGTCATGACTTTGTCTGCGGCCATTGCGAACTCCTGATCGTCCTCTGCTGTCCCTAGACTGTGACATGCGCAATAGATGCAGTCCAATACAAAGTGCTTTCAGATCTGATATCAGAAGTGGAATAATCTCGGGGTGGAGATCCAGGAGATCAGAGCCTTCCTCGCGGTCGCGGAAGAACTGCACTTCGGGCGCGCCGCCCAGCGGCTGCACATGGCGCAGCCCCCGCTCAGCCGCACCATCCGGCAACTCGAGAAGGGCCTCGGGACACCGCTGTTCGAGCGCAGTACCCGCAGCGTGCGGTTGACCGAATCCGGGCGTGCCCTCGTCGAGCCGGCTCGCGCCGTCCTCGACGCGGTGCGCCTGGCGGAAATGGCGGTCACCGCTGCCGGGCGCGGCCGGACGGGACGGGTGCGCATCGGTTTCGCCGGCTCGTCGTCGCACCACCTGGTCGGCCGGTGGGCGAAGCTGGTGCGCCGGACCCACCCGGGCATCGAATTCGTGCTCGCCGGTTCCAGTTACGCGAGCGAGGTGGTGAACAGGCTCGCGGAGGGCACGCTCGACATCGGGATCGTGCGACTGTTGTTCTTCCCGCCCGGGATCGCGACGCGGGTCGTCGCCCGCGAGGACCTGGTGGTCGGGTTGCCCAGGGAGCACCGGCTCGCCGGACGCACCAGCGTCCGTCTGGACGAACTCGCCGACGAACCGTGGGTGATGCTTCCCGCCGAACCCGGATCGATGCTGCGCGAGCTGCTGCTGCGCCTCGCGCACGATGCCGGGTTCACTCCGCGGATCGTGCAGAGCGCACCGGATTCGCTGTCGTTGGCGGCGCTGGTCTCCGCGGACATCGGCTGCACGTTGACGGTCTCGTCGGTTGCCCAGCACGTCGTCAACCCCGAGGTGGTGTTCGTGCCCCTCGACGGGCAGCCGCCGATCGATGTGCGGCTGGTGTGGCGTGAGGACGACACCAGTCAGGCGCTCGCGGAGGTCCTCCGGCTGTCGGAGGAGGCGTTGCCGACTCCCGGTGTGGCGCCGAGCGAATGAGCTGCCGACGCGACCAAGCGGTGCCGCACCTGTGCTGACGGGTGCGGCACCGCTGGGTTCCGAGGTGTGTCGTCAGGCTCGGACGCGCACCGGGCCGGTCGAGGTGGCAGATGCGGACCCGGTGCGGCTCGCCGGCCCCGGTTCGTCCAGCTCCAGCTCGGCCTCGTCGGCCTGCTCCGCCTTGGACAGTGCCTTCGGATCGTGACCGGTCCGCCCCAGCAGCAGCAGCGTGCACACCAGCGACACCGCGGCGTACAGCCCGCCCGCGATCGCGACACCGGTGACGCTGCCCGAGGTGTTGAGCAGCCACTGGGCGAGCACCGGGGTGCCGCCGCCGACGATGAGCGAGCACAACTGGTACGCGGCGGACAGGCCCGAGTAGCGGATCTTCGCGGGGAACGCCCGGGCGAGGATGCCGCCGATCGCGCCGTAGAACATCGAGTGCGGAATCGTCGCCAGGCACATGCCGATCACCGCGATCGCGAACGTCTCCGTGCGGATGGCGTAGAACATGGCCGGCATCAGGAACAACTCGGGGACGATCATCAGACACATCGCGACGCGCATGTCGATCTTCGACACGAGCACGGCACCGAACGGCTGGACGATGAACTGGACGACGAGCGCGATGGCGATGATGCCGAGGAAGGTACCGCGTTCGTATCCGAGTTCACTTGTCGCCCAGGACAATGCGAAGGTGTTCTTGAAGTAGGTGACCTGGGCGAGCGGCAGGGCGCCTGCGCCGAGGAGGACGAGCACCCAGTGCTTGCGCAGCACCTCGGCGATCGGCAGTTTGACGGTCTTCTTCTTGGCGAGCACCGCCTTCATCGCGTCGGATTCCTCGAGCTTGAGCCGGATCACCATGCCGACGATGACGAGCAGAGCCGAGAACAGGAACGGGATGCGCCATCCGTAGAGGAGGAATTCCGGGGTCGGCATCGACGAGAGCAGGAAGAACGCCATGGTCGCCAGCAGGTTGCCCGCAGGCGAACCCTGCTGCGCGAAAGCGGAATACAGGATGCCCTTGCCCTTCGGCGCGTTCTCGCTGGCGATCAGGACGGCGCCGCCCCATTCGCCGCCGACCGCGAGACCTTGCAGCACCCGGAGGAGGACGAGCAGGATCGGTGCCCACACTCCGATCTGTGCGTGGGTGGGCAGCAGGCCGATGCCGACGGTGGAGATGCCCATCATGACCAGCGTGATCACCAGGGTGTTCTTGCGGCCGATGCGGTCGCCGAGGTGACCGAAGACGATGCCGCCGATGGGTCGGGCGAGGAACCCGGCCCACAGGGTCACGAACGCCAGCAGCGTCGCGACGCCCGCCGGGAGTTCGTCGGAGAAGAAGATCTTGCCGAAGACGAGCGCCGCCGCCGTTCCGTAGATGTAGAAGTCGTACCACTCGATGGTGGTGCCGACGAAGGACGCGATTCCGGCTTTGCGGGCCTTCTTCGTCGCCTCCCGTTCGGTGGGGGACGTCTTCATGCCGTCGTCCTCTCTCTCGGGGTGGGTGCAAATACAGGGAGCATTCCGTGTGCTCCGCATCACAAAGACTCTCAGCGCAATCTGTAACTGTCCAATACTTGATGGCGCGTCGATTGTTAGCGATTACGTATCAATCGGGGGTTCCCGAGGACCGCCCGCGCGGAGCGCGGTCGCCGTCGGCACGGACGAGTCTGGTAGTGGTGAAGTCATGACCGAACGCAGCGCGAACGACAGCGGGTCGTCGGACCTGCCCTTGGCCGGCTTCACCGTGGTGAGTCTCGAGCAGGCGGTCGCGGCGCCCCTCGCGACGCGGCATCTGGCGGACCTCGGGGCCAGGGTGATCAAGGTGGAGCGGGTCGGTGACGGCGATTTCGCCCGCGCCTACGACAGTGCTGTACTGGGGCAGGCGGCCCACTTCGTGTGGCTCAACCGGGGCAAGGAGTCGTTCGCCGTCGACCTGAAGGCCGACGACGGCATCGCCGCGGTGAAATCCCTGATCGCGGGCGCCGACGTGTTCCTGCAGAACCTGGCGCCCGGCGCCGCCGAGCGGCTCGGGCTCGGCGCCGACGACCTGCGCGCCGGCCACCCCGAGCTCGTCGTGGTCAACATGTCCGGCTACGGCACCGACGGGCCGATGCGGGACCGGAAGGCGTACGACCTGCTGGTGCAGTCGGAGACCGGGCTGTGCTCGATCACCGGCACTCCCGACACGGCCGTCAAGACCGGCATTCCCACCGCGGACATCGCCGCCGGGATGTACGCGCTGACCTCGATCCAGGCGGCGCTGCTGCGCCGTCACCGCACCGGTGTCGGCGCGACGATCGACGTGTCGATGTTCGACGCGACCGCCGAATGGCTCGGCTACCCGATGTATCTGCAGATGTACCAGGATCGGCAGGTGCCGCGAATGGGCTTGGCGCACACGTCGATCGCGCCGTACGACAAGTATCCGACGGCCGACGGCGAGATCCTCATCGGCGTTCAGAACGATCGCGGCTGGCGCACCCTGACCGCCGACGTCCTCGGGTTGCCGGAACTGGCCGCCGACCCCCGGTACGCGACGAATGTGGAGCGGGTCCGTCGCCGTGACGAGGTCGACGCGCTGGTTGCGGAAGCGACGAAACAGTTCGCGAGCGACGTGCTCGACGACAAGCTGGCCGCCGCAGGCGTGCCCGCCGCGAGGCTGCGGGATCTGCGCGGGCTGATCGAGCATCCCCAGCTCGGCACCCGTGACCGGTGGCGCGAGGTCGGGACCCCGGCGGGTCCGATCCGGGCGGTCCGTCCGCCGATGAACTTCCGGGACGTCGAGCTGCCCATGGGCGCCGTGCCCGCGCTCGGCGAGCAGACCGACGCGCTCCTGGCCGAGCTCGGACTCACCGCCGAACAGGTCGCGGGACTGCGGGCGGGCGGCATCGTCGGCTAGGTAATGTACGGCCAATCAGGGCCGGATTCGTGCCCCGCGGCGGTCCTGAATCCGGCCCTGATCTCGTATTTGCCGACGGTTTCGAAGACTCCCGGTTGACGCAGGCGCCCGCGTATCGAAAAATGGCCGTACAAATATGTTCTTCTGTTGAGGAGTAGGCCATGACCCGAGCGGCTCTCGTCGCCCCCGTTCGCACGCCCGTCGGCCGATTCGGTGGTGCGCTCCGGGACGTGTCCGCGGTCTCGCTCGCGACCACCGTCGTCAAGGAGACCGTCGCGCGCTCGGGCATCGACCCCGAACGCGTCGAGGAGGTCGCGCTCGGGCAGTCCTACGCCAGTTCCGAGGCGCCGTGCATCGGCCGGTGGGCCGCCCTCGACGCGGGCCTGCCGATCTCGGTGGCCGGAATCCAGACCGACCGCCGCTGCGGCACCGGTCTCCAGGCGCTCGTGACCGCCGCGATGATGGTGCAGACCGGCGCGGCGAGCGTCGTCGTCGCCGGCGGTGTCGAGTCGATGAGCAACATCGAGCACTACACGACCGGAGCCCGATGGGGTACGCGCGCCGGTGGTCTGAACCTCTACGATCGCCTCGACCGCGGTCGTGAGCGTTCCCAGCCGGAATGGCGATTCGGCAGGATCAGCGGAATGATCGAGACTGCCGAGAACGTCGCCACGCAGTGCGGGATCACTCGCCAGGACTCCGACGTACTCGCGGCGGAGAGTCACCGCCGCGCTCATGAAGCCTGGGAGGCGGGGCGTTTCGACGACGAGGTCGTGCCCGTCGAGATCGTCGATCGCAAGGGGAACGTCACCGTCGTCTCCCGCGACGAGGGGATCCGGCCCGACAGCACCGTCGAATCGCTCGGCAGGCTCCGTACCGTGACGCCGCACGGCGTCGTCACCGCCGGCAATGCAAGCCAGCAGAATGACGCTGCCGCAGCACTTCTCGTCGTCGCCGAGGACAAGCTCGACGAATACGGCCTCGAACCGATCGGGTTCCTCGAAGGCTGGACCGCCGCCGGGTGCGACCCGGCGACGATGGGTCTCGGCCCGGTCCCCGCCACCCGGAAGCTGTTCGACCGCACCGGACTCGGATTCGACGACTTCGACCTCGTCGAACTCAACGAAGCGTTTGCCTGCCAGGTCCTCGGAGTGCTGAAGGAATGGGGCTGGGACGACCGGGACCGGCTCAACGTCAACGGATCCGGCATCTCGCTGGGGCACCCGATCGGAGCGACCGGCGTGCGCATGGCGACGACCGCCCTGCACGAACTGAAGCGCCGCGGCGGCGGCCGGGCGCTGGTGACCATGTGCATCGGTGGCGGCCAGGGTATGGCCGCTTCCATCACCACCGAGTAGCCGGACGATGACCGCGACACGAGGATCCCGGCAGAGCGGCGCACACGCCTCCGTAGACCGCGACTGGGTGCTGTGGGCGCGCTGCCGGGGGATGGACACCACGACGTTCTTCCCCCAGAAGGAAGACGGCCGGCTCGCGGCCGCGCGCGCCGAGTCGGCGGCCAAATCCGTCTGCCGGTCCTGCCCGGTGATCGCCGAATGCCGGGAGACGGCGTTGGAGGCAGGGGAGTCGCACGGCATCTGGGGTGGCATGACGTACGCGGAACGCCGCGCCTTCGCCCGCGCACAGAAACTGGGACGTGCCCTCTCCGCCTGACCTCACCCTCGGAGAAACTCGGAGAGACTCGTGCGCGACCGGTCGCCCGGCACGGGCCACGAACGGTCGGGTGCACGGGTGACCGATACTGTGGGTCACCGGAGCGAATGTACCGTTCGTCTCCTTCAACCGAGCGAGCGATACATTCGCTCGGAAAGAGGCGACGGTGACCGGGTGGGAAGGCACGCGGGTGGGTGACAACGGGACGAACGGTGTGGGCGCCGACCGCACGCACGGTGCGCTCGACCGGAACACGGTGCTCGGCAAGGTCATGATCGTGCTGCACGCGTTCACGAGCGACGACCACGGGGTGAGCCTCGCCGAGCTCGCTCGCCGCACCGGCATCCCCAAGGCCTCGCTGCACCGCATCGCCACCGATCTCGTCGGTGTGCGGCTGCTCGAACGTACTCCTGCCGGGTACCGGCTCGGCCGCCAGCTCTTCGAACTGGGGATGCGTGCGTCGGTGGAACGCAGCCTCGTCGAGGTCGCGATCCCGTTCATGGAGGACCTGTACGAGCGCACCCACGAAACGGTGCACTTCGGGATCCGGGACGGCATGGAGGTCATCTATCTGACCAAGATCGGCGGGCACCGGCAGGCGGCGGCGCCGTCTCGGGTCGGTGGACGGATGCCGTTGTACTGCACGGCGATCGGGCGTGCGCTGCTGGCGTGGGCGGAGCCCGAGGTGGTGACGCGGGTGCTCACGGGCCCGCTCCCGCGCCGTACTCCGCGTACCGTCGCGACCCCCGGCATGCTGCGGCAGCAACTCGACCGGGTAATCGCCGACGGGGTGTCCTACGAGTTCGAGGAGTCCGCACCGGGCATCGTGTGTGTCGGCGCGCCGATCTTCGAGTCCGAGGGTCACGCGGTCGCGGCGATCAGCGTCACCGGCCCGGCTCCCGGCTTCCGGCCGCAGCAGCACGCGGCGTCGGTGCGGGCGGCCGCCGCGGGTATCGGTGCGACCCTCGCGCGCCGCGCTCACCTGTCCGAGCAGTCCGGCTGAGTTCAGCCGAGGGTCGTCACCGGGATCAGCCCGCGTGTGATCGCCGAACTCTCGTCGGACAGCAGGAACGAGATGACCTTCGCGATGTCCTCCGGCTTGGACCAGTGCGTCGTATCCGCATCGGGCATCGCGGCCCGGTTGCCGGGGGTGTCGATGACCCCGGGCAGCAGGGCATTGACGCGGATGCGGTCGGGCCGGTACTCGACGGCGAGCGACTGCACGAGCGACGCGACCGCAGCCTTCGACGCGATGTACGCGGCCGCACCGGTGAACGGATTGCGCGTCGCCGCCGCCGAGATGCACACGACCGATCCGCCGCCGCCGCGGATCAGGTGCGGCAACGCCGCCTGCGTCACCGCGTAGGTGGTCCGCAGATTGAGGTCGATCTGGGCGTCGAGCAGTTCGACAGGGGCCTCGTGGACACGCTGCCCGGACACGAATCCGCCGACCAGGTTCACCACCCCGAACAGCGGAGCATCGGGATCGGAGGCGGCGACGTCGACGGCCGCTTCGAGTTGCGCTTCGTCGGACAGGTCGGCCTCGACCAGGTGCAGGTTCGGGTGCTCGGCGAGGCGGCCGAGTTCCTCCTCGACGAGCCACGGCACGACGACCCGCCAGCCCGCCGCCAGAAGATGCGCGGTCACGGCGGAACCCAGGCCGCCGGTTCCACCGGTGATGAGTGTGGTGCGTGTCATAGTCCGAAGGTTAGGGCATGGCAACTCACAGCCCCGTGCCGGGTTCCGCCAGGTGGTCCGTGCGGTGATCCGAGAACGCCGACATCCGCTCACCGGGGCCGCAGGTGCCGTACGTTCGAGTTCATGAACGACATCGAGGCCGAGCGCATCGCAGTCGGCGGGTTGTCCGCGTTCTTCGCACGTCCGCTCGGACGCAGCCGCGGCGGGATGTTGCTGCTGCCCATGATCACCGGCATCGGTGCGCAGGTCCGTGAGTACGCGGAGGACATCGCCGGGGCCGGGCTGACCGCGCTCGTGTGGGATCCGTTCCACGGCGCCAGCGACGACGACACCCCGCGAGAGGGCCTCGTCGAACTGATGAACGGCCTCGACGACGAGGCGTGCCTCGCCGAGATGCGCACGCTGCTCGACCACATGTTCGGCGAACTGGAACTCGAATCGGTCGGGGTGATCGGCTGGTGCCTCGGCGGCCGCTACGCCCTGATCCTCGGCAGCCGCGACAACCGGGTCGCGAACGTCGTCGCCTACCACCCGTCGATCCACGATCCGTTGCCGCCGCACCACACCGTCGACGCCGTCGACAGTGCCGCGCGGATCACCGCGCCGGTGATGGTGCTGCACGCCGGCGCCGACACCGTCATGACGCCGGACACGTTCGGCCGGTTGCAGTCGACGCTGCAGAACCGGGAGTCCGGCGCGACCCTCGTACACGCCTATCCCGGCGCTGAACACGGTTTCAGCGTCCGCGCGCGGCACACCAACCCGATCAACGCCGCAGCGTATGCGGTGTCCTGGCCGCAGGTGCTCGCGTTCGCGGCCGCGACCGTCGGCACAGGCGACACCCTGGGCGGGTTGCGTCCGTCCGGCTGAGGACGACGATGGACAGTGCGCACCACAAGGGCCGATCACACCAGGAAGCGAGAATCGCCGATGGGTTCGGACGTACACGCAGGGCACAGCGCAGTGGGAGAACAGGGCCGTAGCGGCGACGTGACGGCTCTCGAACAGGTCGTCATCCGCATCGCCGGTGACTCCGGCGACGGCATGCAGCTCGCCGGGGACCGATTCACCGCCGAGGCGGCCGCGTTCGGCAACGACCTGGCCACCCAGCCGAACTTCCCCGCGGAGATCCGCGCCCCGCAGGGCACGCTCCCGGGAGTCTCGAGTTTTCAGATCCAGATCGCCGAATACGACATCCTCACCGCCGGCGACCGGCCGGACGTGCTCGTCGCGATGAACCCGGCCGCGCTGAAGTCGAACATCGCGGACCTGCCGCCCGGTGGGATCCTCATCGTCGACACCGACGAGTTCACCAGGCGCAACCTCGCGAAGGTCGGCTACGACGCCGACCCGGTCGCGACCCCGGAATTCGAGCAGTACCGGGTCCATGCGATCCCGATGACCTCGCTGACCGTCGGTGCCGTCGAACCGGTCGGGCTGGGACGGAAGGACTCCCAGCGGTCGAAGAACATGTTCGCGCTCGGCGTGCTGTCGTGGATGTACGGACGGCAGATCGCCGCGGTGGAGCAATTCCTCGAGCGGAAGTTCGCGGCCCGGCCCGATGTCGCCCGAGCGAACATCCTGGCCCTGCGCGCCGGCTGGAACTACGGCGAGACCACCGAATCGTTCGCCACGCGGTACGAGATCGCGGCGGCGGCTCTGCCGTCCGGGAAGTACCGTCAGATCACCGGCAACAGCGCCCTCGCCTACGGGCTGGTCGCGGCCGGACGCGCCGCCGGAATGGACGTCTTCCTCGGCACCTATCCGATCACCCCGGCCTCCGACATCCTGCACGAGCTGAGCAGACTCAAACATTTCGGTGTGGTCACCTTCCAGGCGGAGGACGAGATCGCCGGGATCGGCGCCGCGCTCGGAGCGTCGTACGGCGGCGCGCTCGGCGTCACCAGTACCTCGGGTCCCGGTGTCGCCCTGAAATCCGAGGCGATCGGGCTGGCCGTGATGGCGGAACTGCCACTCGTCGTCGTCGATGTCCAGCGCGGCGGCCCGTCGACGGGTCTGCCCACCAAGACCGAACAGGCCGATCTGTTGCAGGCCATGTTCGGCCGCAACGGCGAATCCCCGGTCGCGATCGTTGCGCCGCAGTCTCCGGCCGACTGCTTCGACGCCGCGCTCGACGCCGCGCGGATCGCCGTCACCTACCGGACCCCGGTGATGCTGCTGTCCGACGGGGCGATCGCCAACGGTTCGGAGCCGTGGCGGATCCCCGACGTCGCGTCGCTGCCCGCGATCGATCCGGGCTTCGCGCCCGCCCCGGACGGGGACGCCTCCCACCAGCCGTATGCGCGGGACCCGGACACCCTGGCCCGGGACTGGGCGATCCCGGGGACCGCCGGTCTCGAACACCGCATCGGCGGACTCGAGAAGGCAAACGGCACCGGTGACATCTCGTACCACCACACCAACCACGAACTCATGACGCGGGTGCGTGCGGCCCGCATCGCCCGCATCGCCGTGCCCGACCTGGACGTCGACGATCCGGCCGGTGACGCGACCGTCCTCGTCCTCGGCTGGGGATCGTCGTACGGCCCGATCGGTGAGGCGGTGCGCCGGATGCGCCGCGGCGGGCACGCGATCGCGCGGGCGCACTTGAGGTATCTGAATCCGATGCCCGCGAACCTCGGCGAGATTCTCGGGCGCTACCGTCGCGTGCTCGTGCCGGAAATGAACCTCGGTCAGCTGTCGATGCTGCTGCGGGCGCGGTTCGACGCCGACATCCAGCCGGTGACGAAGGTGTCCGGCATGGCCTTCAGGGCCGACGAACTCTACGAGTCCCTTCTCGAGGAGCTCACGGGAACCCTCGCCGCCACGGAGGATGCGAAGACCCGGGCCGCGGTCGCGGCCGTCGTCACGAAGGGGGAGCGGGCATGACCGGTGATCTTCGGGTCGGCGCCGACCTCGGGTTGTCCGGGCACAGCCACGTGCCGCACACCGACGAACCACAGAAACCCAAGGACTACACGTCCTCTCAGGAGGTGCGCTGGTGCCCGGGGTGCGGCGACTACGTCATCCTCGCGACCGTCCGGTCGGTGCTGCCGCAGTTGGGTGTGAAACGGGAGAACGTCGTGTTCATCTCGGGTATCGGATGCTCGTCCCGGTTCCCGTACTACCTCGAAACGTACGGTGTGCACTCGATCCACGGGCGAGCCCCGACCCTCGCGACGGGCCTGGCGGTGAGCCGGCCGGACCTGTCGGTGTGGGTGGTCACCGGTGACGGGGACAGTCTGTCGATCGGCGGCAACCATCTCATCCATGCACTGCGCCGCAACGTGAACATGCGAATTCTGATGTTCGACAACAGAATATACGGTCTCACCAAGGGGCAGTACTCGCCGACCTCCGAATCGGGGAAGATCACCAAATCCACGCCGATGGGGTCGGTCGACGCACCGTTCAACCCGCTCTCGCTCGCCGTCGGGGCGGAGGCCTCGTTCGTCGGGCGTGCCCTCGACTCCGACCGCGCAGGACTCACCGAAGTGCTGCTGGCCGCGGCACGGCACCGCGGCACCGCCTTCGTCCAGATCCTCCAGGACTGCCCGATCTTCAACGACGGCTCGTTCGACACGCTGCGCAAGGACGGTGCGGAGGACCGGCTCGTCCACGTCTCGCACGGCGACCCCATCGTCTTCGGTATCGACGATCAATGGTGCGTGGTCCGAAGCGGATTCGGGCTCCGGGTGGCACCGACCGCGGACACCGCTCCCGAGGACATCGTCGTCCACGACGCATACACCGACGACCCGGAATACGCCTACGCGCTGACACGGTTGTCGACGCACGATCTCACCTGCACCGTCACCGGGGTTCTGCGCGCCGTCGGCAGGGAGACCTACGACGACGGGGTGCGTGCGCAGATTGCGGCGGCACGGCGCGACAAGACGGCGGACCTGCAGGCGCTGCTCGACGGCTCGAGCACCTGGTCCGTCTGACCCCGTGTGCACGGGCGCGTCAGCGCACTTCGCCGCGGATCACGGTGGCGCGGACACGGTCCGCGTGCGGAGCTTCCAGCACCTCGGCGAGGGGACGGTCGAGAAGTACGAGATCGGCGTCGGCGCCGACGCGCACGGTGCGAGCCGGCCCCCCGGGGTCGTCGAGCGGTGCCAGATAACGGTCGAGTGCTTCGCTCGGCCCGAGACGCTCCGCGGGTCCGACGATCTCGCCGGTCGGGCACCGCCGGGTGGACGCGGCACCGATCACCGTCCAGGGGTCGAGCGGGCCGTACGGGGCGTCGCTGGACAGCGCCACGGGGACATGCCCGTCGAGCAGGCTCCGGCACCGGTACAGGTCCGGCAGATCCCGGGAGTCGATGTCGCGCAGGTAGTCGTCACCGCGGTGCGCCAGAAAGCCGGGCTGGGTGACGACGGTCAGCCCGCGGCGCCGCAGCTGCGTGATCGATTCGGCCGGGATCAGCGCGCCGTGCTCGATCCGGTCGCCCGGGACCGTGCCGGCCTCCTCGAGGGCGACGAGCAGGATCAGCAGTGCCTCGCGGCTGACGCAGTGCGCGGCGATCGCGCGGCCCGAGGTGTGCGCGCGACGGATTGTCGCGACGAGGTCGTCGAGATCGGGAAGACCGGAATCCGCCAGCACGATCTTGTACGGACCGGAACTCAGAGTGTCTGTGGAAGAAGGAAATTCGTGCCCGACAGGAACTCCGAGCAGGAGTATCCGCTGCGGCACGGAACCGCTGAGGTGGGCATCGGTGAGCGCATCGAGCGAACTCGCCGACAGGTCCGGGGTGGCGTCCGTGACACCGGTGATCCCGAGCCGGGTCAGATCTCTGCCGACCGCGTCCAGGGGTGGTGGAGCGTTCGGGGGCAGCCGGTCGCGCAGCCACTCGTCGGCACGCCACACCCGGCCGGTGGGCCGCCCCTGATCGTCGCGCTCGACCCCCGGATGGGCTGCGCCGTCGAGCCCGACCAGTGCGGCACCCGCCGTGTTCAGCACCCACATCGCGCCACTGCGGTGCTGGATCCGTATCGGCCGGGTCGCATGGATCCGGTCGAGCGAGTCCGAATCCAGTAGTCCGGCAACGGATTCTATGTATCCGACGCCGCGGATCCAGTCGTCGCCCGGGGCGGTGGCGAGCGCGTCGGCGAGGTCGGCGCGCGAGTGCACGTGCGGCGGGCCGCACTGCACCGACATCCGCTGGGCGGCAACGGCATGCAGGTGCAGATGGTGGTCGTGCAGGCCGGGCACGAGGGCGCCGCCGTGCCCGTCGAGCACATCGGCCGCGGCAGGCACGGCCAGTCCGCTTCCGACGGCGACTATCGTCCCGGACCGGACCAGCACATCGGTGCCGGGACGCCCCGCGACCTCGACGTTCCGCAGCAGCAGTGTGCTCATCACCGGATCCTCAACTCGGACAGCACCTTGCCGGTGTCGCTGCCCGATTCCGGAGCTGTTCCCGTCGGTGCGCGCAGGACCGGTTCGGCGACCGGGACGGCACCGGACGCGGTGTCCACCCACCACCGGCCGCGGTCCGCATGTGCTCGTGGCACGGCCGATCCCTCGTCGGGGAGCGTGGCGCCGACCACCGCGGACATCGACACGTCCCACAATCGTCCGCGATCCCCGTCCGGTGCCGACATCGCGAGCGCGGCTGCGGTCAGTCCGGTGAGGGGATCGGCGATCGCGTCGCCGACGAACACGGGCGTGCCGCGGTCGTGCGCGACGAGGCCGGCCGACGCAGCGACATCGTCACCGAAACCGACACGGCCGCTGTCTCTTCCGTGGGCCGTGATCGACACCCAGGTTCCGCCCTCGGCGACGAACGTGTCCGCGTCGAGCCCGAACCCGGCGAGGGCACGCGGACGGGACGCCTCGATCACGATGTCCGCCGCCGCAACCAGATCGCGGAGAGCATCGCGCTCGCCGGGCAGGTTCGGATCGAGCACGACGGACTCGTGGCCCGAGTGCAGCAGCCGATAGAACTCGGGATTGCCCCGCCGCGCGCCGTCGGGCCGCCACGGCGTCTCCACCTTCACCACCCGCGCACCGGCGAGTCCCAGCAGATGTGCGCACAGCGGCCCGGCCCACAGCGCACTGAAGTCGACGACGAGCAGCCCCTTGACGGATCGCGGCGGGCCCGGAACCGGCGGTGGCGTGCCGGGCGCGGCGACCGGTCCGGCCGCCACGCCGAGCAGTTCGGCACGTTCGACCAGGTCGGCGCCGGTGTGCTCGCGCACCCAGCGGGAGACGACCGGCCACGGATCGTCGTCGATTTCGGCGGACACCAGCGCACCGAGGAGCAGTGGGTCGTCGGGCCGGGCGCACGAGACCGCCGCCCAGCCGTCGGCGGTCGGCAGCAACCGGCACGATCCGCCCGCGGAGACGGTCCCGGACCGGCGGTGCCCGGTGAACGCGGCCCGCTCGGAGAGCAATCGCGCGCCGTCGATCCGCACGGCCCCGGAGGTCGCGGCCGCCACAAAAGCGGACAATTCCCGTGCCCGGGTCGCAGCGCGTCCGGGCGGGATCAGCGGGGGACCGTCGAGAAATCCGGTCAGAGCGGCGATTCCGCTCTCTGCCCAGTCCTCGACGGGATCGGGGTTCGGACCGGTCGACACGTGGCCGATGTTACATTGCCCCCGGATGGGGCCGATGGATCCGCCTTCGGGTGGGACGACCTCGAGGTGGAACGAATGAGTGCGGTGAACGAATGAACGTCGACGCTGCGTCGGGTGCGCCCGGGGCGCGGAAGACCGGGTCGCGGAAGACCGGGGTGCGGACGATCGGAGTGGCGGATCTCGCCGCCGGTGCCGCCCATACGCCGCTGCTCACCGACGGCGGCGCGCTCGATGCACCCGTGCTGGTCGTCGATCTGGACAATGCGCCCGAGCATCTGCTGTCCGTCGCCGCCGATCGTGCTCGCGACTGCGATCGCCTGCTCGTCGGCCGATATGCGGGCAGCGACATCGAGGACGCGCCGGAACTGGGCCTTCTGCTCGACGCGCTCGACCTGACCTACGCGACCGGCTCGGATCCGCGGGAACGCACGGTGGTGGGCACCGACGATCTGGACGCCACGGTCGGTGCATTCGTCACCGCCGTCACCACCAATCCGTACGCGGCGCTGACTGCCGGCCAGGTGCTGCGCGCCGCCGGGACACTGCCGGTGCCCGCGGCGATCGACGTCGAATCCCTCGGCTATTCGACCTTGCAGGGCGGTCCCGAGTTCCACCGGTGGCTGGACGAGCGCGGTCCACGTCCGCTGCCGCCCCCCGCCCCGCAGGAGCCGGTGCTGATCGCCCGAGACGGCGGTACCGTGCACATCACCTTGAACCGGCCCGAGCGCCGCAACGCCTACGGCACACAGTTGCGGGACGCGCTCGTCGAGGCGCTGGGCGTTGCTCTGCTCGACGACAGCGTCGAGCGGGTCGTCCTCGACGGCGCGGGGCCGTCGTTCTGCGCGGGTGGCGACCTCGACGAATTCGGCCGTACCCCGGACACCGCCGTTGCGCACCTGATCCGTACCCGAGGTGGAGCCGGACGTCTGGTCGCGCGGCTCCGCGACCGGGTGGAGGCGCGGGTGCACGGGCACTGTGTCGGTGCGGGCATCGAGATTCCGGCGTTCGCCGGGCGTGTCGTCGCCGCGACCGGCACGGTGTTCCGGCTGCCCGAGGTCGCGATGGGCCTGATCCCGGGTGCGGGCGGGACGGTGAGCGTTCCCCGGCGGATCGGCCGTTGGCGTGCGTTGTACCTGTTCGTCACCGCCGTCGCGCTCGACGCCGAGCGCGCGTTGTCGTGGGGTCTGATCGACGAAATTGCAGGCGGGTAGCTGCGCTCGCGGCGGCGGCCCCGCCCCGAACCGGCAGACAATTTCGGGTGCTCACCGGCCGATTCACTGGTGCCCGCCCCATGATTGATGTAAACATAGTCATAGATTTTTGTCGGTTTGTTCGAAGATGGGGGCACACGGGGTGGAGACACGAGTGGGACGAGCGGGGCTGAGGCCCAAGAAGACAGCGATGCTCGTGGCGCAGCGGATCGTCCAGGACATCAATCGTCGCGGCAACAAGATCGGCGACCGGCTGCCGCCGGAACGGATCATGCTCGACGAATACGACGTGGGTCGCGGCACCCTCCGCGAGTCGCTGCGCTTCCTCGAGCTGCAGGGTGTCATCGCCCTCAAACCCGGCCCCGGCGGCGGCCCTATCGTGCAGCAGCCCGACAGCGAGGGACTGGCGACAGCGATCACGTTGTTGCTGCAGTTCGAGAACGCTCCGTTCCGCACGGTGGTCGAGGCGCGTACCGCGCTCGAGCCCATGATGGCGAGACTCGCGGCGGAGCGCATCAGCGAGGAGCAGCTCGCGACGCTCAAGTACTCCGTGGACCACATGCGCGAGAATCTGCACGACGAGGAGATCTTCGTCGAGATGAGCCGGGTCTTCCACGACACGGTGGCCCAGGGGTCGGGCAATGCGCTGTTCGGGTACCTCATCCATGCGCTCCTCGACATGCTCGACGGCTCCGCGATGGGCATGGAGTACCCGGAGAAGCACCGCCGCGCGACGGCCGACATTCACGAGAAGATCTATCTCGCGGTCGCAGAAAGGGATCCGGAAGCAGCCCTGGTGGCGATGGAGGAGCACATCGCGGGCATCTGGCGGTACGAGCAGAAGCACTACCCGGAGGTGCTCGAGACTCCGATCGCGTGGGGCAACCGCGCCTGACGCCGGTCTTCCACTTCGCGTTATCCGGTACGGCGGGGGGGGG
>NZ_LRRH01000087.1 GCF_001646785.1 Rhodococcus phenolicus
CCGGGGCGAACGATCACCACGGCGCCGGGAATGCCGTCGACTTCTCCAACGGCTCCGGCAACACCGACGAGATGCTCGCGTTCGCGAACTACCTGGCGGACAACTACCAGGGCCAGCTCGCCGAGCTGATCTACGACGACCCCCGATTCGATCGGCAGATCAAGAACGGGAAGATCGTCGACCGCTCGTTCTACGCGGGCGCCGGGGATCACACGCACCACGTGCACGTGGCCGCGCGCGAACCGCTGGCGCTCGATCCCGGCACCGGCACCGGCACCGGCACCGGCACCGGTGATCAGGATCGGGTGGATACGCGCACCGACCGCGAACGCAACATCGACGCGGTCATCGCCGAAGGCAAGCGGCGCGGCATGTCCGACAAGGCCATCCGCTCCGCCGTGGCGACGATGCTCGCCGAATCGGACGGCCGGAACCTCGCCAACCCGAACGACCCGGAGTCGCTGAACTTCCAGCACGAGTCGCTGGGGTACGACCACGACAGTTCGGGTGTGTTCCAGCAGCGCAACAACGGGGCGTGGGGCACTGCCGAGGATCGCATGGACCCGGCGAAGGCCGCGGGAATGTTCTACGACGAGTACACCCGCAAGAACGGTGACTCGATGTCCGAGGCCGAGGCAGCCCAGGCTGTCCAGCAGTCCGCGGTGCGGGACGGCAGCAACTATGCGTCCCAGCTGGATGAGGCGGACAAGCTCATCGCCGAGTCCAACGCCCGCGGCCAGGGCGCCGACTACGCGGTCGGCACCACCAGCAGCGGCGCGACGCTGATGACGGACGGGCAACGAGTGTTCGTCACCAACTGGCCGGCAACTCTCCGTGCCGCCGAGGCATCGTCAGGCACTCCATCGGCACCGAAGACAGTCTCTGTCAGTGGCGGTGGTTCCGGTGGTGGCACTCCGCAGACTGCGGGACTTCCGGTGCCGTCGAACCCGCCAGAGCAGCTGTCGACACGGTTCGGTGAGTTCGGGACGCAGGCAGGCGAGATCGGCACCCAGGCCGCACTCGACGTCTTCGGCCTGGGTGGCACCCTGCTCGATCCGAACCATCGCTACTGGAAGGCGATCCGCGACACCGGCGCAGCGTTCGCAGGCATGAACGAGCAGGGCGGCGCCGGCGCCACCTCGCCATCAATGCGGCGGAACGGCGTGCAGATCGCGAACAACATCACCGTCTCCAATGACCAGGAGCAGATCCGAAAGTTGCTGGAAATGACGAAGCGGCTACTGATGCAGCACGGAGGGGCGGGAGCGTGAGCTTGAATATTTGGATCGCCGGTGCCGGTGGCGGCCCGGAGATCCACCTCGCGGGCGACTTCGCTGGGGAGGAAGGAATCCGCCTCGGCAAAGGCCAAGTGCAGGGCTTCTATCACGCGCCGGTAGACACGGAGTGGAAGCGGGCCAGGCGGCAGCGCGGCGGATCGTTCGCCGGTCTTGAGAATCCCGCGCGCGACATGCAGCTCGGCTTCCGTGTCCGCGCCATCGCCGGGCAGACGTGGCAGGAGACAGACGCTCTGCTCCGCTCCTGCTTCACCTACCAGCTGGATCCGTGGTGGCCGGGTGACACCCTCGCCCGAATCCATGTTGAATCCGACTCCGGTATCCGCGGCCTCGGGGTGCAGATGTTCGAGGAGCCGGACTTCGCGCCGGATATCAGCCCAGAAGTGCTCCAGTATGGGAACGTCTTCTACAAGCTGCGTGCTGGGCAGTCGTTCTGGGATGGGTCGACCGTCGTTGAGCCCTGGGAGACGTCCGCCACGTCCGATTCGGGCACGATCGAAGTGTCCAACCCGACCGATGTCGAAATGTTCCAGACGTGGGTCCTGACGCCGGGGACATGGACGGTTCCGGACGTGTCGTGGACGGGCCGCCCGCACGCCCGCACACCCGGCGGCCCGTACCCGACGCGGTCGATCACCCTGCAACCAGTCACCCCAGCCATGGGGTCGCTGACGATCCAGCTCGATCCGATGCGCGTGATGATGCAAGACGCATCCGGCATCAACGTCATGGGCCTTGTCGGCGGCGGCTACTACTTCATGCACACCATTCCACCGCACACCCCGCCAACGCCCTTGCCGATCTCGGTAACGGACGCGCCGGTGGGTGGGGCGCGGGCGGAACTGCATCAGCCGCGCCTGTGGTCGAACTGCATCGGAGGAATGTAGATGGCGACTGCATTGGAGCAGGCGTGCGCAGATGGCCTCGCGGCGGTCCGAGAACGCGAAGCCGCCCTGGCTATGTCGCGCCTGTACGCGCCCGTCATAAAGCTGTGGGATGGCAACATCAACCTGCAATACGTCGTTCGGTGCGAGAACGAATACGACTGGCTGGACGTCGAGAACGACACCGGCACCGGCGTCATCAAGATCGACGCCGAGTATGAAGAAGCGCAGTGGCTGTGGGACATTCGGGGCCGCAAGGATCGCGGCGAAACCATCGACATCCTCGCCACTGTCGATTACGTCGGCCGGCGTTGGTCCGGGTTCCTCGACACCGTCGATATGGAAACCAACGACCTCGGCCAATCCATCGTCACCGCGACTTTCTTATCCGACTACGAGCAGCTGAAGTGGCGGGACTTGTGGGCTACGCCGACCACCCCAGCAGGGTTTCAGCCGTTCAAGGTATTCATGTTGGGTGGCCCCACTGATTGGGCGTTGGGTACTGCACTCAAGCTGAACCTTGCCCGCGCGCACGGGTGGCCGTCGGGCATGGGATGGAATGATCCCCTCGCCGACGGGGACGCCGATTACACCGATTGGCCGATCGTCCTCGCCCCACTGGACTACGAAACGGCCGCCACCCGCGGAACCGTCACCGGCCTGGTTCTCTCGCGATTCAAGACGTGGCACGAGTGCGCCGAGTCGATGCTTCACGACGCGGACCTGACCGTCCGGTGGCGTCGGTACATGCCCGGCGATCCGCTGCCCTGGGAGGGTGCACAGGTCGCCCACGGCACGTTGGTCATCTGGTTCGAGAACAACTCGGGTGGGCTCGCCCCGACCGTGACGGGGTCCTTCTGGGAGGGTGTCGGGCAGTTGGTGCGGATCTTCGTGTCCGCATTCTCTGAGGGTCTCGGCGGTGGATCGCTACCGATCGAGAACTCCGAACAATCCATCGTTGGCCTGCCACCAGTGCCGGAGTATCAGGTGCCCGGCTACCTGGGGACCAACCCGAAGGTGCCGTTCGTGTTCTACCCGGCCGGATCACCAGGGGTTGTGTCTCAGAAGGCGTCCCTGAGATTGGCGCGTGGGCACAGGCTGACCGGTGGTGGGCACTCGATGCCGGGCATCAACGAGATCATCGAGGCGGCCATCGCAGCTATCGGCGATGCCATGGCAGCGATCCCGTTTGTCCCGATCCCCCCCTTGGGCGGCGTGGCGACGGCACTTCTGATGCCGTTCCTGGAGGACACGATCCTCGCCTTCATGACCGTATATCTGGTCAACCGCAGTCAGTACTTGTCGGACTTCTCGCTGTACGAGATGTGGGTGGATGGCGCAGACCAGGCATATACCCTCAGCGCCACGCTGGTACTGCGTGAGGCGGTCCGGGCGACCGAAACGAAGTACTCGGCGGACATGCAGATCATCGACGGCGCACCGTGGCTGGTCGGCGCGACAGGGCACGGTCATTTCGATTTGGGGAACCGGATCTTCATGCAGACCGAAGGCGACCGGTCGGGGCGAATCGAAGCGCCACGCGTGAAATCTCTTCGTCTGACCGCCGGACCCGGCCGGGCGCCCGGCTTCGATATCAGGCTCGGATCGAAAGACCCGCAGGACGCATTCGGGCTGATCCTGAAGCGTATTCAGAAACTTGTCAGCGGCATGAAAATGTTAGGTGTGATCTGATGCAGGACAACGAACTACCCACTCTCGCGAACTGTAATCCGGACGACCCCGAAGAGGTGCTCCTCCCGTTCTTCGTCGGTTTGCCGGACGTGATCGGTGCAATGCTCGTCTTCCCCATCAAGTGGTGGCGGAAAGTGTCTGCGCACCTCGTCGAATGTGGGGTCATGCTCCAATGCCCACAGTGCGGGCATCGCGAGGATCCGCGTAAGAAGTTCCGCATCGACGCGACCGAAGACCCGATGATGGGTGGCGGAGGCCGGTGGGTGCCGGCAGATGAGCCGGAGCCGGAGCGGGATGTGCTCGCTGAGCGGCTGGATAAGATCCGGCCGCAGATTAAGCAAGAGATGCTGCGGCGTCTGCGCGAGGAGTTCCCGGACGATCCCGGCCTGCATGACGGTGGTATGCGGTGACTGTCCCTGGAGGTAGCTATCCGGATGGCACCTTCGATGACGATCTAACCGGGCTGGGCGGGCTGGATGAGGCGACGTGGAAGCAGTCGAAGTTCGATGCTGCCGTTGGCCCCTACAACGTGGCGCAAGGCAACTTCAAGGGCGAGTTCGTGTCCGCCGTGCTCGTGAATGGCGAGATCGTCCGACTCGACAACCGCATCGACGCACTCGAGATCGGAACCGAACGCGCCTACCGCTACACGTACTCCGAATCCGATGTGTGGACCAAACACCCGGCCGCCTACAAGGTTGTCGTCGACGTACTGTCGGGGGCGACGTCCGGTACGCAGCCGAGCAGCACGGACGGGCTCGGCGGATGGTCCGGCGGATGGGAACGGATCGAGTTCACCGGCGCCGCTCTCGAGGCACTCCCGTCATCCGTTGCGATCACGATCGGGGAAGGCACCGCGGGCGGTTCGACCGCGCAGGCCGGCGCATCGTCGTTCGGTTCGTTCCTGATCGTCGCCGGTGCGACGACCACGAATTACGGTCCTGGGTCCCGGACGTACAAGATGCGCGGCGGGAACGGTGGCGGTGATGCCGCGAACGGTACCGCCGGTTCGAACGGACCGTTCCACCCCGGCGGATCCGGCGGCCAGGTCCCCGGCGGGCCGGGTAACGGCGGCCCGGGCGGGCACGGATTCAGTATCGATCTGGGGCGGCTCGGTCCCGGATCGGCCGGTGGCGGCGGAGCCGGTCGTGTGTCGATCTTCGGTGCCGGTGGCCCGGGTGGACACGGCGGGTGGCCGTCCGGCCCCGGCGGTGCACGAGGATACGGCGGCAATGGGATCCTGTCCGGCAATGGTGCTGCGGGCGCGGTGTTCGTCACCGTCTATGTGGCAGACGATTTCGGCCAGCCACCGTCGACGCCGGGCGGGCTCGCAGCGTCGAGCGTCACCAGCAACTCTGCGCACGTCACATGGTCGGCGTCGCTCGACGACGTGATGGTGAATAACTACGTGCTGTATCTGAACGGAGCCCGCTACGGCGTGGTGACGACGCTGTATCACGACTTCGTGGGGCTCACCCCATCGACGAATTACTCGGTGCGGATCCAGGCCGTCGACATCGGCGACAACGTGTCGGAGCTGTCGGATCCGTTGAGTTTCACTACAACCGCATAGGAGGTCATTGTGCCGACCGCAGAGATTGTGATGGAAGGACTTCCGTCGCCCGGCGGGTACGACGCCACCCTGTACAGGATCGATCCTCCGATCCAGGGCACCGATCACGTGCTCGTCTATCACCGGCCGCAGATCTGGGGTCAGCCCGGTCAGATGACGGTAATCCTCGCGACGCCGGGTGGTGTCGGGTACGGCGGTCGCCGGGACCCGATTCTGGGCACTCACACCAACGACGTATCGGATCACATTCTTGCCCTGCAACTTGCCGGTGGGTATCGGATCGTCGCACCCGAGACTGCGGAGGGTGGATCGTGACGCACTACTGGCCGCTCGAGCGCGGCCACATCGTCACATCCGGATTCGGCGCCCGCTGGGGCGGAACCCACTGGGGCACCGACTTCGGGAGGGACGGCGGATCCGGCGGCATGCCGGTGTACGCGGTGCAGGGCGGCACGGTCGTCCAAGTCGGCCCGGCATCCGGGTTCGGACAGTGGGTCGTCGTCGACCATCCGACGGAGGACGGCGGCGGCACCACCGTGTACGGGCACATCGTCCCCGAGGTCGGTCTCGGCCAGCGGGTGGAGGCCGGCCAGCGGATCGCCCGCATCAACCCGGATCAGAACACGAACGGTGGTGTGGCTCCGCACCTTCACCTCGAGTGGCATCGGTTCGTGTGGACGCAGCCGGGTCCGAATCGGCTCGATCCGCTGCTGATGCTCGACGGTGCACTGTTCCCGGGCGAGGACACACCCGCACCCGCGCCTGCGCCTGTGCGCGGACTGACGGCGGAGACGCTGTCGGCGGCGATGGGTGGTTCCCTGCCGATCGACCGGTATCGGCAGCTCCTGCCCGCGTTCGCGGGCGCGATGATCGCCGCCGGGTGCACGACCGTGGACCGGGCCGCGATGTGGTGCGCGCAGCTCGGCACCGAATCCGGCGGGCTGCGGTGGATGGAGGAACTCGCCAGCGGCGCCGCCTACGAGGGCCGCAGCGACCTCGGTAACAACCAGTCCGGGGACGGTGTGCGGTTCAAGGGCCGCGGCCCGATCCAGGTGACCGGCCGTCACAACTACGGGGAGCTGTCCCGCTGGGCGCACGGTCGCGGCCTGGTGTCGTCGCCGACGTTCTTCCTCGACCACCCGGACGAACTCGCCTCGGACCGCTACGGGTTCCTCGGTGCGGTCTGGTACTGGACCGCGGCGCGCCCGCAGATCAACGCGCTGTGCGATGCCCGGAATCTCGAGGCGGTCACACGCGCGATCAACGGCGGACTGAACGGGCTGTCCGATCGGTCCGTCCGATACCAGCGGTGCCTCGACATCGGCACCGCGCTACTCCCTGACCCTGGAGGTTTCCTCGACATGCTCAGACACGAGGAGCAGGTGGAACTGCTCGAAAAGACACGCGAACTGCATCGGCTGCTGGTCGCTCCGGAGCCGTCGATGGTGGACGGCCAGCCGTACGCGGCGGCGACCTTGATCCGCACCGCGGACTACCACGCCTTCCACGCGAACGTGCAGTCCCGAGAAATCCTCGAACACCTGAAGGGAAAGAATCAGTGACCGTCCTCGAGAACCCCACGACCCGCAAGGTCATCTACGCGCTCGCCGCCGCAACCGGCGCAGCCCTCGTCGCCCTCGGCTTCCTCGACGCCGGAGTGTCGGCGCAGATCGTCGCGGTCATCGGCGGCATCCTCGGACTCGGTGTCGGTGGGCTCGCCGGTACGCGCGTGGAGCAGCGGCCCGTAGTCGACGATGCGACCGCGCAGGTGATCGCCGAGACGGTCGCCCAGCACGTGCAGGCGGCCGGCGGTGCGGTCAGTGCTGCGCAGTCGACGGTCGACCAGGTGCTCGCTGACGTTCGTCAGCGGCTCGGGCGGTAGCCGTGCGCGGTCTGCGCACCGTGTCGTACGCGATGGCCGGTGCCGCCCTCACCCTCACTGCCCTCTACCTGGGGCCGACGACGCTCGTGCAACGCCAGGTTGTTGGCCCGCAGGTCACCCTCGTGCAGATCATCGACGACATCGTGCCGCTCTTCCCGCTGCTGTTCGCGGTCGCCGGAACGCTGGTGCTGGTGTCCACGCTGCGCACGCGGGGGGTGGTGATTGCGCACGCGATCGCAGCGACCGCGTGGATGTTCTACGGGCTGCTGCTGCTCCTCGGGTCGATTTTCCTCGAGCCGCCCGCACCGGTACTGACCGGAACCATCGCGATCTGGGCGTCCCTCATGCACTTCGGTATGGCGCGGGCCTGGGCTGAGCAGGGGGTCAGATGACAGCGACCGAACTGATTGCCATCGTGGTCGCTGCGATCGGTGCGATCTCGACCGGTGTCGTGTCGATCATCAACGGGATCCGGCGCGCCGACGACGCCGAGACGTTGCAGCGGCGCGTGCAGATCCTCGAGGACCGCGACAAGGAACAGGACCTGCAGATCGCTGGGCAGGACCGGCAGATCGCTGCGCTCGACCGGTGGAAGTTGGCGGCCCGGCACTACATCGCGCAGCTGCGGGGCACGCTCGCCGACCGCGGTATCGCGTCGCCGGAGCCGCCTCCCGAGCTCGAGCTGAACCGGGAGGACTGATGGAGAAGCTTCCGCGCAGGCGGGGCACCTACACCACCGATGAGCCGAACCACGTTCTCGCCCTGCAGTTGGCGGGCGGGTACCGAATCGCAGAGGAGGACTGATGGTCGAAGTGATCGCGGCGCTCGTGTGGGATCTGATCTGGATCATGCTCGGACTCGGCGGTGTCCTGTGAGTCAGCCGCTCGGACACATTCCGATCAAGTCGAAACTCACCCTATCGAGGGGCGCCGACTTCGCGCAGATCGTGCGCCGGCAATCGTCCGATCCACAGATCCCCATCGGTACGACAGCGGAAATCGTGCTGTACACGAAGGGCACCGAGACGGTGCTCGCGACGTGGACAGCGATCTCGGTCACCGAGGACTACGCCGAGTTCCGCGTCGAATCCGAACAGACCGACCTCATCCCGGCCGGCGCGACCTTCCGGCTGTACATCCACTACCCAGAGACACCGACCCTGGACCTGCTGTGGGTCTACGGCGATGTTCAGCGCAAGCAGTAGGAGGCCCTCGTGGCAATTTCTGTTCCCTCAACCAGACAGTCGATGATCGACGTCCTGAAGACGTCCGGCACCTACCTGTCGCTGCACACCGCCGATCCGACAACCACCGGCGGATCCGAAGTGTCGGGCGGTTCCCCCGCGTACGGGCGCAAGCAGACCACCTGGACCTCCGGCACGACCGGCACCCTGTCCGGTACCGAAGTGACATTCGACTGCCCGGCCGCGACCGTCACGCACGTCGGATTGTGGTCGGCCGCGTCGGGCGGAACGTTCATCGCCGGTCAGGCCCTGTCGTCGTCGATCGTGCTCGGCGCGCAGGGCCAGGTGAAGATCACCCCGTCCGGTCTGCAGACGTAGCCATGTCCGATCCGATCATCGCTGCGCTCCCAGCCGTGCGCGCCGATGGCGGGTTCGCGCTGCCGGACGTCGTGGAGTCGGTCGCGGCGTTGCCGTCCGTAGTGATCGCCGTCGGGCTGCCCGAGATCGGCGAACATGCCCTGCCCGTTCCCCGGGTGCCGGTACTGCTGATGCCGTCCGGCACGGTGGCGATGCTGCCGGTTCGGTACGGGGTGCAGTTCACCGCCAACGGCGGCTTCACTGTTGCCGCGGTCGCAGTGCACCCGGCGGCTGTCGAGTTCTCGGCAGCCGCAACGTTCGATGCGGTTGCGTTCGAGGTGCAGACACGGGCCGTCGTGTTCTCGGGTGAAGGACTGTTCGTGGCGAGCGACATTCCGCGCCGTTTCGTCGAGTTCACTGGTGCCGGCGGATTCGCTGTCGAAGGCATCGCGGTGTTCTCCGCGCCTGCGGAGTTCTCCGGGATCGGTGCAGTCGTCATCGTCAAGGCATCGCAGGTGCAAGCGCGGTCGGTTCAGTTCGCCGGTGTGGGCGCACTCGCGGCGTCCGCGATGCAGCTGCAGGCGCGCGTCGCACAGTTCGCGGGTACGGGCACGTTCGGCGCGGCCGGCGTTCAGGTGTATTCGCGTACCGTCCAATTCGCTGGTGTCGGTGGGTTCTCCGCTGTCGGGACGATCAAGAAGTCGTACACTGACGACTTCAACAGGGCGAACGGTGCGATCGGCTCCAACTGGGGTCCGTCGTCGCCGCAGCCGGTCGTCAACACCAACGCCGCGCAGAACAGCACAGCGTCCGGTAACACGCCGCAGCTCGTCGAGTACCTCGGCGGCATGATGGCAACCGACAACTATGCGGTGACCGCCACCATCAAGACACCGGTCGGTACGTCGCGCGTGACGACGACGTACTTCTATCTCCTCGCGCGAGGGAATGGGACGGCCACGCAGGACGACGACCGTGTGCTGCTCGTCCTCTCGGGTGCGGCGTTGTCGTCCGGGTTCTACACGATCAACAGCGCGGGCACGATCTCGTCTCGGCATGTGGCGATCTCGACGGCGTTCGTCACCGGTGACACTGTGACGCTCGAGGTGAACGGGAACGTGTACACGGCGAAGAGGAACGGGACGACGATCGCGACGTTCACGGACAGTAGTGGCATCGTCCCCGTCAACGCGGGGCATCGTGGGTTCGGGTTCGGGACTCAGCCGTACAACTCGGGGTACGGGTTCGCGTTCGATCAGATCGTCGCCGAGGATCTGTGACGCCGGCCGGTGGTAGCCTGTCCGCGCATCGCCAATGCAGTCAGGCTCCCGTCCGGGACCTACAGAAGTGCCCCCGTTCCTCGTCGTGAGGAGCGGGGGCGCTTCGTCGTGTCCGGGGTCAGTCCTCGTCGTCGCTCAGCATGATCGGGCCGGTGGCGCGGAACTCGGCGAGCAGGGCGGTGAAGATCGGGGTCATCGTGGGGCCTTCCGGGAGTGTGTGATCGGGGGAGTGGTGGGGGCCGGTTTCCCGGCCCCCGCCGTTCTCACTCGGTGATCGTGGCCGCGGCGACCTGGCGTCCGCTGGCGTCCCGGACGAAGTAGCCGATCATGTCGGTGCCGTCGCACTCGGGGTCGAGCTCCAGGGTGTAGCCCTCCTCGCTGGCCCAGCCGGTGAGCTGGTTACCGGCGTCGGTGAGGGAGTCCTCGAAGTAGAGGACGTCGTCGGTGGTGGGGTAGATGGTGAGGATCTGGGCGATCATCTTGTGCTCCTTGGTGTTTCGTGTTCCTGACAAGACACAATCTAGCGCGCTAGACATCTGGTGTCAACACCTGGAGCGGAGAAATCTAGCGTGCTAGCCTGACCTGCATGAACACGCTCGAAGGGCTCGAAGATGCCCGCACCCGCCGCGCCGCACTCGTCGCCCAGATCGAAGCCATCGACGCCGAGATCCGCGACCTCGTCCAGGCCGGCGTCGCAGAAGGGCTCACTGGCGGGGAGATGGCCGAAGCGGCCGGACTCACCAAGCAGCGCATCTCGCAGATCAAGCGCGGCGGGCGACAGTAGGAAGCCCCGACGGGGAACCGAGGAGACTGTCAGGAACACCTCACCCGCCGGGGCCCGGTCAGACTACCGCATTCGCCCCGGCGGATTAGGTTCGTGAAGGTAACGAACGATCTACCCTACGGCGTCGATCACGACGCGACGCTCGCCGCCAGCCAGCGCCGCACCGTCGCCTCCGACCGCCCGATCTGGTCCGCGATCGCATAGTTGCTCAGGCCGGCGGCGTGGAGCTGGCACGCGCGATGACGCAGTGCGTCACGCTCGTCCTCCGGTGCGTCATCCTCGACGCCGGCAGGTGTGGGTTCCGGCTCGGGCACGACCGTGAGCTGCGCTGACGCGGGCGTCGCCGGCGTGTCGCAGCCTGCGTCGGCCGTGCTCGCGATCTCGGTGTCCGTGCGCGGTGTGTCGGTGCCGGCGAGCGCCCGGGCGCGCACGATCGACAGGTGCGTCAGGGCAAGCGCCGCGACCGGCGGCACCACTGCGACAGCAGTGGCGACCGCCGGGTGCACCGGCCCCGGCGGCAGCAACAGATGCGCCACGTTCCCGGCGATCGACACGCCGACCGCCGCCCACAGTAGGAACCAGGCGTAGCGACGCGCCGGCCCCGCGTCGAGCGTCACTGCCGCCCGGGTCGCCGCGACGATCAGTCCGTCGACGACGAGCGGCCACACCGCGGCTTGCCAGTCGCCGAGCCCGGCCCGCGCCGCCACATCCGCGAGCGCGGTGTACGACAGGCATAGCGCCGCGACGCCGAGCGCGTAGATCAGTGCCGCGTCGTCGCGCGCCACCCGAACCTTCTTCACGAGACCCCCTCGGATTGGATCGAACTCAGGGGAGTTGGGCGCACCGCCGCACGATGTACCGGATACGTACCGGAAACACCCCAACTCACTTGAACGCACAGAAACCGACAGCTACGCGAACCCAATTGCGCCGGTCGGAAATGACAAACGGAGTACAACTCACTTGCCCGTAACGGCTCATTTTGGACCGTCGAAGCCCTGGTGAGGCGGCG
>NZ_LRRH01000088.1 GCF_001646785.1 Rhodococcus phenolicus
GAGCACGTCGCGTTCGGCCGCGGGGTGCACACCTGCCCGGGCGGGCCGCTGGCCCGGATCGAGGGGCGGATCGCGATCGAGCGGTTCCTCGACCGGACCACCACGTTGACGATCAACGCCGACCGTCACGGGCCGGTCGGGCGGCGTAGTTACCGGTACGAGCCGACCTACATCCTGCGGGGCCTGGCCGAACTCCACGTCGATTTCACCCCCACCGACCGATAAACACGAAAGGCCACCATGGATCACAACAACGCAGAGGCCGCGGCGAAGCGCGTCGCCGTCGTCACCGGAGGCGCCTCCGGGATCGGGCTGGCCGTCGGCCGGCATCTCGCCGAGCAGGGACACCCCGTCGCGCTGCTGGACCGGCAGGGTGAACAGGCACGCATCGCCGCCGAGAAGTTGCAGGCCGACGGTGCCTCCGCGGTCGGCCTCGCAGTGAACGTCACCGATCGTGCTGCGACCGACGCGGCACTCGACACGGTGCGGTCCGAGCTCGGACCGGTCTCGATCATGGTCACCAGCGCCGGGATCGAACTCAGCGCGCCGTTCACGCAGATCACCGCGGACGCCTGGGAGCAGATCCTCTCGGTGAATCTCACCGGCACGTTCCACTCGATCCAGTCCGCAGTGCCGGACATGGTCGAGTCGGGCTGGGGCCGCATCATCACGATCTCGTCGTCGAGCGCCCAGTCCGGTGCACCGGACCGCGCGCACTACGTCGCGTCGAAAGGTGGCGTCATCGCGCTGACGAAGGCGCTGTCGTACGAGTTCGCGCCGCAGGGCATCACCGTCAACACGATTCCGCCGTCGATCATCGACACGCCTATGGCCCGCAACGGGGCAGCCGAGGGCAACATCGACCTGGATCTGCTGGCGGGTATGACTCCGGTGCGGCGCAACGGAACTCCCGACGACGTGGCCGCGGCCTGCGCGTTCCTGTGCACGGACAACGCGGGATTCATCACCGGCCAGATCATCGGCGTCAACGGCGGCTGGTACCTGTAGGCCCGGTCGGTACCTGTCGATGCGCCGTCGTCGAGGGGTCGCGGCGTGATCGATGTGGCGGGGACCGGATTCGCACCCGGTCCCCGCCGTCGCGTGCGCGTGGCCGCTCGAATCGCGTTCGCCCTCAGCAGTTCCCACCACGACGACACCGGGCGGCACTTCGCACCGTCACGCCTTGCGACCGGAGTGGATCGGATCGATCGGCGCCAACGCCCTCGGTCTACCGCGAAATGTGCGAGAGTCGGATGCACCCTCGATGTTCCCAACCAACTCGAACACGCGTTTGCCCGGCGGGCGGGGAAGAGAGAAGACATGTGCACCAGGGTCGTTTGGCCGGATGCGGCGGGAGCGGTACTCGTCGGACGGAACATGGACTACCACCGCGACACGGGGACGAATCTGTGGTCCCTGCCGCGCGGCATCGACCGGCGGGACGGCGTCGGCGGGTCGCTGAGCTGGACCTCGAAGTTCGGCAGCGTTGTCGCCGGCGCGTTCGACATGATGACCGTCGACGGCATGAACGAGGCGGGCCTGTCCGGGCACATCCTCTGGCTCGCGGAATCCGACTACGGAACCCACGACCCGACGCGTCCGGCATTGAGCATGGCCGTGTGGATGCAGTACTTCCTGGACAACTTCGCCACGGTCGCGGAGGCGGCAGCGTGGATCGAACAGACCGAGGTGCAGGTCGTTCCGCTCGGCGACCCGGCCACCGGTGAGGTTCCCGCGGTGCACCTCGCGTTGGACGACGCGACGGGCGACTCGGCGATCGTCGAGTACATCGACGGCAAGGTCACCGTCTGGCACGACCGCAGCTACCACGTGATGACGAATTCACCGACCTACGACAAGCAGCTCGAACTGCTCCGCGAGATCGACGGATTCGGTGGCGACCGGCCTCTGCCCGGCACAACGCAGGCCGCCGACCGGTTCGCGCGCGCCGCATACTACGTCGGCCGGCTCCCCGAACCGAAGAGCCAGGTCGAGGCCGTCGCCGGGATGTTCAGTGTCATCCGTAACGCGGCCCAGCCGTTCCGAATTCCGGATCCGGACAAGCCCAACGCATCCCAGACGATCTGGCAGACCGTCGGTGATCTGACGAACAAGCGTTACGTGTTCGCGTCGACGACACGACCGAACGTTCTGTGGGTCGACCTGGCCGGACTGGATTTCGGCGAGGGTGCCTCCGCACGCAAGCTCGACCTGCTCGGTGATACGGCACTCGAGGGCGGGCTCGGTGGCAACGTCACGGACCGGTTCACCGAGACCGACCCGCTGCACTTCCTCGAACTTCCGGCCGCGCAGTAACACGCCACAGCAGAAAGCATCGGTGCCGCGATCCCTTCCGGGAGCGCGGCACCGAAGCGTGAGGCGGGTTCTGCTAGTGAGCGACAGCCTTCTCGACACCGACACCGGTGAGCGAGCGGACCTCCATTTCGGCCTGCTTGAACGGATCCTCCGTCTTGCGGCGACCGATGTAGGTGCCGACGATGCCGAGGACGAAGGCCAGCGGAATGGACACGATGCCCGGGTTGGACAGCGGGAACCACGCGAAGTCGGCGTTCGGGAACATCGACGACGGCTTGCCGGATACCGCCGGGGAGAACACGATCAGCAGCAGGCAGCTGATCAGGCCGCCGTAGATGCTGAACAGCGCGCCGGTGGTGTTGAACTTCTTCCAGAACAGCGAGTACAGCAGCGTCGGCAGGTTCGCCGAGGCGGCGACGGCGAACGCGAGAGCAACCAGGAAGGCGATGTTCTGCCCCATCGCCATGATTCCCAGCACGATCGACACCAGGCCGATGACGACGACGGTGATGCGCGAGACCCGCACCTGCTCGTCCTCGGTTGCGTTGCCGCGCTTGATGACACTGGCGTAGATGTCGTGGGCGAACGACGCCGACGCGGTGATCGCCAGGCCCGCGACGACCGCGAGGATCGTGGCGAACGCGACTGCGGAGATGATCGCCAGGAACAGGGTGCCGCCGAGTTCGAAGGCCAGCAGCGGAGCCGCCGCGTTCTCCTTGCCGGGGGCGTTCAGGATGACGTCGGGGCCGACCAGCTTCGCGGCGCCGTAGCCGAGGACGAGGGTGAACAGGTAGAACGCGCCGATGAGCGCGATCGCCCAGGTCACCGACCGGCGAGCTTCCTTCGCGGTCGGCACGGTGTAGAAGCGCATGAGCACGTGCGGCAGACCTGCGGTACCGAGCACCAGCGCGATGCCGAGCGAGACGAAGTCGATGCGGGTCATGTCGCTGATGCCGTACTTCGCGCCCGGCGCCAGGATGTCACGGCCGGCGACCGCCGGGTCCGTCGAGCTCGACGCCATGGACTGCGCGTCGGCGAGCAGCTGGGAGAAGTTGCCACGGACCGCGAAGAGCACGAGGACGAACATGATCCCGGCGCCGGCGATGAGCAGGACGGCCTTGACCATCTGCACGTAGGTGGTGCCCTTCATGCCGCCGATGAGCACGTACACGATCATGAGCACACCGACGACCGCGACGACGATCGCCTGACCGGCCTTGTCGTGGATGTCGAGCAGCAGCGCGACCAGGCCGCCCGCGCCGGCCATCTGGGCGAGCAGGTAGAACAGCGACACCGCGAGGGTGGACAGCGCCGCCGCCATGCGAACCGGTCGCTGCTTGAGGCGGAAACTCAGCACGTCGGCCATCGTGAACCGCCCGGTGTTGCGGAGCAGTTCGGCGACGAGCAGCAGCGCGACGAGCCACGCGACGAGGAAGCCGATCGAGTACAGGAACCCGTCGTAGCCGTAGACGGCGATGGCGCCGGCGATGCCGAGGAAGGACGCGGCCGACAGGTAGTCACCGGCGATCGCGAAACCGTTCTGAGGTCCGGAGAACTGGCCGCCGCCGGTGTAGAAGTCGGAGGCCTTCTTGGTGGTGCGGCTGGCCCGGATCACCAGTGTCATCGTGCCGATGACGAATGCGACGAAGATCGCGATGTTGATCAGCGGGTTGCCGACATCGGCGGTCCCACTGGCAGCGAGAACGGTCACTGTGCCGGTCCTTCCAGCTCGTCACGGATCGCGGCGGCGCGGGGGTCGAGCTCGCGTCCTGCGAATTTCACATATACGGCCGTGATCACGAACGTGGTCACGAACTGACCGAGACCCAGGATGATTCCGAGGTTGATGTTGCCGATCACCTTCGTCGCCATGAAGTCCGCGGCGTACGTCGCCAGCAGCACGTAGACGCCGTACCAGGCGAGGAAGAACACCGTCACGGGGAACACGAACCGTCGGAGCCGACTGCGCAGCTCCTGGAACTCCGGGCTCGCCTGCATCGCGGCGAAGTCCTGTGGCGTGGGTTCGCGGCGCGACGGTGCGTCGCTTCCGCTACTGACTGTGGTCACTGCCGACTCCTCGGGGTCGTGTGAGTTGTAGTGAGGACAGACGGTAGTGAGACGGCGGTCACATTCGTAAGCGGTGCGGGTCCACCGAACGCCGAACTGTCGAGCGGTGCGCCGAACGGTCGGCTCACCGCGACGAACGGCGCCGCCGATCCGCTGCACCGAACGCACCGATCTCCCGGTCGCGGCCCATGCCGAGGCGTTCCGGGACGTGCATACGCGAGAAGGCACGACCCACATCGGGGGGCACCGACCGGCGTGTGGCGAGGCTGACCAGCACCATCGTCAGGAACGCCAGCGGCACGCTCACCGCGGCCGGATAGCCGACGAGCACCTCGAGCCAGCCCGCACCGCGTTCCGGGTCGACGGGAGCGAGCACCACCACCATCGCCGCGATCCCGGACACCAACCCGCCGAGCACCATGCCCGCCGCCGCACCCGCCGCGGTCAGCCCCCGCCACCAGATACCCAGGACCAGCAGCGGGCACAACGTCGACGCCGCCACCGCGAACACCAGCCCCACCGAACGCGACAGATCCAGCGACGTCACCGACAGCGACAACGCGAGCGGAACCACCCCGGCGAGCACCGCCGCGACCCGGAAGTCCCGCACCCTGCCGCGCAGCACATCCGTCGACAGCACACCGGCGACGCTGACCAGCAGACCGGACGAGGTGGACAGGAACGCGGCGATCGCACCGGAGGCGACGAGCGCCGCCAGGAGCTGACCTCCCCACCCGGACAGCACCGATCCCGGCAACAGCAGCACCGCCGCGTCCGAGCGGCCCGTGATGAGCAGCTGCGGTACATACAGCCGGGCGAACACCCCGAGCAGCGTCGGGAACAGATAGAACATCCCGACCAGTCCGATCACGGCGAGCGACGTCACCCGCGCGGTACGACCGTCGGGGTTGGTGTAGAACCGCACGAGCACGTGCGGTAGCCCCATGGTGCCGAGGAACGTCGCGAGGATCAGCGAATACACCTGGAACATCGGGTAGTCGCCGCCGTACCCGTTGCCGGGCGAGGCCCACGAGTCGTTGTCCGCCGGCGCACCCGCCACCACCGGAACGGGCGAGCCGGCGTCGAGCACCAGTTCGGTTCCCGACGACAGTTCGTGCTCCCCCGGCGCGAGCAGCACCGGTCCCGAGACGGGCCCGCCGTCGACGTGCCCGGTGACGGTGACCTGCAGCGGCTCACCGACCTGCACGATCACGTCGGTGGTGATGTCGACGGTGGTGCGGTCGGTGACGGTCGGCGGCACCGGTTCGGACACGGCGCGGTCGTCGGCGAAGAAGTGCAGGGCGAGCACCAGCGCCGGCAACGCGACCGCGGTGAGTTTGAGCCAGTACTGGAATGCCTGCACGAACGTGATCGACCGCATGCCACCGCCGACGACATTGCCGACGACGATCACCCCGACCGCGGCGACGCCCACCCATTCGGGCAGTCCCAGCAGGATGTTCAACGTCAGTCCCGCACCCTGGAACTGCGGCACCAGATACAACACGCAGATGACCGCGACGACGATCATCGCGAGAGTGCGCAGCCAGCGCGCGCCCAGCCGGAACTCGGCGAAGTCCGGCACCGTGTACGCACCGGACCGGCGCAGCGGTGCCGCGACGAACAGCAACAGGCCCAGATAGCCCGCGGCGAAACCCACCGGATACCACAGCGCGTCGGCGCCGTACTTCGCGACGAGCCCGGCCACACCGAGAAACGATGCGGCGGAGAGATATTCACCGGCGATGGCCGCGGCATTCCAGCGCGGCCCCACCGTGCGCGAGGCGACGAGGAAGTCGGAAGTGGTGCGCGCCAAGCGCACACCGTAGATGCCGATCGCGACGGTCGCGGCCGCCGCCGCGATCAGACCGACGACGGTGAGGACGGGGATCGAACCGGTGTCCATCGCGGCTCAGTCGTCGGTCAGGTCGGTGAAGTCCTGCTCGTTGCGCTCGGCCAACCGCACATAGAGCCAGGCGATGCCCAGCAGCACCGGATAGCCGACGACGCCGAGCAGCAGCCACGGCAGCCGCAATCCCAGCACCGTCACCTCCGCGAGCGAGGGCACCAGCGCGAACAGCACCGGCAGCGCACCGAGCAGACCCGCCGCGACGAGCGCCACCCGCAACGCGAGCCCGAGCTGCGCCCGGACAAGTCCGCGCACCATCGCGTCGCCGATCTGGGTCTGCTGCTGCACCTCGACGCGGGTACGGACCATGCGGGCTCCGCGTCGCTGCGCGAGCACCACCCGTTGCCGCGGCGGCGGGCCGGCGCTGCTCATCGGGACGTCCAGGTCTGCATGGGACCGCGGATGAGCCGGTCCTTGAGTTCGCGGGTGTGGCGGCGGCTCACCGGCAGCTCCACCGCCGGCTGGTCCCCCTCCGGCCGCAGGCACACCACCAGCCCGGAACCGACGCTGCGGATTCCCGTCACCAGCGGCAACGCCACGAGGAAGGACCGGTGGACGCGCAGGAACCCGGCGTCCGCCCAGCGGCTCTCGAGTGTCGAGATGGGGATGCGCACGAGGTGGGAACCGGTTGCGGTGTGCAGGCGCGCGTAGTCGCCGTCCGCCTCGACCCATCGCACCGACGACCGCGGCACCAGCGTCGTGACCCCGCCCAGCTCGACGGGAATCACCTCGTCGGACGATGCCGCCGCCCCACTCTGGTCGGTGCTGCTGCGGCGCCGTTCCGCGATCCGCTGCACCGCCTCGGCGAGCCGTTCCTCCCGCAGCGGCTTGAGCAGATAGTCGACCGCACCGAGATCGAACGCGGCGACCGCCCGGTCGTCGTGCGCGGTCACGAACACCACCGACGGGGGCTGCGCGAAGTTGCGGAGGATCCCCGCGAGTTCGAGCCCGTCGAGCCCCGGCATGTTGATGTCGAGGAAGACCGCGTCGATACCGCCGTCGCGCAGCAACCGAAGGGCCGTGGTCGCATCACCGGCGGTGTGGACCGAGCCGATCTCATCGCGTCGGCGCAGCAGGTATGCGAGCTCGTCGAGGGCCGGCGGTTCGTCGTCGACCGCCAGCACGGTGAGGTGGTCCGGATTGTCGTTCACAACGGAATCATCGTGCCATGCCTCGAGGCCGGTCACGGTCGGATCCCCGGCCGGAACTTCGGGACCCGCATGCTGACCTTGGTCCCGGCGCCCGGAGCGGTCTCGACGACCAGGCCGTAGTCGTTGCCGAACGCCGCCCGCAACCGGTCGTCGACGTTCGCCAGCCCCACATGGGCGGACTCCTTGACACTGCTGTCCTCGCGGTCCGCGACCGCGTCGAGCGAACCCGATCGCAGCAGTTCCGGGTCCATGCCGATGCCGTCGTCCTCGACACTGATCACGCAGTCGGTGCCTTCGTCGGCGGCGACGATGGCGATCGTCCCGGCGCGGGTCGGTTTGCCGGCGATGCCGTGCCGCACCGCGTTCTCCACCAGCGGCTGCAGCGCCAGGAACGGCAGCACCACCCCGAGGACCTCCGGGGCGATCTGAAGCCGCACGTCGAGGGCGTTGCCGAAGCGGGCGCGTTCGAGAGTGAGGTACCGGTCGATGTTGCGCAGCTCGTCGGCGAGCACCGTGTACTCGCCCGCCGACCGGAACGAGTAGCGGGTGAAGTCCGCGAACTCGAGCAGCAGCTCACGCGCCCGGTCCGGGTCGGTGCGCACGAACGACGCGACCGTGTTGAGCGCGTTGTAGATGAAGTGCGGGCTGATCTGGGCGCGCAATGCCCGGACCTCCGCACGATCGAGGCGCGCGCGGGACGCGTCGAGCTCGGCGAGTTCGATCTGACTGCACGCGTAACCCGCGGCCTCGGCGAGCACCCCGAGCATCGCCGGGCCGGGTTCGGCGGTGGTGACGACGCCGAGCACCCCGACCACACCGACAGTGTCGATGATCAGCGGCTGCGCGATCACCGCGCGCACGGCGATCTCGTCGGGACCGCGCGTGAGGTCGCCGTGGCCGACGAGCACGCGCCGCTCCCCCTCGATCGCGCGCGCGGCGGCGTCGCGCATCTGGCCGGCGAGGCCCTCGTACAGCCCGTGCCAGGCGAGCCGATGCCCGTCGGCGTCGAGCAACGCCACGGCCTGCGCACCGGTGAGGGTCCGCAGGTGCGGTGCAGCCTCCTGCGCGGACGTCGCGTCGAGGCCGCGGCGCAACGGTCGCGCGGCGAGCGAGGCGGTGTGCAGCGTCTCGTGCACGGCGCGTTCTGCGGGAGTGGTGACGACCCGCCGGGTTCGTGCCCACACCGCACCGATACCGCCGACGACGAGAGCGGCGACCACCACGAGTACGAGAACAACGGTGCCGGTCACCGCCCACCCGGCCGGGGCGGGCGGGGCGTCCACGGACGCTCGAACAGGATGGTCGCGGTCATGCATACCAACCTAGAGCGCGGGGCCGGATCAGGCGGGTCGGGTGCGCGCGGAACCGATGAGCGGCACCGTTTCGCGCATCGGCGCCAGCGCGCCCACGGAAAAGGTCCGGCGGCGCTGCAGCACAGTGCCCACCGGCCTCACCGAGAACGTGACGGTGACATCGCACTCGCCGAACCGCAGCGCCGTCAGCGCACCGGATTCGACGACGGCGACGACTCCGTGGAGGTCGTATTCGGCGGTGAGATCCAGATCGACACGGCCGACGGGCGCACCGTCGAGACTCAGCTCCACGAACGGATGCTGGGTCGACGTGATTTTCGTACTGTCCAGCGGCACTACCTGTTTCCCACCGGCCAGGGTGGCGGTGGCGGCGTCGCGCAGTCGTCGATACCGCTGCCAGCCCTGCGCGAACAGGTCTCCGAGGCGACCTCGAGCAGATCGGCGACCGCGGCGGCCACCTCCGCGTCGACGGCGGTCAGCACAGGGCCGGTCACGTCCGGTCCCGCCGGTCGATCCGTTCCTCGGCGGCGGCTTCCTCCACGTCCAGGCTTTCGAGTTCGACGCGCAGGGTTTCGTCGTCGAGGCTGCCTTCGTCGCGTGCGGCGATCAGGGCGGTGCGCTGCGCGCGCAGGATCGTGCGACGGAACTGGTCGAACAGTGCACCCGCGTCGAGGGTGCGGTCGTCCTCGTTCTCCGATTCGACGGCCTTGGCGTCGACGCGGGCCTGGATGGATCGGCGTACCCGTTCGAGGATGCGGCGCACCGCGTCGGCGTCGAAACCGGACGGCGGATTCTCCTCGAGCTTCCGGAGTTCGTCGCGCGTGGCGATGGTGACGATCGACTTGGCGAGGGCGCGTTGCTCGTCGGTGCGGAGCCGTTCGTACGGGTCGGACACGTCGAGCCTGCGGATCAGGGCGGGCATGGTCGCACCCTGGATGAGCAGGGTACCGACGGCGACGACCAGGGCGATGAGGTGGATGATGTCCCGCCCCGGGAAGGGTTCGCCGGAAGCGAGCAGCAGCGGGACACCACCGGCGGCCGCGAGGGTCACCACCCCGCGCATGCCCGCCCACGACACGACCACGTGTTCACGGAAGCTCAACGGGTCGCGGCCGAGCCGGGCCAGCCCGGCATCACGCGTGATGCGACGGCGTCCCCAGTTCAGCAGACCCCACACCGGCCGGACCACCATGACGAGGACGAGCACCGCGACCGCGTAGAGCAACACGACGACGACGTCGTAGCCGTTGTCGGTGACGTCGTCGAGGACGAATTCGAGCTGCAATCCCATGTAGGCGAAGACGAACATCTCGAGCAGGATGTCCAGGCTCTCCCACACATAGCGCTCCTGGATGCGCGTGTTCACCGAGGCGTCGGTGGCGCGGTGCCCCATGTAGAGGCCGGCGGCGACGACGGCGAGCACCCCGGATGCGTGGATCTCCTCGGCGACGAGATAGGCGGTGAACGGAAGCACCAGTCCCAGCGAGGTTTCCAGCGGCGAGTGGTACATCCGGCCGCGTACCCGGTGCACGATCACCGCGAGCACGAGTCCGATCACGACACCGCCGACGACCTCGTAGCCGAAGAACACGACCGGTGATTCGAAGAACACGCGGGTGCCGGCGACCGCGGAGACGGCGACGGTGAACAGGGTCAGGGCGGTCGCGTCGTTGACGAGTCCTTCCCCGGTGAGTACCGCGATGACACGTTTCGGCAGGCCCAGCTTCTGGCCGACCGCGACGGCGCTGACCGCGTCGGTGGGCGCGACGACCGCGCCGAGCACGAGCGCCGCGCCGAACGTCAGTTCGGGGACGAGCCAGTTCGCGAAGAACGCGACCGCGAACGCGGTCGCGAGGACGGTGACGATGCCGAGCCGCAGGATCGGCGACAGGTAGCGCCGGAAGGTGGGGACGGAGAACCGCAGCGCCGCCGAATACAGCAGCGGCGGAAGCACGACCCCGAGAATCACCTCGGGTTGCAGTTCCAGGCGGGGCAGTCCGGGGATGAACGACGCGGCCGCGCCGATCGCGACGAGCACCAGCGGCGCCTGCAGGTTCCTGCGCGCCGCCAGCCCGGTGACGGCGATGGCCGCGATGACGACGAGCAGTATCCAGGTCCCGTTCACGGCACCGATTCTGCTCCGTCGCTGCCGCCGGCGCGGTCGGCCGCGACGGTCACGGGGCCGGTTCGACGGTGTTCGCGCAGCTAGCGGACACACGCCTTCGTTCGTGCGTACGCGTGTGTCCGACAGCTGTGCG
>NZ_LRRH01000089.1 GCF_001646785.1 Rhodococcus phenolicus
CGGCCCCCGGCCCCGCCGCGCCCGCGCCCGTGCCCGTGCCCGTGACGACGCAGCACACCCGTGCCGTGACCCAGCAGCAGCCGCGCGAGTTCGCGCCGGCGCCGCCGTCGCGGCCCGACTACGCGCTCGAACGGCGCACCCAGCGCCGCAGGACGCTCGGCTGGATCGTCGCGATCCTGGTCGTCGCGCTGCTCCTCGGCTACGGCGGATGGTGGCTCGGTGCGGGTCGGCTGGCCACGGTGCCGACGATCACCGGGCTGGACAGGGCCGCTGCGGTGACCGCGCTGGAGGCCGCGGGTGTGCCGAACGAGATTCGCGGTGAGTACTCCGACGAAGCTCCGGTGGACGCGGTGCTTGGTACCGACCCCGTCGCCGGTGAACGGGTCGGCGACGGGGAGACGGTCGCGCTGCTGGTGTCGCTGGGCAGGCCTACCGTGCCCAAGCTGCCCGGCGGGGGCGACCGCGCGACCGTTGAGGACGAGCTGCGCCGGCGCACGTTCGAGCCCGTCGACGGCGGCACGGCCTTCAGCAACACCGTCCCCGAGGGCGGGGTCGCCGCCCTCGATCCGGGCCCCGGTACCGAGCTGGCGGTCGGTTCGCAGGTGAAGGTGATCGTCAGCAAGGGCTCCGCGCCGGTGGAGATGCCCGACGTGTCGGGCAAGAAGCCGGACGCGGCGCGGTCCCAGCTCGAGGACGCCGGTCTGACCGTCGTCGACACCAGGGAGGTCTTCGACCCGAACGTCGAGGCCGGCCGGGTGTCGGGGACCGATCCGGCGACGGGCACCGAGGTCGGTGCCGGAAGCAGCGTCACCCTGCTCGTGTCGAACGCCGTGAAGGTTCCCTCGCTCCTGGGGCGGTCGGTGACGGCGGCCCGCAACGAGCTCGAACGCCTCGGCTTCGAGGTCGAGGTACGTCAGGTCGCGGACACGGACCGGTCGGTGGTGATCGGGCAGAGCCCCGGTGCCGGAGACCGGGTGGAACCGGGCGGCACCGTGACGTTGACCGCTCTCCCCTGATCGCGGACGGCTCCCCCGTGACGAGCCGGCCCCGGCGCGCGTGCGCCGGGGCCGGGACGTCGAGGGCTCGCGTCAGCCGCGGAGCATCTCGGCGACGAGGAACGCCAGTTCGATGGACTGCTGGGTGTTCAGGCGCGGATCGCAGGCCGTCTCGTAGCGGCCGTGCAGATCCACGTCGGAGATGTCCTGGGCGCCGCCGAGGCACTCGGTGACGTTCTCACCGGTGAGTTCGACGTGGATGCCACCCGGATGGGTGCCCAGCGCGTTGTGCACCTCGAAGAATCCCTGGACCTCGTCGACGATGCGGTCGAAGTGACGGGTCTTGTAGCCGGTGGACGACTCGTGGGTGTTGCCGTGCATCGGGTCGCACTGCCAGATCACCTGGTGACCGGTGGCCTGGACCTTCTCGATGATCGCGGGCAACAGGTCGCGCACCTTGGAGTGCCCCATGCGCGAGATCAGGGTCAGCCGGCCAGGCTTGTTGGTCGGGTCGAGCCGTTCGACGTACTCGGCCGCCTGGTCCGGGGTCGTGCTCGGTCCGATCTTGAGGCCGATCGGGTTGGAGAGCAGTTCCGCGAAGGCGATGTGCGCGCCGTCGAGCTGACGGGTGCGGTCGCCGATCCACAGGAAGTGGGCGGACAGGTCGTACAGGCGCGGGTGGCCGTCGGACTCGTCCAGGCGCAGCATGGCGCGCTCGTAGTCGAGCACGAGAGCCTCGTGGCTCGCGTAGATCGTCGCGGCGCGCAGGTTCGGGTCGACGACGCCGCACGCGTCCATGAAGCGCAGGCCGCGGTCGATCTCCGAGGCGAGCGCCTCGTACCGGGCGCCGGCCGGGGATTTCGACACGAACTCCCGGTTCCAGTCGTGGACGCGGTGCAGGTCGGCTTCGCCACCGGAGGTGATCGCGCGCACGAGGTTCATCGCGGCGCTGGCGTTGGCGTACGCGCGGACCAGGCGGGACGGGTCGTGGTGACGGACCGACGCGTCGGCCACGATCGAGTTGACCATGTCACCGCGGTAGGACGGCAGGCCCAGCGCGTCGGTGTCCGAGGAGCGGGGCTTGGCGTACTGCCCGGCGATCCGCGCGACCTTCACGACCGGCAGCGACGCACCGTAGGTGAGGACGACGGCCATCTGCAGCAGTGTGCGGATATTGCCCTTGATGTGGGGTTCGGTGTTGTCGGCGAACGTCTCGGCGCAGTCCCCGCCCTGCAGCAGGAAGGCTTCGCCGCGGGCCACAGCGGCGAGCTGGTCCTGCAGCTCGACGACCTCGCGGGGCACGGTGATGGGCGGCACGCTCTCGAGCACGGTGCGCATCGCCGACGCCTGGTCCTGCGGCCAGTTCGGCTGCTGCAGCGCCGGCTTGGCGAGGGCGGCGTCGAGCTGCTCGCGCATCTCGTCCGGCAGCGGGGGCAGTTCGGGCAAGCGGTCGATCGGCACGTCGACAGTCCAGTTCACGCCCACCAGGATATTGCCCTTTGCGGCCGGAGGTCACGCACCCCCGAAACCGGGGAGTTCACCGTGTGCGGCGGGCCGCCTCGATCGCCTCGAACTTGGCAAGGTTGTGGCGCGCGTCGGCGAGCGCGTCGTGGTTGTCGTCGGGCACCGGGGGCAGCAGCGGGCGTCCGTGCTGTTCCCAGTGCTGGCGCAGTTCGCGGGTGAAGCGCGGCAGGGAATCGGGCAGCTCGGGCATGGTGCCCCACAGCTGCGCGAGGACGACGTGGTCGTAAGCGCCGATCCAGGCCCACAATTCGGGCTGGATACCGGGCCTGGGGATCAGGAACGCGAGCAGGTCGTCGCGGATCTTCGACCGCGACTTCCACGCGGGGTGCGCATCGGGGGGAAGTTTCGGCAGCACGTTGCGCCGCACCCAGGGTCCGGCGCGCTCGGGATCGAACTCGGTGGACACCGCGTAGAACTCACGGCCGTCCTCGCAGGCAACACCGATCGACACGAGCTCGATGGTCCGGCCATCCTCGATGAACTCGCAGTCGTAGAAGTAACGCACGTGCGGACATTATGCCCGATGGGTGCGGGCGGCAATGCTTCGGCTCGGGCTTTCCGGTCCCACCGAGCCCGGCGGCTGCCCTGGCCGGTTTCAGCCTGCCTGCGTGTCGGGGAGCCGGTCTGCGTCGGGAACCGCGGGCGGCGGTGTGGTGGTGTTCTCCTCGGCGCCCGCCGCGGCGGAGGCGGTCTTCGGCTCGGTGGTCTTCTTCAGGGTCGCCGCGTAGATGTCGACGTACTCCTGCCCGGAGAGCTGCATCAGTGCGTACATCACCTCGTCGGTGACGGTGCGCTCGACGAAGCGGTTGCCGCCCATGCCCTCGAAACGGGAGAAGTCGATCGGTTCCCCGATCCGGACGGTGATCTTCGCCGGCCGCCACATCTTCGAGCCGATCGGGTTCATCTTGTCGGTCCCGATCATCGCGACGGGAATGACCTTGACACCGGTTTCCAGGGCGAGGCGCGCCATCCCGGTCTTGCCCTTGTACAGCCGGCCGTCGGGCGAGCGGGTGCCCTCCGGGTAGATGCCGAGCAGCTTGCCCTGGTCGAGCACCCGCACGCCCGCGTTGAGGGCGTCCTGCGCGGCGTCGGCGCCGGTGCGGTCGATGGGGACCTGGCCGACGGCGGAGAAGAACCAGCGTTGGAAGCCTCCCTTGAGGCCGGTTCCGGTGAAGTACTCGCTCTTCGCGAGGAAGGTGATGCGGCGGCGCACCATCAACGGCAGGAAGAACGAATCGAGCACGGCCTGATGATTACTCGCGAGAATCGCCGCGCCGTCCGACGGAATGTTCTCTCCGCCTTCGATTTTCGGGCGTCCCATCAGAGACAGCAGCGGCCCCAGCAGAACGTACTTGAACAGCCAGTACCACATGGCTTCCCTTCCTGATCCCGCCCGCACCACCACGACGCGCTTGACGATCGACTCTACGTCCACGCGGTGTCGGCGTGCACACTGTGGCCGTCGCACACGCGGGGTCACACCGGCGGACGTGACCAGCATCTCAGTCGGAGGGGCCGATCCGGCCGGCGTGGGACGGCCCCCGCGCGAGGTCCGCCGCCCCGATCAGACCCGCCGAATCTCCCAGGTGCGCGGCACGGATCCGCGCGAGCGGGCGGTGCCCGGCTCCGGTGAGCGAAGCGGCGTAGTGGTCGCGGGCATCGTCGAGGAACAGCGACGCCGAGCCGGACACGCCCCCGGCGATCACGACGAGTTCGGGATCGTAGATATCCGCGACGGCCGCCAGTCCGATGCCGAGCCAGCGGGAGAACTCGGCCATCGCGGCGACCGCGAGGGCGTCCCCGTCCTGGGCGGCACCGGCGATACGGCGGCCGGTGAGCGACCCGGGATCGGCGGCGGCCTCGCGGGCGAGCAGGGACCGGCCGCGGACCGTGGGCAGCAGATCGACCGCGGTGTCCACGAGTGCGGTACCGCTGCAGTACCGCTCCCAGCATCCGCGTTTGCCGCAGGCGCACGCCCGGCCGTCCGGAACCAGCTGCAGGTGCCCGAGTTCCGGAGCCACCCCGTGCGCGCCGCGGTAGATGCGTCCGTCGAGGAGCAGCGCCGCCCCGATGCCGGTGCCGATCGCGACGAGGACCACGATGTGTCCACCGGCTGCGGCACCGAACCGGTGTTCGGCCCAGGCCGCGGCGTTGGCGTCGTGTTCGAGGACGACCGGTAACCCGAACCGGTCGGTGAGCCGCTCCGCGACCGGCGCGTCCACCCAGGCCAGGTGCGGCGCGAACAGCACGGTGCGGCGATCGACGGCGAGGAAGCCCGCGACGGCGAGTCCGACCGCTGCCACGTCGTTCCGGCCGGCCAGGTAACGGACCGCGCGTTCGAGCGAGTCCTCGAGTGCCTCGGCCGAGGCGGGGGTCGCGGCACGCACCGAGTCGACGATGGTTCCCGAGCCGTCCACGACCGCGGCACGGATGCTGGTGCCGCCCACGTCGATCCCGATCGTCAGCCGTTCCGGTGCTGCCATCTCGATTCCCCGAGGTTCAGGGGCGGATCGTGACCGGGATGGACACGAAGCCGCCACCTCGGTCCGTCGGTCCGGGCGGCGGAGCCGGGTCCGGCCCGGCGGGACCGGCGGGGGGCGGCGGAAGATAGCGGGCGAGCAGTTCGCGGATCAGCGCGATGATCGCGGCGATCTGGGTGGCGAGCCGGGTGAGCAGCTCGTGGGGTTCGCCGCGCACCAGTGCCCCGAGCGCGCAGACCGGGCACCATGCGCAACCGCCGGACGGCCCCGTGTCCCCCGCCCCTGCGGCACCGGTGTCCTCCGGGTCGGGGTGCTGCGCGGCCGCATACTGCTGGACGGCAAGATCGACGCGGTCGAGGACGGCCTCGGCGAGCAGTCGCAGTTCGGCGACGAGGGCGTCGTGTTCTGAACTCACTGCGGCCACACCGCCGGATCCGGCACGAACCGTACGAGCAGGTCACCGCCGTCGAACTCGGCGCCGGACACGGTACAGCGCCGCAGACCCGAGGCGAGGCGGACGCGACGGCGGATCCCGTCCGCTCCGACGACGAGATCGTCGTCGACGCGACCCAAGGTCAAGGTCGCCGGATCTGCCAGCGGAAGATGCATCCGCATCGTGTACACCGAATCCACCCCCGTCCCCGATTCGTGCTGCACCCGCACCGGGTCCGTGTCGTCGGCGTGCGCCTCCCGAAGGTCCCGATCCTCCCGGCACAGCGCCTGCGCGAACATCCCGAGAGATGTCAACCCTACCGGTTCCGTGGCGAGGCGTTCGCATTCGAGGACCGGGACGTTCCCGAACGTGGAGACGATCTCGGCGAGGACCGCCCGCTGTGCCCTGCGCTGCGCGTCGAGCCAGTCCGCGGCGGACCCGGTGCCGGCACCGAAGTCGGGGACGAGGCCGTTGACGATCACGCTGTCGAGGCGCAGCCCGGACAGCGCCGTCCACGACCGGAGCCGGCGCAGTTCGGCGGCGCCGACCCGGTCCGCGGTTCCGACGAGGGTCACCGACGTGCGCGTCCGGTCCGCGAGCAGATCCCGGATCTCCCCGATCCGGTCCAGCATCCGGTCGAACAGCGCCACGACGAGTCCGAGGCGCAGATCAGGGCCGGTGGCTGCCTCGATGCGGCTGTGCTGCGGCCAGATTCGTTCGACATAGTCCGCTGCCATTCGCGGCGCCGCCAGGGTGCCGAAGGCCGCGGACGCCGACGGGCAGTCGACGACGACGGTGCGCCGCGGGTCGTCGGCGACGAGCCGCGCGATCTCGTGGAGGGCGAGCACCTCCTGGACGCCCGGCATCCCGGTGATCTCCTCCGGCGCGGGCAGCGCGAACCCGGCGGAGTGCTCGTGCCCGGCACCCGCCGCGGCGAGAAGCGTCGTCAATGCCGCGAAACGCCGTTCCAGCAGGGTGAGCGAGTCGATCTCCAGGATGTCCAGCCCGTCGGTGACGGACCGGATCACGCCGGGCGCGCGCTCGAGCCCGAACACGTCCGCGAGCGCCGGTGCCTGGTCCAGCGACACCAGCAGCACGGGGCGCTGCGGGCTCGCGGTCGCGACCGCGGTGGCCGCGGCCAGCGTGCTCGTCCCGGCGCCGCCCTTGCCGATGAACAGCCGCAGGCGGGTCGCGGGGTGGTCTTCGTGCCCGCTCAGCCCTCGACCTGCTTCTTGAGTTCCTTGAGCGCGGTGTCGGTGATCACCTTCTCGGCCTTGCGCTTGAACAGGCCGATCATCGGGATGGTCAGGTCGACCGTCAGTTCGTAGTCGACGGTCGTGCCGCCGTCCGGTGCGTCCGACAGCGCGTACGTCCCGGACTGCGCCTTCTGGATCTCGCCGGATTCGAGTTCCCAGCTCACCGAACGCCCGTCCGGTGCCCACACGTACCGCAGCACGTAGGTGTCCTTCACGATGCCCGCGTCGAGCACGAACCGGACCCGCTCGGCGCGACCGTCCGGGAATGTGTCGAGCACCTCGACCGATTTCGCCGCCTCGACCCAGGTCGGGTACTCGTCGAAATCCGCGATCACGGACATCACCCGATCGGCCGGAGCAGCGATGGTGATCGACCGCTTGGTCTTCTCGGCCATGCGATGACGCTTCCTTTCCGTCTGTTCCGCCCGGCCCCACATCCCCGGGACGGTTGTCTGTCCCCACACCGTAACGGTCGCGGCCGTCACCGACCGATCGGTCGGTCCTGCGGGGGCTCTCCCGCGGCCCGGCCGGCCTCGAGTTGCCGCTTGATCTCGAAGGTCATCTTCTTTCCGGCGACCCGGCGTTCGTGGTTCAGTGTCGCGAGATCGAGCTGCCCGACCCGGTCCGGCGCGACACCGGTCGGCTCGCAGTGCAGGAAGTAGTGGACGATCGCGCCGTCGAGCATCTCCTCGAGCCACACTTCCATCGTGCCGTTCAGCGGGCCGGTGACCGCCCAGCGAATTCCCTTCTCGCCGCGATCCTCCCGGACCGTGAAGGCCAGATCGGGCCACCAGGCGCGCCACCGGTCGGGCCGCGCGACGGCCGCCGCGATGTGCTCGGGCGCCGCGGCGATGAAGGTCTGGTCCGACACCTGAATGCTGCTCACGGGGACAGCTTCACATATCGCCGCGCCCGGCCCGCTGCGGGGTCAGCCGAGTATCCGGCGCAGCTTCGCGCCCAGGGTGTCCCATCGCCACTCGGCTCCCACCCAGGCCCGGCCGGCGGCGCCAATCGCGGCGGCACGGTCGCGGTCGGCGAGTACATCGGCGATCGTGTCGGCGATCTCCGAGACGTTCGTGCCGTCGACGACCCGGCCGGTTTCCCCGTCCCGCACCGTCTCGGGGGCGCCGCCGGATCGTCCGGCCACGACGGGGACACCGGTCGCGGACGCCTCGAGGTAGACGATGCCGAGCCCTTCGACGTCGAGGCCTGCGCCGCGGGTCCGGCAGGGCATGGCGAAGACGTCGGCGACGGTGTGGTGCGCGGCGAGTTCCGCCGCGGGGACTCCGCCGGTGATCACGACGTGCTCGTCGACGCCGACCTCCCGGACCAGCTCGCGCAGACGACCCTCGTAGGGGCCGCCGCCGACGATCACCAGCACTGCCCCGTCGATGCGACGGCGGATGCGCGGCAGCGCGCGGATCAGCATGTCCTGCCCCTTGCGGGGTACCAGCCGGGACAGGCACAGCACGGTGGGCCGATCGCCGAGCCGGTATCGGGCACGCAATTCGGCGCGGGCGGCCGGATCGGGCCGGAACACGTCGGTGTCCACGCCGGAGGGCAGATGCTCGAGGCCGGCATCCGGCCCGAACGCGGATGCGAACCGGCCACGGGTGTACCGGGAGACGAACGTGACGGTGTCGGTGCCGTCCCCGATCCGACGCAGCGCGCCGCGCGCGCCGGGCAGCATCGACCACCCGACCTCGTGCCCGTGGGTGCTGGCCACGATGTTCCTGGCCCCGGCACGCCGGAGTACCGGAGCGAGCAGGGCCAGTGGTGCAGCGGCCCCGAACCAGACACTGTCGCAGCCGCGCTCGGTGAGCAACCGGGTCGCGCGGCGCGCCACCATCGGGGTGGGCAGCATCAGGGTGGTGGGGTGGCGCACCACCTCGAACGGCTGCCGGGCATCGAACTTCCGGTGACTGTCGCCGCGCCACCGGGGTGCGTAGACCACGAGGTCCTCGGCGGGCAGTTGCGCCGCGAACGACTGCAGGTAGGACTGGATACCGCCGGGTCGGGGCGGAAAGTCGTTCGTCACCAACAATGTTCGGGGCATGACGCTCACCGTATCGGTGCGGGGCCGACGGTCGCGTGAGCGGGTCACCGTGCGAGCACGCCGAACGTCACCGTGCGGGCACGCCGAACGTCACCGTGCGGGCACGCCGAACGTCACCGCGCGAGCACGCCGAACGTCACCGTGCGGGCACGGCGAGGCGGGCGTCGACCCAGCTCCCCCACGCAGCGACGAATGTGCCGGTGTCGGTGCCGAGCACGTCCCCGAGCGCGGCGTCGAGCCCGGCTCCTTCGATCGGACCGCGGGCGAGACGCCGATACAGTTCGGTCAGGCGCGCGGGACCGTAGTCGTCGGCGGTGTAGGCGGCGAGCGACCATGCCGTCTCGTAGGCGAGCAGTGATCGTTCGCCGGTGAACTCGGCGTCGTCCGGCAGCGCGGCCGGGGTACCGTCCCGGCTCACGGTGTCGGCGAGGGTCGGTGCCGTCCGGCGGAGATCCTGGTCCGTACCGCGGTACCCGATGTAGTCGGCGTATCCCTCGAGCATCCACAGCGGTGAGCCGTCGACGGTGTGTGCCCGGGCGGCGACGTGGGTGAGTTCGTGCCGTAGGACGGTGCGCAGGCCGTCGTCGGTGAGCCTGTCGCCGGCGGCCGGACTGAAGACGATGCGCTGTCCGGTGACGCTGCCCGCGCGTGGATCGACCGCGTCGGACACCGCGACCGCTGCGATGCCGTCACCGTTGTGGCGGTCACCGACCTGCTGCGTGAACTCGTCGTGGGAGGCGGTGACGAGCACGAGACCGCGGCGCGACCAGTCTTCTCCCCACACCTGGTCGACGGCGTCGACCGCCGATTCCATCTCCCGCGCGATGGCGTCGATCAGATCCTTCTGTTCCGGATGACCGATCACCAGCGATCTCGTGCCGGCGGGTCGGTCGACGGGCTCGACGACGAGGGGTCCGAAGTCCCACGGTCCGCGCCACGTGTCCCGGCCGGGTCCGGGTTCGTCGTCGACGAGGTGCCAGCCGTCGTCGCGGCGCACGACGACGACGGTGACCGGTTTGCGGGTGGGTCCGGGATCGATTCCGTCGATCGCGTAGCGCAGGTAGACGCTGCGGGTCTGCGCCTCCGCCGAGCCGAGCCGCGCGGCGATGCCGGGCGCAACGGGCGCGGCGGGGTCGGGGCTCAGCTCGTAACCCCAGTCGGCGAGCGGGACCCGGGACAGCGCGTCGGCCCTCCGCAGTTCCGCGTCGAGGAGGCCGGGGCGGGCCTGTTCGTCGAGGACCGTGCGCAGCGTGTCCGGGTCGGCGCTCCGGACCGCGGCCGCCCATGTGTCCAGCAGTGACTGGAGTTCGTCGCGTTGTGGGTCGGCCGCTCCGGGTTCCGGGTTCGCGGCCTCCGGAGCGAAGAGCACCAGCAGCGTGACGACGGCTACGACACCGGCGAGCCCGACCGTCGCGAGCCGTTCCCAGCGCCGGGGCGCGGACTGTCGCGTCGAGGGTGAGGATCCGGGCACGGCGGAAAGTGTATGCCGCGTCCCCGGTGAGCAGTGATGTCAGCCGAGCGGGTTCTCAGTAACGCCGGGCGCTGTGGAACGGGAAGCTGTCCATCGACTGGATCTTCACGGGAACACCGAACGTCGACGCGTGCACGATGTTGCCGTCGCCGGCGTACAGGCCAACGTGGGACGCGTCGTCGTAGAAGATCACCACGTCGCCGGGCTGCAGCTGGTCGCGCGAGACGGGGGTGCCGCCCTGGGCCTGGGCCTGACTGGACCGCGGCAGGTTCTTGCCGACCTGCCGGTATGCCCACACCACGAGCCCGGAGCAGTCGAACTGGTCCGGACCGGTTGCGCCCCACACGTAGGGGTCGCCGATGCGGGTCATCGCGGCCCGGAGGGCGGCGGACCCGGTTCCCGGAGCGAGCTTGGACAGGACCGTCGCGGCGTCGAGGCCGGGCGGGAAGGGGGTGCCGGCGAGCACGGCCTTCTCGTCGTCGCTCAGCTCGGCGAACGCGGCGTACACGTCGTCGATCTGCTTCTGCAGGTCGGCTCGCTGCCGCTCGAGGTCGTCGCGCAGTGCCTGTGCCTGCTCGGCGGCGGCCCGGGCGGCATCGGCGGAACGTTCGGATGCGGCTGCGGCCTCCGCCGCTGCGTTGTTGGCGACGCGGTATCCCTCGACGTCGTCGGAGGTCTGCTGGGCGATGACGCCCAGCGCCGACATCTGGTCGAGCAGTTGCTGTGGGGAATCGCTGACGAGCACCGAGTACAGCCGGTTGGTGCGGGCGCCGCGGTAGTTCGCGGCCGCGAGCTTGTCGATCGTGGGCCTGAAGCGATCGACCTCGGCCCGGGCGAGGGCGAGCACGTCGCGGTCGGCGGCCAGGCGCGCGTCGGCGTCGTGTTCCGCGTTCAGTTTGGCATCGAGATCGATGCCGGCGTTGTGGATCGCCTCGTTGGTCTGTTCGGATCTGCGGGACAGATCGGCGAGGTGTTCGAGGGCGGCGGTGGGATTGTCGACGGCCGGGTCGGCGACCGCGGGAGTGGCGGTCAGGCCCACTGCGAGGAGTACCGCGGCTGCGAGCCCGGTGCGCAGCGTCCGCTTCGTCCAGTCGAAAACCACGAGAGCGACGTCCTTTCCCCAAAGATCTCGATCAGGTTACGGAACGGCATAGGTTTGTGTCTACCCGGCAGTAGCCGCGGCCACCGGATGCGGAAACGCCGCGAGGGTGGTACCGGCTCGGAAGCCGGACCACCCTCGCGGACCGATTCGCTACGCGGTCAGAAGCGGCGCGCGCCGTCGACCGGCATCGAGTTCAGGGGCGCGATCTTCACCGGCTGACCCGAGGTCGAGGCGTGCACGATGTTGCCGCCACCGACGTAGATGCCGGTGTGGCTGCCGCCGTAGAACGAGACGACGTCGCCCGGGAGCAGCTCGGCGACCGACACGGCGCGGCCCGCGCCGGCCTGCTCGTAGCTGGTGCGCGGCACGTTCAGGCCGGCCTGCTTGTAGGCCCACTGCACCAGTCCGGAGCAGTCGAACGAGCTCGGGCCGGTGGCGCCGTAGACGTAGGGCGCTCCCAGCTTGGTCTGGGCGGCGTCGGCGGCGCGCTGACCCACCGAGGTGAAGGGCGCGGTGAACTGCGCCGGCGCGGCCTCCGGAGCCTGGGGAGCCGGAGGGATGAGGTTGGTGATCTCCGGCGGCAGGGTGACGCCTGCGGGCAGCTCGACGTTGCCGATGCCGGGGATGTTGATCGGGTCGGCCAGTGCGGGACCGGCCGAGAGGGTCACTGCGCCGAGCGCGAGGGCTCCGGCGACGACAGCGCGACGAACGTTGCGCGTGGACTTGTGAGACGCCACGGGGGTGTTGCTCCTTCTTCCGTCATCCGCCGACCGAGTTAGCTGACGGGTTCGGGCCGGGAAGATCAGCCCTACCCCTCGGCCGCTGGCGCGACCGGAGGGGATTCACCCCAGGTAACGAGTGGGTCCCCGGCACGGGCACCCGGTCTCGGGTGCGCCGATTAGGCGGTGGCCTAGCGGCTCCGGCCCGGTGGGCCGGCAAACTCTCCGCTTGGTCTCGAGAAGATTACGAAACGGCATCGGCAGATGTCGACCGTGCCGCGCGACGAATGACCGTTTGGACCGTTTTGAGTAAGTCGCGACCTCCGCCCGGGCCAGCTTGATCACGAACCGGTAACGACCCGGCGTCGTAGACCCCCGGAAACCCCGTCCGCGGCAGAAGAACCCGACCCGGGCGGCCGAACCGCAGCGGCCCCGTCCGCGCAGGTGGAAGGCATGAAAACCGCGACCCGCCGGGGCCGCCTCCGCCACACCTCCCCCGTCGTGCGACCACCCGCCGCACTGCCGCGATCACGTCCGATTCCGCGACCGGACACTCGCCCCGGAACCCCCTTCCGAAGCGGGAGTGTGATCCTCGTCTCTTCGCCCTTGCGCGGGCATCGAACAGCCCGGTTCACGAGGGTGTCGGTGCCGCTTCCTAACCTGACCTCCATGACGTCCCCGCTCCGGTCCGGCCCCGCGCACCCGGCCGGCGTCCAACTCGCCTTCGACGAACTGGACACCCCGTTGCGGGACACCACGTTCGTCGTCGTCGACCTCGAAACCACCGGGGGCAGCGCCGAGAACGATGCCGTCACCGAGATCGGCGCAGTCAAGGTCCGCGGCGGCGAGGTCATCGGCGAGTTCGCCACTCTCGTCGATCCCGGCCGCGACATTCCGCCGGCGATCGTCGAACTCACCGGGATCACCACGGCGATGGTGCGGGCGGCACCGCGGATGGAACAGGTACTGCCTTCCTTTCTCGAGTTCGCGGCGGGTTCGGTACTGGTGGCCCACAACGCCGGATTCGACATGGGCTTCCTGCGCGCGGCCGCAGCGCGCAACGACACCGCCTGGCCACGATTCCCGGTGGTGTGCACGGTCAAACTCGCCCGCCGGGTGCTCGGCCGCGACGAGGCGCCGTCGGTGCGGCTGTCCGCGCTCGCCGCCCTCTTCCAGGTCTCCACCCAGCCGACCCACCGCGCCCTCGACGACGCCCGCGCCACCGTCGACGTGCTGCATGCGCTGATCGAACGGGTCGGGAACCAGGGCGTGCACAGCCTCACCGAACTGCGCGACTACATTCCGGCGATCACCTCCGAACAGCGGGCCAAACGGTCGCTCGCGGCACATCTACCGCACCGGCCGGGGGTCTATCTGTTCCGCGGCCCCTCCGACGAGGTGCTCTACGTCGGCACCGCGGTGAACCTGCACCGCCGCGTCCGCAACTACTTCACCGGTTCCGAAACCCGCCCGCGCCTGCGCGAGATGGTCGCGCTGACCACCCGCATCGACCACGTGGAATGCGCGCACGGACTCGAGGCCGGAGCCCGGGAACTGCGCCTGCTCGCCGCGCACACTCCCCCGTACAACCGCCGATCGAAGTACCCGACGCGCGGCTGGTGGATCAACCTGTCCGACGACGCCTTTCCCCGCCTGGTGGTGAACCGCACGCCGGGTGCCGACGCGCTCGGACCGTTCTCCGCTCGCACCGCCGCCTCCGAGGTCGCCGCGACGCTCGCCGAGGTCTGCGGGCTGCGGACGTGTACCCGCAGGATCGCTCGCACCGGCAGGCACGGCGACCGATGTCCACCGGAGTCGGTCGGGGGCTGCAGCGCCGCCCCGCACGGCATCCAGACCGCCGAGGAATACGCTGCGCAGGTTGCGATCACGCGCGACCTGTTGCGCGGCAGCGACGACCTCGCCCTGAACCGGCTGCGCGACCGCATCGCCGAACTCGCCGGCGCCGAACTGTTCGAGAATGCTGCGCGACTGCGCGACCGCGCCGCCGCCGTCGTGAAGGCGCTGCGACGCACCCAGCGGCTGGCCGCGCTGGCATCCGTCGACGAGCTGATCGCGGCGAAACCGCGATCCGAGGGCGGATGGGAGTTCGCCGTGATCCGCGCCGGCAGGCTCGCATCGGCCGGGGTCGCGGCGCGGCACGTGCCACCGATGCCGGTGGTCGAGGCGATCGCGGCGGCAGCCGAGACGGTCCGGCCGACGATCGCGCCGCTGCGGGGCGCACCCGTGGAGGAGATCGGACTGGTGGCACGCTGGCTCGACGAGGACGGTGTCCGCATCGTCCGCACCACGCACGGCTGGACGGAACCGGCCCGTGGGGCGGGTGCGTGGATGCACTGGGCCGACAAGGCGCGGGACGCAGCCCACGGGGCCGGCGCCACCGCTGCCGCCCACCTTCTAGGCTGAGCACACCCGCGAGCAAGAGTGAGGAGCGCTCATGATCAACGCCATCGTCCTGATCGACGCCGAGGCCGACCGCATCCAGGAGGCCGCACAGGCGGTCGCCGACCTGGACGGGGTCGACAAGGTGTACTCGTGCGCCGGAGACGTCGACCTGATCGCCATGGTCCGGGTCCGCGATCACGAGCAGATCGCCGAGGTCGTCACCGGCCGGATCAACAAGGTCGACGGCGTGTCCCGGACCGTGACCCACATCGCGTTCCGGTCCTACTCCAGCTCCGACGTGGAAGCCGGATTCTCGATCGGCGAGTAGCCCCGGATCAGCCGGTGGCGCCGAGCCGGGTGGTCGTCTCCGCCCACGTCGCCAGCACGCGCTCGGCGCCGCCTCCGTCGATCGCGGCGGCCGCATCCTCGAGGCCCGCGGCGATCGCGTCCTCGAGTTCGCCGCCGACGCCGCGGTAGGCGGCGATCGCGGCGGCCGCATTGAGCAGGACCGCGTCGCGTACCGGTCCGGGCTGTCCTGCCAGGGTCGCGCGGGCGATCGCCGCGTTCTCGGCCGCGTCCCCTCCGCGCAGCGCGTCGATCGGGACCCGGGCGATACCCAGGACCGTCGGATCGAGCGTCCGCCTGCGCACCTCGCCCTCGTGCACGACGTACACCGTGGAGGTCGTCGACAGGGTCAGTTCGTCGAGGCCGTCGTCCCCGCGCACGACGAGCGCGGAGTTGCCCCGCCGGGCGAGCACACCGGCGAGCGTGTCGAGCAGCCCCGGGAACGCGCACCCGATGAGTCCGGCGCGCGGCCGCGCCGGGTTGGTGAGCGGACCGAGCACGTTGAACACGGTCGGGATGGCGATCTCCTTGCGGGTCGGACCCGCGAACCGCAGTGCCGGATGGAAGACCGGGGCGAAGCAGAAGCCGATGCCGGCCTCCGCCAGCGACTGCGCGACCTGTTCCGGCCCGAGCGAGATGTGCACACCGAGCGCCTCGAGTACGTCGGCACCGCCGGCCTTCGACGTGGCCGCCCGGTTGCCGTGCTTGACCACGCGGATCCCGGCCGCGGCGACGACGAGCGACGCCATCGTCGAGATGTTCACCGTGTCCGCCCCGTCGCCACCGGTGCCGACGATGTCGACGGCGTCGTCGTCGACCGGCACGAGGCGTGCGTGACCGAGCATCGAATCGGACAGACCCAGAACTTCCTCGGCTGTCTCACCCTTCATCTTCAGTGCGACGCCGAACGCGGCGATCTGCGCGGAGGTCGCGTTGTCGGACATGATCTCGTCCATCGCCCACTGCGCCTCGGCGCGGGACAGGTCGCGGCCGGCGGTCAGTGCGCCGAGCACCGCACGCCAGTTCGTCGCCACCTGGTCCGCCGGTCGTCCCGCGTTCATCGCACCCACCTTCGCCGCACCTCGCTCCGTCGCCGGGCACCGTCCGTGCCCTTTCGCGGGAAGCTTAGTCAGCTGCGGAATCGGGCTGCAGGGCGTCCCATCCGGTGGCGGTTCCGCCGAGACGCTGCGCGAGTCCCGCCATGCGCGACTTCTCCTGCGCGCAGTGCATCGCGTCGAGGAGCTGCACCCGCTGCAGGACCAGCCCCGTATACCCGTCGGCGGGGGTGCGCACCGGCGCGGCCGGCGTGTATCCGTCCTGACCCGCGAGCTCGACGGCCCGGTCCACCGCCTCGGCAGGCAGTTCGAGATGGTGCCGCAGGACGGCTTCGTCGGTGTCCACCCAGCGCGGAGCGGCGGCCGCGCCCCGCTCGAGCGCACCGGAACAGGACTCGGCGTCCTCGAAGGACGACACCACCACGACCAGGTCCGTCCGCCCCGGATCCAGAGGCTGCCGGCGGCCCCCCGTCAGTGCTCGTCGGAGACGTTCCCAGATCCCTGTGACACCGCTCATGCACACCACGATCGCACGGTCGGTGGCCGGGGGCACATCCCGGTCACCGCACCGCCAGGACCAGGCGATTACCTGCAAAGACGCGCCGAATTCCGCCCCGATTGCCCAAGACTTACTACGACGGGTCATACTAGCCAGCGTGACGAGCGCAGTAGGGACTTCAGGAACTGCAATCACCCAGCGCGTGCACTCGCTGAACCGGCCCAACCTGGTCAGCGTCGGCACCATTGTGTGGTTGTCCAGTGAGCTCATGTTTTTCGCAGGGCTCTTCGCCATGTACTTCGTGGCGCGGGCTCAGGCCCACGGTGATTGGCCGCCGGCCCCCACAGAGTTGAACCTGTGGCTGGCGGTTCCGGTGACGCTGGTGCTGATCGCGTCTTCCTTCACGTGCCAGCTCGGTGTGTTCGCGGCCGAGCGCGGCGACGTGTTCGGTCTTCGCCGGTGGTACGTCGTCACCCTCGCCATGGGCACCTTCTTCGTGCTCGGCCAGGGCTACGAGTACATCCACCTGGTCGATCACGGCACCACCATCTCGGGCAGCGTGTACGGCTCGGTGTTCTACATGACCACCGGTTTCCACGGTCTGCACGTCATCGGCGGTCTGGTCGCCTTCGTGTTCCTCCTGATCCGCACGCGGGTCAGCAAGTTCACTCCGGCTCAGGCCACCGCAGCGATCGTCGTGTCCTACTACTGGCACTTCGTCGACATCGTGTGGATCGCACTGTTTGCCACGATTTATTTCATCCGTTAGCCAGCTGTACGCCCAGGCAGCCCCCTGACGTCCAGTCCGTCCCGACATACAAAAAGGGATACAGATGAGTTCATCCCCACCTCTCACACCCGAGGGTGACATGCCCGGTCAGTCCGAGGCGGCATCCGCTGCCAGGTCTCGTCGTCAGCGCAAGTTCCGCCGCCGCCTCACCGGCGCGCTGGTGCTCGCGCTCGGCCTGCTCAGCGCCGGCTTCCTGGCCTCCGCGCTGACCCCTGCCCCGCAGGTGGCGACGGCGAACGAGGACCAGCTGGCCCTGATCCGCAAGGGTCAGCAGCTCTACGAGACCTCCTGCGTCACGTGCCACGGCGCCAACCTGCAGGGCGTCCAGGACCGCGGCCCGTCGCTGGTCGGCGTCGGTGAAGCCGCCGTCTACTTCCAGGTGTCCTCCGGCCGCATGCCGGCAGCGCGCAACGAGGCCCAGGCCCTGCGCAAGGAACCGAAGTTCGACGCTGCGCAGACCGACGCGATCGGCGCGTACATCCAGGCCAACGGCGGCGGCCCCACCCTCATCCGCGACGAGAACGGTGAGATCGCCCAGTCCTCGCTGCGTGGCGACGACGTGGCCCGCGGTAGTGAGCTCTTCCGCCAGAACTGCGCTTCGTGCCACAACTTCACCGGTCGCGGCGGCGCGCTCTCGTCCGGCAAGTTCGCGCCGAATCTCGATCCGGCCAGCGAACAGCAGATCTACACCGCGATGCTCACCGGCCCGCAGAACATGCCGAAGTTCTCGGATCGTCAGCTGACCCTCGACGAGAAGCAGGACATCATCGCGTACGTCAAGGCGTCCAGCGAGACGGCTGACCCGGGCGGATACGGACTCGGTGGATTCGGCCCCGGTGCGGAGGGTCCGGCAATGTGGGTCGTCGGCATCGTCGCGGTCGTCGGCGCTGCACTGTGGATCGGAGCAAGGTCATGAGTGGCGACGAAACGCCCAACAAGCACTCGGTCGAGAACCTCGACCAGATGAGCCGCGACGACCTCGTCGCACTCGGAACGAACCTCGACGGCGTCGACGTCGCGTTCCGCAAGGAGCGGTGGCCCGTCGAAGGCACCCGCGCCGAGAAGCGTGCCGAGCGCAACGTCGCATTCTGGTTCGCCCTCGCGGGTGTGGCTGCCCTCGCGTTCATCGGCATCTACCTCTTCTGGCCGTGGGAGTACCAGAGCCCGGGCGAGGAGAACTACACCCTCTTCAACCTGTACACCCCGCTGCTCGGCCTGACCCTCGGTCTGGCGATCCTCGGTGTCGGTGTGGGCGCGGTGCAGTTCACCAAGAAGTTCATCCCCGAGGAGGTGTCGATCCAGGATCGGCACGACGGTGGATCGTCCGAGGTCGATCGCAAGACGATCGTGGCCGAGCTCGCCGATTCCCTGGAGACCTCGACGCTGCCCCGCCGCAAGCTGATCAAGCGCACGGCCATCTTCGGTGGCGGCGCTCTCGGCGTGGGTCTGATCATGCCGCTCGGCGGCCTGATCAAGAACCCGTGGGCCGAGGGCGACAACTCCCCGCTGTGGGTGTCGGGCTGGACCCCGCGCTACCCGGGCGAGACGATCTACCTGCGTCGCGACACCGGACGCCCCAGCGACATCGTGCTGGTGCGCCCCGAGGATCTCGACGCCGGCGGCATGGAGACGGTCTTCCCGTTCCGTGAATCCGATCGCGGCGACGAGCACGCGCTGCTCGACGGTCTGCGCGGTATCCGCAACGCCGTCATGCTGATCCGTCTGCGGACCGAGGATGCCGAACGCGCCATCAAGCGCAAGGGCCAGGAGAGCTTCAACTACGGCGACTACTTCGCCTACTCGAAGATCTGCACTCACCTCGGCTGCCCGACGTCGCTGTACGAGCAGCAGACCAATCGCATTCTGTGCCCGTGCCACCAGTCGCAGTTCGATGCCCTGGAGTACGGCAAGCCGCTGTTCGGACCTGCTGCTCGCGCTCTGCCGCAGCTGCCCATTACAGTGAACGAAGAGGGCTTCCTGGTCGCCAACGGTGACTTCATCGAGGCACTCGGCCCGGCATTTTGGGAGCGTCGCCCGTGAGTACTGCAACCCCGACACGCGCCGCACAGATCGGCGAGAATCTCGACTCTCGCTATCACCTGTCGGCCGGTATCCGTCGCCAGATCAACAAGGTCTTCCCCACCCACTGGTCCTTCCTGCTGGGTGAGATCGCGCTGTACAGCTTCATCATCCTGCTCATCTCGGGCGTGTTCCTGACGCTGTTCTTCGATCCGTCGCTGGCGCACGTCACCTACAACGGCGTCTACACGCCGCTGCGCGGCGTCACCATGTCGCGTGCCTACGAGACGGCCCTGAACATCTCCTTCGAGGTGCGCGGCGGCCTGTTCGTCCGGCAGATCCACCACTGGGCAGCACTGATGTTCGCAGCGTCGATCATCGTTCACATGCTGCGCATCTTCTTCACCGGTGCGTTCCGTCGCCCGCGTGAGGCGAACTGGGTGATCGGTTCGCTGCTGCTCATCCTGGCGATGTTCGAGGGCTTCTTCGGCTACTCGCTGCCCGACGACCTGCTGTCCGGCACCGGCCTGCGTGCCGCGTTCTCCGGCATCACGCTGAGCATCCCCATCATCGGTACGTGGATGCACTGGGCGATCTTCGGCGGGGACTTCCCGGGCGACCTGATCATCCCGCGCTTCTACGTCCTGCACGTGCTGCTCATCCCGGCCATCATCCTGGCCCTGATCGCCGCGCACCTCGCGCTGGTCTGGTACCAGAAGCACACGCAGTTCCCCGGCCCCGCCCGCACCGAGCAGAACGTCGTCGGCGTTCGAATCCTGCCGGTCTTCGCGGTCAAGTCCGGTGCGTTCTTCGCGATGACGTTCGCGGTGCTGGCACTGATGAGCGGTCTGCTGCAGATCAACCCGATCTGGAACATCGGCCCGTACAACCCGTCGCAGGTCTCGGCAGGTTCACAGCCCGACTTCTACATGATGTGGACGGACGGCCTGGCTCGTACGTGGCCGGCCTGGGAGATCTACCTGTTCGGCCGCTACACGATCCCGGCGGTGTTCTGGGTCGCGGTCATCATGGGTCTGGTCTTCGTCGTGATGACGATCTACCCCTGGATCGAGAAGAAGCTCACCAAGGACGACGCACACCACAACCTGCTGCAGCGTCCGCGCGATGTTCCGGTCCGCACCGGTATCGGCGCCATGGCGATCACGTTCTACATCGTGCTCACCCTCATGTGCGTCAACGACCTGATCGCGTACAAGTTCGACATCTCGATCAACGCGACGACCTGGATGGGCCGCATCGGCATGGTGATCCTGCCGCCGCTCGCCTACTACATCGCGTACCGGTTCTGCCTCGGCCTGCAGCGCAGCGACCGCCAGGTGCTCGAGCACGGCATCGAGACGGGCATCGTCCGTCGCCTGCCGCACGGTGAGTACATCGAGATCCACCAGCCGCTCGGGCCGGTGGACGAGCACGGCCATCCGGTGCCGCTGGAGTACCAGGGTGCTGCTGTGCCGAAGCGGATGAACCGTCTCGGCAGTGCCGGCAAGCCCGGCGCCGGCAGCTTCCTCACCGCGGATCCGGCGGACGAGGCGGCAGCGCTCGAAGCGGCCCACCACGAGGCCGAAATCGAGCAGCGGACCGTCCTGCGGGACTACCAGAACCGCGTGCACGGCCTCGAGGCCGGCCGCGGCGACGGTGACGGACAGGCGCACTGACGCAGTCCGCTCCGAAGTACAACGGGTAGGGCCCCGAACCATCACGGTTCGGGGCCCTACCCGTATTCCGTTCCGTGCTTCCCTCCCCCGCCGCGGCCCGTCCGCCTCGGCTCCCGGTCGGGGTCAGTGGTCGTCGTAGTGATCTCCGTGGGCGGCGTGGCGGTGCCCGTCGTGCAAGTAGTCCACGTGGTCGCCGTGCGGGACCGCGACGTGCCCGCAGCCCGCACCGTGCGAGTGGTCGTGACCCTCATGTGGGACGTGCCCGCCGGCTTCGCACTCGTCGAAGTGCCCGTCGTGTTCCCGATGCAGGTGACCGTCGTGCACGTAGTCGACGTGGTCGCCGTGCGGGACCGCCACGTGCCCACAGCCTTCCCCGTGGACGTGGCCGTGATCGGTGTGTTCCGGGTGGGTGGTCATCGCGGGATTCCCTCCTACGGGCTGCACCGGACATGTCCGTCCAGTGTCGCACCGGCGGACGCGAGCGCGAGGGTGTTCCCGCGAGACGACGCCGGGTCTACCCGAGCACGAGCTACCCGCGGCCACCCGTCCACCGGCGCACCCGAGCTGACGGGACAGGTCTGCGGTGCAATCTGAGGGTCGTTCCTCGGGGCCGGTACCCCGAACGGCGCAGACACACTTCCCTGGCCCGGATGCCGGGCCGGATGATCTCCCGGATCAGTTGTCCTTCCGGGTCGGCCGACAGACCCGGAACGGCGACGGGCGCCGCACCCGAAGGTGCGGCGCCCGTCGTGCGGAAGCGTTCTGTGTCAGTGCTTCTCGGGTCCGATGTGGTACTCGAACACCAGGCCGGCCGCCGAGGCGATGACCAGGACGACTGCCACGACGATCATCCACGGGTGGAAGAACGCCAGGGAGATGGCGGCGAAGGCCGCAGCACCCGCGAGCAGGATCGGCCAGTAGCTACCGGCACTGAAGAAGCCGAGGTCGCCGGCACCGTCGCTGATCTCGGCGTCCTCGTAGTCCTCCGGGCGGGTGTCGAGACGACGCGCCACGAACCGGAAGTAGGTGCCAATGATCAGCGTCAGGCCTGCCGAGAGCACGATCGCGGTGAGACCGGCCCACTCGATACCCGTGCGGGACAACCCGGTGAACGTTCCGTACACGATGGCGACGAGCACGAAGAACACCGTCACGACCTCGAAGAGCTTGGCTTCGATCTTCATATCAGCACTTGTCCTTGTCGATGAGGGGTTCGGTCACTCGCCGGCGACGCCGCTGGCCGAACGGTCGGTGCGGTCGGTCTTGAACGGGGTCGTGGTGGTCGCGACGGGCGACTCACCGATGGCTGCGAGCGCATCCGCGTTGCTCATGCCCTGACCACCTTCGTCGGCGGGCTTACGGAGCTCGATGTACTGCGCGAACTTCTCCGGCGAGACGGCGCGGACCTCGAAGTTCATCATCGCGTGATACGTACCGCACATCTCGGCGCAGCGGCCCACGAAGGCGCCCTCGCGCTCGATCTCGGAGATCTGGAAGACCGGATCGGAGTTGTTGTTCCGCGGGTTCGGGTTCACGTCGCGCTTGAACAGGAATTCCGGAACCCAGAAGGCGTGGATGACGTCGGACGAGGCGAGCTCGAACTCGATACGCTTGCCGGTGGGCAGGACCAGAACCGGGATCTCGTTGCTGCTGCCGACCGTCTCGATCTTGTCGTAGTGCAGGTAGGAGAGGTCCTCGACCGGGGCACCGTGGATCGGCGGTACCGCCGCGTGCTCACCTTCCTCGGCGGGAGCGTGTTCGGGCTGAGCGACCGCTTCCTGGGCTTCGTAGTCGGTGCCGTCGTACTTGGCGGTGCCGTCACCGAGATCGATGGTGCGGTAGCCGAACTTCCAGTTCCACTGGTAGCCGGTGACGTCGACCACGACGTTCGGGTTGTCTTCCTTGTCCAGGACGTAGTTCTGGACCACGACCGTGAAGTAGAAGAGCACACACACGGCCACGAACGGAGCCGCCGTGTAGACCAGCTCGAGGGGCACGTTGTACGCGGTCTGCCGCGGGAACTCCGGGGAGTTCTTCTTCTTGCGGTGGAAGATGACCACCCAGAAGGTCAGACCCCACACCAAAATGCCCATGACGAGGGCGGCGACAACCGACCACGTCCACAGTTCACGCATACGCTCGGCCTGGGGAGTCACGCCCTCCGGCCAGCCGAAACGAAGGACTTCTTCGCTGGAGCACCCGGTCAACATCATGGCTGCAATGCCAAGAGATGCTGCGAGCCCGAACCGCCGAAGGATCCGACCTTGCGCCACGTTCACGCCTTCCTGATCGCCGCAATTCCATCAGGGCAACCCCGGAGGGCAGGCCCAATTACTACGCAGCGTAGACCAAACCGACGCGCTATCCACCCTCGGGGCGCACAGAACGTGTCGTTCCTGAGACATTGCCTCGTCGCAGGACGGCATGTCGCCCGGTGACAGGCGACGTCACGGCGACTTTCCGGGTATGCCGCGCACTGCTGCGGTAACCCCGCTACGGCATACTCCACATGACGAACGTCGGCGCTCGAGGCGAAGTTCCCGGGCTGCCCGACACTCCCTATCTGGAATCGAGGTATCGGACGCGTGTGCGGATTGCTCGGGCTACTGACCACTGACGGCACCAGCGACGACGCCGTTGCGCTGGTCGACTCCGCCATGCACTGCCTGCGCCATCGCGGACCGGACGAGCACGGCACCTGGCACGACGACGACCTGATCTTCGGATTCAACCGCCTGTCGATCATCGACATCGCGCACTCGCATCAGCCGTTGCGCTGGGGACCGCAGGACCAGCCCGACCGGTACGCCCTGACCTTCAACGGCGAGATCTACAACTACCTGGAGTTGCGGAAGGAACTCGCCGACGAGCACGGTGCCGTCTTCGCGACCGAAGGCGACAGCGAGACGATCGTCGCGGCGTTCCACCACTGGGGTGAGGATGCGGTGCGTCGCCTGCGCGGCATGTTCGCGTTCGCGATCTGGGACACCCACACCCGCGAACTCTTCCTCGCCCGCGACCCGTTCGGCATCAAGCCGCTGTTCCTGGCGACCGGTTCGGGCGGAACCGCGTTCGGCAGTGAGAAGAAGAGCCTGCTCGAGCTCGCCGATCCGATCGGTATCGGCACCGAACTCGATCCGCGGGCCATCGAGCACTACACCGTCCTGCAGTACGTTCCCGAACCGGAGACGCTGCACCGGCAGATCCGTCGCCTCGAGTCGGGTTGCTTCGCGCGGGTCCGCCCGGGCGGCGAACCGGAGATCACCCGCTACTTCGAGCCCCGCTTCCCGGTGCGGCCGTTCGCCGCCGGCCGTGAGCAGGATCGGTACCGCGAGATCGCCGAGGCCCTCGAGGATTCGGTCGCCAAGCACATGCGTGCCGACGTGACGGTCGGATCGTTCCTCTCCGGCGGCATCGACTCGACGGCGATCGCGGCGCTCGCCAAGCGGCACAATCCGGACCTGATCACGTTCACCGCCGGTTTCGAACGCGAGGGATACTCCGAGGTCGACGTGGCAGCCGAGTCGGCCGCCGCGATCGGAGCACGTCACATCGTGCGCGTGGTCTCCCCCGCCGAGTTCGCCGCCGCGATCCCGGAGATCGTCTGGTACCTCGACGACCCGGTCGCCGATCCGGCGCTGGTGCCGTTGTGGTTCGTCGCCAAGGAAGCCCGCAAGCACGTCAAGGTGGTGCTGTCCGGCGAGGGCGCCGACGAGTTGTTCGGCGGCTACACGATCTACCGCGAGCCGATCTCGCTCAGGCCGTTCGAGTTCCTGCCCGGCAGCTTGCGGCGCCTGGCGGGCACGCTGTCCGAGCGGATCCCGGAGGGCACCCGCGGCAAGTCCCTGCTGCATCGCGGATCGATGCCTCTCGAGGAGCGGTACTACGGCAATGCGCGCAGCTTCAACGACGCACAGCTGCGGTCGGTGCTGCGTGACTTCCGTCCCGAGTGGACCCATCAGGACGTCACGGCACCGATCTACGCGCGGTCGGCCGGGTGGGATCCCGTCGCGCGCATGCAGCACCTGGACCTGTTCACGTGGCTGCGCGGCGACATCCTCGTCAAGGCCGACAAGATGACGATGGCGAACTCGCTGGAGCTGCGCGTCCCGTTCCTCGATCCCGAGGTGTTCCGGGTGGCGTCGCAGATTCCGCTCGAGCAGAAGATCACGAACCAGACCAGCAAGTTTGCGCTGCGGCAGGCGCTCGAGGGCATCGTCCCGCCGCATGTGCTGCACCGCGCGAAGCTCGGTTTCCCGGTGCCGCTGCGGCACTGGCTCGCCGGCACGGAACTGTTCGACTGGGCGCACGAGCAGATCGCCGAGTCCGGCACCGACCACATCTTCGACAAGGCCGCGGTCGCACGGATGCTGAACGAGCACCGCGACGGTGTGTCCGATCACAGCCGTCGTCTGTGGACGGTCCTGTGCTTCATGGTGTGGCACGGCATCTTCGTCGAGAAGCGCATCGTGCCGCAGATCCAGGAGCCGGTGTACCCGGTCAGCCTGTAGGGGCGCTGCGCGCCCGGTGTGTCTCTGTGGCGGTTGTAGGCGCCACAGAGACACACCGGCGGCGCAGCCGCACCATTACTTCAGCAGTGCGGAGATCTCGTCGGCGGCGACTTCGCCGTACGCGTCGGTCAGGCGCTTGAGGGCGTCGGCCCGATCGAAGGTCCATTCCTGGGTGCCGGTGGTCTCGAGCACGTACACCGCGACGAGGCAGCCGAGCTGGGCCGCGCGCTCGAGCGACAGGCCGGCGCGGTGGCCGAGCAGGAATCCGGCGCGGAACGCATCGCCGACACCGGTGGGGTCGACCTTCGCTCGCTCGGGCACGACCGCGACCCGCACCCAGTTGCCGTCGCCGTCGACGATCTCTACGCCGTCGCCGCCGAGCGTGGTCACCCGCAGCCCGACCTTCGCGCGGATCTCGTCCTCGGTCAGGCCCGTCTTCTGCTGCAGCAGTCCCCACTCGTACTCGTTGGTGAACAGGTATGCCGCTCCGTCGATCAGACGGGCCGCCTCGTCGCCGCTGAGGCGGGCGAGCTGCTGTGAGGGGTCGGCTGCGAAGGGCACACCCAGCTCGCGGCACTCGTCGGTGTGGCGGGCCATCGCGTCGGGGTCGTTCGCTCCGACGAGCACCAGGTCGACGCCGTGCGTCTTCACGACCTCGGCGAGGGAGATGTCGCGGGCTTCGGACATCGCACCCGGGTAGAACGAGGCGATCTGCGCCATGTCCTCGTCGGTCGTGCAGACGAAGCGCGCGGTGTGGGCCGTCGTGGAGACCAGGACGGACTCGCAGTTCACGCCGTTGCTCTCGAGCCAGGCCCGGTATTCGGCGAAGTCGGCGCCGACCGCGCCCACGAGCACCGGATCACCGCCGAGTGCACCCATGGCGTACGCGATGTTCCCGCCGACGCCGCCCCGGCGGACGACGAGATCGTCGACGAGGAAGCTGAGCGAGATGTGGTTGAGCTGGTCCGCGAGGAGCTGCTCGGCGAACCGGCCGGGAAATCGCATCAGGTGGTCGGTCGCGATGGAGCCGGTCACGGCAATGGTCACGGTGTGCCTTTCGACGGGTGCGGAGTGCTGGCCTCGCCGGGGCGCACGGAGTCGCGACGAGGTCGGGAAGCCGGGCTCACACGCTACCCGGACGACGACAGGGCCCCGACACCTCCGGTGCCGGGGCCCTGTCGACCGGACTCAGTTGAACGAATCGCCGCAGGCGCAGGAGCCGGTGGCGTTCGGGTTGTCGATGGTGAAACCCTGCTTCTCGATGGTGTCGACGAAATCGATCGACGCACCTTCGACGTAGGGGGCGCTCATGCGGTCGACGGCGAGCGTGACGCCGGCGAAGTCCACCGTGAGATCACCGTCGAGCGACCGGTCGTCGAAGAACAGCTGGTACCGGAGTCCGGCGCAGCCGCCGGGCTGCACTGCGATCCGCAGCGCGAGGTCGTCGCGGCCCTCCTGATCGAGCAGTGCCTTCGCCTTCGCGGAGGCGGCCTCGGTCATGATGACGCCGTGAGTGGCGGTCTCGTCCTGCACAGTCATGGGCGCTCCCTGGTCGTTCGTGTCAAGCAGTCGTTGCGGCAGGTCGTGTCGATCGATCGGTCGAGACGACTCCGATGTGTCAACGGTACCGCGCGCGCATCTATTCCTCACCCACCGCGGGGTCGTGATCGCGATCTCGCACCGACCGAGACCTGGGGTGATTTCCCCACGTGTCCGGATATCCCATAGCCTGGAGGGGTGAAGTTGCTACGCCGCGGGAGTTCCGACGAATCCGACAGCCAGGACGCGTCGTCGTCCGGCAGCGCCGAGGCCGCCGCGTCCGAGGTCACATCCGCGCAGTCCGGCACCCCGGTGGCGGGCGGCAAGGAGACCGCGGGCAAGGGACGGCCGACGCCCAAACGCCGCGAAGCCGAGGGCCGTCGTCGCGGCCCGGTGGCCCCCGCGCCGATGACGGCGAAGGAGGCGCGCGAGCGCAGGAAGGCCGCGCGCAAGTCCATGTCGAAGGACGAGCGCAAGGTCCAGGCCGCCGAGCGTCGTGCCGCCGCGTCCGAGCGACGCAACCGGATGCTCGCCGGCGAGGAGAAGTACCTCCTCCCCCGCGACCGCGGTCCGGTTCGCGCATACGTCCGCGACCTCGTCGACAGCCGACGCAACCTCGTCGGCATGTTCATGCCGCTGGCGCTGGTGCTGATCGCCACCATGTTTCTCGGGCCGGTCATCCAGCAGTACGTCACACTCGCGATGTTCGTGATGATGCTGCTGATGGTCATCGAGGGCGTTTACCTGGGCCGGATGATCAACAAGAAGGTACGGGCGCGTTACCCCGATTCGACCGAGGGCGGCTTCGGTCTCGGCTGGTACGCGTTCGTCCGTGCCTCCCAGATCCGCAAGCTGCGGGCGCCGCTGCCGCGCGTCAAGCCCGGCGACGCGGTCTGACGTTCCCGCGTTCAGTGGTGCGGCGCGCCCCGCGTCGACATCGTGAACGCCACTTCTCCGGCCACAGGCTCCTCCGATCTCCGGGGGTCCTGTGGCCGGAAGTGGTTGAGGCGCAGCCGGGCCGCACGGACCCATCGGGTGGCGGCTCCGTGACGACGGCCTACGGGTTCGGTCACGGCCGCCACGGCGAGCATGAAGACGACGATCACGGCGAATTCGACCATGGTCCGATCCTGCGCTTGCGCCACCTCTGACGACAGTGGCCGAAACGCCATCTCCGATCAAAATCCTGCCAATCGGGTGGTTGGTAGCGTCTACCCCGATTCCCCTCGTGAAAGGTGCATTGTGAGCAGCGACCCCGCGCCCACCACCCTCGACGTCACGTTCCCTCCCGTCGTGGCCCCGGACCGGGAGGTCCGTCGGCGCGCCGACGCCCGCCAGCTCGCGCTCACCAAGCCCGCCGGTTCTCTCGGCCGGCTCGAGGACCTCGGCTGCTGGATCGCCTCCTGCCAGGGCGAGGTTCCGCCGCACCCGTTCCGGCAGCCCCGTGTGGTGGTGTTCGCCGGTGATCACGGCATCACCCGCCACGGCGTCTCGGCGTACCCGCCGGAGGTCACGGCGCAGATGGTCGCGAACTTCGTCGCAGGCGGTGCCGCGGTCAACGTCCTCGCCACCGTCGCCGGTGCCGGGGTGCGGGTCGTCGATATCGCCGTCGACTCCGATACCGATCCGTCGGTGTCGGAGTACAAGATCCGCCGGTCCAGTGGTTCCATCGACCGTGAGGACGCACTCACCGAGGACGAGACGGTCCGCGCGATCGCCGCCGGACGGGCTCTCGCCGACCGGGAGATCGACGAGGGCGCCGATCTGCTCGTCGCCGGCGACATGGGCATCGGGAACACCACCCCCGCGACCGTGCTCATCGCGACGCTCACCAACACCGAACCGGTCGCTGCGGTCGGTCGCGGCACCGGCATCGACGACGCCGGGTGGATGCGGAAGGTCACCGCGATCCGCGACGCGATGCGCCGCGCCCGCCCGCACACCCGCAACCCGATCGCCCTGCTGCGTACGGCCGGCGGCGCGGATTTCGCGGTGATGGCGGGGTATCTCGCGCAGGCCTCGGTGCGGCGCACACCCGTGCTGCTCGACGGTGTCGTCGTCACGGCCGCCGCGATGGTCGCCGAGGAACTCGCGCCGGGCGCACGCGACTGGTGGGTGGCCGGTCACCGGTCCGCCGAACCCTCGCACGCGATCGCGTTGCGTCACCTGGATCTGGAACCGATCATCGACCTCGGGATGCGTCTCGGCGAGGGATCCGGCGCGGTCACGGCGCTGCCGGTGCTGCAGGGTGCGGTGTCGGTGCTCGCGCACATGGCGACGTTCGACGAGGCCGGCGTCACCGGACGCGACGCGGACGACACCGACGCCGTTCCCGATCCGCGCGACGCGTGATGGGCGGGCTGCCGCTCGCCCTGTCGTGGCTGACCGTGCTGCCGGTGCGCGGCCCCGCCGACATCGACCGGTCCGCGGCGACCCGCGCGATCCGTGCCGCCCCGGTGACCGGGTTGCTGCTCGGCGCGGCGACCGCGGTGCTGCTGTGGCTGCTCGTCGCGGCGGGGTGTGCTCCCCCGCTCGCGGGGTTGCTCGCAGTCGGATTCCTCGCGGTGGCCACGCGCGGTATGCACGTCGACGGTCTCAGCGATACCGCCGACGGCCTCGGCTGCTACGGCCCGCCTGCGCGCGCCCGTGAGGTCATGCACACCGGGGGTGCGGGACCGTTCGGCGTGGTCACGCTGATCGTGGTGCTCGGAGCGCAGGCCTGGTCGTTCGGGGTGCTCGCGGAGGCCCGCGCGTGGCCGGCGGTGGTGCTCGCGGTCGTGGCAGGGCGGGTTGCGGTGGTCCTCGCGTGCCGGATCGGGATCGACGCGGCCCCCGGGAGCGGGTTCGGGGCGCTCGTCGCCGGAACCCAATCGTGGTCCGGTGTCCTCGGGTGGCCGCTGCTCGCCGCGGTGGCCGCGGTGTGGTGTGTGCCCGGAAGGCCGTGGCTCGGCCCGGTCGTGGTTCTCGCCGCGCTGGTCCTGTCGGTGCTGTTCGTCCGGCACTGCGTCGCCCGTTTCGAAGGTGTGAACGGTGACGTGCTCGGCGCGGCGCTCGAAGGCACGGTCGCAGCCGTCGCGGTCGCAGTGAGCGCCGGGATCTGACGCTCCCGGCGGAAAGGCGACGGGCGCGACCGTCGGTGACGATCGCGCCCGCGTGACTTCGCGCTTCGGTTGCCGTTACTGCGCGGCGCGCAGCGTGGTCATCCAGCCGTGGGTGTCGGCGAAGGTGCCGCGCTGGATGCCGGTGAGGGTGTCGCGCAGCGCCATCGTGACCGGGCCGGGCTCGCCACCGGCGACGGTGAACTCTCCGCTCGCGTCCTTGACGCTGCCGACCGGGGTGATGACCGCGGCCGTGCCGCACGCGAACACCTCGGTGATCTCACCGGACGCGGCCTTCTCCCGCCACTCGTCGGTGCTGATGCGGCGTTCCTCGACGGACAGACCGGAGTCCTTCGCGAGGGTCAGCAGCGACTCGCGGGTGATGCCGGGCAGCAACGACCCGGACAGTTCCGGGGTCACCAGGCGGGCGTCGGCACCGGACCCGTATACGAAGTACAGGTTCATGCCGCCCATCTCCTCGACGTACTTGCGCTCGATCGCGTCGAGCCACACCACCTGGTCGCAGCCCTGCTCGGCGGCATGGGCCTGTGCGACGAGAGACGCGGCGTAGTTGCCTGCGAACTTCGCGGCACCGGTGCCGCCCGGAGCCGCCCGCACGTATTCACGCGAGAGCCACACGCTGACCGGCTTGACGCCGCGCGGGAAATACGCGCCCGCCGGGGACGCGATGAGCAGGAACTTGTACTCGTTCGCAGGACGCACCCCCAGCGCCGGCTCGGTGGCGAACATGAACGGCCGCAGGTACAGCGACTCCTCACCGCCCGCCGCGGGCACCCACTCGTGGTCGACCTCGAGCAGTTCGACGATCGCGCGCTGGAACAGCTCCTCCGGCAGAGCCGGCATCGCGAGCCGCTCGGCGGAGCGGTTGAGCCGGGCTGCGTTCGCGCCGGCCCGGAACGAGGAGATCGAGCCGTCGGCCTGCCGGTACGCCTTCAGTCCTTCGAAGATGGCCTGCCCGTAGTGCAGCACCATCGCGGCGGGATCCAGCGCGACCGGTCCGTAGGGTTCGACCGTCGCGTCGTGCCAGCCGGTTCCCTCGGTGTAGGTGATCGTCACCATGTGGTCGGTGAAGAAGTTCCCGAAGCCCGGATTCGACAGGATCTCCTGCCGACGCTCGGGGGTCGTCGGCGAAGGATGCGGGATGTGGGCGAATTCGAGGACACCGGTCATGAACGTCGATCCTATCGAACGCCCGTGCACCCCTACTTGGTGTGGTCCTCGACGAACGGCGGAGCCACCAGCTCGGCGCGCAGCGATCGGCCCCGGACGTCCACGGCCACCTCGTCGCCGGCGGCCAAGCCCGCGGCACTGTCGATCAGAGCGAGCGCGATACCCACCTTGAGGGTCGGCGAGAACGTCCCGGAGGTGGTCTCGCCCACCGGCGCGCCGTCACGCAGGACCGTCAGGTCCTGACGCAGGACACCCCGATCCAGGGCGCGCAGACCCCACAACCGCCGTGCCGGCCCGGCCTGCTTCTCCGCGAGCAGCGCCTCCCGACCCCAGAACTCCGGCTTGTTCCAGCCGACGGCCCAGCCGCAGCGTGCCTGCAGCGGTGAGATCGTCGTCGACAGCTCGTGCCCGTGCAGCGGGTATCCCATCTCGGTGCGCAGCGTGTCGCGAGCCCCGAGCCCGGCGGCCTGCCCACCGGCTGCCTGCACCGCGGCGACGAGCGCACGGAACAGCGCCTCGGCATCGTCCCAGCGCGGCAGCAGCTCGAAGCCGCGTTCACCGCTGTAACCACTGCGGCACACCCGCACCGGCAGACCGTTCCAGTCGGCGTCCACGAACGCCATGTACCCGATGTCGGTGGGCAGCCCGAGATCGGTGAGCACGTCTGCGGACTTCGGGCCCTGCACCGCGAAGACCGCGTGGTCCCTGTGCCGGTCCGTCACCGTGACACCCGCGGGCGCGGCGTCGGCGAGGGCTGCGACGACCGCCGCGGTGTTCGCGGCGTTCGGGACGAGGAACAGCTCGTCGTCCGACACGTAGTAGACGATCAGGTCGTCGGTGACACCGCCGGATTCGGTGCAGCACAGTGTGTACTGGGCCTTGCCCGGACCGATCTTCGACAGGTCGTTGGTCAGGGCCGCGTTCACGAACTGCGCGGCACCCGGGCCCGCGACCAGCGCCTTGCCCAGGTGGCTCACGTCGAACAGGCCGACACGCTCGCGGACCGCCGTGTGCTCGGCGACCGTCCCCGCGTAGGAGACCGGCATCTCCCACCCGCCGAACGGCGCGAAGGTCGCGCCGAGTTCGACGTGGACGGCGTGGATCGGGCCCTGCTGGAGTTGCTGGTCGCTCATGGCGCATGACGGTATCCCACTTGCCGGGACGGGACCGCCTCCACGGCTTCGCCACCGACGATCACTAGCATCGACGCAACGACACCTAGTGCATAGGAGATGCCAGTGAGTGCCCCCGCTCCCACCCTCCCGGAACTCGTTCTCGCCGGGTCCGTCTCGAAACGAGCCGACGTCCTCGTGATCGGTCTGACCTCCGGAAGCGACGGACCCGAAGTGCTGCTCGGTGACGGCCTCGTCGACGAGGCCGTGCTCGGTGATCTGCTCGACGCCGCGACCGCGGTCGGCGCGACCGGCAAGTCCGAGGAACTGACCCGGGTGCCCGCCCCCGCAGCACTGACCGTGACGAGCGTGCTGGCGGTGGGTCTCGGTGCCGCCGACAAGATCGACGCCGAGCAGGTGCGCCGCTCGGCGGGCACCGCGGCCCGGGCACTGAACGGTGTCGAGGTCGTCGCCACGACGCTGTCCGAGGTGGACCTCGGTGCGGCCGTCGAAGGCTTCGCGCTCGGCGCCTACACGTTCACCGAGTTCCGCTCCGCGAAGTCCGCGCCGGGTGCCGATGCGCGCCCGCCGGCCCGCGTCGAGTTCCTGGTGACCTCACCCCGCGCCCGCGACACCAAGGCAGCGCTGACCCGCGCGACCGCGATCGCCGAGGCCGTCGCCACCGCGCGCGAATTCGTCAACACCCCGCCGAGCCACCTGTACCCGGCGGAGTTCGCCGACCGCGCGAAGGCACTCGGCACGGCGGCCGGCCTGAAGGTGGAGGTGCTCGACGAGAAGGCCCTGGCCGAGCAGGGCTACGGCGGCATCGTCGGTGTCGGGCAGGGTTCGTCGCGTCCGCCCCGGCTGGTGCGGCTGAGCTACTCGTCGAAGAAGCGCAAGGCCCCGAAGGTCGCGCTGGTCGGCAAGGGTGTCACCTTCGACACGGGTGGAATCTCGATCAAGCCGGCCGCGGGCATGGAGAACATGACCTCCGACATGGGTGGTGCTGCCGCGGTCATCGCCACCGTCGTGCTCGCCGCGAAGCTCGGGGTCGCCGCGGACGTCACCGCGACGGTTCCCATGGCCGAGAACATGCCGTCGTCGACCGCGCAGCGCCCCGGCGACGTGCTCACCCAGTACGGCGGCACCACGGTCGAGGTGATCAACACCGACGCGGAGGGTCGCCTGATCCTGGCCGACGCGATCGTGCGTGCCTGCGAGGACGATCCCGACTACCTGATCGACACGGCGACGCTGACCGGCGCGCAGATGGTCGCGCTGGGCACCCGCACCCCCGGTGTCATGGGCACCGACGAGTTCCGCGACCGGGTCGCCGAGCTGTCGCGGTCCGTCGGCGAGAACGGCTGGGCGATGCCACTGCCGGCGGAACTGCGCCCCGACCTGAACTCGCGGGTCGCCGATCTCGCGAACGTCACCCCGCACCGGTGGGGCGGGATGCTCGCGGCTGCGATCTTCCTGAAGGAGTTCGTCGCGGAGGGCGTGCAGTGGGCACACCTGGACGTGGCCGGTCCGGCGTTCAACACTGGAGGCCCGTTCGGCTACATCGGCAAGGGCGGGACCGGTGTGCCCGTGCGCACGATGATCACGGTCATCGAGGACATCGCCGCCAACGGCTGATCGGCCGGGCGTCTTCCGGGGCCCTCGAGGGTCCCGGGAGGCGCCCGACGGGCGACGTGACGCGGCCCTCGCCGAACACCCGAAAGTGATCAGTGCAAGGATGGTCGAGGCCATGCCTCGCCCGGGTGTGGACCGTACGCACCACAGAAGTACCCGCGCGAGCCTTCGGGCTCGAGCACAATAGTCAACGACCACACAATGGTCGGACGACCACGAGTCGGTACAACTCAACACACACGAAAACAACCGTCGAGGAGTCAACAGACATGGCCTTCTCCGTCCAGATGCCAGCGCTTGGTGAGAGCGTCACCGAGGGAACTGTCACGCGATGGCTCAAGCAGGAAGGAGACACGGTCGAAGTCGACGAGCCCCTGCTCGAAGTCTCCACGGACAAGGTCGACACCGAAATCCCGTCCCCCGCTGCAGGCGTCCTGGTGAAGATCGTCGCCCAGGAAGACGACACCGTCGAGATCGGTGGCGAACTCGGTCTCATCGGTGAGGCCGGCGAGGATTCCGCGCCCGCTGCCGCCCCGGCTCCGGCCGCTGCCGAACCCGCCGCCGAGGCCCCCGCTGCCGAGGCTCCCGCCGCTGCCGCGCCGGCACCC